>NZ_JBFBHF010000002.1:0-834038 GCF_040701795.1 Microbacterium sp. NPDC089190 | reverse complement strand
GCCGATGGTACTGCAGGGGGGACCCTGTGGGAGAGTAGGACACCGCCGGACTTCCTTTAACGAAATGGCCACCCAACGCTGGGTGGCCATTTCGCATTTACGGGCACATTCCCCGGGGAGGACGATCATGTCGACGGACGATTCCAACGAGCGCAGGAGTAACGACGGGCGCTCGAGCGACCGTGAATTCGACCGTGGTCGGTCTGCGCGCGGCGACGGTTCGCCGTCTCGCGGAGAGCGGCCTCCCCGCCGTGACGGCGATAGCGCCGGACGTCCTCGGCGCGACGGCGACCGCCCGTTCCGTCGTGACGGCGACCGTCCTGTCCGTCGTGACGGCGACCGTCCTGTCCGTCGTGATGGCGACCGACCTGTGCGTCGTGACGGGGAGGCGCGTCCGTACCGGAACGACGGTGACCGTCCGTTCCGTCGCGACGGCGACCGTCCCGTGCGTCGTGATGGCGACCGTCCCGTGCGTCGTGACGGCGACCGACCTGTCCGTCGCGACGGGGAGGCTCGTCCGTACCGGAACGACGGTGACCGTCCGTTCCGTCGTGACGGCGACCGACCTGTCCGTCGTGATGGCGACCGACCTGTCCGTCGTGACGGGGAGGCGCGTCCGTACCGGAACGACGGTGACCGTCCGTTCCGTCGTGACGGCGACCGTCCCGTGCGTCGTGACGGCGACCGTCCTGTTCGTCGTGATGGCGACCGTCCTGTCCGTCGTGACGGGGAGGCTCGTCCGTACCGGAGCGACGGTGACCGTCCGTTCCGTCGCGACGGCGACCGTCCCGTGCGTCGTGACGGCGATCGACCTGTCCGTCGTGACGGAGAGGCTCGTCCGTACCGGAACGACGGTGACCGTCCGTTCCGTCGCGACGGCGACCGTCCCGTGCGTCGTGACGGCGGTGAGCGTGGCTTCGGCGGCGGCGATCGGCGTCCTTCGCGCGACAGCCGCCCCGGCGCGGGAGCGCCCCGCCGCTTCGACCGGGACGATGCGCGCGCGACCCGCCCGCCGCAGGACCGGCGCGAACGTGGCCCCGAGCTGCCCGACGACATCACGGCCTTCGACCTGCCCGGCGCGGCGCGCAACGAGCTCAAGACCCTGAGCAAGGACAACGCCGACAACGTCGCCCGGCATCTGGCGATGGCGGCCCGCCTCATCGACGAGGACCCCGCGCTCGCCCACCAGCACGCCCTCGCCGCTTCGCGCAGCGCGGGTCGCGTGGGCGTCGTCCGGGAGACCGTCGCGATCACCGCCTACGCGGTGGGCGACTTCGCGCTCGCCCTGCGCGAGCTGCGCACGCACCGCCGCATCACGGGCTCCGACGAGCAGCTGCCGCTGATCGTCGACAGCGAACGCGGCGTCGGTCGTGCCGACCGCGCACTCGAGGAAGGCCGGGCGGTCGACCGTTCGACTCTGTCGGTGCCCGTGCGCGTCCAGCTGGCGATCGCCATGTCGGGTGCCCGCCTCGACCTCGGGCAGACGGATCGTGCCCTGCAGGAGCTGGATATCCCCGAGGCCGATCCCGACCGCGCGTTCGAATGGAGCCCCGCTCTCTTCTCCGCGCGTGCGGCCGTCCTCGAGGAGTTGGGGCGCGACGCGGAGGCCGCGGAGTGGCAACGGCGCGCGGACATCGCCGCAGAGGCGCTGGACGCCGCTGCCGGAGTGGCCGATCGCGAGGTCATCGTCGTCGAGGAGATCGACCTGATCGATGACGACGGCGGAGTGGACGTGGCATCCGGTGTCATTCCCGTCGACGACGTCGACGACGACGACGCCTCGGAGGCGTCCGATGACACGGCCGGCGCCGAGCCCGACGAGCACTCCGCTGCGACGGACCCGGGCTCTGCCACCTCCGACGAGGAAGCATCCGCGTCGGACGAGGACGTCGTCCCGGATGACGAGGGGACCGCGTCGGACGACGAGGCCGAGGGGTCGCGATGATCTTCCGCCGCGCAGCCGCGCAGCCCACCCCGTTGGACGGGGTGGACGTCGTGCTCTCCGACCTCGACGGCGTGGTCTACGCGGGCCCGGGTGCACTCCCGCACGCGGTCGACAGCCTCAACCGCGCCCAGGCCGCGGGGCTCCGTCTCGGGTACATCACGAACAACGCTTCGCGCACCGACGCGTCGGTGGCGGAGCACCTGAGTTCGCTCGGGTTGAGCGTCGCGGCCGAGGACGTGACCACGAGCCCGCAGGCCGCGATGCGGCTGATGAAGGACCTCGTCCCGGCGGGCTCGACGCTCCTCGTCATCGGCGGGGAGGGACTCGTCGTCGAGGTGGAGAAGGCGGGCTTCGTCGTCACCCGCAGCGCCGACGATTCCCCGGCCGCGGTCGTGCAGGGCTTCGCGCCCGAGGTGGGGTGGAAGCACCTCGCCGAGGCCGCCTACGCGCTGGCGACGCCGGTGGAAGAGGGTGGCATCCCCTGGGTGGCCACGAACACCGACTGGACCATTCCCCAGGCGCGGGGCATCGCCCCGGGCAACGGCACGCTCGTGTCGGCCGTCCACACGGCGGTGGGGCGCCTGGCGACCATCGCAGGCAAGCCGGAACGCCCCATCTTCGACGAAGCCGTGGCCCGCACGGGCGCGACCTCGCCGCTGTTCATCGGCGACCGTCTCGACACGGACATCCAGGGCGCGCGCGTCGCCGAGATGCCGTCGGTCCTCGTGCTGACCGGCATCGACCGGCCCAAGCAGGTGCTGGCGGCACCGCCCTCCCAGCGCCCTGATTACATCGTCGAAGACCTGCGTCAGTTGTTCGAGCCGTACCCGGCCACCGTCGTCAAGGGTGACCGCACGCGGGTCGGCGACGCGGTCGTCGAGATCGACGGCGTCGACCTGCGCATCGTGTCGACCGGCGACCGTCAGATCGACCTCCTGCGCGCGGGAGCAGCCGCCATCTGGAACTCGGGCCGGGCCATCTTCGGCTTCCGCGTGCCGGAGCAGCTGTATGCGGACCCGTTCCGGGTGCGCTGACGTCGGTAGCATGGCATCCATGTCGGACGATGCCGCCCCGGATGCCCCGACCGATCTGATCGATCGGCTGCGCCTCATCGAGGAGCAGCCGCTGGACGTGCGCGCGGACGCCTACGCCGCCGTGCACGACGAACTGGCGCAGCGCCTCGCGTCGGCCCCCACCGACTCGTCGGCCGCGTCGCGCCCGTGACGACCCGCCTCGATGCGGCCCTCGCCGCCCGCGGACTCGCCCGTTCGCGCTCGCACGCGGCGCAGCTCATCGCCTCGGGCGTCGTGAGCGTCGACGGGCGGCCGGTGGTCAAGCCGTCGACGCCGGTCGTGGACGACAACGAGATCTCCGTCGCCGGCGCCGACCATTACGTCAGCCGCGCGGCGCACAAGCTGATCGCGGGACTCGACGCCTTCCCGATCGAGGTGGAGGGGCGCACCGCCCTGGACCTCGGGGCATCGACGGGCGGGTTCACGCAGGTGCTGCGCGAGCGCGGTGCCCGACCGGTCATGGCGGTCGATGTCGGCCACGGGCAGTTGTCCACCGTTCTGGCCGGCGACCCCGACGTCGTGTCGGTCGAGGGGTATAACGTGCGGTTCATGACCGCCGACTCCCTCGCCGCCGCGACGGGAGTCGACGAGCGCCCGCGCGTGGTGACCGGCGATCTGTCGTTCATCTCCCTGCACCACGTGCTCCCGGCCGTCGCGGACACCGCGGCCCCCGACGCCGACGTGGTCCTGCTGATCAAACCGCAGTTCGAAGTGGGTCGCACGGCGGTGAAGGGCGGGCTGGTCACCGACCCCGCCCTGCGCTCCGACGCGGTGCACGGCGTGCTGTGGGCGGCATGGGACACGGGACTGCGCACGGCCGGCCTGATCGCGTCGCCCCTCGTCGGAACGCACGGCAACCAGGAGTATGTCGCGTGGTTCTCGGCCGTCCGGGGCGGTGACCCCTCAGAATGGGAGAGCACCGTGACCGAACTGACCGGAAGCCGATGACCCCCAGCGATCGCCGAATCCTCCTCGTCGTGCACGCCCGTCGTGACGACACCGTCCATGCCGCCGAACGCATCCTCACCGCCGTGCGCGCGGCGGGGGCGACCCCCGTCGTCTCGGCGGAGGACCGGCCCGAACTGGCCGAGCGGCTCTCGCTCGAGGGCGTCGAGACTCTCGGCGTCGACGTCGACATCGCCGACGTGGAACTCGCGATCGTCCTCGGCGGCGACGGCACCATCTTGCGCGCCGCCGAGACCGTGCGCGGAGGGCGGGCGCCCATCCTCGGCATCAACATGGGGCACGTCGGGTTCCTCGCCGAGATCGAGCGCGACGACATGGACGACGCGGTCCGCCGCGTGATCGCGCGGGACTACACCGTCGAGGAACGTCTCGCCCTCGCCGTGCGGGTGCTGGATGCCGACGACAGCGTCATCTTCGAGACCTGGGCACTGAACGAGGCCACTGTAGAGAAGGCCAGCCGGGAGCGCATGCTCGAGGTGGTCATGGAGGTCGACGGCCGACCGCTGTCGTCATTCGGATGCGACGGGGTCGTCGTCGCGTCGCCCACCGGATCGACCGCGTACAACTTCTCGGCCGGGGGGCCGGTCATCTGGCCCACCGTCGAAGCCATCGCCGTGGTGCCGCTGTCAGCGCACGCGCTCTTCGCTCGCCCCCTCGTGGTGAGCCCCGACGCCACGGTCGCCGTCGAGGTGCTCGAGCGCACGAGCGGAAGCGGCATCCTGTGGTGCGACGGTCGTCGCTCTCACGAGCTGCCGCCCGGGGCGCGAGTCGTCGTGCGGCGATCGTCGCGGCCGGTGCGTCTCGCCCGCCTGCACCCGGCGGCCTTCACGGATCGACTGGTCCGCAAGTTCCGCCTTCCCGTCACCGGGTGGCGCGGCGCCACCGGAGGTGCGGCGTGATCGAGGAGATGCGGCTCAAAGACCTCGGCGTGATCGCCGACGCGACCCTGCCCATCGGGCGTGGGTTCACCGCGATCACGGGGGAGACCGGCGCGGGCAAGACGATGGTGGTCACGGGTCTCGGACTGCTGCTGGGGCAGCGGGCGGACTCGGGCGCGGTGCGCTCGGGCGCCGCTCAGGCCGCGGTCGAGGGCGTGTGGCTCGTACCGGAGGACGGCCCCGTGGCCGCTCGCGTGCGCGAGGCGGGCGGCGACGTCGAGCCGGTCGGCGAGGGGGCGGCGGAGCTGTACCTCGGGCGCACCGTGTCGAGCGAGGGCCGGGGTCGCGCCACCGTGGGCGGCCGGACCGCTCCCGCGGGAGTGCTCGCCGACCTCGCCGACGATCTCGTCGTGGTGCACGGGCAATCCGACCAGTTGCGGCTGCGGTCGGCCTCGGCGCAGCGCGATGCGCTCGACCGCTTCGGCGGAGACACCGTGACCGCGGCCCGGACGGCCTATCGCGCCGCGTGGGACGCCTGGCGCACCCTCGACGCCGAGCTGTCGGCGCTGACCGGCGACCGCGATGACCGGGCTCGCGAAGCCGAGCAGCTGCGTGCCGCGATCGCGGAGATCGAGGCGGCCGCTCCTCTCCCCGGCGAGGAGGACGAGCTCGCGCGCCGCGCCGAGCGCCTCGCGAACGCCGAGGAACTGCGCGTCGCCGCGGTGACCGCGCACGCGGCGCTGTCGAACGAGGACGGCGCCCCGGACGTCGTGTCACTCCTGGCGGAGGCCCGTCGCGCCCTCGAACGCATCTCGGGAAGCGACGCCGCTCTGGCGGCGATCGGCGAGCAGGTCGCCGATCTGGGGTACCGCGCGACCGATGCCTCCGTCGCACTGTCGGGCTATCTCGCCGACCTCGACGAGTCCGGTCCCCACGAGCTCGCGGCGGTCGACGAGCGCCGCGGCGTGCTCGCGGCGCTGGCGCGCACCCACGGCTCCGTGGACGCCGCGATCGAGCTTCTGGCGACGGGATCGGCCCGCCTCGTCGAACTGGACGACGACGGCGATCGGGTCGAGCGCCTCACCGCTCAGCGCGACGCCGCCGCCCGCGAACTCGACGCGGCCGCCGACGCCCTGACCGCGGCCCGCCGGGACGCGGCGGAGCGGCTCGGCGCGGCGGTGACCGAGGAGCTGCACGCCCTCGCCCTTCCCGATGCGCGCTTGACCGTCGACGTGGCTGCCGCGGCACCCGCGGCGCACGGCCGCGACGACGTCTCGATCCTCCTCGCTCCGCACCCCGGAGCCGACCCGCGGCCGGTGTCGCGCGGGGCGTCGGGCGGAGAGCTCAGCCGTGTGATGCTCGCCATCGAGGTGGTCATCGCCGGCGTCGACCCGGTGCCGACGTTCGTCTTCGACGAAGTGGATGCCGGGATCGGCGGCGCCGCGGCCATCGAGGTCGGACGACGTCTGGCGCGCCTGGCCGAATCCTCGCAGGTGATCGCGGTCACGCACCTCGCGCAGGTCGCCGCGTTCGCGGGCAACCACCTCACCGTCGTCAAGGGGAACGACGGCGCGGTCACGGCATCCAGCGTCCGTCGGCTCGACGGAGCGGAGCGCGAAGCGGAGATGGCGCGGCTGCTGTCGGGACTCTCCGACTCGGATGCCGCTCTGACGCACGCGCGGGAACTGCTCGAGACCGGCCGGACGCGCTGATCCGAGTGCTTCGACCCCCGATCGACACGCGGGCGTGACGTGGATGTCGGAAGGGGCTGCCAGACTCTGAGGCGAACCCCCACACCCGACTGATAGGATCGAAGCCCGTGATGCAGACTTCGGACGCGGGACATTCAGACAGCACGACCTTCACGACGAAGCACATCTTCGTGACCGGAGGGGTCGTCTCCTCCCTGGGTAAAGGCCTGACGGCGGCAAGCCTCGGCAACCTCCTCACGGCCCGCGGACTCCGCGTGGTCATGCAGAAGCTCGATCCTTATCTCAACGTGGATCCGGGCACCATGAACCCGTTCCAGCACGGCGAGGTCTTCGTGACCGACGACGGCGCGGAGACCGATCTCGACATCGGCCACTACGAGCGTTTCCTCGACATCGAGCTCAGCCAGGCGGCCAACGTCACGACGGGCCAGATCTATTCGCAGGTCATCGCGCGCGAGCGTCGCGGCGAGTACCTCGGCGACACCGTGCAGGTCATCCCGCACATCACCGACGAGATCAAGCGCCGCATGCGCCTGCAGGCGAGCGAGAGCCCGCAGCCCGACGTCATCATCACCGAGATCGGCGGCACGGTCGGCGACATCGAGTCGCAGCCGTTCATCGAGTCGGCGCGGCAGATCCGTCACGAGCTCGGTCGCAAGAACGTCTTCTTCGTGCACGTCTCGCTCGTTCCCTTCATGGGCGCCTCGGGCGAGCAGAAGACCAAGCCGACGCAGCACTCCGTCGCGACCCTGCGCTCCATCGGCATCCAGCCCGACGCCCTCGTGCTGCGCAGCGACCGGCCCGTCACCGAGTCGAACAAGCGCAAGATCGCGCTCATGTGCGACGTCGACGAGGACGCGGTCGTCAACGCGATCGACGTTCCGAGCATCTACGACATCCCGTCGATGATGCACGACCAGGGTCTCGACGCGTACATCGTCGACGCTCTCGAGATCTCCAAGGCCGCCGACGTGGACTGGTCGCGCTGGAACCGCGTGCTGCAGGCGGTGCACAACCCCAAGCACGAGGTCACGATCGGTCTCGTCGGGAAGTACATCGACCTCCCCGACGCGTACCTGTCGGTCACCGAGGCCATCAAGGCCGGTGGCTTCGGGCAGGAGACCCACGTCAAGATCACGTGGATCCCGTCCGACCTGTGCGAGACGCCCGAGGGGGCGGCCAAGGCCCTCGGAGCCGTCGACGGCATCATCGTGCCGGGCGGGTTCGGCATCCGCGGCATCGAGGGCAAGCTCGGTGCGCTGCGCTTCGCTCGGGAGCAGGGCATCCCCACTCTCGGCATCTGCCTCGGCCTGCAGTGCATGGTCATCGAGTACGCGCGTACCGTCGCCGGTCTCGAGGGCGCGTCGTCGAGCGAATTCGATCCCGACACCGCTCACCCCGTCGTGGCGACGATGGCCGAGCAGGTCGACATCCTCCAGAGCGGCGACCTGGGCGGCACGATGCGTCTGGGGCTGTACCCGGCCGCCCTCGCGGAGGGCTCGCTCGCCGCGGAGGTCTACGGAGCGAACAGCATCTCGGAGCGCCACCGCCACCGCTACGAGGTCAACAACGCCTACCGTCAGCAGCTCAGCGACGCGGGCCTGGTGTTCTCGGGACTGAATCCCGACCTCGACCTCGTGGAGTTCGTCGAGCTTCCGCGCGACGTGCACCCGTACTACATCGCCACGCAGGCGCATCCCGAGCTGCGCTCGCGTCCGACCGAGCCGCACCCGCTGTTCCGCGGGCTCGTCGGCGCGGCCCTCGAGCGTCACCGCTCGAGCGAACTGTTCGACGTCGAGGAGGACTGACGTGGAGCAGCTGCGCGACGAGCCGGTCGACCTCGAGGTCGTCTCGACCGAGGTGGTCTACGAGGGTGCCGTATGGGACGTCCGCAGCGACACCGTGCGCTACGGCGACGGGGAGATGACCCGCCAGTACGTCGAGCACCCGGGGGCCGCGGCCGTCGTGGCGATCGACGACGAGGGACGGGTCGTGCTCATCCAGCAGTACCGCCACCCCATCAAGGAGCGCGACTGGGAGATCCCGGCTGGCCTGCTCGATGTGGCGGGCGAGCCGCCGATCGAGACCGCGAAGCGCGAGCTGACCGAGGAGGTCGACCTCGAAGCCGACCGCTGGCAGCACCTGTTGTCGATGCACACCACGCCCGGGGGCAATGACGAGGTCGTGCATCTCTTCCTCGCGCGCGGCCTGCGCACGGTCGAGACCGACTACGAGCGCGAGCACGAGGAGTCCGACATGCGGGTGGAGCGCGTGCCGCTCGCCGACTTGATCGACGGGGTCATCGGCGGGCGCCTGCGCAACGGCATCCTGGCCGCGGGGGCGCTCGCCGCCGCCGAGGTCCTCCGCCGCGAGGCCGCGTCGGCCTGACGTGGAGCTCGAGCGCGCCGTCGAGACGTATCTGCGTCACATCGCGCTCGAGCGGGGCCTGTCGGATCACACCGTCGCCGCGTACCGCCGCGATCTGGACGTGTACGTGGAGTGGCTCCGCGCACGCGGGATCGTCGACGTCGACGCGGTGACGCCGGAACGGGTCGCCGACTTCGGCGCGGAGCGCGCCTCGGCCGAGCCTCCTCCCGCGGCATCGTCCCTGGCGCGGATGCAGTCGTCCGTGCGGGGACTCCACCGCTTCCTCGTGCGCGAGGGGCGGTCCGAGGCCGATCCGAGCGGACGCCTGCGGCCGCCGAAGGCGCCCCGGCGTCTGCCGAAGGCACTGACGATCACGCAGGTCGACGCCCTGCTGGATGCCGCGGGACCCGTGCCCGGATCCGCGGACGCCACGGCCGCGGACCCCGCTGCGGTGCGCGATCGGGCGCTGCTCGAGCTGCTCTACGCGACGGGAGCCCGCGTGTCGGAGATCGTCCACCTCGACGTCGACGACGTCGCTCAGGGGGACCTGCTGCGCGTGCGGGGCAAGGGCGACAAGGAGCGCATCGTGCCGGTCGGCTCGTACGCCCGGGCTGCCCTCGATGCCTACCTGACGCGCGTGCGACCCGCCCTCGCCGCGAAGGGACGCGCGACGCCGCGCCTCTTCCTCGGCGTGCGCGGCGCCCCGCTGTCGCGTCAGAGCGCTTGGCTGATCATCCAGGCCGCGGCCGACGGCGCGGGGCTCACCGCCCACGTCTCACCGCACACCCTGCGGCACTCGTTCGCGACGCATCTGCTGCAGGGCGGCGCCGACGTGCGGGTCGTGCAGGAGCTATTGGGCCACGCCTCGGTCGCGACGACCCAGATCTACACGCACGTCTCGGTCGACGCGCTGCGCGACGTGTACGCGACCTCTCATCCGCGGGCGCGGTGAGGCGCGGGACGCGCCGGCGGTGCGCACCGCGGTCGTCGCCAGGGCACTCCCGGTCGCCGGTCTCGGCATCCTGGGGCTCATCGTCGTCGTGGTCGAGCGACGTGACCGACGCGGAGCGCCGGCGGGGCCTCCGGCCCACCGGTGACGGCGCAGTGCGTGGCGGCCGGCCTGGGAGGATAGGGGGATGACCGCCACCCTCGTCGCCCAGAACCTCGCCGGGGGATACGGCCACCGCACGCTCTTCGAGGGCGTCGACCTCACGGTCGCGCCCGGCGACGTGGTCGGGCTCGTCGGGGCCAACGGGGCCGGCAAGTCGACCCTGCTGCGGCTGCTCGCCGGGGCCGACGAGCCCCTCGCCGGAACCGTCAGCCTCGCGCCCGCCGATGCGTTCGTCGGGTGGCTGCCGCAGGAGCACGAGCGCGTCGCGGGTGAGACGGTCGCGCAGTACATCGCTCGTCGCACCGGGTGCGCGGAGGCGACCCGCGAGATGGATGCCACGGCGGCGGCCCTCGGCGACCCCACGGCCGTGGGCGCTGACGATGCCTACGCCACGGCCCTCGAGCGGTGGCTCGCGAGCGGCGCCGCCGACCTCGACGAGCGGATGCCGCAGGTTCTGGCCGACCTCGGGCTGGAGGTGGGACCGGATGCCGGGATGACCGGGCTCTCCGGGGGTCAGGCGGCGCGCGTGGGGCTCGCGGCGCTGCTGCTGTCGCGCTTCGACATCGCGCTCCTCGACGAGCCCACGAACGACCTCGACCTCGACGGCCTCGAGCGGCTCGAAGACTTCGTGCGGGGCCTGCGCGGCGGCGTGGTGCTGGTCAGCCATGACCGCGAGTTCCTCGCCAGATCGGTGACCCGGGTGCTCGAGCTCGACCTGGCGCAGAACACGCACCGCGTCTACGGCGGAGGGTACGACGCCTACCTCGAGGAGCGCGCGACGCTGCGGCGACAGGCGCGGGAGAAGTACGAGGAGTACGCCGAGACGAAGGCCGATCTCGTGTCTCGAGCCCGGACGCAGCGCGAGTGGTCGAGCCAGGGCGTGCGCAACGCGATGAAGAAGTCACCCGACAACGACAAGATCCGCCGCAAGGCCGCTACCGAGTCGAGTGAGAAGCAGGCGCAGAAGGTGCGGCAGATGGAGAGCCGCATCGCGCGACTCGACGAGGTCGAGGAGCCCCGTAAGGAGTGGCAGCTCGAATTCACGATCGGGTCGGCCCCGCGGTCGAGCTCGGTCGTGTCGACGCTCTCCGGGGCCGTGTTCCGACAGGGCGACTTCACCCTCGGACCCGTCTCGGTCCAGATCAACGCCGGCGAGCGCATCGGCATCACCGGGCCGAACGGTGCCGGGAAGTCGACGCTGCTGCGCGGCATCCTGGGTCGACAGTCGCCCGACGAGGGCACGGCGTCGCTCGGGACGAGCGTCGCGATCGGCGAGATCGACCAGGCGCGGTCGCTGCTGGTGGGGGAGCGGCCGCTCGCGGAGACGTTCGAAGCGCTCGTGCCGGAGCTGAACGCCGGGGAGGTCCGCACTCTGCTGGCGAAGTTCGGCCTCAAGGCCGATCACGTCACCCGGCCGGTCGACGGTCTGTCGCCGGGGGAGCGGACGCGCGCGGGGCTCGCGCTGCTGCAGGCGCGCGGGGTCAACGTGCTCGTGCTCGACGAGCCGACGAACCACCTCGACCTTCCCGCGATCGAGCAGGTGGAACAGGCGTTGGGCTCGTACACCGGGACGCTGCTGCTGGTCACCCACGACCGGCGCATGCTCGCGGCCGTCGAGACCGATCGTCGCTGGCACGTGGAGGCCGGGCGGGTCTCGGAGCTCTAGATCCGGTCGCCAGGGGCCCGCCGTTCGTCGAGATGCGAGGCCGCTGCCCTCCCGCCCGTGACGAGGAATGCCGTGTCAGCAGCGTTCCTGGGTACAGGCAGCGGTGAGCGTCGGGTCGACCCGAAGATCGATCAGGCGCGGAAGGGGGGAAGGAGAATTCCGCGGGTCAGCGGCCCTGGCGCTTCTTGTAGGGCTTGGGCTGACCCTTCACGATCGGCGCGCGACCCTTGCCCTTGTTGGCCTTGGCCTTGCCGCCGCCGGGAGCCTTCTGCTTCGGCGCGGGCGGAGGCGCATCGGCGATGCGCCGGTGGGCCTCCTCGAGCAGCAGGGCGCCCGCGGGGAGCAGGCGCGTGGGCGCCGTGCGCTGCACCAGCGGCTGCCCCACCTCCTCCTCGAGCTTGTCGAGCGTCGTGTAGAGCGAGGCGAGGGGGATGCCGAGCTTGTCGGCCGCGCGCGGGAAGTGCAGCTCCTCGGCGAGGGCGGCGAACCGGACGAGGTGCTCGAGCTTCATGGCATCCATTCTCCCGTGCGGAGCCACGTGGTGGTGAGTGTCCAGGACACGCCGCGTCGCGAGGGGTGCGTACGGCGTGTCCTGGACACTCGGCAAGGAGGGGTCAGGCGGCGGCGGATGCCAGGAACCGGTCGGCGGTGCGCAGGGACAGCGCCATGATCGTCAGGGCGGGGTTCGCGGCGATCGCCGAAGGGAAGACGGAGTTGTCGCAGATCCACAGGTTGGGGATCTCGTGGGAGCGGCCGTCGGCATCCACCACGCCGTCCGAGGAATCGCTCGACATGCGGCACGTGCCGATCGTGTGGGCCGTCCGGGCCAGCACCATCGTCTCGCGCGCGCCGGCGGCCTCCATCACCCGCAACATGAACGCCGTCGCGTGCTTGTCGATCGCCTTCTCGTTCTCTCCGGCGGTGAAACTCACGCGCGCCCGCGGGATGCCGAATTCGTCGGTCTCGTCGCTCAGCACCAACCGGTTGTCGTCGGCCGGCAGGCAGTCGGCGTTGATGCCGATGCCCGCCATGAAGCGCGCCTGCTCGAGCCGCTGCATGAGCTCGGGACCCCACAGGCCCCCGCCGCGCACGAGCGTCGTCGAGAAGGTCACGGGCATGACACCGAGGCTCTGGACGAGGTAGCCGCCCGCGAAATCCGCGTCCGCCGGGCGCATCATGTCTTCGGAGATGAGTGACGACGGATAGCCGCGGTGTCCGCGTACCGGCTCGTCGAAGCGTCCCCACACCTGGGTCGCGCCGTGCGCGAGGAAGTTGCGGCCCACCTGACCGTTGTCGTTGGCCAGTCCCGTGTGCAGCAGCAGACGCGGGGTCTCGACCCCGCCGCCCGCGAGCACGAGCGCCCGGCAGCGCTGACGGCGATCCACGCCGTCCTTGCGGTACACGACCGCGGAGACGTGGCCGCGGTCGTCGAGCTCGATGCCGTGCACCATCGACTCGCTGCGGATCTCGGCGCCGGCCGCGACCGCCGCCGGCAGGTAGGTGTTCGCGGTGGAGGCTTTGGCATCCACCCGGCATCCCTGATGGCACTCTCCGCAGTTGACGCAGGCGCTGCGCTCGCCGTGGTGGTCTTGCAGGCGTGCACGCGTGAGCACCGCGGCGGGGGCATCGGCCCACCGCACGCCCAGGGCGTCGCAGCCCTTGGCCACGAGGTTCGCGGGCGCGTTGCGCTTGGCGGGGGCGTAGGCGTAGGTGCGGCCGGGGTCCCACGGGTAGGGACTCGGGCCCGAGACGCCGATGTCGCCCTCGACGCGCTCGACGTACGACAACAGTTCGTCGGGGTCGACCGGCCAGTCGCGGCCCACGCCCGACTCCGTGCGGAGGGCGAGATCACGGCGGTCGGGACGCGGCGTGAAGGCGCCCCAGTGCAGCATCGAGCCGCCGACGCCGCGACCACTGTTGTTCGGTCCGAACGCCGTGGGGTCATCGCCGCCGCTCAGGCGTTCCGACATCCAGTTGATCTCGACCGCTTCGGTCTCGTCGGGGGTCAGATCGTCGAGCGCGAAGTGGCGCCCGGCCTCGAGGGCGACGACGCTGAGCCCCTTGCGGGCCAGTTCGGCCGTGAGCGGCGCACCACCGGCGCCGGTCCCGACGACGACGACGTCGACCGTCTCGTCATCGGCGAACGTGCGCATGGCTTCGAGGTTCATGCGGCGTCTCCCGTCGCGATCGTGCCGCCGACTCCGGACGGCTCCCAGTCTTCTCGGCGTCCCAACCGCAGCTCCACGTAGCCGCGGATGGGCGAGCCGCCGGTGGCGAACCCGTCGTACCCGACGCGCGCCATGCTCGCGGGGTGCGCGAGCCACTGACGGACGAGGTCGTTGCGCACATCCTCGAGCCACACCTTCAGGCGTGCCGCGTCGAACGGACCCTCGGCGGTGCTCTCGCCGTCGATCGCGGCGCGCAGGATGCTCTCGCGATCGACGGGGTCCGTCGGCCAGACGGCGGCGAGCGTGTCGAGTCCGGCGCGGTACGCCTCGGGGTCGGGCGGCAGGTCGGCGTTGCGCCATCCGTCCCCCTCTCCGCGCGCCAACTGTGCGTCGACGCGGGCCGCGATGTCGATCGCGAGGCCATCCTGCGGGACCACGAGGTCGGCGATCTCGCGCAGAAGAGTCAACTGCGCCAGGTCGAGCACCGCGGGCGCGTAGCCGCGGTCGTCGGGCAGTGCCCGGCGGGCCAGGATGCCGCGTACTCGGTCATCGACGCGATCACCGGCGATGAGGCGGGCCCAGTCATCGGCGACGACAGGGCCGACCCGCACCTCCTCATCGACGAAGCGGGCGATCGCTTCGGCCGCCTCGGCGTCGCGCTCGAGGGGGATGAGGTGCCCCGTGTCGGGCAGGGCGACGAAGCGGGCCCGCGGGTAGACCGAGGCCAGCAAGCCGGGCTGAGCCGCGGCGCCGAGATCGGCGTCGTCCTCACCGGCCAGCACGAGCGCCGGCAGGTCGAGCAGGCCCGCTTCGGCCGAGGCGTCGACGGTGCTGCCCGTCTCGAGCCACGCGCGCCACGCCGCGGGAGAGGTGCGGCGCAGGCCGTCGAGGGCCACCGCGTGCGCCTCGGCGTCGAG
This sequence comes from Microbacterium sp. NPDC089190, assembly GCF_040701795.1. Taxonomy (NCBI): domain Bacteria; kingdom Bacillati; phylum Actinomycetota; class Actinomycetes; order Micrococcales; family Microbacteriaceae; genus Microbacterium; species Microbacterium sp. NPDC089190. The sequence continues at coordinate 819,235 of NZ_JBFBHF010000002.1, read as the reverse complement.
CGGCTCGGCGACGTTCTGGGCGAGGAAGGTTTCGGCATCCTCATCGGAGAGCGGTCCGTCGGCGACCCACGAGAGCATGCGCTGACGCCGCTCCTCGTCCATGGGCTCGGGGCGGGGTGGCGACGGGGCCATGAGGACGACGCCGGCCAGGCCGAACAGGGCCGCCTCTCCGCGGAGGACGCGGGAGGCCACGAGTGCCGTGATCTTGCCGCCCATGCTGTGGCCGCCCAGCAGCCATCGGCCGCCCTCGTGCGCCGCGAGCGCCTTCTCGACGTGTGCGACGGTGTGGGCGAGGTCGGTTTCAGTGGAGTGGGCCTCGGAGCCGAATCCGGGGACGTCGATGCCGACGACGCGGACGCGTCCGGCCAGTCGCGCGGCCACACGGTCGAACGACCGGGCGCTCGCTCCGAGCGCGTGCAGCATGTACAGGGTGAGGGGCGCCTCGTCGGGAGCGGAGGCGGTGTCTTCGGACATGTCTTCACCGTTTCGTACCGCGCGGTCGGGGAAGGGTCGCTTGCGGATCCGAACGTTTTACGCAAGCGCGCGGCGAGGGCAGAACGTCGGACGTCGGGACGGGCGGCCTCACCGCGCCGGGCGCCGTCGTCGCCCGACGAGACGGGATCTCCGCCGTGAGACGACGAACGCCCCGGCCGTCGGGTGAAGGACTGCCGGGGCGCGCATCGACGCCGGGTCAGGGGGTGACCATGCCGCCGTTGACGTTCAGCGTCTCGCCCGAGACGTAGCTGGATTCGGCGGATGCCAGGAAGACGAACGCGGGCGCGATCTCGGCGGGCTGCCCCGCGCGCTGGTACGTGCTCTCGTCGTCGAAGTGCTCCATCTGGTCGTCGGAGACCCCCTGGCTCACCTGCAGCGCCGACCAGGTCGGGCCGGGCGCGACCACGTTCACGCGGATGCCGCGGGAGGCGAGCTGCTGCGCGAGGCCCTTCGACAGGTTGTTGATCGCCGCCTTCGTGGCGGCGTAGTCGAGGCGGTCGGGTGCCGGGACATAGGCCTCGAGAGACGCGGTGTTGATGATCGAGCCGCCCTCCGGGAGGTGGGCGAGCGCGGCCTTGGTGATCCAGAACGGCGCGAAGACGTTCGTGCGGAACGTCTGCTCGAACTGCTCGTCGGAGAGGTCGTCGACCTTCTCGACCATGACCTGCTTTCCGGCGTTGTTCACGACGATGTCCAGTCCACCGAGCGCCTCGGCCGCGTGGGCGACGAGGTCGCGGCACGCGCCCGGGTCGGTGATGTCGGTCGCGATCGAGACGCCGGTGCGGCCGGCATCCCGGATCTGGTCGAGGATGTGGTCGGCGTCGCGCTGCTCGTCGGGCAGGTGCACGATCGCGACGTCGGCGCCCTCGCGTGCGAAGGCGATCGCGACGGCCCCGCCGATCCCCGAGTCGCCGCCGGTGATGAGGGCCTTGCGTCCGGTGAGGCGTCCGAGGCCGCGATAGGTCTTCTCTCCCAGGTCGGGCACGGGCGTCATATCGGCCTGCACCCCCGGCTCGGGCTGGTGCTGCACGGGCGGTTCGACGCGGGCGTAGCGCGTGACCGGGTTGTCGAAGGTGAACTGGTCGCGATCGTGGCTCATGGGACGACGGTAGACAGGGGCCGGCTGTCCTGGCCGGGCCTTGACGGCTCGGGGTGGCGGCGCCCACGGGTGCGTGTCACCCGGGCGGCGCCCGCTCGGAGCGGGACCGCACGCTCGCCGTGCGGTTCTACCGTCTCGGGGTGCCTCCCGCGATCGATCCGCCCCGCCCGCCTCGTGTCGTCCTCCATCTCGTGGACCGCACGACCGGTGGCGTGCCCGTCGCCGTCCGCAGCTACATCGCGAACACGCCCGCGGGTCTGACGCACGTCGTGGCCTCCCCGCATTTCGACGGCGCTCCGGCTCCGGTCTGGCGGGAGGGGAACGGGGTGGGGGAGATCCGCCATGCCGCCTGGGACGTCACCACATCGTTGCGCGCGCTGTCGTCTCTGCGCCGGATCGTCGCCGACGTGCGCCCTGACGTCGTACATGCGCACTCCAGCTTCCCCGGGGTCTACGCGCGGGTGCTCGGGACGGGACGAGCGCGGCTCGTGTACACCCCGCACTGCTTCGCCTTCGAGCGTCGCGACATCGGCGCCGCAGCCCGGATGCTGTACCGGGCGATCGAGAGGATCCTGCGCCCCCGCGCCGACGTCCTGGCGGCAGGCGGCCCCGGGGAGGCGCTCGCCGCCGCAGGCCTCGGCTATCCCGAGGATCGGCTCCTCGTCATCCCCAACGTGCCGTCGGTGAGTCGCGCTCCGTCCGCGCGGCCCCGGTCGGAGAGCGCGGCGGACACGGTGACCGTGGGGATGCTGGGGCGCTGGGCGCCGCAGAAGGATCCCGACGCGTTCGTCTCCGTCGTCCGCGGTCTGCGGGCCGAGCTGCCGGGGGTGAACGTGCGGGCGAAGTGGATCGGCGGGGGAGAGGGGGCCGAGGACGCGCCGGATGACGTCGAGGTCACCGGGTGGCAGTCGCCGGAAGGGGTCGCCGCCGAGCTCGCCGGCCTCGACGTCTACGTGCACACGGCGGCGTGGGAGGCGGCCGTGGCGATCGCCGTGCTCGATGCGTACGAATGCGGCATCCCCATCCTCGCCCGATCTATCCCGGCCATGCCCGAGCTGCCGCCGGCGGTGCGTCTGGACACCGGGATGCCGAGGCTCGTCGAGGCGGTGCGGGCGGGACGTCTGGACCACTGGGCGGCCGACAATCGCGCGCGGTGGGGGCGCTACCTTGCCGGTCGGTTCACACCGCCGTCTCAGCGCGTCGCGCTCGAGCGCGTCTGGGGGTGAGGGGCGACGTCGTCACCGCCGCGTCGTCATGACCCGGTCGATGACGTCGGAGACCCGGCGGGCGGAGGCCTCCCAGGAGAAGCGCGCCTCGTTCTCACGCCCCCGTCGCGCGAGGTCGGCGCGCAGAGCCGGATCGCCGTCGAGCGTCTCGAGCCCGCGGCGCATGTCGTCGATGTCGTGCGGGTCGACCCAGAGTGCGCTGTCGCCGAGCACGTCGGGCAGAGCGCTCGACCGGGCGGCCAGGACCGGGGTGCCCATGCGCTGCGCTTCGAGCGGGGGGATGCCGAAACCCTCGTACAACGAGGGGAAGGCGAACGCCGTGGCGCCGCGGTAGAGCCGCATGAGCTCGTCGTCGTCGACGCGGCCGAGCGCGCGCGTCCGCGGAGCGGCCGTTGTCGCCTGCGTGTGAAAGGCTCGCGCCTGCTGACCGACGATGAGCAGCCGGTGGATATGCGTGAGGTCGGCCGCCTCGAACGCCGCGACGAGGGCGTCGAAGTTCTTGTGGCGGTTCGGAGACGAGACGGCGAGGACGTACGGGACGCCCTCGTCGTGCGCCGGACCGTCGGCGTGGAACGCGGGCGAGACGGCGTTGGCGACCACGGTGATGCGGCGGGGGTCGATGCCGAACTCCCGGACGAGTTCGCCGCGCGAGAAGGGGCTCACGGTCAGCACGTGGGCGCTCCGGCGCAGAAGCAGCGGCGTCATCGTCGCGTACAGCAGGCGGAACGACCGGGCGAAGCTCTCGGGATGCCGCGCCCAGATGATGTCGTGACACGTCACCACCTGCGGGCGATAGGCGACAGGGCCGGTGTTCGCCAACCCCAGGAGGAGGGGGGACCCGCTGCGGCGGAGGTGGAGGGGCAGGGCGACCTGCTCCCACGCGTGTCCGCTCAGCCGGCCGACCTGCACGATCTCCGCGCCCAGATCGGCGTCGATGAGATCGCCCGGGGGTGCGACGACCGTGACGGGGCGCATCGTCGCGAGCGCGCGCGTGACCTCGCGGGCGAACCGCTGCACACCGGTCGGGGTGTGGGTGAGGAACCGCCCGTTGACGACGACGGTGCTGCTGGCGTTCAGGATTCCTTCTCCCTCTGGCTCGGTCGATCCGAGCCGGTGCCCGTCACGATCCCCGTCGGCTTCGCGCGCTCGGGGGTCACCGCCTCGTCCCGTCGGCCTCGGTGCCGGCGGGGGAACACACCGTGCGCGCGAGATCGCTGATTCCCCGCTTCACGCGTCGATAACGGGCGCGAACGACGCTCGTCGTCGGCTCTCCCCGGCGGCGGGCCGAGGCGAGGGCGACGTCGTCGGGCGCCCACAGCGATCTCACCGCGCAGCGGAGCAGGACCAGCGGGGGCTCGTCGCGCAGAGCGATCCAGTACGCGCGCGCCCGTGTCGGCTGACGACGCCACTCCCAGTCGCGCGGCGTGCCCCCGGCATCCTGTGAGAAGTCCGTTCCTGGATCGATCTCGCGCAGCTCGTCGAGCAGCGCCGGGACGGCACCCATCTCCCGCGCGGCGGCGATCGATCCGGTCGCGCGGGTCAGCAGATCGACGGCGACGGCATGAGCTCCCGCGGGCCGCGGGCGACCGATCTCCGGACGGACGGCGTGCAGCGCCGCCAGCACCGCGTGCGCGTCGGCCCGGGGCACGAGCACCTCGGCACCCGCGAATCGCACGGCGGCGGCATCCCTCATCAAGAGAGCGAAGGCATCGGCGTCGTCGAGGGTGAGCCCCGGCATGCGTCGATGGACGTCGATCTCGCAGCCCCAGCCCGTCGGTTTCATCGTGATGGTGTGGTGGGCCTGGGCGCCCCTCCAGGGGTGGGGCTCCCGCTCCCATCCCCACGCCTGCAGCGCGTCGGCGAGATCATCCCATCGGTCGGGCGCGCACCACAGGTCGACGTCGCCGGAGTGCTCGCGGGTCCGCAGTCCTTGCCGGTGCAGCGTCGGCCCCTTGATGAAGACGCACCGGATGCCGCGTTCGTCCGCGACGTGCGCCACCAGCGCGTGGACCAGCTCGTGGAAGGGCGACGACATCGTCGGCCGGTCGATCCGGTGCACGCGGGCGCGGTGCGTCGGATCGCGGGCGACGATCGCATGCTCCTCCATCTCTTCCAGGAGGGCTCTTTCCGCGGGAGAGACGTGGTGGGGGGCGAGCGGCCCGTCTTCCACGAGACGTCGCCACAGCGCCGCTCCGATCGAGGTGAGGCAGAACGCCTCGGCGGGCAGCGCGGGGAGGAGGAGGATCTCGGCCTCTGCGCCGAAGGTCGGCGACGCGCGGACGTCCAGGACGCCGGCGGCGATCGCCGTCCAGGCGATGACGGGCGAGGCGGTGGACGTCATGCTGCTCCGGGGCGAGGAAGGGAAACCCCCACTGTGGCGTCTTCAGGGAGGGGTCGAGGCGGGTATGCGCCCCAGGAGCAGTCGTCCGTCAGGGGGATCACCCGCCCCGTGGTCCTGTCTTGCGACGCACCTCACCCGCGGTCTCGTGACGCGCGGAGCCGTCACGGACGTCTGAGGCTCCCGGCGATGACGCGCAGGTCGCGACGGCCGGCGAGCAGGATCAGCGCTGTCACGACGACGCCCCAGACGCCGACGATGGCGCAGAGGCGGGCGAGGGCGACGAAGGAGGCCGAGAACAGCTGATCGACCAGGGTCGAGGCCGCCAGTGCCGTGGCGAAGATCGCAATGGGTCGCAGTCCGGCGCGAACGAGCGGCCACGACGGCACCCCCGTGCGCGGCAGGAAGACGACGGCCGCCGCGACCCACAACAGGAACTGCCCGGCCGCGACCGCCGTCGCCACCGCGAGGGGGCCGAGGGGCGCGAGCCCGATCGCCAGGGCGATCATGGCGAGGCGTCCCGCCGCCTCGGAGGCCAGGAGCAGGGCGGATCGACCGGTGGACACGAACGCCCAGTACTGGGGGTAGCCGAGGGTCTGGAACACCGCGCCGACGGCCAGCACCGGGACGAACGCCGCGGCCGGCGTCCACGCGGGCCCGAGCACCACCTCGATGGCGGGGGGCGCCGCGACGACGAACAGGCTGAGGTAGGCGAAGGCGGGATAGCAGAGCACGACCTGGAACTTCGCGAGTCGCGTGCCCAGATCGGATGCCGAGGTCGCACCCGCGAGGTGAGGGATGACGACGCGCGTGAGAGGGGTGATCACTTGGTCGATCGGGAGGTTCACGAGCTGTGTCGCCCGGTTGTAGAAGCCGATCACCTGGTCGGAGGCGGACCGCGCGATCATCAGCGTGCCCACGTTGGTGGAGGCGTAGTTCAGGGCGTGCACGACGAAGGTGTTCCCGCCGAACGCGAGGAGCCCGCGCATGTCCGCTCCGCGACGGGGGAGACCGGGCCGCCACGTCGTGCACGCGAACGCCACCGCCAGGGTGACCGCGGCGGCCAGCGTTCCCTGCAGGGCGAGGGCGAGGTAGCCCCCGCCCAGCAGGGCCAGGACGACGGCGCCCGCGAGTCCCGACAGGTCGCCCGCGAGTTCTGACCCGGCGAGCCTTTCGAGTCGACCAGACCGGTTCAACTCCACGCGGAGCTGCGCGCTCGCCGAGCGCAGGAGGAACGCGGGCGCGAGCAGGAGGAGCACGACGACCAGCCGTGTGTCGTCGAAGACGGCGGCGAAGGCCGGGGCGACCCCGGCGACCAGACCCGCGGCCGCGGTGCCGATGCCGGTGTTCATCCAGAACAGGTTCGTGCGCTGTCGGTCGGTGAGGGAGGGAGCGCGCAACGCCGCCATGCTGAGGCCGAAGTCCCCGAGCACGGCCGCGAGCCCCGCCACCGAGGCGCCGAGCGCCACGATGCCGAAATCGCCCGGGCCGACCAGCCGCGCGAGGATGACGATCCCGAGCACCTGCGAGAGGTACCGGCCCCACTGCGCCCCGAGCAGGACAAACGCCCCTTTCCTCCGGGGGGCGACGACGTCGGTGGTGGTCACGGAGGGCTCCTTGCGCAATACGGTGGCGGCCGTGAGCACGCTAACCACCCCTCGAGCCGTTCCCGGGGGCGCCGACTTCCCGAAGCGGGGGTTAGCGGACTCCCTCCGTGCGCGCCGTCTGATGGTGATCGTGGTGGGGCTGTACTCCCTCGCCTCGCCGATCGTGGAGACCCTCCTGGGCGACCGACAGCACTACGTGGAGGGGAAGACCTCCACGGTCGCCGTGGCGGCGGCCCTCGACGACCTGGGTGCCGTCGTCGTCCCGGCGATCGCCATCGCGGCGACCTTCGTCGTCTTGCTCTTCTGGCGGGTCGAAGGGCCGCCCCTGCTTCTGGCGATCGCGCCCGGTCTGATGCTCGCGGCGAACGAGTTCGTCCACGGCCGGTCACCCACGCTCGGCCTGCTCATCACCTCGGCGGTGGGGGCCTTAATGGTGAGTGTGCGGGTGAAAATGCCCGACCTGGCGATCCTCGGCCATGTCGGCGCCGTCGTGGCCGGCGCGTCGATCCTCGCGTTCGTCGTCGTCCCCTCGAAGGTGCTCGTCTCCGGCGGCATCGGCACGTTCGACAAGTCGCTGACGGGCGCGCCACTGCTCGCCGGGATCTTCTCGCACTCGAACACGTTCGGCATGTTCCTTGCGCTCTCCCTTCCGTGCGCGTTCCTCGCCCGCCGTCTCCTGGTGCGTCTGCTGCTCGTGGCGGTCATCTGCGCCGCGCTCGTGCTGTCGTCGTCGCGGACCGCGCTCGCCGGGGCGGGGGCGGTCCTGGCCGTCATGCTGCTCGCTCGACTGCTTCCCCGGGCGGCTTTCCTCCCCGTCGCCGTCGTCGGCTTCCTCACCTCGGTGTTCGCGGTCTTCTGGCTGCCCTTCACCGAGACCGATCCGGACGCCTACACCTACCGCGGCGCGATCTGGATCTTCGACCGCGGGCAGCTCGGTGGTCACGGGATGTTCGGGCTCGGCGCGCACTGGTTCGCCGACAACTACCCGTTGCTGCGCAACGTGCTCTCCAGCGCCGCCAGTCACGCGCACAATCTCGCGCTGACGACGATGGTGCAGGGCGGGGCGGTGGTCGCCCTCACCGGCGGCGTGCTGATCGTCGCAGCGTTCGTCTCGGCGCTGCGGCATCCGTCGGCTCGGGAACGCGCGGTCGGCATCGCCTTCGTCATCGGCCTGCTCGTGATCGGGGCGACGGAGACGCCGATGGAGCTCGTCGGGTGGAGTCCGCTGTCGGCATCCGTGCTGGTCCCGCTCGTCGTCGTGGCGGGCCGGCCCTGGATCGAACGGGAGGAGGAGGCGTTCGCCCGGTCTGCTGCCGCAGACGCCCCGGTCGCCCCGCTCACGCGCGCCGCTCTCCGCCGGCGCGCCCGCTGAGGCGGGTCACGCGCGCGCGGCTGTCAGCGGACGCCGCCCCGGTCGACCAGGTGCGTCGGCACGAGATGCGTGTGCGAGCCGGTCGCCGGGGCGTTGCGACGCGCGAGCAGGGTCTCGGCGGCGAGGCGACCGAGCCCGGAGACGTCGTAGTCGACGATGCGGATGCGGCGCGGAAGCAGATGGGACAGCTCGAAGTCGTCGAAGCCCGCGAGGGCGATGTCGGCGCCACGGGGGAGGATCGCCTCGAGGACACCGATCGTGACGCGGTTGTTGGCGCAGAACACGGCGGTGGGCGGGGCGTCGGAGTCGAGCAGGCGGAGCATGGCGTCGCGCGCGACGGCCGGGGTGTGGAGCCCGTCGACGACGAGGGCGGGGTCGGCCGCGCGCCCGGCGGCGGCGAAGGCTTCTTCGACGCCGGCCCAGCGCTCGGCCATCGTGAAGATGCTCCGCGCGTCGAGGAGGACGGCGACGCGCTGGTGCCCGGCCTCGAGCAGCTCGGCGACCGCGGCGCGCGCACCCCCGCGGTTGTCGAGGAGGATCGCATCGGCGGGGATTCCGCTGCCCGGGCGGTCGAGGAACACGACCGGGGTGCCGAGCTCGACCTCGCGCTGCAGGTAGGAGTGGTCATCGGCCGTCGGCACCACGATGAGACCGCCGACCTGGCGCTGGCAGAGGTCGAGAGCGAGGGTGCGCTCGGTCGCGGCATCCTCTTCGCTGGATGCCATCACCAGGTGCATGCGCTCGCGGGAGGCGACCGACGAGACGGCGGCGGCGACCGACATGTAGAACGTGTTCGACAGATCGGCGGCGATGAAGCCGACCGTGTCGCGGTCACCGGAGCGCAGACTGGCGGCGAGGGCGTTGCGGTGGTAGCCGAGGCGATCGACCGCGGCGAGCACGCGCTCCGCCATCGCGGGGTCGACGTTGGGCTGGCCGTTGATGACCCGCGAGACCGTCTTGAAGCTGACGCCCGCCTCTGCCGCGACGTCGACCATCGTCGGCCGGCCGGTCTTTCGCATGCGTCTCCTCGGGTGGATGCCGTCGGACGGCATCCTCCGAGCATAGGGATCCCGGCCGCCGACGCGGAGGCGACCGACTGTCGAGTGTCCACGACGCGCCGCGTCGCGGGGAGGGAGGCGGCGTGTCGTGGACACTCGAGGGGGTCAGGCGGTGGGGGCCACCAGCGTGCCGGTCTCGTGCGAGGCGATGGCCGCGGCGAACAGGCGGTGGGTGAGCGCCGCCTCTTCGGGGCGGACGCAGCCGAACCCGTCGCCGAGCTCGCCCACGTACTCGGCGAGGAAGGCCGCCCACATCTGCAGGATGGCATCCGAGAATCCGGATTCGAAGTTCGGACCCGTCACCGTGGGCCACACCGACTGGCTGCCGGCGTCGACGCTCTGCCAGCTCTGCTCGCGGCCGACGCCGGGCACGTCGACGAAGGCGAACACCTCGACCTGCTTCGGGTTCTTCGTGCTGAAGCGGACGCCGCCGGACATGCCGATGGCTTCGAACTCCCAGGTGTTCTTCTGGCCCGGCGCGATGCGCTTGGTCTCGGTCGTGAGGGGGAAGGGTGCGCCCTCGTGGCGGGCCCAGGAGTGGATGACGGCGTTGTCCCACGTGTCGCAGGGCTGCGGCGAGCCGTCGGGACCGGGGCGCTCGGTGACGATGTCCTGCAGGATGCCGACGACTCTCTCGGGCGTCCAGCCCAGGCGCAGAGGGACGTGCCACGTGTGCATGCCCAGGTCGTTGAGCACTCCCGCGTCGCCGCAGAACTGCTTCTGCCGCTTCCAGTTGAGGGGCTTGTTCACGTCGATGTCGCTGGAGTGCAGGAAGGTGCATTTCGCCTCGACGATGCGGCCGAGGGCGCCGGACCGCACGTAGTCGACGGCCCACTGCGCGCCGGGGAAGAACGGCATCTCGCTCGACACGCGGACGAACGACTCCGGGGTCTCGGCGATGGCCGCGACGACGGCGTCGGCCGCGGCCTGATCGATGCCGAACGGCTTCTCGGCCAGCAGCGCCTTGCCCGCGCGCACGGTGTCGACGTAGAGACGCTCATGCAGGTCGTGCCGGACGGCGATGTAGACGACGTCGACGCGCGGGTCGGCGAGCAGCTCGTGGTGGTCGGTCGTCGTGAGCTGCACGGTGTCGATGCGTTCGAAGAATTCGAGCGCCGCGGGGTTGATGTCGCACACCGCGACGAGCTCGGGCTCTGCCGGGTGGTCGATGAGGGCGGGCCAGCGGCGGAGCGCCGCGGCGATCTCACGCCCCATGAGGCCGCCGCCGATGATGCCGACGCCGATCTTCTTGCCGGTCATGCCGCACCGCCGATCAGGGCGAGCGCCTCGTCGACCGAAGCGTTCTCGTGCACGACGGCCATGAGGGCGGCGGTGATGCCCGCCGGGTCGCGGTGCTGGATGACGTTGCGGCCGTAGACGATGCCGCGGGCGCCCTGCTCGAGGACCGCCTGCGTGCGCTCGAGCAGCGTGCGGTCGTCGACGCGCCCGCCGCCGCGCACGAGCACGGGGGTGTCGCCGGCGGCCTGGATGACGCGGTGGTAGTCGCCGATGTCGTCGGTGGGGTCGGCCTTGATGAGGTCGGCGCCGAGTTCGCGCGCCTGACGGACGAGGGTGACGACCTTGGCGGTGTCGCCGTCGACGCCGTATCCGCCGCTGCCGGGCTTGGTCTGCATCACGAGGGGCTCGATCATCAGCGGCATCCCGTACTTCTCGGCGTCGGTGCGCAGCGCCAGGATCGAGCGGATGCACTGTTCGCGCACCTGGGGCTCTCCGGGCAGGTCGAGCAGGTTGACGCACACGGCCACGGCGTCCAGGCGGACCGCCACTTCGATGGCGTCGGGCACGTGGATGCTGTGCAGAGGCGCCTCGAGCGGGTCGTTGTAGACGTTCGCGATGTCGGTGCGCAGCACGAGCCCGGGCTTCTGCTTGCCGGGGACGGACTGCAGCAGCGGGGCCTGGCCGAGGGTGAGCTGCACCGCATCGGGGCCGGCGTCGACGAGGGTGGCGACGGTCTTCGCCATGTCTTCGATGCCGGTCAGGAACGAGGGTTCGTGGAACGCGCCGTGGTCGACGGCGACGTCGAACGCGCGACCGGAGCGCGCGTTGAAGAGGCGGTTGAGGCGGGGTTTCGACATGGGGTGTGGGTCTCCGAGACGTCGGGTCGGGGCGCGGCTCTGCGCTCGACGGTCAGTATGCGGGGGCAAGACAACGTTGTCAATCGCTGCTACCGTGAGGCGCAGCACGGCGAGGAAGGCGGAGCTCATGGGTGAGCTGTACGGACGATCGATCGACGAGGCGCTCCGGCGCGCGGGCTCGGCGGCGCAGGTCGCGTCGGTGGAGCAGTCGCTGCGCACCGACGGACCGGATGCCGGCACCCGGCGCCTACGGGTCGTCGCCGGAGACCTCGACATCGAGCTGCTGCCCGACCGCGGGCTCGACATCGGGCAGGTGCGGTATCGCGGCGTCCCGCTCGCCTGGGTGTCTCCCACGGGGTGGCCGCGGCCGGGCGCGAGCGGCTTCGGCGCGTCGTTCGGGGGAGGGCTCGTCACGACGTGCGGCCTGCTCTCGTTCGGGCCGCCGTCGTCGGACGCCGAGGGCGACCACCCGCAGCACGGTCGCTACAGCGGGCTGTCGGCATCCGTCCGGCGAGCGGAAGTCGGCGCGGATGCCGTGGTCGTCGAAGCGACCGTGGTGGAGGCCACCGTGCTCGGCGCGCACCTGGAGCTGCGTCGCCGCGTGCGCGTGCCGCTCGGCGAGGCGCGGATCGAGCTGCGGGACGAGATCGTCAACCGCGGGGCGGGTCCCGTCGAGCCGATGGTGCTCTACCACCTGAACCTCGGCTGGCCCCTCGTGGACGAGGGGACGCTGTTGCGGTCTCCGGCGGGGCGCGTTCTTCCGCGCGACGCGGCCGCGGCGGCCGGGGCAGCGACCTGGGCGGAGTTCCCCGCGCCGGCGTCCGAGTATCCGGAGCAGGTGTTCCGCCATGATCTGCCGGCGGACCGGCGGGTGAGCGCGGAGGTCGTCGCGACGTCGGGGCTCGGCATCCGCATCGGTTTCGACACCGCCTCATTGCCGGCGATGTTCCAGTGGCGCGTGGCGCAGGACGACGGATCGGTGCTGGGGGTCGAGCCTGCCACCGCGGCGACGATCCTCGGTCGTGCCGACGCGCGCGCCGCGGGGCTGCTGCGCGCCCTCGCGCCGGGCGCCTCGTGGGAGCTGGGTCTCGACATCGATGTCATCCGTGACCGATCCGAGACTTGACAACGTTGTCCACGTAGTCGCAGGATGACTCCATCGAAGCCCGGCCCTGGGTTTCGCCCCGAATGACAACGATGTCGGAGATGCGATGACGCACGACGAGACGGTGGCCGCGACCACGGTCGGCGAGGCCCCGGCGCCCCGCCCCCGCGCTCGTCTCATCGACGTCGCCACCGCGGCGGGCGTCAGCCCCAAGACCGTCTCGCGCGTCATCAACGACGAGCCGGGCGTGCTGCCGCAGACCCGCGACCGCGTGCGGCAGACGGTGCAGGCGTTGGGCTTCGTGCCCGACCGGAGCGCCCGGGAGCTCAAGCGACGTGCGGCCGACACCGTCGGCATCCTGATCGACGCCATCTCCGACCCGTTCTTCGCCGCCTTCGTGAGCGTCGTCGAGGAGCTCGCGGTCGCCGAGGGACTGAGCGTCATCTTCGCCAGCACCGGATACGACGCGGCGCGCGAGCGCACGCAGCTCGACCGCCTGACCGGTCACCGTCTGGCCGGACTCATCGTCGCCCCCGTCGAAGTGGAGGCGGAGACGCTCGCCGGTCTCGGCGCGCGCTTCCCCCTCGTGACCGTCGACCGGGCGCGGGAGGGAATCGACGCGGTCGTCATCGACGACGTCGGTGCGGCCGTCGAGGCCACCACCGCCCTGATCGCGCGCGGGCATCGTCGCGTGGCCTTCATGCGCGAGGACGTGTCGTACCCCACGGTGAGCGACCGGCTCGCCGGCTACCGGTCGGCTCTCGAGACGGCGGGACTGCCCTTCGACCCGTCGCTCGTGGTGACGCACGAGCGGTTCGGCTCGGGCGACGCCGCCGAGGCAGCGCTCCTGCTCGAGCGCGACGACGCTCCCACCGCGCTGCTGTGCGCGACGAGCCTGGCGGCCATCGGCACGGTCCGCGCCATCCGCGCGCGGGGGCTGCGCATGCCGGCGCTCGTCTCGTTCGGCGACTTCACGCTCGCCGAGGTGCTCGAGCCCGGCATCACGTACGTCGACCACGACCCGCGTCTGCTCGGTGCCGCCGCGTTCCGGCGGCTGCGCGAGCGGGCTGAGCGGCCCGACGAGGGGCCGGTGCGCATCGTCGTGCCGACGCGGCTCGTGCCCCGGGGGTCGGGCGAGGTCGAACCACCGACGGGCACCGCGGCGGACCCTTCGACGGGCTCAGGGGCCACGGCTGGGGTCGCGGTGCGCTCGGCGGGCTCGGAGGCATCCGCTGACGCCGCCGGCGTGGTCGCGGGAGATCCCTCGCCCGACGCCGACCCTCTCCCCGTTCTCTCCGAACCCGCCGCCGCCCTCGCGGCGACGGCCCTCGCCCTCGTCCACCCCCAGCCGGCCGGCGACGCCGACGTGTCGGCCGCAGCCCCCATCGGAGCCCCGTGATGAAGCCCGTCCTCCTGCCGCCCAACCCCGTGCAGCACTTCTACCGCGGCGGCGATCGCATCGCCGCCCTCCGCGGCATCGTGCCCCAGACCGACCGACAGCCCGAGGAGTGGCTCGGCTCGACCGTCTCGCGCTTCGGATCCGACGAGGTCGGCCTCGCGGTCACCGACGACGGCGATCTCCTGCGCGACCTCGTGGCGGGGGATCGTGCCTTGTGGGTGGGGGCGCGCGGAGGACGGGATGCCGCGGATCTCGGCATCCTGGTCAAGCTCCTCGACGCGCGTCAGCGCCTCCCCGTCCACGTGCACCCGGGCCGCGACTTCGCCGCCGCCCACCTCGACTGCCCCTACGGCAAGACCGAGGCCTGGTACGTGCTCGAGACCGAGGACGACTGCGCCGTGCACGTCGGCTGGAACCAGTCCGTCGACCGCGACGAACTCGACCGCCGCCGCGACGCGCAGGACAGCGAGTGGATGCTCTCGCGCATGAACCGCGTCGTCGTGCGACCGGGGATGGGCGTGCTCGTGCCCGCCGGCACCGTGCACGCGATCGACGGCGGCATCTTCGTCGCCGAAGTGCAGGAACCCACCGACTTCTCGATCCTGCTGGAGTGGTCGGTCACGACCTCGACCCGCGAGGAGTCGCACCTCGACCTCGGCTTCGACGCCGTCATGCCCTCGGTGTCGACCGAGAAGCTGGATGCCGCTGCCCTCGACGCCCTGACCAGCACCGCCGGGACGACCCCGGCGGGGGCGGACTTCCGCTCGCTGCTCCCCGCGGTCGCCGACCCGTACTTCCGCCTCTTCGACGCCGCGGGAGAGACCGCGGCGCGCGAGGCCGGTTTCGCCGTCGTGCTCGTGCGCGAGGGGTCGGGGGCGCTCGTGTCGGATACGGCGTCGGTCGATGTCGAGCGCGGCCAGGTCTACGCCGTGCCCCACGCCTTCGGGGCGTGGCGTCTGACCGGCGAGGCCGAGGTGCTCGTCGCCGCCCCCGGCGCCGGGTGGCCCGGAACCCTGCGCGGGGGTGGGGTGCGATGACCGACTACGTCGTCGGCGTCGACATGGGCTCGACCAGCACCAAGCTGCTGGTGGCCACGCCCGACGGACGCCAGGTGCTCGTGGTGAGCCGCCGGTCGCCCTGGACGAACCTCGACCACGGTCGAGCCGAGATGACCGCCGCGCAGGCCATCGCGGTCGTGCGCGACCTCGCCGCCGAGGCGGACGCGCGGCTGGAGGGCGGATACCGCATCCTGGCGCTCGGAGTGTCGGGAATGGCCGAGGCGGGAGTGCTGCTCGATGCCGACGGCACCGCGCTCGCGCCGATCATGGCGTGGTTCGACCCGCGCGGGGCTGCCCAGATCATGGCGACGCCCGACGCGTTCCGCGCCGAGTTCCTCGGGCGAACCGGCCTGCCCGTCGGGCCCCTGGCATCCCTCTCGAAACTCCTCCACCTGCGCGACGAGGGTGTGGAGCTGCGGGGGACCACCTTCCTGAACGTGCCCGAGTACGTCGTGCACGCCCTGGGCGGACCGCGCGTGGCCGAGTACTCGCTCGTGTCGCGCACCGGGCTCATCGACCAGGACGACAGCACCCCCTGGCAGGCGGCGCTGGATGTGCTCGGCGTCGACGAGGCGATCCTCGGGACTCTCGTCAGTGCGGGCGAAGCGGTGGGGACGATCACCGACCCGCTGCTGCCCGCGGGCTTCCGGGGCGCGGCCCTCACCGTCGCGGGGCACGACCACCTCGTCTCGGCGGTCGCCGCCGGCGCCACGCACACGGGGCAGTTGTACGACTCGATGGGCACCGCCGAAGCCCTCGTGCGCGTGCTCGACGACACCCTCGCATTCGACGCCCGCGAGCGCCTCGCGCGCGCCGGAATCAACTGCGTCCGCCACGTCATCCCCGGCAAGTACGTGCTGCTGGCCGGGACCAAGTCGGGTCTGCTCATGCGCCGCGTGCTGCAGCTGCTCGGGATCACGGATGCCGTGGGCCGGGCGCGCATCGACGACGAGACCATGGGGCTGCCCGTCGCCGGCACCGTCTCGGATGCCGGACTCGCCGTCTCGGGCGCCCGCAACGACGACGGCGTGCTGAAGATCGTCGCGCAGAGCGACGGGCTCAGTCCCGCCGAGCTGTTCGCGGCGTCGCTGCGCCACGGCAACGACATGCTCGCCGAATGCATGGCCGTGATGGACCGCGAGGTGGCCCCGCCCACGTCCACGGTGCTCACCGGCGGCTGGTCGTCGATGGCATCCGTCGTGCGCTCGCGCTCGGCGCTGCTGCCCGCGGTCACGGTGTCCACCCACGACGAGGGCACCGCGTACGGCGCCGCGCTCTTCGCCGCGTTCGCCGTCGACCCCCGCTCTTTCGAGGACGTCGCCGAGACGTTCCTCTCCTCCCCTCTTCTCACCACGGAAAGGAGCTGACGATGTCGTCAGTCACCACGGCGGTCCCCGTGCTCCAGGCACGCGGTCTGTCGCGTCAGTTCGGTCATGTCCGCGCCCTCAGCAATGTCGACTTCGAGGTCTACCCCGGCGAGGTCACCGCCCTCATCGGTGACAACGGCGCAGGGAAGTCGACGCTCGTGAAGGCCCTATCGGGCAACCTCGCCATCGACGAGGGAGAGATCCTCTTCGACGGCAAGCCGATCGAGATGTCGAACCCCCAGGTCGCCTCGTCGCTCGGCATCGAGACGGTCTACCAGGACCTCGCGCTCGCGCCCCACCTCGACCCCGTGCAGAACATGTACCTCGGCCGCGAGATCCGTCGCCCGGGGCTCGCCGGTGCCCTCGGCTTCATGAAGACGAAGGACATGGCGAAGGCGTCGCGCGCGGCGTTCGACGAGCTCGGCGCCACGGTGCGCTCGCTCACCTCGCCCGTCGGCGAGATGTCGGGCGGCCAGCGTCAGGCGATCGCGATCGCCCGCGCGGTGCACTGGGCCGGTCGCCTCGTCTTCCTCGACGAACCGACGGCAGCCCTCGGCGTGCGTCAGACGAAGAACGTGCTCGAGACGATCCGCCGTGTGCGCGACAAGGGCATCGCCGTCGTGCTCATCTCGCACTCCATGCCGCA
This sequence comes from Microbacterium sp. NPDC089190, assembly GCF_040701795.1. NCBI lineage: Bacteria > Bacillati > Actinomycetota > Actinomycetes > Micrococcales > Microbacteriaceae > Microbacterium > Microbacterium sp. NPDC089190. Next base: position 802,369 of record NZ_JBFBHF010000002.1, on the reverse strand, counting down.
CGTCATGGAGGTGTGCGACCGCGTGCAGGTGCTGCGTCTGGGCACGCGCGTCGCCAACGTCTCCGCGAAGGACACCTCCATGGAAGAACTCGTCGGGCTCATGACCGGCGCCGTCACGAAGGACGACCAGAAGTGAGCACCACGACCCCTCCCACCGAGACGGTGGCCATCGGCACGTTCGAAGACACCAAGCCGAACTTCTTCGTCGGACTGCTGAAGGCGCAGGCCTTCCAGATCCTGCTCATCCTCATCGTCATCGTGCTGATCTTCAGCGCGCTCGCGCCGGACTCGTTCGCACAGTGGTCGAATTTCCGCCTGATCATCCAGAACGCCTCGATCCTCGCGGTGCTCGGCGTCGGCATGACGTACATCATCATCACCTCGGGCATCGACCTCTCGATCGGCTCGGTCCTGGTGTTCTCGGGCGTCGTCTCGGCCCTGACGATGCGGGCGCTCGGCGGCGAGGGCTGGGGAGTGGCCACCATCGGCATCCTCGTGTCCATCCTCAGCGGCGTGTGCTGGGGGCTGCTGAACGGGTTCCTCATCGCCAAGGCGAAGATCCCGCCGCTCATCGTCACCCTGGGTTCCCTGGGCATGGCCCTCGGTCTCGCGCAGATCCTCACCGGCGGTGTCGACATCCGCGATGTGCCGACCGTGCTGACGGTGTCGATCGGCTACGGCAACGTCTTCGGGTCGCTGCCGATCATCAGCGTCATCGCCCTCGTGGTCGTCGTGATCGGCGCCGTGGTGCTGCACTTCACCAAATTCGGCCTCTACACCTACGCCGTCGGCTCGAGCGAACTCGCCGCCCGTCGCGTCGGCGTCAAGGTCGACCGCCACCTCATCTCGGTCTACACGCTGTCGGGGGCGCTCGCCGGGCTCGCCGGCATCCTGGCCCTGTCGCAGTTCTCGACCACTGCGATCGCGGGGCAGTCGCAGACCAACCTCAACGTCATCGCGGCCGTGGTCATCGGCGGCACGTCGCTCTTCGGCGGCGTCGGCACGATCTTCGGGACGGTGGTCGGCCTCTTCATCCCGGCCGTGCTGCAGAACGGCTTCGTCATCACCGGCGTGCAGCCCTTCTGGCAGCAGGTCGCCGTCGGCGCGGTGCTCATCACCGCCGTCTACGTCGACCAGGTGCGCCGCACCGCCGCGACCCGCGGCAACACCCAGAGCCTCTGGCGGAAGTTCGTAAGCGGAGGACGCCGCGGCTGAGGCCCGGCATCCGACACCCCCAAGAGAGAACGGTCATCACAATGCAGTGGAACAAGAAGGTTCTCGCGTTCGCCACCCTCGGCGCCGCAGCCACCCTCGTCCTCGCCGGGTGCTCCGGCGGCTCGTCGTCGGGATCCGCCTCGGGCGGCTCCGACGGCGGCTACAAGATCGCGTTCGTGCAGGGCGTCGCCGGAGATGAGTTCTACATCTCCATGCAGTGCGGCATCCAGGACGAAGCCGCCAAAGAAGGCGCCACCGTCACGACCCAGGGGCCGGAGAAGTTCGACCCGACCCTGCAGAAGCCGATCGTCGACGCCGTGGTCGCCTCCAAGCCCGACGCGCTGCTGATCGCGCCGACCGACGTGTCGGCCATGCAGGCACCCATCGCGGCAGCCGAGGCCGCGGGCATCAAGGTCGTCCTCGTCGACACGACGCTCGAGGACCCGTCCGGTGCGGTGTCGCAGATCTCCAGCGACAACGAAGGCGGCGGGGCTGCCGCGTTCAAGGCGATCCAGGATGCCAACCCCAACGGCGGCAAGGTGCTCGTCGTGTCGGTCGATCCCGGCATCTCCACCACCGACGCCCGCGCGAAGGGCTTCGAAGACGCCGTCGCCGAGGACTCGAAGTTCGAATCCGTCGGCGTGCAGTACTCGCACAACGAGCCCTCGACCGCGGCCGAGATCGTCACCGCCGCGCTGCAGAAGGACCCCGACATCGTCGGCATCTTCGCCGCCAACCTGTTCGCCGCCGAGGGTTCCGCGACCGGTGTGCAGCAGGCCGGCAAGCAGGGTTCGGTCACGATCGTCGGCTTCGACGCCGGTCCCGCCCAGGTCAAGGCCCTCGAAGCCGGAACCGTCCAGGCGCTCGTCGCGCAGGAGCCCGCCACCATCGGCTCCGACGGCGTCAAGCAGGCCATCGCCGCACTGAAGGGCGAGTCGACGGAGGAGAAGATCCAGACCGGCTTCACCATCCTCACGAAGGACAACATCGACGGCGAGGGCAAGGACGCGGTCTACAAGTCGTCCTGCTGACACCCGGATGCCGGGACCCCGCACACGCGAGGTCCCGGCATGCACCCCCCTTCCCTTCCCGGTTCGGGGCGGGTTCCGCGCCGTGGGGCGAAAACCTCACGCCCCGAACGACGAAACACGCCCCGAACCCGGACGCGCCCCGCGCCCCGGTGAGACAGACACGGCCCCACCCCGGGGATGCGCCCGCGCGGCGTACTCGTCACGGGGCCGTACCCGACGAGAAAGACACCGACGTGCCCCTGGCAGACATGCCCGCCCTCCTCGCCGCGCACCGCGCGGTCGGGGCCTTCAACTTCATCACCCTCGAGGTCGCCGAGGCCATCGTCACCGGCGCCGAGGCGGCCGGCACCGGTGTGATCCTCCAGCTGTCGCAGAACGCCATCGCGTTCCACGGGGGTCTCGCCCCGGCCGCCGGCGCCGCGTTGCGCCTGGCCGACGCCGCGCACGTCGACGTCGTGGTGCACCTCGACCACGCGACCGACGAGCCGCTCGTCGACGAGGCGCTGGCCGTCGGCATCCGCTCGGTGATGTTCGACGCCGCCCACCTGACGGATGCCGAGAACCTCGAGCGCACCGCCGCCGTCGCCGCCCACGTGCACGACGCGGGAGCCTGGATCGAAGCCGAGCTGGGGGAGATCGGCGGCAAGGGCGCCCACACGCCGGGCGTGCGCACCGACGTCGCCGAGGCGGTGCGCTTCGTCGAGGCCACGGGCGTCGACGCCCTCGCCGTCGCCGTGGGCAGCGAGCATGCCATGCGCGAGCGCAGCGCCCGGCTCGACGAAACGCTGATCGCCGAGCTCGCCGCGGCCGTGTCCGTGCCCCTCGTGCTGCACGGCTCCAGCGGAGTCGCCGACGCCGGGATCGACGGCGCCGTGCGCGCGGGCATGCGCAAGATCAACATCGGCACGCACCTGAACACCGTGCTCACGGCGGCCGTGCGCGCCGAGCTCGATCGGGATCCGGATGCCATCGACCCGCGCCGCTGGCTCGCCCCCGGGCGCTCCGCGGTCGCGGCCGAGGTGCACCGTCTGCTCGACGTCGTCACCGGCCGGGTCGCGACGGAGGTCCGCGCGTGACCGGGGTCGTCACCCTCACCGCCGCCGGGGCGATCGACGCCACGTACCGCGTCGGCGCGCTGCGGCGCGGAGCGTTCACGCGCGCCGAGAGCTACACGCGCGAGGTGAGCGGCAAGGGCGTGAACGTCTCGGCCGCCCTCGCCGCCGGGGGTGCCGACACCGCGGCGGTGGTCGTGCTGGGCGCCGACGACGTGCGTTTCGCGCGCTGCGGACTCACCGCTCCGCTGCTGCGGATCGTCGAGGTGCCCGGGTCGACCCGTGTGAACACCTCGATCATCGACGCCGACGGTGCCACCACCAAGGTGAACGCCCCCACCCCGCCGCTGTCACCGGAGGCATGGGATGCCACCGTCGCGACGCTGCGCGCGGAGCTCGCCGCGCGCACGGAGCCGTGGCTCGTGATCTCGGGGAGCCTCCCCGACCTCGCGGGCGCCGGCGCGCCGGTCGATCTCGACGCGGTCCGCGCGGTGGCCCGGGAGCACGGCGCGCGCGTCGCCGTCGACACCAGCGGAACGGCTCTCGACGCACTGCTCGCCGACCCCGCCGGCATCGACCTGCTGACCCCCAACGCCGACGAGCTGGCGGCCGCGGTCGGTCGCCCCCTCCCGAGCCTCGGCGACGTCGTCTCCGCCGCGCGCGAGATCGTCGAGCGGGGCGTGGGCACGGTGCTCGCGAGCCTCGGCGCCGACGGCCTCGTCGCCGTGACGGTGGAGCGCGCGGTGTTCGCGCGGGCCGACGCCCCCTTCGTCGCCAACACCGCCGGGGCGGGAGACGCCGCCCTCGCCGGTTACCTCCTCGGCGTGACCCGCGAACCCGCGGCCGTCGCAGCCGGAGCGGATTCCCTCGTCCTCGCCGCGGCGTCGGCCGCCGAGTGGGGGGCGCACGCCGTCGCGCACGCCTCGACGCTGGTCGCGGGACCGCCGCACGGCATCCGGGCTCTCGTGGAGACCGAACCGGATCTGACACGGGCGCTCAGCCCCGAGGGGGAGGCATGACCCCGCTCGCCCCGGAGGTCGCCGCGGCCGTCGCCGATTCCTCGCGCATCCGCACGCGCGCGATCGACCGCGTCGCCTACGCGAACGATGCGTCGCACTACCTGCTCACTCCGGATGCCGTGGTCGTCGCGGCCGAGGCCGCGGAGGTCGGCGCGATCCTGCGCGCCGCCTCCGCCTCGCGCACCCCGGTGACCTTCCGCTCGGGCGGCACGAGCCTGTCGGGCCAGTCGTCGGGGGCGGGACTGCTCGTCGACGTGCGCCAGGGGTTCGGACGCATCGACGTGCTCGACGACGGACGCCGCGTGCGCACGCAACCGGGCGCCACGGTGCGGCAGGTCAACGCGCGGCTCGCGCGCCACGGGCATCGCCTCGGCCCCGACCCCGCGAGCGAGGCCGCGTGCACGATCGGCGGTGTCGTGGCGAACAACTCCAGCGGCATGGCGTGCGGCACGGTGGAGAACTCGTACCGCACCCTCGAATCGGTCGTGCTGGTGCTGGCATCCGGGACCGTCGTCGACACGGCCGACCCGGATGCCGACCGGCTGCTGCACGAGCGCGAGCCCGCCCTCGTCGAGGGGCTGCTGCGGCTGCGCGAGCGCGTCGTGGGGGACCCCGCGAGCGTCTCCCTCATCGAGCGGCAGTTCGCGATGAAGAACACGATGGGCTACGCCCTGAACGCGTTCCTCGACTTCGACAGCCCCGCGGCGCTGCTCGCGCACCTCGTCGTCGGGTCGGAGGGGACGCTCGCCTTCGTCGCGGAGGCGACCTTCCGCACGGTGCCGATCCGTTCGGCGATCGCGACCACCCTCGCCGTCTTCCCGACCCTCGACGCGGCCACCCGCTCGCTCCCGGCTCTGATGGCCACGGGCGCGGCGACGCTCGAGCTGATGGATGCCACCTCCCTGCGCGTCGGACAGCGTCTGGCCGGCACGCCCGCCGCCATCCACGGCTTCGAGGCCACGACGCAGGCGGCGCTGCTCGTCGAGTACCACGCCGACGACGCCCCCGCGCTGCACGATCTCGCCGCCGCCGGCGCCCGTGTGCTCGGGCAGCAACCGCTGCGCGAGCCCGCGGTGTTCTCGAGCGACGCGGCGCAGCGCGCCGCCGCGTGGACGTTCCGCAAGGGCCTCTACGCCTCGGTCGCGGGTGCCCGGCCGAGCGGCACGACCGCACTGCTCGAGGACGTCGTGGTGCCGGTCGAGCGCCTCGCCGACACGTGCGAGGGTCTGCAGGAGCTGTTCGAACGCTTCGGTTATCGCGACAGTGTGATCTTCGGCCACGCCAAGGACGGCAACATCCACTTCATGCTCACCGACCGCTTCGAGGGCGCGCAGGCCCTCGGGCGCTTCGAGGGTTTCACCGACGCGATGGTCGACCTCGTCCTCGACGCCGGCGGGAATCTCAAGGCCGAGCACGGCACGGGCCGCGCCATGGCGCCGTACGTGCGGCGGCAGTACGGCGACGAACTGTACGACGTGATGGTGCGACTGAAGCGGCTGCTCGACCCGGGCGGCATCCTGAATCCGGGCGTCATCATCGACGACGACCCGGCCGCGCACATGCGGAACCTCAAGACCCCGGTGTCGATCGAGCCCGAGGCCGACCGATGCGTCGAATGCGGGTACTGCGAGCCGGTGTGTCCGAGTCGGTCGCTGACGCTGACCCCCCGCCAGCGCATCGTCGTGCGGCGCGCCTCGACCGCCGCCCGCGAACGCGGCGACGGCGCCCTCGTCGCGGAGCTCGAGAAGGACTACGACTACGACGGCGTGCAGACCTGCGCCGTCGACGGCATGTGCCAGACGGCGTGCCCCGTGCAGATCAACACCGGGGCGCTCATGAAGCGCTTCCGCCGCGATGAGGCGAACCCGGTGCTCGCTGCGGGCTGGTCCGCCGCGGCGACCGGGTGGGGTGCGGTGACACGGGCGGGGGCCGCCGCGTTGAGCGTCGCATCGGCCCTCCCCACTCCCGCCGTGCGCGCGGTGACGGATGCCGCTCGCGCGGTGCTCGGCACCGACACGGTGCCCCGGTACGCGGCGGAGCTGCCCGCGGGTGGGGCGTCTCGTCGATCGCTCGGGACCGTCGTCGGGGCTCCCGGAGTGGAGCCGGTCGCGGTGTTCCTCCCCGCGTGCGTGGGCAGCATGTTCGGGCCCGCCGAGGGCATCGGTGCGACCGCGGCGTTCACCCGCCTGCTGGAACGTGCGGGGGTCTCAGCCGTCGTGCCGGACGGCATCGACGCGCTCTGCTGCGGGACGCCGTGGTCGTCGAAGGGCTACGCGAAGGGACACGCCACGATGACCTCCCGCGTGCGCGCCGCGGTGCGCGCGGCGTCGCACGACGGGGCCCTCCCGGTCGTCTGCGACGCGTCCAGCTGCACCGAGGGCTTCGCCGCGACCCTGCGCGACGAGGGCGTGGAGGTCGTGGATGCCGTGGCCTTCGCGGCATCCACTCTTCTTCCGCGTCTCACGCCGACGCCGGTGGCGCAGCTGCTGGCCCTGCATCCGACCTGCTCGTCGACGCAGTTGGGGATCGATCCGGCGCTGCGGGCGGTGGGGGAGGCCGTGGCGTCGGAGGTGCGCGTGCCGGACGCATGGGGATGCTGCGCGTACGCGGGCGACCGGGGGATGCTGCACCCCGAGCTGACCGAGGCGGCGACCGCCCCTGAGGCGGCCGAGGTCGCCGGGTTCGGCGCTGATGCCTTCGCGTCGTGCAACCGCACCTGCGAGCTCGGGATGACGAAGGCGACGGGGGAGTCGTACGTGCACGTGCTGGAGCTGTTGGAGGAGGCGACGCGACCCCTCGGCTGAGGGGCCGCGTCGTGGCGCGGGGCGCCCGGCTGCACCGCGGGAGCGGCGGCGGGAGGCGTGCTCCGGCGGGCGGGGATGCGTGCCCGGGTCAGAACCGCCGGGCGTTGGCGAGGACCGGGATCTTCGCGCGCACCTCGGCGACCGCGGACAGGGCCTCGGACACGTCGACGACCCGCGTCTGCGGGGCCTCGCCGAGGCGGACCAGGTCCGCACCGTCGGCGGCGACCACCGCGCTGTAGCCGATGCCGGTGGGCGCTCCGACGCCGTCGTCGCGTCCGGTGGCGCGGGGGTCGGCCTGGCCGACCGCGACCACCACGGTCGTCGTGTCGAGGGCGCGGGCACGGGTGAGCAGTTCCCAGTGCTCGCGCTTGCCGGGTCCCGACCCCCAGGAGGCGGCCACCAGCACGAGGTGGGCGCCGTCGTCGGCCAGAGCGCGGAACAGGGCGGGGAAGCGGACGTCGTAGCAGGTGGCCAGTCCGATGCGGACGCCGTTCAGATCGAAGAGCACGGGCTGCAGGCCGGGTTCGACGGCATCCGATTCGCGATAGCCGAACGCGTCGTAGAGGTGGATCTTGTCGTAGGCGGTCTCGGCCGCCCCGGCGACGAGGAGCGTGTTGCGCACCCGCCCGGGGGTGTCGGCCGGGGTGAACATGCCGACGACGATCGTCACACCCGCCTCGCGGGCGATGCGGCGCACCTCGTCGGCCCACGCGCCGTCGAGCGGTTGCGCGACCTCGGCGAGGTCGGGGCCGGCGAAGCGGCACATGACCGCCTCGGGGAAGACGACGAGTGCGGCGCCGTCCTCGGCGGCGCGCGCGGCCTCGCGGGCGATGATCGAGAGGTTCTCGAGGGGGTCGGAACCGGCGACGACCTGAGCCAGGGCGATGCGCATGTGAGTCTCCTTCGTACGGGTATCCCCGTGTTGTATACCTGTCGTATGCCTTCTGTCGCGCCCCCCTCGGGCCGAGACCGTGCTCTCGGACACCTCCGCTCGCTGCTGACCGACCCACAGGTCGAGGGGGGCTTCATCAACGAGCAGGACGTGGCCGACGCCGTGGGGGTCTCGCGCACCCCGGTGCGCGAAGCGCTGCTGATCCTGGCGTCGGAGGGCCTGGTCGACCTCGAGCCCCGCCGGGGAGCCCGCGTCGCCGCGCTCACCCCGCGCGAGACGGCCGAGCTGATGGAGATGCGCGGGCTGATCGAGCGGTTCGCCGTCCAGCGCGCCCTGGCCCAGCGGCTCTCGCCGCACGACGCACTCGCCGAGGTCATGCGACGTCAGGACGCGGTGACCGCGGGACTCGACCGCCTGACCTTCGAGCAGGCCCGCGAGTGCATCGAGCTCGACCGGGAGTTCCACCAGACCCTGGTCGACGCCGCGGGCAACGCGCTGATCTCGCGCAACTACGCGGCTCTGCGCGAGAAGCAGGTGCGGGTCGGGATCTCCGCGCTGAGCATCGGCCCCTCGCGGTGGAACGCCGTGACGCACGAGCACGGCGCGATCGTCGAGGCCCTGCGCGCGGGAGATCAGGCGGCCGCCGAGAAGGCCATCGACGACCACCTGAGCATCACGCTCCGGACGATCCTGACGGGGGCGTGAGGCGCGGCCCTCGGCCGGGGCGCGGGCAGCGCTCCGACCGAGGGGACCGGATGCCGTCGGTCGTCACGACGTGGCCCGTGCTCCGGTCAGCACGTCGAGGTACTCCTCGTCTTCCTCGTGCTGCGGGTTGCGGCCGAGCAGCAGTCCGACGATGGTGAGCACGGCCGCGACGCCGAGGTAGATCGCCGGGGCGACCCAGCTGCCGGTCGCGCTGAGCAGCGCCGTGAAGATCACGGGAGCCAGAGCGCCGCCGAAGACGCCGGCGATCGTGTAGGCGAGGGACGATCCGGTGTAGCGCAGGCGCGGGCTGAACTGCTCGGTGATGAAGGCGGCCTGCGGTCCGTACATGAACGAGTGGATGGCGAGACCGACGACGACGCCCAGGATGAACAGCGGCTGGGAGCCGCCGCCGATCATGAGGAAGAACACGAACGGCCATCCTGCGGCCGCCACGGCGGCGATCGCGTACAGCAGGCGGCGGTTGACCATGTCGCTGATCCACCCGGCGAGGGGGATGAGCGCCAGCTGGAAGGCGGAGCCGATCAGGGTGGCCGTGAGCACCTGCGAGCGCTCCATGCCGAGCTGCGTGAGTCCGTAGGTGAGGGTGAAGACGGTGAACATCGCGTACAGGATGTCGGGTGCGAGGCGGCACAGGATGGCGGCGAGGAGTCCGCGGCCCTCGAGGCGGAACACGTCCTTGATGGGGGCCTCGGGTCGGTCGCCGGACTGCTCGATGGCGCGGAAGATCGGGGTGTCCTCCAGGGCGAGGCGGATCCACAGGCCGAAGGCGACGAGCACCGCGGACAGGAGGAAGGCGACGCGCCATCCCCACGCGAGGAACTGCTCGTCGGAGAGGGCGAGGGTCAGGACGGCGAGCACGCCGTTGGCCAGCAGGTTTCCGGCGGGCGGGCCGACCTGGGCGGCGGAGGCCCAGAAGCCGCGGCGCCGCGGAGTTCCGAACTCGCTCGAGAGGAGGACGGCCCCGCCCCATTCGCCGCCGACGCCGACGCCCTGAGCGAAGCGCAGCAGCACGAGGATGACGGCCGCGAGCGGGCCGATGGCGCCGTAGGTGGGAAGGACGCCGATGAGGAAGGTCGCGATGCCCACCAGGAGGAGGGTGATGACGAGGACCCTCTTGCGGCCGATCTTGTCGCCGAGGCGGCCGAACACGATGCCGCCGACCGGGCGCGACAGGTACCCCACGGCGTAGGTGGAGAACGCCAGCAGCGCGCCCGTGAGCGGGTCGTTCTCGGGGAAGAACAGCGCCGGGAACACGACGGCGGCGGCAGCGGAGTAGACGGCGAAGTCGTACCACTCCAGGGCGGTGCCGGTGAGGCTGGCGGTGTACGCCTTGGCGAGCGAGCGCGTGCGCTCCCGGCCGCCCGGTACAGCGTTTCGAACGTTCGTCATGAGAGTCCCATCTGATGTCGGCGAGGAGGACCGCCGCGTTTTCGTTTCCCTCATACTTCCTGTATACAAAACGTATACGCAACCGATACGGGGAAATTTTCCCGCGTCGTAACAATGGGAAGAGGCGACGTGACCGCTCTGGAATTCGAGATCATCGGCGAGGGCACCCTCGTCTCCGTCGACGTGACGCACATGTACAACGCCGGCTACGCCGGTCGCGACCAGGCGGCCGTGAAGCACCACATCGACGAACTGGCCGAGCTGGGAGTCCCGGCGCCCACCACCACCCCCTCGCTGTACCCCGTCTCGTCGTATCTGGCCCGTCAGGGCGACCGGGTCGAGGCGCAGCACGAGCGCACGTCCGGCGAGGCCGAGTGGGGCATCGTCGTCATCGGCCCCGGCGAGGACGACGTGCTGCTCACCGTCGCCTGCGACCACACCGATCGGGCCCTCGAGGTGCACGGCGTCGCCTGGAGCAAGAACGCCGGTCCCGACATGCTCGGTCGCCGGGCCTGGCGTCTGTCGTCTCTGGCCGATCGCGCCGACGACCTGCGCCTCCGGGCGTGGGTGGGCGCCGAGCGCACCCTCATCCAGGACGGCCGCGTCGGCGAGCTGCTCTCGCCGCAGTACTGGCTCGACGTCCTGGCCGAGCGGGGCGAGCGCCAGGAGGGCGTCGCCCTCATCTCGGGAACGATCCCGATGGTCGCGGGCGTCGACCAGTTCAGCGACCGCTGGGAGGTCGAGCTGCTCGACGAGAGCACCGGGGAGTCGAGCGTCGTCCGCTACGACGTCGAGCGGATGCCGACGCCCATCGGCTGAGCGAGCGTTCGCGCCGCGGTCCACCGGCCGTGAGCGACGACGGCCCGGACCGAACGGTCCGGGCTTTCGTCGTCGCTCGGGCTCTCGTCCCGCCCGCGCCTTCAGAGGAGGTCGCGGGCGAAGAGCACGAGGGTGCCGCGTCGCCCGGTCTCGTGGAGCCCGGCCTTCTCCAGCACGCGGCGCGAGGCGCCGTTGTCGGTCTCGGTGTCGGCGACCGCCCGGCGGGCGCCCCAGTGCTGGGCGTGCGCGAGGGCGAGGATGACGGCGGCACTCGCGAGCCCCCGTCCTCGTGCCGCGGGGATGAGGCCGTAGCCGAATTCGACGGTTCCGCTCGCGTCGGGTGGGCCGAAGAAGCCGAGGCCGCCGACGGCGAGCCGCGTCGCCGGCTCACGGATGGCGTACATCGTGAACGGTGACGCGCTCGACTCGGACGCCGCGAGGGCGTCGAGCGGGTCGAGCTCGTCGACGAACGGATAGTCCGGATGCCAGTCGTCTCCGGGTTCCTCGTCACGAGCGACGATTCGTCGTGCCATCGCCGGCGTGATGCGGGTGATAAGGACGTGGCTGCTTGAGAGGGTCATTCCCTCCATCATCGCCCCGCGGGGCCGCCCGCCTCCGGGGAGGTGGATCCTCCGCATCCCGGTCGCGGATGGTCAGCCGACGGAGCCCCGCAACCGCAGTGCCCCGGATGCCGTGACCTCGAGCCGAACGGCATCCAGTCCGTCCACCACCAGATCGGCGCCCAACTCCTCGTCGGCGGTCGTGCCGGTCAGCGCCATCACGGCGCAGCCGGCCGCGCGGGCCGCGGCGATGCCGGCCGGGGCGTCCTCGACGACGAGGCAGCGCGAGGGGTCGACGCCGAGACGCTCGGCCGCGAGGAGGAAGGGTTCGGGGTCGGGCTTGCCGTTGACGACGTCGTCGACCGTGACGAACACGTCGGGGTGGGCGAACCCGGCCGCGGCCAGGCGGGCCGTGGCGATGGGGACGGACCCCGAGGTCACGATGGCGCGGCGGTCGGCCGGTACGGCGGCGAAGAAGTCGGCGGCGCCGCGGATGGGGGCGAGACCCACGGCATCCGCCACCTCGAGGTCGGTGACGTGCGCGAGCGCCTCGGCATGCCGCTCGGCGGGCAGCAGCAGGCTCACGAGCGTGCGCGCGGGCTGACCGTGGTTGGCGTGCAGGGCCTCCATCGACACGTCGAAGTGCTCGGCGAAGCGCCGCCAGGACCGGGCGACGGATGCCGTGGAGTCGACGAGGGTTCCGTCGAGGTCGAACAGCACGGCGTCGAACTCGCGCGCGAAGATCGCGGCTCCCGCGTCGAGGGGGCGGCGGATGCCGAGCGCGGGCAGGACGCGGGCGAGCTGCTGCCCGGTGGTGAGCTCGGCGTCGACGGCGATCACCGGGACGGCGGGTGCGACCGTCGTGACGTCCACGCGGTGCGCGTCGCGGGAGGCGCCCCGCGCGGCGCGGCGGGACGCCAGGATCGCCGGGTCCCCGTCGACATGGATGACGACGGGCTCGAGGGGCAGCAGTGCCTCGCGCAGCGCCGTCCAGTCGTCCCCGCCCGCGAGCTCCGCGGTGAAGGGGGCGACGACGACCACGCGGCCCGACGTGGAGAGGGCATCGGCGGCCGTTGCGCGCAGTGCCGCGTAGCGACCGGCGCGGATGGCCCCGGCGTGCGGGGAGGCGAGCCAGTGTCCGCCGAGGGCGTCGGCGGGAAGGGCGTCGAGCAGCGGGGTGGTCACGCTGTCGAGGTCGACGAGGGGTGCGCGCAGCGCGGTGGCGAGGGCGCGTCCGAGCGTGCTCTTGCCGCTGCCGGCGGGACCGGCGACGAGGACGGCGAGCGATTCGGGTATTTGACACGACGACGGCATACCTCCACCATAGACGTAGCAAGTCACCGGTGTCATGCTCGTCATTCCGGGACTCGAAGAGGTTCCGGAGAGGACGGCCGCTCATGCAAGACACCGGTGACATGGATGCCGAGCAGTCGCGCCTCCACGGCGGCATCGACCTGGGCAGCACGGGCATCAAGATGCTCGTCGTCGACGACGCCGGCACCGAGATCGCGGGGGCCCAGGTGCCCACCCCGTGGCGGGTCGGCCCGGGCGGCACGACCGACATCGACGCGGACGACCTGCGGTCATCCGTCCGCGCGCTCATCGATCTCGTCGACGCCGAGCTCGCCCCTGTCACGTCCGTTGCGCTGACGTCCCTGGCCGTGGCGGGTATGGGCGAGACCGGCATCCTGATCGACGTCGACGGTCGAGCCGCAGCACCCGGCTTCGCGTGGTTCGACCCGCGCGGGTGGGAGCAGATCGCCGCCCTCCCCGCCGAGGTGCGCGACGAGTTCGCCGGCCGCACCGGCCTGCCGCTCGGCGCCCAGGTGAGCGTCGCGAAGCTCGCATGGCTGCGCGACCAGGGCACCGACCTCACGGGCCTGCGCTGGCTCGACCTGCCCGAGTTCGTCGTCGCCGCCCTCGGCGGAGACGTGGCTCTCGAGCTCTCGCTCGCCTCGCGCACCGGCCTCATCGACCAGGATTCCGGCGCCGCCTGGCCGGCGATGCTCGAGGCGCTCGGCGTCGACGACGCGCTGCTGCCGCCGTTGCGGGGAGGCGGGACGGCCTGGGGCACGGCATCCGCCGCCTTCGGACCCCGCGTCGCGGGGGCCGCGCTCACCGTCGCCGGGCACGACCACCTCGTCGCCGCTCAGGCCAACGGCACCCTGGATGCCGACGGCTACCACGTCTCGCTCGGCACGGCCGAGGTGCTGCTGAGGGTGCTCGATGCGCCTGTCGGCTTCGCGGCGCGCCGACGACTGGCCGACGCGCTCATCAACGAGGTCCGCCACGTCGTCCCGGGCAAGCACGTGCTCGTCGCCGGGGTGAAGACCGGTCTCCTGCTGCGCCGCGCGCTGCACGCCGCCGGGGTCAGCGACCGCGCGGGCCGTGATGCGCTCGACGACGCGGTCATGGCGCTCCCGTACGAGGGCGAGCTGCCGGCCGGGGCGATCGAGGTCACCGGCGCCCGCAACGACGACGGCGTGCTGCGGCTGACGCTGCACACGGAGGCGAGCCCCGCCGAGATCTTCGGCGCGGTGCTGCGGCACAGCAACGACGAGGTCGCCGCGCTCATCGCGGCGATGGACCGCGAGGTGGCTCCCGCCACCCACTCCACCCTCACCGGCGGGTGGGCGGGAATGGCGTCCGTCCGTCGCGCCCGCGCCGAGGTGCTCCCCGATCCGTCCCTGTCCACCCGCGAGCAGGACGTCGCGTGGGGAGCCGCCGAAATGGCGCGGCGCCTCGTCTCGGCATCCGTCCCCTCCTGAACAGACCACCCGCGCCCACCCGCGCGCGAGAACCCCAGAGAAGAGAGATCATGAACGCACTCACCACGATCGAGCGCCGCGCGCTGCAGTCGATCAGCACGCCCGACGGTCACATGCTCATCGTCGCCGCCGACCAGCGCAACGGCATGAAGGCCGCCATCAAGGACGCTCCCAACGGCTCCGACGGGATCTCGCGCGAGGAGCTCGCCGAGGTGAAGGCCGACCTCGTCCGCCACCTCGCCAACCACGCGCCGGCGATCCTGCTCGACCCCGAGGTCGCGCTGCCGCAGATCGTCCACGACGGCGTGCTCGCCCGTGACACCGCGCTCGTCGTCGGTCTCGACGCCTCGGGTGCCGAGACGGTCGACGGTCTGAAGTACACGCGCTTCGTTCCCGGCACCACGCCGCACTCCATCCGCGAGCAGGGCGCCGACGTGGCCAAGATGCTCTGGTACACGCGCCCCGACAAGCAGGATGCCGACTCCCGCGTCGCGCAGGAGATCCGCGACCTGGTGAAGGCGTGCGACGAGGAGGGCCTGCTGCTCATCGTCGAGCTGCTCACGTACCAGCTCGAGGGCGAGAGCGACGAGGAGTACGCGGAGAAGTTCGCCGACCTCGTCGTCGACGGAGCCGGCCTCGCCGTCGCGTGCGGCGCGAAGATCCTCAAGCTGCAGTACCCCGGCTCGGCCGAGGCGAGCGCGCGCGTGACCGAGGCCGCCCAGGGCGTGCCGTGGGCCGTGCTGTCGGCCGGTGTCGACCACGAGACGTTCATCGAGCAGGTGCGCACGGCCGTCGCCAACGGCGCCTCGGGCGCGATGGCCGGCCGGTCGCTGTGGAAGGACAGCCTCTCGATCGACGCCGACCGCCGCGAGGAGCTGCTCTCGGGCCGCGCCCTGCCGCGCCTGCGCGAGCTCGCCGACGCCGTCGACGGCCGCTGACATGAGCCCGTCCGCCCGGCACCGGTTGCGTCGTCCGGTCGCGTCCGACTCCCCTCGGACCGGCTCCCCGCGGGTGCACGCGGAAGACGGATGCCGCCGTGCCGGGCGGGCACTCGGGTCGATCCGCGACGCCGGTCGCGCGGCGCCCACCCCCGCGGCGCGCGGGGGTTCGGCGCCCGTCGTCCGTGCCGCCGTGCGGGGCGCGCGGTCGGTCCGGCGGATAGGGTGGCACGTCGAAGCCCCCACTCGCCCGAACCCCGGAGGTGCCTCGTGACCACGATGCGCGACGTCGCTCAGCGCGCCGGGGTGAGCACGAAGACCGTGTCGCGCGTCTTCAACGACGATCCGCACGTGCTCCCCGACACGCGAGCCCTCGTCGAGGCCGCGATGCGCGAGCTCAACTACGTCCCCAACGCCCTGGCGACGACGTTCCGCGCCGGCCGCGCCTCGGTCATCGGGGTCGCCGTCCCCGACGTGGTCGATCCGTTCTTCGCCGCCATCGCCCGCGCGGTCGAGGACACCGCGCGCCGCCATGGCCTGTCGACCCTCGTCACGAGCCTGGGCGAGAACCCCGACGACGAGAGGCCCGCGCTCGAGTCGCTGCTGGGTCGCCAGCTCACGGGACTGGTCATCGCCCCCGTCGGCACCGACCACTCGTGGCTCGAGCGGTGGCGCGGGCATACGCCGATCGTGTTCGTCGACCGTGCGCCGGCGGGACTGCTGACCGACACGTTCACCGAGAACGATGAAGCCGGCGCTCACCTGGCCACCACCCACCTGCTCTCGCACGGGCACCGCCGCATCGCCTACGTCGGCGACATGGTGCACCTCTCGACCGAGACCAAGCGCGTCGAGGGCTGGAGGCGGGCGCTGCGCGATGCGGGCGTCGACGTCGACGAGCGACTCGTCGCCTCGCAGGTCTCCGACCGCGCATCGGCGGCATCCGCTCTCGAGCGTCTTCGCGGCCTCGACGAGCCCCCCACGGCCCTGTTCTCCGCCAACGCCCGGTCGTCGATGGCGCTCGCCCACGTGCTGCGCGGCGATCCGCTGCCGTTCGTCGGCTTCGGCGACTTCCCCATGGCCGACACGCTCACCCCCTCCGTCACGGTGATCGACCAGGACCCGCGCCGCATCGGCGCGCTCGCCGCCGAGCGTGTGTTCGCGCGGCTGCAGCCCGATGCCGGCCTGGGTCTCGACGAGCTGACGGTGATCGACGTGTCGCTGGTCGAGCGGGAGTCCTGCGCGCTCTGACCCCCTCCGCTTCTCGCGAGGCGGCTGAGCTCGTCGAAGCCACCGGGGCACGCGGCCACCGGTCCCTTCGGCGGGCGCAGGGACCCGTGTTCGGGGTGCGAGGAATGTCGCGGACGCGTCGACGCACAATGGCCGGGCCGGGGCAAGAGCCCGTCCACGATCGGGCGGGCGCGATAGGAAAGGCAGTCAGAGAACGCCACCGCTCCCGAGAAGAGGGCTCCGATGACGACCTTCCCGCGCTCCGAACGCCGCACCGCCGCTCGGACGGAGGTGACGTCGTGAGGCTCACCGACACCAGCGACCTGTGGTGGAAGACCGCCGTCTTCTACAACCTCGACGTCAAGACCTATCTGGATGCCGACGGCGACGGCGTGGGCGACCTGCGCGGCCTCGCGCAGCGGCTCGACCACCTCGCCGAACTCGGGGTGACGTGCCTGTGGCTCGCGCCGTTCTACCCTTCGCCGCAGCGCGACAACGGCTACGACATCGAGGACTACTACGGCGTCGATGCGCGGTACGGCTCGCCCGGCGACATGGTCGAGGTGCTGCGCACCGCCCACGACCGCGGCATGCGGGTGATCGTCGACCTCGTCGTGAACCACACCTCCGACCGGCATCCGTGGTTCCAGCAGGCGCGGCAGAGCCCCGACAGCCGCTACCGCCACTTCTACCAGTGGCGCGACGAGGTGCCCGACGACGCTCCGGCGAGCATGTTCCCCGACGTCGAGGACGGGGTGTGGTTCTTCGACGACACCGCCGGGCAGTACTACAAGCACTCGTTCTACCGGCACCAGCCCGACCTCGCCACCGACCATCCGGAGGTGCGCGAGGAGATCGCCAAGGTCATCGGCTTCTGGCTCGAGCTCGGCATCGACGGCTTCCGCGTGGATGCCGTGCCCCACCTCATCGACGGCGACGAGGGCCCCGAGCACGACTTCCTCCGCGCGCTGCGGGGCTACGTCTCGCGCCGCAGCGGTCACGCCATGATGCTCGGCGAGGTCAACCTCCCCTACGACGAGCAGCTGCGCTTCTTCGGCGACGCCGACGGCGACGAGCTGACGATGCAGTTCGACTTCGTCGCCAATCAGCGGCTCTACCTCGCCCTCGCGCGTCAGGACGCCGCGCCGCTGCGGGAGGCGCTGGAGTCGCGGCCCGAGATCGCCCGGGGAAACCAGTGGGGCAACTTCGTGCGCAACCACGACGAACTCACCCTCGATCAGCTGTCGGAGGCCGAGCGCGAAGAGGTCTTCACCGCCTTCGCCCCGGAGCCGGGGCAGCGCATCCACGGGCGGGGGATCACGCGGCGGCTGCCGGCGATGCTCGAGGGCGATCCGCGCCGCATCCGCATGGTCTACAGCCTCATGTTCTCGCTGCCGGGAGCGCCCGTGCTGTACTACGGCGAGGAGATCGGCATGGGAGAGAACCCCGAGATCGAGGGCAGTCGCGCCGCCGTCCGCACGCCCATGCAATGGACGGGCGCCCCCGACGCCGGCTTCTCGACGGCCGACGACCTCATCGCCGACATCGTTCCGGGCGGGTTCGGGCCGCAGCACGTCAACGTCGCCCAGCAGCGTCACGATCCCGACTCGATGCTCAGATTCGTGCAGAACCTCGTGCGTCACTACCGCGCCTCGCCCGAGATCGGATGGGGGGAGTTCGGCATCCTGGATCAACCCCACAGCTGCGTGCTCGCGCACTCGCTCACCAGTGAGCTGGGCCTGTTCGTCGCGGCGCACAACTTCGCACCCGACGGGCGCACGTTCCGCCTCGAGATCGAGGGGGCGGATGCCGAGCAATGGCGTGTGGTGAACCTGCTCGACGATGCGGCGGGGGCGGAGACGCTCGACGGATCCGGATTCGACGTGTCGCTCGACGGGTACGGCTACCGGTGGTGGCGGGTGATCCGGCCGGGGGAGCGGCGCATCGCCTGACGCACGCGGGGGCAGGCGGAAGTGATCGGGCGCGGCACCCCCCAATGGTGCCGCGCCCGTCACCGACCGGATCGGGAAGCCTCTCCCGATCGCTCGCGCGCAGGGGTTCCCCCACGTCCGCCCCGCGCGCGGTCTGATCCATACAAGCACAGCGTGTCGTAATTAGCACCCGAGGGGTGATCGTAAATACGACCGTAGGTGAAACGGAGGGTCGTCTACGATCGGACTGTGGGTCGCGGCGCAGTCGGACCACCCTCCCGGTACTCCCGTCGAGTGGTGGCGAACGTGGATCGCCTGCGGAGGGCCAAGGGGCTCACCGTCGGCGAGCTGCTCAGCCGCGCCGGAATGACGAAGAGCTACTACCAGTCGCGCGCCGGCCTGTCGCTGCCGTACAACACCAACGATCTGGAAGCCCTCGCGGTGGCGCTCGGCGTCACGCCCGAGGACCTCGCCAGCCCCGACACGGCGCCGCGGGTCGAGATGCGCGTGCCGGCCGGGCCCCTGGCATCCCGCGTCCGACGACTCATCTCCGCGCAGACCGCCACCGCCGACGACCTGCTCGCGCACCTCGACGACATCGACCCGCAGGCCGCGGACGGAGCGCGCGCGCTGCTCGCGGAGGGCGCGACCAGCGTCGTGCTCGACGAAGAGGTCCTGCGGCTCATCACCCACTGGGGCGACGTGCCCACCGAGTACCTCACCGACTACACCGATGCCGCGGTGACGGATCGAACGGATGCCGAGCTCGACCTGCGCGACGCGATGCGCGAGGCCGGAGCCAGCAGCATCCAGTTCCGGGCTCTCGGCGAGATGTCGCCCGACGCCCTGCGCGCCATCGCCCAGTCGCTGCGAAGCAGGCCGCCGGCGACATGAGCGACCGCGACGGGGGGAGAGCGGTGGCTGCGGAGGACATGCAGGCGAGAGTGCGGGCGCGAGCCGATCGGGCGATCGCCCGCGCGCGATTGACGGCCGATATGGGGTTCGACGACGTGGTGCGAGCGGTCGAGCGAGCCGTCGGCATCCGTCTCCGGGTGATCCGCGAGACCGACACGAGCGGATGGGGGACCCTCACCGGCTACCTCACCTTGTTCGCCGACAGGGGAGAGGCGAGCATCCACGTGCGCGCATCGGATGCGGCGCTGTACAGCCAGTTCGCCGCCTCGCATGAGCTCGGCCACTTGCTCGACGACGCGCACTGCACCGGCGCCCTCCACGAGCGGGGTGCACGCGAACGCTCCTCGATCACGCCGTACGACGATCCGACGCTGACGACGCCGGAAGTCGAGGCCGAACTCGTCGCCGAGCACGTCGCCCACCGCATCTCCCGCCTGCTGTACGCGAGCCCCCGGGTGGCCGAGTCATCGTGGTGACCGTTCTCCTCATCGACGCGGCCCTCGTCGCGCTGCTGCTGCTCGTGGTGGGCCGTGCGCGCGCCGCTCGGCGTCAGCCGCGGGCACGCATCGCATGGCTCGCCGGCCTGGTCGGCGCCATCGCACTGCTGACCCAGGGCACGGTCATCCCGCTCGGTGTGCTCGACGGCCTGCTCGGGGGCACGAACATCCTCAAGCTCGTGCAGGGCGTGCTCACGATGGTGGCGCTGTGGCTCGGCATCCAGGCCGGGATCGCCCCCGTGACGGCGCGCGTCTCGACACTGCGCTGGCGCTTCCCGGCGCTGCTCGCGGGAGTGTTCGCCGTCGTGTTCTTCGTCGCCCTGCCCGAGCGCGGGTCGACGTCGTTCCGCTTCATCGAGGACGCCGCCGCCACTTCGACGGGCGCGTGGGTCTACGGGGTGGTCCACATGGCGGGCATCGCCCTGGTCGGGGTGCTGCTGTGCGTCTCGGCCCACGTCTCGCTCCCGGGCGTGCGCTGGTTCTTCCGGGCCGGGGCGATCGGGATCGTGCTGGGCTGCGTGAGCGAGATCGCCGATCTCACCCTGACGCGCTTCTTCGCCCCCGTTCCGATCGTGAGCGCGCTCTTCGACCCGCTCTTCTACCTCGGCGTGCTCGCCTTCGTCATCGGCATCTTCCGCGCCTCGCGCGTGACCGGCCGCATCCGTCGGCGGGGCGAGGCGCTGCTGGAGGATCTCGGCGCCGTGGCCCGGCGGCGCGGTGTCGCGGGCCTGCCGGGCCTCGCCGACGACCCCCTCGTCGACACGCGCCTGCACGCGCTGCGCGTGGCCGTCGAGGACGACGCCATCGCCACCTCGTCGCCGTTGAGCGCTCAGGAGCGCGAGCTCCTCGACGACGTCGACGCCCACCTCACCCGCCGATCCACGGGAGCCCGCCCATGATCCGCCCCCTCGCCCTCGGCACGGGCATCGCCGTCGCCACCGTGGCGCTCGCCCACACCGCGCTCGCCGGCTACGTCGCGCGAAGACTCATCGCCCCGCGCGCCGCCAAGGTCTACGCACCCGTGACCTTCTCGGGCGGCACGGTCACCGTGCCGGCCACGCTCGAGAGCCGCGAGCCGGGCACCTACGGCCTGTGGCTCGACGACGGTCGGCACGTGGTCGTCGGCGAACCGCTGCGCGTCGGGAAGGACCGGGTCGTGCGCGAGCTCGCGTCGCGTCCCGACGGACTCGTCGACGGTGAGGCCGTGGCGACCTGGACCTCGCAGAGCATCGGTTCCCCCGAAGACGTCGGGCCCACGCGGCACGTCTCCGTGCCGCTGCGGCGCGGCGGCGTCGCCGAGGCGTGGGAGATCGGCGACCCCGACACCGCCGACGGCCGCTGGACGATCCATGTGCACGGGCTGCGCTCCAGTCGCAACGGAGCGCTTCGCTCGGCGCCGGCGGCGGTGGATGCCGGATGGATGGCGCTCGTGGTGTCGTACGCCGGTGACGAGGAGTGCGCCCCCGCCGACGCCCTGCCCTCGACCCTGGGAACGCGCGAGTGGCGCGACGTCGACGACGCGATCGCGTACGCCCTCGCGCGCGGTGCCCGGGAGATCGTGCTCGTGGCCTGGTCGATGGGCGGCACGATCGCGATGCTCGCGCTCGAGCACTCGGCGCACCGCGAGGCGATCGCCGGACTCGTCCTCGTCGCGCCGGCGCTGGACTGGCCCCGGGTGGTCGACAACGCCGTCGCGAACGCGCACCTGCCGCGCACGGTCGCCGCCGCGTCGATGCGCGTGCTCGCGAGCCGCATCGGGGCGCGGGCCCTCGGCCTCGTCGAGTCGGTCGACGCGCGCGCCCTCACGTGGGTGGGCGAGGGCCGGCCCGGGCCGGGGGTGCCGACCATCATCCTGCACAGCCGCGTCGATCCGGTCGTGCCGTTCTCGGGATCGGTGGCGTTCGTCGAACGGCATCCGGATGCCGAGCTGGTCGCCTTCGACGCCACCGGTCACTGCAACGAGGCCAACCAGGAGCCCGAGCGCTTCCACGACGCGATCGCCCGCTGGCTCCGCGCCCGCTGAGCCGCAAAAGGTCCCGAGCTTGGCGGAGGGACCGGGGGCGTGGCGGGTTCCGGTGGCTTCGACGGGCTCGGCGACCTCGGTTCGACCGGGTCGCGGCCGCCGCAGCACTCAGGCGTCGACGACCGCCGCGATCGCACCGCGCGCGCCGCGCTCGGCCAGCAGCGCGCGGGCGGCGAGATAGGCCTCGCGCAGCCGCGCGTCCTGCCCGAGGTCGCCGAAGACGGGCGCGTAGTCGAGCAGCGCCGCCGGGTCGTCGGCCACGATGGCCCGCAGCTCGTCGAGCCGACTGTCGACCGCGGGGGTCTCCTCGCCCGATTCGGTGCGCCCCTCGAGGAACACGCTCCACCCCGCGAGCACGAGGGCCGCGTGGTCGATCCGGCCCCCGGCGGCGAGCTGCTCTCGGACGACGGGCAACAAGAACTTGGGGAGCCGGTCGGAGCCGTCGACGACCTGACGCGCGAGCGTGTCGCGGATGGCCTCGCTGCCGAAGCGCGCGATGAGCTCGTCGCAGTAGGCGTCGAGGTCGATCCCGGGCACCGGTCGCAGCGTCGGAATCGCCTCGGCGTGCATGTAGCCCTGCAGGAACGCGACGAACAGCTCGTCGGTGCACACCTCGTGCACGTAGTGCGCGCCCGACAGGATGCCGAGGTAGCTCATCGCCTGGTGCGACGCGTTCAGCAGCCGCAGCTTCATGAGCTCGTACGGCTCGACATCCTGGACCAGCTGCACGCCGACCTCGTCGAAGGCCGGACGCCCCAGGGGGAAGGCGTCTTCGAGCACCCACTGGGCGAACGACTCCGAGCGCACGGGCCAGCGGTCGTCGACGCCGAACTCCTCGGCGATGGACGCGCGCGTCTCGTCGGTGGTGACCGGGGTGATGCGGTCCACCATGGAGGTGGGGAACGACACGTTCTGCGCGATCCAGGCGGCGAGTTCCGGGTCGAGACGCTCGGCGAACCCGAGCAGGGAGGCGCGCGCAACGTGGCCGTTGCCCTGGATGTTGTCGCACGACATGACCGTGAAGGCCGGGATGTCGGCATCCCTCCGTCGGCGGAGCCCCTCGGTCAGCAGGCCCATCACGCTCCGCGGAGGCAGGGCCCCGTCGAGGTCGGCGAGGGTGGGTTCGTCGCGCGGAGCGTAGCCGCCGGTGGCGTCGTCGATGCCGTAGCCGCCCTCGGTGATCGTGAGCGAGACGATCGCGGTGTCGGGATCGGCGAGCTTGGCGACGACCGCCTCGGGGTCGTCGGGGACGAAGAGGTAGTCGACGATCGAGCCGACGACGCGGGCCGCGGACGACCCGTCGGGAGCGGTGGTGACGAGCGTGTAGAGCCGATCCTGGGCGGCGAGGGCGTCGCGCATCGCGGCGTCGAACGGTAGCACCCCGACCCCGCACAGTCCCCAGTCGCCGCGCCCGGCCTCCAGGAGCCTGTCGAGGTACATCGCCTCGTGGGCGCGGTGGAACCCGCCGACGCCGACGTGCACGATGCGCGAGCGCACGGCCGACCTGTCGTAGGTCGGAACGGAGACGTCCGCCGCGAGGGAGGGGAGGGCGGCGGCGGTGAGTTCGGTCATGCGGGGCTCCGTGTGGGTGGGGCGGGAGGTTCGGGGCGTGCTCGTCGCGTCGGGGGGTGCCCCGGGGTTTGGGACGTGTTTCATCACGTGGGGCGTGAGGTACGCGCCCCGAGGTGAGGAAGCCGCCCCGAACCGGGGAAGGGGAGGGGTGGATGCCGGGACCCTCACGCGTGTGCGGGGGTCCCGGCATCCGAGGTGGGTCAGCAGGAGGACTTGTAGACCGCGTCCTTGCCGTCGCCGTTGATGTTGTCCTTGGTGAGGATGGTGAAGCCGGTCTGGATCTTCTCCTCGGTGGACTCGCCCTTCAGTGCGGCGATGGCCTGCTTGACGCCGTCGGAGCCGATGGTGGCGGGCTCCTGCGCGACGAGGGCCTGGACGGTTCCGGCTTCGAGGGCCTTGACCTGGGCGGGACCGGCGTCGAAGCCGACGATCGTGACCGAACCCTGCTTGCCGGCCTGCTGCACACCCGTCGCGGAACCCTCGGCGGCGAACAGGTTGGCGGCGAAGATACCGACGATGTCGGGGTCCTTCTGCAGCGCGGCGGTGACGATCTCGGCCGCGGTCGAGGGCTCGTTGTGCGAGTACTGCACACCCACCGACTCGAACTTGCTGTCCTTCGCGACGGCGTCTTCGAAGCCCTGGGCGCGGGCGTCGGTCGTGGACACGCCGGGGTCGGTCGAGACGACGAGCACCTTGCCGCCGTTGGGGTTCGCCTTCTGGATCGCCTCGAATGCGGCAGCTCCGCCGCCTTCGTTGTCGGAGGAGATCTGCGACACGGCTCCCGAGGGGTCCTCGAGCGTCGTGTCGACGAGGACGACCTTGATGCCCGCGGCCTCGGCTGCCGCGATGGGTGCCTGCATGGCCGACACGTCGGTCGGCGCGATCAGCAGCGCGTCGGGCTTCGACGCCACGACGGCGTCGACGATCGGCTTCTGCAGGGTCGGGTCGAACTTCTCCGGGCCCTGAGTGGTGACGGTGGCGCCCTCGGTCTTGGCTTCGGCTTCGATGCCGCACTGCATGGAGATGTAGAACTCATCTCCGGCGACGCCCTGCACGAACGCGATCTTGTAGCCGCCGTCGGAGCCGCCGGACGCACCGCCCGAGGCCGTGCCACCGGAGCAGCCCGCGAGAGTCAGGGTCGCGGCCATGCCGAAGACCGTCAGGGCGGTCGCCTTCTTGTTCCACTTCATCGTGATCACCGTTCTGTTGTGAGTTCTTGCTGTCGGGTTGGGTAAGGGGTGGAGAGGGAATGGATGCCGCCGCGGCTCAGCCGCGCCGACCTCCGCTGAGGAACTTGCGCCAGAGGCCCTGCGAGTTGCCGCGCGTGGCGGCGGTGCGGCGCACCTGGTCGACGTACACCGCCGTGATCAGCACCGCGCCGACGGCGACCTGCTGCCAGAACGGCTGGACACCGGTGATGACGAAGCCGTTCTGCAGCACCGCCGGGATGAACAGACCCACGACGGTGCCCATGATCGTGCCGACGCCGCCGAAGAGCGACGTGCCACCGATCACGACGGCCGCGATGACGTTGAGGTTGGTCTGCGATTGGCCGGCGATCGCGGTCGTGGAGAACTGCGAGAGCGACAGGATGCCGCCGAGCCCGGCCAGAGCGCCGGAGATCGTGTAGATCTTGATCAGCTGCGCGTCGACCTTGACGCCGACGCGACGGGCGGCGATCTCGCTCGACCCGACCGCCAGCGTGTAGAGGCCGAAGCGCGTGTAGTGCAGCACGATCGCACCGATCGCGACGACCACGAGGGCGATGACGCTGATGATCGGGACGCTGCCGAAGACGTTGCCGTAGCCGATCGACACCGTCAGCACGGTCGGCACATCGCGGATGTCGACACCGCCGGTGAGGATCTGCGCGAGACCGAGGGCCATGCCCAGGGAACCCAGGGTGACGATGAGCGGCGGGATCTTCGCCTTGGCGATGAGGAAGCCGTTCAGCAGCCCCCAGCACACGCCGCTGAGGATCGCGACGAGGATGCCGACGATCGCGACGCCCCAGCCCTCGCCGCCCATCGCCCGCATGACGATGGCCGCGACGACGCCGGAGAAGACCAGGACCGACCCGACCGAGAGGTCGATGCCGGCGGTGATGATGACGTAGGTCATGCCGACGGCGAGCACCGCGAGGATCGAGGCGTTCTGGATGATGAGACGGAAGTTGGTCCACTGCGCGAACGAGTCGGGCGCGATGATGCTGAAGACGATGATGATCGCCAGCAGCACGAGGAGGATCTGGAAGGCCTGCGTACGCAGGATCCGGCGGACCGGGTTCACCTTCTGGTTGTCGTCGAACGTGCCGATCGCGACGGTCTCGGTGGGAGGGGTCTTGACGCTCACTTCTGGTCGTCCTTCGTGACGGCGCCGGTCATGAGCCCGACGAGTTCTTCCATGGAGGTGTCCGCGGCCTGGATGTTCGCGACGCGGGTCCCGAGTCGCAGCACCTGGATGCGGTCGGAGACGTCGATGACGTGCGGCATCGAGTGCGAGATGAAGACCACGGCGATGCCCTTGTCGCGCACGCGGCGGATCGTCTCGAGCACGTTCTTCGTCTGGCGCACGCCGAGGGCCGCGGTGGGCTCGTCGAGGAAGACGACGCGCGACGCCCAGTGGACGGCGCGGGCGATCGCGATCGCCTGACGCTGGCCGCCCGACATCTCGCCGACGGGCGAGGTCAGGCTGCGCACCGTGGCGCCGAGCTCGTCGAACGCCGCGCGCGATGCCTTCGCCATGTCCTTCGTCTTCATGAAGCCGAGGGCACCGGCGAGCCCCGGGCGACGGATCTCGCGGCCGAGGTACATGTTCTGCACGGGGTCGAGGTGGGGCGCGAGCGCGAGGTCCTGGTAGACCGTCTCGATGCCGAGCGACGAGGCGACCTGGGGGTTGGACATGTCGATCGGCGATCCGTCGAACCGGATCTCTCCCTCGTCGACGGCGAGGTTGCCCGACAGGGCCTTCACGAGCGTCGACTTCCCTGCGCCGTTGTCACCGATGAGGGCGGTGACCTCGCCGGGGTAGACCTCGAAGTCGACGTTGTTGAGGGCGCGGACGGATCCGAACTGGCGCGACAGACCGCGTGCCTGCAGCACGGGCACAGCCGTGGTGGTGCTCATGAGGAAGCTCCTTCGTGGTGGCCGGCGCCCCCGGCGGGGGTGTCGGAGACGGTGACGACGAGGTCGGCGCGGTGGCGGCCGCGCTCGACGACGAGGGCGTTCGCCTCGTCGACGTCGCGGACCCAGGCGACGGCGTCGTCATGGGGGTGGCCGTGGGACAGGCGGCGGGCGACGAGCCGCTCGCGGCGCGCGGTGGGTTCGATGTCGAGGAACCAGACCTCGTCGAGACGGGATGCCACGGCATCCCACCCGAATCCCTCGTGCAGCAGGTAGTTGCCCTCGGTGATGACGAGCGGAACGTCGGCGGGCACCAGAACCGCGGAGCCGATGGACTCCTCGAGGTCCCGATCGAAGCGCGGCGCGTAGACCTCGTGCCCGGCGCGGATGCGGTCGAGCAGGGCCACGTAGCCGTCGACGTCGAACGTGTCGGGGGCGCCCTTGCGGTCGCGGCGACCGAGGCGGATGAGCTCCTCGTTCGCGAGATGGAATCCGTCCATCCCGACCAGCACCGCGTCGGAGCCGAGCGCGGCGAGCAGCGCGTCGCTCACGGTGGACTTGCCGGCGCCGGGGGTTCCCGCGAGTCCCAGCACGCGGCGCTCGCCCGATGCCGCGAGCAGCCGCGCACGCTCGACGAGGTCGTCGAGGTGCACGGTCGCGGTGGCGATCGGTGCGGCGTTCTGCGAGGTGCGGGTCACGGCGGTGTGGTCCTTCCGGGGACGCCGCACGTCGGAGTGCTGCGCCGGTGGAGCGGTCCGGTGGAGCTGTCCACCGGTCGAACGTTGGTTACGGTAAGCCCACCGTGACACCGGTGTCAACACCCGTGATCAATTCGTCATGACACCGAAGTCATCCGCGGGATTCTGTGGTTATCATGGGCCGCGACGACACCGCCGTCGTCCCCGCCCTCAGGACCCGCGAAAGAGCCCTCCCATGACCGAATTCACCGACCGCACCATCCTCGTCACCGGAGCCGGTGGCGGTATCGGCGGGGCGACCGTGCGACACCTCGTCGCCGCCGGCGCCACCGTGCTCGCCGCCGGCCGCACGGCTGACAGCGTCGAGGCGATCGCCGCCGAGACCGGAGCCGAGCCCGTCGTGTTCGACCTCGAATCCGAGGACGAGATCCGCTCCGCGATCGAGGGCCGAGACCTCTACGGCGTCGTGAACTGCGGCGGGTGGGGCGGCGAGATCGCGACACCCATGGAGACCGACATCGACGTGTTCGACAAGGTCATGAGCATCAACGCCCGCGGCTCGCTGCTGGTGACCAAGTACGCCTCGCGCGAGATGATCCGCGTCGGCAAGGGTGGCGCGATCGTCAACGTCTCGAGCCAGGCGAGCCTCGTCGCCCTCACCGGACACATCTCGTACGGTTCGTCGAAGGCGGCCCTCGACAACATCACGCGCGTGTCCGCCCTCGAACTCGGCGGCTACGGCATCCGGGTCAACAGCGTGAACCCCACGGTCGTCATGACGCCGATGTCGGCCTGGTACTGGGGTCGTCCCGACATCGAGGGCCCCTTCCTCGAGGCCATGCCGCTGCACAAGTGGGCGACCGAGGACGACATCGCCGCCCCGATCGTCTTCCTGCTCAGCGACGGGGCCGGCATGATCTCCGGCGTCTCGCTCCCGATCGACGGCGGCTACTCCAGCCGCTGATCCGGATGCCACGGAGCGGCGCCGCGGTGGGCGGCGCCGCTTCGCGGTCTCGGCGCGCGGAGGTCGCGACGCGAGGAGGCTGAGCATGCCGAAGCCTCCGGGGGTTGCGGTCCCTTCGCCGGGCTCGGGGACCTGGGTTCGCGGTGGTGACGCGAGGAGGCTGGGCCTGTCGAAGCCTCCGGGGGTTGCGGTCCCTTCGCCGGGCTCAGGGACCTTCGCCCGCCCGTGGTCACAGGCCGAGCGTGCGCTCCAGGTAGGCGTTGCGGAAGACCCCGCGCGGGTCCGCCTCGCGCGCCGCGGCGAGGAAGTCCTCGGTTCGGGGCAGCGTCGCGCGCACCGCCTCGCCGGGCATCGTGAACGCCTTCCCCCAGTGCGGACGCACGTCGAAGGGCGCCAGGGCCCGCTCGATGTGCGGCAGCACCCCGAGTACGCCGTCGGTGTCGTTGCGCCAGGTGAAGTGGATCGCGAGCACGTCGCGCTCGAATGCCGGGCTGAGCCAGAGACCGTCGGCGGCCACCGTGCGCAGCTCGGTCACCAGCAGGTGGGCGTCGAAGGCGGGGGTGATCGCGCGCACGGCCGCCAGTGCCTCGGCGGCCGCCGTGATCGGCACGAAGTACTCCGATTGGATCTCGTCGCCGTCGCTGGGTAGCGCGTCGGCGCGGAAGTGCGGCAGACGGGTGTGCCACGGCCCCGGGGTTCCGCGCTCGGTGGTGTTGTCGAGCGTGCGGATGCGCCCGAGGTGCAGGTCGTCCCCGACCGCGCGGCCCCCGAGTTCCTCGACCCACGTCGGCGCCCCGGTGTCGCTCTTGGCCCACACGAGGTCGTCGGCCGGGTCTCCCCACGTCGTGAACACGCTCACGCTGCGCGAACCGCCGAACACCGTCGCCGGATCGGACACGAGGTCGTCCCAGGCGACGCCCGTGAACGCCTGCTGCACGACCGTGTACGACGGGACGGTGCGCAGCTCGACGGCCGTGACGACGCCGAAGGCGCCGAGCCCCAGGGCCGCGGCCCCGAACCACGGGTGGCCCCGGTCGATGTGGTGCGTGCGGCCGTCGGCATCCATAATCTCGAGGGCCGTGACGGCGCTCGAGAGGTTGCCGTTGCCCATGCCCGACCCGTGCGTTCCGGTGGCGGCGGCCCCGGCGACCGAGATGTGGGGGAGCGATCCGAGGTTGTGCAGGGCGCGTCCCTCGGCCTCGAGCACGGGGGCGAGCTGCGCGAACGTGACGAGACCCTCGACGCGCACGCGGTCGTCGGTGACGTCGATGCGCGTCGGCATCCGCTCGAGCGACACGAGGGCGCCGTCGGCGTCGGCGATGTCGTTGAAGGTGTGGCGCGTCGCCTGCACGCGCAGAGCCGGACGGGATGCCACGACCTCGGCGAGCTCGCCCGCGTCGGCGGGCAGCAGCACCTCGGCGGCGCGATAGTGGTGATTGCCCGACCAGGTTGCTCCGGCGGCTCGTGTCTCGGTCATCGTGTCTCCTCGCGTCGTCGCCCACCCATCATGACCCGGACGCGCGACGTCGATGCCCGCGCGGACGGTTTCGGGAAGGGTTTCGTTCCGTGCAGAGTTCTCAACGGGCGGGGAACAGGGCGGCCTCGAAGACGGCCTCGGCCGCGCCCACGAGCAGGCGGTCCTCGCCGAGTTCCGCGGCCGCCAGGCGCAGACCCTCTGCGCACGCGGGCAGGGTCTGCGCGCGCACGGCGTCGTCGAGTCCCGCCAGATCGAGCTCGGCCAGGGTCGCGAGGAAGCCGCCGAGCACGATCACCGCCGGGTTCATCACGTTCGCCGCGTTCGCGAGAGCGGTCGCGAGGATCCGTCGCTGGCGCGCGATCTCCGCGCGAACGGCCGGATCGTCGGCGGAGCCCAGAGCCGCGGAGAGCGTCGCCTCGTCGGCGCTGTCGAGCCCGACCGCCGCGAGCAGGAGCGCGCGACTGACCTCGTCCTCGAGCACGCCGTCGACCGCCCGGCGGTCGCGGGGATCGACGATGCCGGGACGGTTCTGCCCGAACTCGCCGGCGTACCCTCCCGCGCCTCCCAGCGGCACCCCGCCCACGATCACCGCGCCGCCGATCCCGCTCGCGCCGCCGTTCAGGTAGACCACGTCGTGCGCCCCGCGCGCGGCGCCGAAGAGGTGCTCGGCGAGGGCGCCGAGTGCGGCGTCGTTGCCGACGTGGGCGGGCAGGCCCGTGGCATCCGTCATGAGAGAGGGCAGCGGGGCGTCGATCCAGCCGAGGTGCGGAGCCTCGCGCACGACGCCGTCGGAGGCGCGCACGGGGCCCGGGACCGCGACGCCGACCCCGACGATGCGGGCGTCGGTGAGGACGTCGCCCCGCCACCGTGCGAGGTGCGCGCCGACCAGCTCGGCGGTGCGTTCGGGGGTGAGCAGTTCGGTCTGCTCGAGTCGCTCGCGCGCCACGATCGTGCCGTCGAGGGCGACCGCGCCGAGGTCGAGGGCGTCGACCTCGGGGTTGACGGCGATCGCGACCACCCGCGGGTCGGGCGCGACGATGGGGGAGGGGCGACCGACGCGTCCCTGCGCGTCGGATGCGCGCTCGACGACGAGTCCTGATCGCTGCAGGTCGCCCACGAGGTCGGCGATCGTGGAGCGATTCAGGCCCGTTGCCTCGGTGAGCGCGGCCCGGGAACGCGGACCCTGGCGGTGCACCGTGCGCAGCACCAGCGACAGGTTGGCGCGGCGCATGCCGTCGCCGCGGGTGCCCTCGGTGACCATCCGACCACTGTGCCATGCCGTCGGCGTCCGACCGTGGCACTCTTCTCGTCCGTCCCGGGAGCCCGGCGAGCCGCGACTTCGCGTGTGCACGCCCTCCCGAGGGGCGAGCGGCGGCGCGCGGCGCTTCCCCCGGCGAGGGCGTCCACCTCCCGATCGTCGCGACTCGCGCATTCCCACCCCGGGCAAAGCGGGCGGTGCCAGGATCGACGCATGGACCTCTCCGGCATCCCCATCACGACCATCCGCGGCGACGAGACGACCTTCGGCGACCTGACCGACGGCAAGGCGGCGCTCGTGGTCAACGTCGCCTCGCGGTGCGGGCTCGCGCCGCAGTACGAGGCGCTCGAGGCGCTGCACAAGAAGTACGCCGACCGCGGGTTCACGGTCATCGGCTTCCCCAGCAACCAGTTCCTTCAGGAGCTCGGCGATGAGGACAAGATCGCCGAATACTGCTCCGCCACGTGGGGCGTCACCTTCCCGATGTCGGAGAAGGTCAAGATCAACGGCCGGAACGCCCACCCGCTGTACAAGGAGCTGACCTCGACCCCGGATGCCGAGGGCAAGACCGGCCGCATCTCGTGGAACTTCGAGAAGTTCGTCGTGGCCCCCGACGGGCGGGTGACGCGGTTCAGCCCGCGCACCCTGCCCGACGCGCCGGAGGTCGTCGCCGCGATCGAGGACGCCCTCCCGCGCTGACCGCGCCCTGCGCCGGCGCCCGCCCTCCCGCGCTCGCCCCTCGTCGAGCGTCCGGAACACGCTGTCGCGCCTCGGCCGACACGGCGTGTCCTGGACACTCGAGGGGGGAAACGGCGCCCGACGGCTGCCCTATCCTGACCGGGAACCCGACCTTCGAAGGAGCCGTCATGGCCGATGCCGTCGTCCTCGTTTCCGGCGGAGCCGCCGTCACCCCGTACACCGACCCCGAGCGCGCCGCGGCCGCGGGGCTCGCGGCGGGCAACACGATGACCGCACTGCGCGCGCACTTCGTGGCACGCGGCATCCGGGTCTTCACCGCTCCCGCCCGCATCGGTGCGGGGGAGGTGCGGGAGGATGCCGGGTGGCAGGGCTTCGACGACGTTCCCGTCGTGCTGCCGGCCGGGGTGACGATCAACGCGGTCGGTCGTGTCGACGACGCGGGGGTGGCGCTCGCCGCCTTCCTGCGGTGGCTCGCGGACGAGCGGGAGGTCGGGAGCGTCGACCTCGTCGGTCACTCGATGGGCGGGCTGTTCTCGCGCGCCGCGATCCGCGAGCTCGGGGGCGGCGGCCCGCGCATCGAGCATCTGGTGACCCTCGGCACCCCGTGGGACGGCTCGGTGCTGGGCGACCTGCTCGACGGCGAGCTCTCGGAGGCCGATGCGCACGGCGACCCCGCCACGCGGCAGATCTTCGCCGAGGCGCGTCCGTACGCCGATGCCAACTCCCAGGGGGCGGCGGCCGAGGTCTCGCGCCGGTTCCTGCGCGGCTGGAACGACGCGCAGGCGGGGGTGCTCGACGGCATCCCGGTCACCGCGGTCGGCGCGGGCTACTTCTCGGCGGCGAGCGAGCCGGCGCAGCTGTGGCCGCATGACGGCCTCGTGTCGCTCACGAGCGGCCGTGCCGACGAGGTGCCCACGACGGTGCTGCCGAAGGTCGAACGCCATTCGTTCGGCGACCACGTGCACAGCATCTTCTTCGCCGAGGCCTTCGGCTTGCCGTGGGAGCGCGCCCTGACCTGGGACCCCGCGGTGTTCTCGGTGGTGGATGCCGCGCTCGGCGACTGACGCGGGGCTGGACTCCGTGCCATCCGGGGTATATGTTGTGAGCACCAACAAACCCGGCGCGCGTCACCGCGCACTCGTGCGTCTCCATGCGAAGGAGCAGGAATGCCCACCCCCACCCGCGATGACAAGTTCTCGTTCGGACTCTGGACCGTCGGCTACAACGGCACCGACCCGTTCGGCGGCCCCACGCGTGAGCCCCTCGACGTCGTGCACGTCGTCGAGAAGCTCGCCGAGCTCGGCGCCTACGGCCTGACGTTCCACGACGACGACCTCTTCGCCTTCGGCTCGACCGACGCTGAGCGCCAGAAGCAGATCGACCGCCTCAAGGGCGCGATGAGCGACACCGGCATCGTCACGCCGATGGTGACCACCAACCTCTTCTCGGCCCCCGTCTTCAAGGACGGCGGCTTCACCTCGAACGACCGCCAGGTGCGTCGTTTCGCGCTGCGAAAGGTGCTGCGCAACCTCGACCTCGCCGCCGAGCTCGGGGCGAAGACGTTCGTCATGTGGGGTGGCCGCGAGGGTGCCGAGTACGACTCCGCGAAGGACATCCGTCAGGCGCTCGAGCGCTACCGCGAGGCCGTGAACCTCCTCGGCGACTACGTCACCGACAAGGGCTACGACATCCGTTTCGCCATCGAGCCCAAGCCCAACGAGCCCCGCGGTGACATCCTGCTGCCGACCCTCGGACACGCGATCGCGTTCATCGACTCGCTCGAGCGCCCCGAGCTCGTGGGCCTGAACCCCGAGGTCGGCCACGAGCAGATGGCGGGACTGAACTTCGCCGCCGGCATCGCCCAGGCGCTGTACCACGGCAAGCTCTTCCACATCGACCTCAACGGTCAGCGCGGCATCAAGTACGACCAGGACCTCGTGTTCGGCCACGGCGACCTGCACAACGCCTTCGCGCTCGTCGATCTGCTCGAGAACGGCGGCCCCGGCGGCGTGCCCGCCTACGACGGCCCGCGTCACTTCGACTACAAGCCCTCGCGCACCGAGGACGAGACCGGTGTCTGGGACTCCGTGTCGGCCAACATGAACACCTATCTGCTGCTCAAGGAGCGCGCCGCGGCCTTCCGCGCCGACCCCGAGGTGCAGGAGGCCCTGGAGGCCGCGAAGGTCGCCGAGCTCGCGCAGCCGACGCTCAACGAGGGCGAGACCTACGACGACTTCCTCGCCGACCGCTCGGCCTACGAGGACTTCGACACCGACGCGTACCTCGGCGGCAAGGGCTTCGGCTTCGTCCGCCTGCAGCAGCTCGCGACCGAGCACCTGCTCGGCGCGCGCTGAGCCCCGCGGGGCCTGGATGCCGCGGCATCCGGGCCCCTTTCCGTCGAGTGTCCACGACACGCCGCATCGCCCCGCGCGGCACGGCGTGTCGTGGACACTGAACGGGATGCCGCACCGCTGCGGCGCGAACAGAGGGAGTGAGCATGGCGCTCGTCATGGGAGTCGATTCGTCGACGCAGTCGTGCAAGGTCGTCGTCGTCGACGCCGAGACCGGGCGCGTGGTGCGTGAGGGGCGCGCATCGCACCCCGCCGGAACCTCGGTCGACCCCGAGGCGTGGTGGATCGCGCTGCAGGACGCCATCGCCCGAGCGGGCGGGCTCGACGACATCGCCGCGGTCTCGATCGCCGGGCAGCAGCACGGCATGGTCGTGCTGGATGCCGAGGGGGCCGTCATCCGCGACGCCCTGCTCTGGAACGACACGCGGTCGGCCCCGGCTGCACGCGACCTCATCGACGAGGTCGGCGCGGCCGAGTTCGCCGAGCGCACGGGCGCGGTGCCGGTCGCCTCGTTCACCGGCACGAAGCTGCGCTGGCTGCGGGATGCCGAGCCTAACAACGCTGCGCGCGTGGCCGCGGTCGCGTTGCCGCACGATTGGCTCACCTGGCGCCTTCGCGGGTTCGGTCCGGGCAACGCGGTGCTCGAAGAACTGGTCACCGATCGCTCCGACGCGTCCGGCACGGCGTACTGGGGCGCCGGCGGATACGACGATGACCTCTTCGCGCGCGCCCTCGGTCACGACGCGGTGCGCCCGCGCGTACTGGGACCGTGGGAGAGCGCCGGGACGCTGCCGGGCGGGGCTCTCGTGGGCCCCGGCGCCGGGGACAATGCCGGCGCGGCCCTCGGCCTCGGCGCGGGCGTGGGCGACGTCGTCGTGTCGCTCGGCACGTCGGGCACGGTGTTCGCCGTATCCGACACCCCGAGTCGCGACACCACCGGGACGGTCGCCGGCTTCGCCGACGCGACCGGGAAGTTCCTCCCCCTGGTCGCGACCCTCAATGCCGCGCGCGTGCTCGACGCGTTCGCGGGCCTGCTCGGCGTCACGCACGACGAGCTCGGCGCTCTGGCGCTGCAGGCCGAGCCGGGGGCCGACGGCGTGGTGCTCGTGCCGTGGTTCGAGGGCGAGCGCACCCCGAACCTGCCGAACGCGCAGGCCTCGCTGACCGGCCTGACCCTGGCATCCACGAACCGTCCGACGCTCGCGCGCGCGGCGATCGAGGGGATGCTCAGCGGCCTGGCCGTGGGTCTCGAGGCGATCCAGGCGCAGGGCGTCGAGGTGCGCCGCGTGCTGCTGATCGGCGGGGCGGCGGCCAACGACGGGGTGGCGCGCATCGCCGCGCAGGTTTTCGACGCCGAGATCGTCGTGCCGGCGGCGGGGGAGTACGTCGCGCTCGGTGCGGCGCGCCAGGCCGCGGGCGTGCGGGCGGGTGGACC
Organism: Microbacterium sp. NPDC089190; assembly: GCF_040701795.1. NCBI lineage: Bacteria > Bacillati > Actinomycetota > Actinomycetes > Micrococcales > Microbacteriaceae > Microbacterium > Microbacterium sp. NPDC089190. The sequence continues at coordinate 766,984 of NZ_JBFBHF010000002.1, read as the reverse complement.
GGTCGAGTGGACGGTGGCCACGACCCGGGCCGTCGAGCCCGACCACCGCCCGCAGATCCGGGCGCGCTACGACGCGGTGGCGGCCCTGCGCGCCCAGGAGAGCTGATCGCGCGATCCGCAGTGGATTCGGGCGGCCGGAATACGTCAGAGTAGGACCGGACCCGTCGACGCCTTGTAAGGGGGGCGTCGGCGGGTTCTTCACGGGAGCGCTCCCGGTGTCGTGCGTCAAGACCCTCACCGCCTCGGCCTGAGGCGCCCTAGCGTCGCCGCACGGTGCGCATCCGACTCGAGTCCCCGGCCTTCCAGCGCGACGTCGACGTCGACGACGCGGAGCTCCTCGTCGAGGTCGAGGGGATGACCTGGGCCCGCGCGGGCGAGATCGGCGGGCTGCCGCGGTACATCCCGGCGGCGGCGGGCTGAGGGGGCGCGGCGGTCACGGCGTCCGGGCGGCGCCTTCCGCCGGCTGCACCCGCTCGTACGACGGCTGACGGAGCGCGCTCACCCAGCGGTATGCCCGAGCGCCCGGGATCGGCCGCCGGACCGTGTCGAAGCGCAGACCGTGGTCGTCCTGGTCGGCATCCCGTCGCAGCTCGAGGACGGCGAACGGATGCCACGGGCCCGCCGGAGTGGCATGAGCGACGGTGAGCGTCCAGGCGGAGTCGTCGTGCCCGGGCAGCTCTCGCGGATCGGTCGCCGGGGGACGCCCCCGCCGCGTCCGGGCGATCAGCACGACGGGTCCGCGCGGTCCGCGGTACGGCAGCAGCGTCCCCAGGCGGGCGCGCTCCGGCCGACGGTGCGGCAGCAGCAGGAAGCGCCCGGGCACGTTCCACCCCGTGGAGGCGAGCTCGAGGTCGCAGGCGGTGCCGTCGACGTCGATCCTCAGCGCGAGACCGATGATGTCGGGCAGAGGCGCGGGCAGCCCGAGCGATCGCGAGACGCGGGCGACGACCCGGACCGGACTGCCCGGGGCGTCGTCGATGAAGGCGATGCCGGAGGGTGCGGCCCCCGGGATCCACCGCATCTCTCCGCTCAGCACCACGCCACGGCTGTGGATCGGACGGGGGTGCCTCACTCGTTGCAGGAGGCCGAAGGCCGCGGACAGAGCCGACCCGATCGCGCGCGCGAGCGGCGATCGGCGGACGGACGGGATGCCGGTGGTCGTGGTCACGCTCCGAGAGCACCTCACGAACCCGGTGCACGCCGAGGGGGTTGCGCGCCGCTACTGTGAGTCACCATGAGCGGCGACACCGGGGCGAAACGCATCGGCGTCCGCGAGGTCGCGGCAGCGGCGGGCGTCTCGACGCAGACGGTCTCGCGGGTGCTGAACGGCTACCCCGGTATCCGCGACGTCACTCGCGAACGCGTGCTCGACGCGGTCGCCGCCCTCGACTACCGCGTGAACAACGCCGCCCGCGCTCTCGGCACGAGCCAGACGCGCACCGTGGGGGTCGTGGCGTCCGACGCCGTCCTGCACGGGCCGTCGGCGGGGATCGCGGCGCTCGAGAGGGCGGCGCGAGGGCGGGGGCGCTGGATCTCGACCGCGTACACCGACTCCGACGACCCGGCCGACATCGACGCCGCGGTGCGCCACCTGCTCGACCAGGGCGTCGACGGCATCGTGCTGGTCGCCGCCCACGGTGCGACCTCGCTCGAGGGCTACGACGTGCCGCTCGTGCCGCTGTACGGCGAGTCCGGGTCGCGCCAGCGCGCCGCGGCCGCGCTCGTCGTCGATCATCTGGTCGACCTCGGCCACCGCCGGATCGTGGAGGTCGCCGGTCCCGCCGACTGGCGCGAGGCGCGCGCGCGTACCCGGGGCGTCGCCGACGCGCTGCATCGTCGAGGCGTCGAGCGCGACGGCTGCGTCGAGGGGGACTGGAGCGCCGCGTCCGGATCCGCGATCGCCGGCGCCGTCGCCGACCTCGTCCGCGCGGGCGCGACCGCGGTCGCCGTCGCGAACGACCAGATGGCTCTCGGCCTCGTCGCGGGGCTGGTCGAGCGGGGGCTCGCCGTTCCCGGCGACGTCTCGGTCGCCGGCTTCGACGACAACCCGGATGCCGCGTTCTACACGCCCGCGCTCACCACGGTGCGTCTCGACGTCGAGGGCGAGGCCGCGGAGGCCGTGGCGACCGTGCTCGGCGAGGTCGCCGAGCCGCCGGCCGACCCCGTCCTGGTGCCGCGGGCCTCGACAGCCGCGCCGCGCGGGGCGGCCCCGCGCTGATCGCCGCGCGCCGGGAGGCGTGTCGCACCGGCATCCGTCTTCACGGCGGTTCGGGGCGCGCTCCTCTCGTCAGGGCGCAGGTTCTCCGCCCTGCAGCGAGAACCGCGCCCGGACCGGGGAGCCGCGGGGAGCCCACGAGGGGCGGGCCCGGCCGGTCGACGGGCAGGAGGGCTCGCCACCGGGGGATGTTACCGGTAACATGACAGGCGCAATCCGCCACCGACAGAGTCGAAGGAGACCCGCGTGTCCGAAGCCGCCCCGTTCGCGCCCGAGGTGCAGGAGGCGATCGACGCCCTCCGCGTCGACGTCGCGAAGCTGCACGCCGAGCTCGTGCGCTACAACCTCATCGTCTGGACCGGCGGCAACGTCTCGGGCCGCGTTCCCGGCGCCGACCTGTTCGTCATCAAGCCGTCGGGTGTCTCGTACGACGACCTCGCCCCCGAGAACATGATCCTCTGCGACCTCGACGGCAACGCGATCCCGGGCACCCCGGGCAGTGAGCGGAGCCCCTCGAGCGACACCGCCGCGCACGCCTACGTGTACCGGAACATGCCCGAGGTCGGCGGAGTCGTCCACACGCACTCCACCTACGGCGTCGCCTGGGCGGCTCGCGGCGAGGAGATCCCCTGCGTCATCACGGCCATGGCCGACGAGTTCGGCGGCCCCATCCCGGTCGGCCCCTTCGCGATCATCGGCGACGACTCGATCGGCCGCGGCATCGTCGAGACCCTGCGCGGCCACCGCTCGCGCGGCGTCATCATGCAGAACCACGGCCCCTTCACGATCGGCACGAACGCGAAGGACGCCGTCAAGGCCGCGGTCATGCTCGAGGACGTCGCCCGCACCGTGCACATCGCGCGCGAGGCCGGCCCCCTCATCCCGATCCCGCAGGACAAGATCGACGCCCTCTACAACCGCTACCAGAACGTCTACGGACAGAGCACGGACGACCGCCGATGAACGCGCAGAACCCCGACACCGCGGGCACCGGATCCGCGACCACCGGCGCCCGGGCCGTCGGCGCCGACACCGCGGCATCCATCACCGAAGGCCGGGCCAGCCTCGGCATCGAGCTCGGCTCCACCCGCATCAAGGCCTGCCTCATCGGCCCCGATGCCGAGGTGCTCGCCACCGGCTCCCACGAGTGGGAGAACGTCTACGCCGACAAGCTCTGGACCTACTCCCTGGATGCCGTCTGGGCGGGCCTCCAGGCCGCCTACGCCGAGCTGGTCCAGAACGTGCAGCAGCAGTACGGCGTCACCCCCGAGCGCTACGCCGCGATGGGCGTCTCGGCGATGATGCACGGCTACCTCGCGTTCGACGCCGACGGCGAGCTGCTCGCTCCCTTCCGCACCTGGCGCAACACCAACACCGGTGTGGCGGCGGCCGAACTCACCGAGCTCCTGGGCGTGAACATCCCACTCCGCTGGTCGATCGCCCACCTGCACCAGGCGGTCGTGGATGCCGAGCCCCACGTGCCCGAGATCCGCTTCCTCACCACCCTCGCCGGGTACGTGCATTGGACGCTGACGGGCGAGAAGGTGCTGGGCGTGGGAGACGCCTCGGGCATGTTCCCGATCGACTCCGCGACGCGCGACTACGACGCCGCCCTGGTCGCCCGCTACGACGGCCTGGCTGCCGGACGCGTCCCCGCGCTGAACGACCTTCTGCCACGCGTGCTCGTCGCGGGTACCGCCGCCGGGAACCTCACCGACGAGGGCGCGGCCCTGCTCGATCCGACCGGAACCCTGCGTCCCGGCATCCCGTTCGCCCCGCCCGAGGGCGACGCGGGCACCGGCATGGTCGCGACCTGCGCCGTCGCTCCCCGCACCGGCAACGTCAGCGCCGGCACGAGCATCTTCGCGATGGTCGTGCTCGAGCGCCCGCTCAGCGAGGTGCACCACGAGCTCGACCTCGTCACGACGCCCTCGGGCGACGCGGTCGCGATGGTGCACTGCAACAACGGCGCGAGCGAGCTGGCCGCCTGGGCGAACATGTTCACCGCGTTCTCCGCCGCGGCGGGCGCGCCCCAGACCCCGGATGCCACGTACGCGGCGCTCTTCTCCGCCGCGCTCGAGGGTGAACCCGACGCCGGCGGGCTGTTGGCCTACAACCACCTCGCCGGTGAGCCCATCGCGGGTCTCGACGAGGGGCGCCCGCTCGTCGTGCGCACGCCCGACAGCCGCCTGACCCTGCCGAACTTCATGCGCGCGCAGCTCTACGGCGTCTTCGGGACGCTCGCGCTCGGCATGGATGTGCTGCACGGGGAGGGGGTGCAGCTCGACCGCATGTACGCGCACGGCGGCATGTTCCGCACGGCCGGCGTCGCGCAGCGCTTCCTCGCGGCGGCCCTCGACGCCCCGGTCGCGGTCGCCGAGACCGCCTCGGAAGGCGGCGCGTGGGGCATGGCCGTGCTGGCCGCCTACGTCGCCGACGACTCCGGCCGCGACCTCGACCAGTGGCTGCGCGAGACGGTCTTCGCCACCGCCCCGATCCTCACCGCCGACCCCGAGCCGGCCGACGTGGCCGGCTTCGCGTCCTACCTCGACCGCTACCGCGCAGGCCTCGCCGTCGAGGCCGCCGCCGTGGCATCCCTCTGAACACTCGAAAAGGAACAGTCATGACCCGCACGAAGCTCAAGAACGACCTCGACGGCTACGAGGTCTGGTTCGTCACCGGCAGCCAGAATCTCTACGGCGAAGAGACCCTGAAGCAGGTCGCCGAGCAGTCGCAGGCCGTCGTCGAGGGCTTGAACGGCCTGCCGGTGAAGGTCGTCTGGAAGCCCGTACTGAAGGACTCCGACAGCATCCGCCGCATGGCGCTGGAGATCAACGGCCGCGACGACGTCATCGGCGTCATCGCGTGGATGCACACCTTCAGCCCGGCCAAGATGTGGATCTCCGGCCTCGACGCCCTGCAGAAGCCGCTGCTGCACCTGCACACGCAGGCCAACGTCGAGCTGCCGTGGAACGACATCGACTTCGACTTCATGAACCTCAACCAGGCCGCGCACGGCGACCGCGAGTTCGGGTACATCCAGACGCGCCTCGGTGTGTCGCGCAAGACCGTCGTCGGTCACGTGTCGAACCCGGCCGTGCGCCAGCAGATCGAAGACTGGGAGCGCGCCGCCGCCGGTTGGACCGCCGCCCGCACCCTCAAGCTCGCGCGCTTCGGCGACAACATGCGTTTCGTCGCGGTCACCGAGGGCGACAAGACCGAGGCGGAACTGCGCTTCGGCGTGCAGGTCAACACGTGGGGCGTCAACGAGCTCGTCGAGGCCGTGGAGAAGGCGTCGGATGCCGACATCGACGCGCTCGTGCAGGAGTACGTCGACAGCTACGACGTCGTCGACGAACTGCTCCCCGGCGGTGCGCGCCACCAGTCGCTGCGCGACGGCGCGGCGATCGAGCTGGGCCTGCGCTCGTTCCTCGAGGAGGGCGGCTTCGGCGCCTTCACCACGTCGTTCGAAGACCTCGGCGCCCTGAAGCAGCTGCCCGGTCTCGCGGTGCAGCGCCTCATGGCCGAGGGGTACGGCTTCGGTGCCGAGGGCGACTGGAAGACGGCGATCCTCGTGCGCGTCGCGAACGTCATGGGCGCGGGCCTGCCCGGCGGCGCCTCGCTCATGGAGGACTACACCTACGACCTCGTCCCCGGCTCCGAGCGCATCCTCGGCGCGCACATGCTCGAGGTCTCGCCCTCGCTCACCACGAAGAAGCCGCGCCTCGAGATCCACGAGCTCGGCATCGGCGGCAAGGACGACCCGGTGCGCCTGGTCTTCACCGCCGACGCGGGCCCCGCTCTCGTCGTCGCGATGAGCGACATGCGCGACCGCTTCCGCCTGGTCGCCAACGTCGTCGAGAACGTCGACGCCCCCGACCTGCCCAAGCTCCCCGTCGGCCGCGCCGTGTGGAAGCCCGCGCCCGACTTCGCCACCTCGGCCGGATGCTGGCTCGCCGCGGGAGCCGCGCACCACACCGTCATGACCACGGCCGTGGGCATCGAGGTGTTCCGCGACTTCGCCGAGATCGCCAAGACCGAGCTCGTCGTCATCGACGACGACACGACGGTCCGCGGTTTCCAGAGCGAGCTGCGCTGGAACCAGGCGTACTACCGCCTGGCCCAGGGCCTGTAAGACCCCGCCGTCCTCGGATCCTCCGCCGATCCGGGGGCGGTGCGGCACTCGCGCGCCTCGCTCTCTCGGGGCGCGTGCCGCGCACCGGCTCGACCGGCGCGCGGACCGTGCCCCGGAATCTCCGCAGCGGTGGGCTGCGGCGGTTCCGGGGCATCTCTGCGTTCAGCGCGGGCACCGCCGTGGTCTGCGGGCGACGGGCGGTGGCATCCGGTCGACGGGGACCCGTGTCCCACTCGTGATGGCGCGTGCCCCGTCTGTGAGGGGTTCGTGGGCGCGAGATCGAGAACGCCCCCGGCTTCCTCATCGGACGATCACTTTCGCCTGCGCGCTCGTCTCGGTGTCGCACGTCGTGACCTGCCACGCGGGAGCACCGTCGTCGACGATCCGTTTCATGTCGATGATGAGGGGGCTGGGGTACGTCTCGCCCGATTGCTGCGCTGCGGCCCATGCGGAGGGGGCATCGGCTCTCTGCTCGGCATCGGTGAGGTCGACCTCGTGCGACGCGCGCTTCTCGAGCGTCTGCACGTCGAGCAGGGCCTCCTCGCCGCGGGCCGGGTCGTTCCCGGTCACGCTGCGTACGCGCCAGGCCCACTTCTCATCGAGGTACTCGAGCCGCAGACCCACGACGGTGCCCGTCGACTCCCCCGGAAGGGACTCCAGGAAATCGGTCGGCCACCTGAGCTGATCGGGGAGACACGTGCCCGGGTAGCCATATCCGAGCGCGCGCTGCGGCGGCGGGGCCGACGCGCACCCGACGAGGATGCCGAGCAGAACCGTCGTGGCGCAGGCGGCCATCGCGCGTCGTCTCATCGCCCCACCGTATCGGCGGGGCGATGAGACGACGCGCGGGGGCGGAATACCGCCGCGTCGCCGGTCGTTGCGGACGGTTCACCCGAACCGATGGAAGGCTCGTCTTGTCTCACACCTCACACGCTCTCGTGGTCGGCGCGACCGGCATCGCCGGCGGCGCCCTGCTCGACCGTCTCTCCGGCGACGGCTGGGAGGTGACGGCGCTCTCGCGGCGGCCCGGCGCGGAGCGGCCCGGGGTCACGTGGCGGTCTGCCGACCTGCGGTCGCCGGGTTCGTTGGCATCCGCCCTCGACGGCGTCCCCCTCACCCACGTGTTCTTCACGGCGTGGTCGCGACAGGACACCGAGGCGGAGAACATCGCCGTCAACGGCGGAATGGTCCGCGACCTGCTCGCCGCTCTCGCCGACGCCCCGGTGCGCCACGTCGCGCTCATGACGGGACTCAAGCACTACCTCGGTCCCTTCGAGGCCTACGGCCAGGGCGCCATGCCCGACACCCCCTTCCACGAGGACGAGCCCCGACTCGACGTCGACAACTTCTACTACGCGCAGGAGGACGAGCTGTTCGCCGCGGCGGAGCGGCAGGGCTTCACCTGGTCGGTGCACCGTTCCCACACCGTGCTCGGCCACGCGGTCGGCAACGCGATGAACATGGGCCTCACGATCGCCGTGGCGGCCGCCATCAGCCGGCACCTCGACAGGCCCCTGGTCTTCCCGGGGAGTGAGACGCAGTGGAACGGTCTGACGGACGTGACGGATGCCGACCTGCTTGCCGCCCAGATGGTGTGGGCATCGACCCACCCCGAGGGTGCCGACGAGGCGTTCAACACCGCCAATGGCGACGTCTTCCGGTGGCGGTGGATGTGGCCGCGGATCGCGGCCGACCTGGGCGTGGCGGCCGAGGGCTTCGACACCGAGCCGCGGCCCTTCGAGCAGCAGATGGCGGAGGCCGCGCCCGTCTGGGCCGAGATCGTCGCGCAGCACGGTCTCGTCGAGCCCGACATCACCCGGGTGGCCTCGTGGTGGCACACCGACGCCGACCTCGGACGCGAGATCGAGGTGATGACCGATATGTCGAAGAGCCGCCTCGCCGGTTTCACCGAGCACCACCGCACGCGCGACTCCTTCAGCCGCCTGTTCGAGCGCTACCGCGCGGCACGCCTCATCCCCTGAGCCTCGTCGCGGTCGTCGGCCGGGGCGGCGTCCTCGACACCGTTCCAGCCGACGTCGCGCACACGTCGCCCCGCCACGCCTCGATGCCCTCGCGCACGGCGAAGCCGGCGATGACGGCGGCGTGACAGGACCCGCCCCCCACCGCGGGGAGGCACCACGCTCGCCCGCCGCGCTCTGTCGGAGCGTGCGCGCATGATTCGATGGTCCGGGGTCTGTTCACGGCCCGTAACCGCGCCACCCGGCCCGTGCATCGGAGAACAATGTCGCAACCTGAGGATGCCGTGGAACGCTCCTCGGCGGAACCGCTCTTCGTCGTGCAGAGGTATCCGTCGCAGCACCTGGTCGCCCGGTGGATCGGCATCCTGTTCATGGTCGGGGCCGTGGTGCTCGCCGCGTCGGAGATCATCGAGCAGGATCGTCTGGCGTACATCGGCGTCACCGTGTGGCTGACCACACTGGGCGGTCTCGGCGCGATCATCTTCTTCTTCGCCCTGTCGTTGGGCAGAGCGCGCGTCCTCGTGTTCGGGGACCACCTCGTCGTCCGTTCGGGGCGACGCCGCGCACGGGTCGTGCCGGCATCCGACATCGCCGAGCTCGCGGCGCTCATGTCGGGACGGCTGCGGGGGAGGGACGCGCGCGGGCGCACGCTCTTCGAGGTGATGAGCGTGTACCGGGGCTTCTCCGCGTTCACCACCTGGTTGCAGGCGAAGACGCCCCGTCAGTGGGCCGAGATGACGGGCAGCTCCCTCGGCTGAGCGGAGCGTCGGGGTGCCCGTGCGGCGCCGTCAGTCCGCCGGGCCGTCAGAGGTCGTCGTGCTGTGCCAGTAAGCGGCGGTCTTGCTGCCCACGCGCACGATCCTGTCGGGGTGAGTCTCGGCATCCGGCCAGAAGCAGAGTTCGTAGCTGTCGGGTGCCGTCTCCTCTTCGAGGACGGTGTCGACATCTCTGCCGGCGTCCATCGCCGTCGCCGACCATCGCGCGCGGTACGCGTCGACCGGCAGCGTGATCTCGTCCCCTCCGTCGAAACCCCCGAACCACAGCACCGGCTGGTCGGGGCGGTAGGACACCTCGACGATGTCCTCCGCGTCGCCGAGCGGGGGTTCGCTGTCGGCGAGGACGACGCGCACGGGAACGGAGCCGGTGTGAAGCCCCGTCCGCAGGTCGAGCAGCCCCGGGATCGCCGCGCCGCAGAGCCCGTTCTCCTGCCCCGCGAACGGTCTGCCGGAAACGAACTCGTCGTACCGCTCCTCCGGGTGCAACCAGATGAAGCCGTAGTGCACATGCATCGGGCCGTCGAAGATCACTTCCTCCGTCACAGGCGCTGCCCCAGCGCCCACAGCCGGTCGGCGCGCCCCGAGATGGCCTCCGACAGCGCGAAGGCCTGTGCATCGGTGAGGGATGCCACGTAGTCGACGATCCCACGCGATCGGGCGAGGCGCTCGGCATCCGCCGGCCGGTGCTCCGCGGGCAGGGCGGAGTACTGCTCGCGTGCCAGGGCGATGAGCTCGCGCAGGCGCCGCGGCGTGCGCGCGCGGTCGAGGTCGTCGTCGAGCCACTCGCCGAGGGCGCGCACGGAGCGGGCGAGGATGCGACTCATTCCGCGCTGCTGGATCGCCAGATCGGGGCGGCTGAGCACGAAGCGCTTGTGCACGAACTTCAACACCTCGACGTGATGCCAGGCCCACGGCGACAGCACGACGGGTCCCGCGCGGGGCGTGTCGAGGGGGCGCAGGCGCGCCGACTCCTGGAACCGGCGGATCCAGCGGTCGGTGAAGGCGGCGAGCCGCCGCTCCGCCGTCAGGGAGCCGTCGAACGGGCGGGCGAGCAGGTCGGTGACCATCTCGGCATCCACGTCGCTGACGGCGGCGAGGAAGGCCTCGTCGTCGGCGATCCACGGGTCGTCGCGGCGCATCTTGCGACGCAGGCGCTCCAGGCCCGCGCCCGGCGCGAGCTCGGCGCGCACCTCGTCGTCGTCACGGGCGCGCCACTCCAGCACGTCGTCGAGCCAGCCGCGGAACTCCGCCGCGATCGGGGCATGATCCAGGATGCCGGCGCGATAGAAGTCGTCGACGTCGTGCACCGAGTAGGCGATGTCGTCGGCGAGGTCCATCACGGCCCCCTCGATGCTCTGCCGGAGGGGCTCGGCATCCACTCCCTGTCGGGCCTCGTCGAGATCGGCGAGGTCGAGGTCGTACGCGGAGTACTTGTGCACGCGATACGCGCCGTCGGGGGAGCGACGGATACCGCGCGGAGGACCGATGCGCTCGACGTCGTCGGCCGCGACCGACGGTGCCCAGGGGTACTTCGCCGAGGCCGCGCGCACGGCGGCGGTGAGGTTGAGTCCGCGCGGGGCGTTCTCGACCACGTCGAGCGAGACGAGGATGCGATAGGTCTGCGCGTTGCCCTCGAACCCGTCGGGGAGTCCGAGCTCCTCGCGCGCGAGGCGGTTGAGGGTCGACTCCCCGAGGTGGCCGAAGGGCGGGTGACCGAGGTCGTGCGCGTAGGCCGCCGCCTCGACGACGGTGGCGTTGCAGACGTCGCCCTCGCCGGCCCGGCGCGAGATCGTGTTGAGCTGCAGAGCGACGACGCGCGCGATCGCGCTCACCTTGAGGGTGTGGGTGAGGCGGTTGTGCACCGGGGCGCCCGAGATCGACGGCGACACCACCTGGGTCACCGCCGACAGGCGCGAGAAATACGGCGAGAACTGGATGCGCTCGAGGTCGATGGACCAGGGGTCGGCGCGGGCGTCGTCGTGGTCGGCGAACACCCGGGATGCCGCGTTGCCGACGACGGCATCCTGATCGGCGGTCCCGTGCCCCAGGCGCGCGGTGTCTGCCGGGGGAGTGATCTGGTCGGGGAGCACGGTGGTCCTCTCGGGGCGTCGACGACGTGTGTCCACGGTAACGCGCGGTGTCTGCTCCTTCGTTCCCGTTGACGGCACGGGTTCGGCGCGGGCGCGACGATCGAGGCGATCCGGCCCGACGCGGCACGACCGAGGATGGAGTCACGCAGTGCCGGGTTATACGCCTCCCTGCTGACCGACGCAATCGTCTGGGCCGCCCGCCACGGGGAAGCTGCCCGGGTTAGCGTTGCACGTGTGACGCTGAACCATATCCGACGCGGGACGGGCAGTCCTCTGCTGCTGGTGCACGGCCTGGGCGCGGGCTGGCGATCCTGGGCTCCGATCCTCGACGACCTGGCCCGGCACCGCGAGGTCATCGCCGTCGACCTGCCGGGGTTCGGTGAGACGCCGCCACTGTCCGGTGACGTCTCCATCGCCACGCTGACCGATTCCGTCGCGGACTTCATCCGCGAGCACGGACTGAACGGAGTCTCCACCGTCGGCCAGTCGATGGGTGGACGAATCGTGCTCGAGCTCGCGCGGAGGGGAGTCGGCGGGGACACCGTGGCTCTGGACCCCGGCGGCTTCTGGAGTCCCCGCGAGCGTGCGGTCTTCGCCGCCACGCTGCGGCCGTCGATCGTGCTGGTCCGCGCATTGCGCGGCGCTCTGCCGGCCTTGCTCGGTACCCCCGTGGGGAGGACGCTGCTGCTGGCGCAGCTGTCGGCGCGACCCTGGGCCCTCTCGCGCGAAACCGTACTGCCGGACGTGCGCGGACTGGCCGATTCCCCGTCGGTCGGAGCCGCGATGGACGCCCTCACCAAGGGTCCCCTGCAACAGGGCGCCCCCGCGGGGACGGCACCCGGTCGGGTCACGATCGGGTGGGGCCGGCGCGATCTGGTGACGGTGCCGAAACAGGCTGATCGCGCCGCGCGACTGTTCCCGGACGCCTCGCTCCATTGGTTCGAACGGTGCGGCCATTTCCCCCAGTGGGATGCTCCTCGCGAAGCGACACGACTCATCCTCGACCGCACCAGCTGACCCAGCGGATCACGCAACCGTCTCGGGCAGCCGGCTTTCCCTCGCGGCGCGAGACGGGGCCATCCGCCTCGCGCCGCAACCGCGCCTCACCCCCGCCGCACCTCGACCTCGACGAACCGTGCGTCATCGGCGCCCAGCTCGTACGTCGGCCCGGTGATGCGCAGCGCCACGGCCTCATCGACGTCCGCACACGACGACCCCAGCCGCAGCTCGACCTCGCCCGCCTCGACCACCCGCCGCAGCGCACGATCGCTGTAGGCCAGACGCGACGCGGGCACGGTGAAGCGCACCTCGGCGCTCTCGCCCGGTTCGAGCTCGACCCGCGCGTAGGCGACGAGCTGGGCGAGAGGCCGCGTGACGCTCGCCGCCGACCGGTGGGCGTAGACCTGCACCACGTCGGCACCGCGCACCGCCCCGGTGTTCGTCACTCGCGCGGCGACGCAGAAGGTGTCGCCCGCGCGCACCTCGGCGGTCGCGGATGCCCTCGCCCCGTCGACCGCGAGACCCTCGCGGCGGAACGACGTGTACGACAACCCGAACCCGAACGGCCGCACGGGCGTGGGATCCGTGCTGGTCACCCCCGACGGCCCGCCGAGCAGCGGGTGCAGGTAGGAGTACGGCTGCGACCCGGCGGAGCGGGGGAGCGAGACGGGCAGACGGCCCGAGGGGGTGGCATCCCCCGTCAGGAGTGCGGCCAGCGCGGGAGCGCCCTCTTCGCCGGGGAAGAACGCCTGCAGCACCGCCGCCGGAGCCTCGGCCCCATCGAGCGCCCAGTCGAGTGCGTACGGTCGGCCGGTGAGCAGCACGAGCACCACGGGGGTGCCGGTGGCCACGACCGCCTCGACGAGCTGCCGCTGCACGCCGGGCAGCTCGAGGGAGTCGGCGTCGTTGCCCTCGCCGACGGTCCCGCGTCCGAACAGGCCCGCGCGGTCGCCCACGACGACGATCGCGACGTCGGCATCCCGGGCGGCGGCGACGGCCGCGGCGAAGCCGGCGGTGTCGGAGCCCTCGACGGCACAGCCGGGAGCGTACGCGACCTCGCCGAAGCGCTCGGTGAGGGCGTCGCGCACCGTCGGCAGGGAGAATCCGAGCGGCACCCCCGGGTGGTGCGCGAGCACGTGGTTCGCGAAGGAGTAGCAGCCCATCAGCGCGTCGGTGCTGTCGGCGTTCGGACCGATCAGCGCCACCCGACCCGGTGCGCGCAGCGGCAGCACCCCGTCGTTGCGCAGCAGCACGACCGACTCCTCCGCGAGGCGGCGGGCGAGCGCGCGGTGCGCGGCGTCGTCGAGGTCGATGCTCTGCGGGGGCGCGGAGAAGTCGGCATCCAGGAGGCCGAGGTCCTCCTTCTCGGCGAGCACACGGGCGACGGCGCGATCGACGACCGCCTCGGAAAGGGCTCCGGATGCCACCCGCTCGGCGAGGTACGGATAGGCGTCGGGCCCCGGCAGCTCCACGTCGATCCCGGCCTCGAGCGCGAGCTGGGCCGCCTCCGCGCGATCGGCGGCGATGCCGTGCATCGAGCGCAGGAACTCCACGGCGAAGTAGTCCGACACGACCGTGCCGTCGAAGCCCCACCGGCGGCGGAGGAGGTCGGTGAGCAGCTCGCGCGACGAGGCCACGGGGACACCGTCGATCTCGGTGTACGAGTTCATGACGCTGCGCACCCCTCCGTCGCGCACGGCCATCTCGAACGGCGGGAGGAACACGTCCTGCAGCTCGCGCTGTCCGACCGAGACGGGGGCGTGGTTGCGCCCGGCGCGCGAGGCGGAGTACCCGACGAAGTGCTTGAGCGTCGCGTGCACGCCGGCGTCCTGGAGCCCGCGGACGAAGGCCGTGCCGATCGTGCCGACCACGTAGGGGTCTTCCGCGATGCACTCGTCGACGCGTCCCCACCGGGCGTCGCGAACGACGTCGAGCACGGGGGCGAGGCCCTGGTGCACGCCGAGCTCGCGCATCGAGCGGCCGATGGCGGATGCCATGAGCTCCACGGCATCCGGATCGAACGAGGCGCCCCAGGCGAGCGGGGTCGGGAAGGTCGCGGCCTTCCACGCCGCGAATCCGGTCAGGCACTCCTCGTGCACGAGGGCGGGGATGCCCAACCGCGTCTCGGTCTGCAGGCGCCGCTGCTCGCCCCACAGCCACGCCGCCCGCTCGATCGGATCGACCGGGCGCGTGCCGTAGACGCGTGTCAGGTGCCCGAGGCCGTGCACGGTGGCATCCGTGTAGGCCGTGGTGGTGACCTTCTCACCGGAGAGGGGGGCGACGACCTCGTCGCCCTGGTCGACCCAGTAGCCGACGAGTTGCGCGAGCTTCTCATCGAGGGTCATGTCGGCGACGAGGTCCCGCACGCGCGCGGACACCCCGGATTCGAGGGCAGCGCCGACGTCGGTCGTGTGGATGGTCATGATCGGGTCAGCCCTTCACGGCGCCGGTGAGGCCGCCGACGATGCGCCGCTCGAAAACGCTGAAGAACAGCAGAGCGGGGATCATCGACAGCGAGGTGAACGCGAGCACGCGGGCGGTGTCGACGGAGTACTGCGACGCGAACGCCTGCGTTCCGAGCGGCAGCGTGTACGCGGCTTCGTTGTTGAGGATGAACAGCGGCAGCATGTACGAGTTCCAGCTGTTGACGAAGGCCAGGATGCCGACCGTCACCACCGCGGGGACGGCGAGGGGGAGCACCATGCGCCAGAAGAACCCGAGCCGGCCCAGGCCGTCGATCGAGGCCGCCTCCTGCAGCTCGTGAGGGATGGCGGCGAGGAACGGCGACAGGATGATAATCGTCAGAGGCAGCGCGAAGGCGATCTGCGGCACGATGACGCCCGCGAGGGAGTTCATCAGACCCAGGTTGCGCACGAGGATGTACAGCGGCGTGATCGCGACGGTCATCGGGAACATCAGCCCCGCGGTGAACAGCGCGAACACGATGCCCCGACCGCGGAAGCGATAGCGCGCGAGGGCGTAGGCGGCCATGAGACCCAGGGCGACGACGAAGAGCGTGGTGGCGATCGCGGTGATCGCGGAGTTGCCCACCTGTCCCCAGAAGACGCCGCTGGCGAGCACGTCGAGGTAGTTCTGTCCGTTCCAGGCGGTCGGGAATCCGGCCGGATCGACGGTGATCTCGGCGTTCGAGCGGAAGCCGCCGAGGATGATGTACACGACCGGCGCGAGCATCATGCCGATGAGCAGCAGGGCGACGAAGGCCACGATGATGTTCGTGGAGCGCTTCGAGCCCGCGGCGACCCGACGCGGAGCCTTCGGAGTGACGAGCGTGGCGGTGGCGGTCATTTCGAACCTCCGGTGAGGGCGCCGGCGGTGTCGCGCCGCAGCACGAACCGCTGGTAGACGAGGGCGACGGCCAGCGAGATGAGGAACATCACCACGGCCACGGCGCTGCCGTAGCCGAAGCTGCCGGCATTGCGGCCGTTCGCGACCATGTAGGTGGCCATGGTCGAGGTGCCCGCGGTCGAGGCGACGTACTGGCCCCAGATGATCCAGACGAGGTCGAACAGCTGCAGCGAGCCGATGATCGACAGGAAGGCCCAGATGCGGATGGTCGGCCCCATGAGCGGCAGCACGATGTGCCGCTGGATCTGCCAGTAGGTCGCGCCGTCGATCGCGGCGGCCTCGCTGAGCTCCTCGGGGATGCCCTGGAGGCCGGCGAGGAAGAGGATCACGGCGAAGCCGATGTACTTCCACGTGATGATGATCAGCAGCGTCCAGATCGCCAGCGCCGGGTCGGAGATCCAGTCGGCGCGGAGCGCGCCCAGTCCGACCTTCTCGAGCGCACCGTTCAGGGCGCCGCCCGACTGCAGCATGAGGCCCCAGCCGAGGCCGACGACGACTTCGGAGATGACGTAGGGCACGAAGATCAGCACGCGGATGAGCGACTGCGCGCGCATCTTGCGGTTCAGCAGGAGGGCGAGTCCGAGTGCGAGCGGTCCCTGCAGCACGAGGGAGCCGACCACGATGAGGGCGTTGTGCCCGAGCGCCTCGTGGAAGGCGGGGTCGGTGAGGATCGTGACGTAGTTCCGGATGCCGACGAAGTCGGTGGGAGCGCCGAAGCCCGACCACTTGTAGAAGCCGTAGTAGGCGGCCAGGGCGACGGGGAGGATGACGAACGACACGAACACCACGAGGGCGGGGCCGAGGAGGATCGCGAGTTCGCCGCGGATACGCCAGGCTTCGCGGCGCCGGCGCACGGGCGGCCGCCCGGCCGAGGGGGCGCGTCGGGCGCCCTCCTCGACCGGGCGGCGAGACCCGGTGTCGGCCGCCGAGGCGGCGAGCTGAGTGGCCATGATCCGTGTCCTCAGCGCGAGGCGGCCGCGTTGACGGCGTCGACGATGCCCTCCGGCGAGCCCTTGCCGGCGAACATGTCGACCACGGCGACGTTGAGCGCGTTGCCGACGTTCTGGCCGTACAGCGTGTCGAGCCAGACCGAGACGTAGGGCGCGTCGGTGTACGCCTGCAGCGCGGACTGGAGGGCGGGGGTGGTGACGGCATCCGTCGCCTCGCTCGAGGCGGGGATCGTCTGGAAGGCGTCGGCGTAGCGCTCCTGGTTCTCCTTGTTGACGGCGAAGTTCAGGAAGTCGGTGCACTGCGCGGGGGCGTTGACCCAGCACGCGTACCCGTCGACGCCGCCCATGATGGCGCCTTCCTCCCCGTCACCGCCGGGGACCTCGGGGAAGGGGAACCAGCCCAGGTCGGCGAGCGGCTGCTCGTCGGGCGTGAGCGAGGCGATCACTCCGGGGTTCCAGGCCCCCATGAGCTCCATCGCGGCCTGGTGATTGGCGAGCAGGCCCGCCGACGAACCCGCACCCTGCTGGGCGGCGGTGGTGAGGAAGCCGTCGTTGAAGGGCTGCGTGGCGAGGAACGACTGCAGGTTCTCGCCGGCCTCGATCCAGCACGGGTCGTCGAAGCTGCGGCTCTGCGCAGCGGCGTCGAGCACGTCCTTCGCGCACGCGCGCAGGGCGAAATTGTAGTACCAGTGGGCGGCCGGCCAGGCGTCCTTGGCCCCGACGGCGATGGGGGCGACGCCGGTGGCGCGGATCTTGGTGTTCGCCGCCTCGAGCTCGTCGATCGTGGCGGGCGCCGCGGTCACGCCGGCGGCGCTGAGCAGATCCTGCGAGGTGAAGATGCCGGAGGGGAGCACGGCCACGGGCATGCCGTAGTTCTTGCCGTCCACCTCGAACGCGCCGAGGGAGGTGCCCAGCGCGGCCTTCGCCTCGGGAGTGATCTTGTCGGTGAGGTCCATCGCCTGCCCGGCGGCGACGATGTCGGCGAGCTTGCCGCCACCGCGGGCCATGAAGATGTCGGGGGCGTCGCCGGCGTTCAGCGCGGTCTGCAGCTTGCCGTCGACCTCTTCGTTCTGCAGGGCCTGGATCTCGATCGTGACGCCGGGGTTGGCGGCTTCGAACGCGGCCGCGGTGTCTTCCCAGTACTTCTTGCCGTCACCGGTGGTGGAGTTGTGCCACATCGTCAGGGTGACGCTGCCGTCGGCGTTCTGTCCGCCGGACCCGCCGGCGGCGCAGCCGCCGAGGGCGAGGGTGCCGGCGACGGCGAGGGCCGCTCCGGCGATGATCTTGCGCGTGTTCATGTGATGTCCCGTTTCTCTTCGTCGAGGTGCGTCCGAAGACGCGTCGGTTCCGGCTGCTGTGCCGTTCGTTCACCACCCCGGGGTCTGCGGCCCGCTGAGGTGTCAGCAGTGTCACCCGTCGCCGGAGGGTCGTCAAACGTTTTCGAAAATGATTTCCACGCTAGGGTCGGATGCCATGAGGCGAGCGACCATCCACGACGTCGCCGCGGCGGCCGGGGTGTCGGTGGCCACGGTGTCGAAGGCCGTGAACGGCCGCTACGGCGTCTCGCCCGAGACCGTCGGGCGCGTGCTCGAGGCCGTGAAAGTCCTCGGGTACGAGTCGAGCCTCGTGGCGAGCAGTATGCGATCGCGCCGGACGGGCGTGATCGGCGTGCTCGTGGCCGACATCGAGCCGTTCTCGGCCGAGATCCTCAAGGGCGTCGGGGGAGCGCTGTCCGACACGGGGTACGACCTGCTCGCGTACACGGGTGCCCGTCGCGACGGCGAGGGGTGGGAGCGCCGTTCGCTCAGCCGGTTGAGCGGCACGCTGATCGACGCCGCGATCATCGTCACCCCGACGGTGGTCAACGTCTCGAGCGAGGTGCCGATCGTCGCGATCGACCCGCACACCGGCCGCGGAGACGTCCCCACCGTGGAATCCGACAGCTACACCGGCGCGCAGCAGGCCGTCCACTACCTCGTGCAACTCGGGCACCGCCGCATCGGTTTCATCGCGGGGCGTCCCGACCTGCGCTCGGCGGTGGCACGTGCGTCGGGCTATCGTGCCGGCCTCGCGGCCGCCGGCATCCCGTTCGACCCCGCGCTGGTGGGGGTCGGTCGTTACGAGCAGGACGTCGCGCGCGAAGCCGCCCACGAGATGCTGGCGCTCGCCGACCCGCCCACGGCGGTGTTCGCCGCGAACGACCTGTCGGCGCTGTCCATCGTCGAGGTCGCGGCCGAGCGCGGCCTTTACGTGCCCGACGACCTGTCGGTGGTCGGTTTCGACGACGTGCCCGAGGCGGCGCGCGCCCAACCTGCTCTCACGACCGTGCGTCAGCCGATGAAGCGGCTCGGCGCCGAGGCCGTGCGCATGGTCCTGGCGCTGCTCGCCGGCGATGACCTGCCCGAGACGCACATCGAGCTGCCCACGCGGCTCGTCGCGCGCGGAACGACCGCGCCCCCGCGCACCCGCTGAGCCGCGCTCCCCGCACCCCTCGTCGAGTGTCCACGACACGCCGCATCCCGCGCGATGGCGCGGCGAGGCCGGGACACTCGACGGGGAGACGCCCGGCGCCACACCGCGCCCCGCGCGCCGCACCACCCCGCGGCTCCGGTACCGTCGAAGAATGCCTACCGCGAGCAGCAAGGACGACGAGGTCGACCTCCTCATCGACGCGTGGTCGCAGTTGCTTCCCGAGGTCGACCTGACGCCCCTCGACGTGATGTCGCGGCTGCGCCGCGCCGCCTTCCACCTGTCGAAGCTGCGCGCGAAGGCGTTCGCGAGCGCCGGGATCGCCGTGTGGGAGTTCGACGTGCTCGCGGTGCTCCGCCGCGCCGGCACCGAACTGAGCGCCACGCGCCTGATCACCGCCACCATGATCGGCAGCGCGGCCATGACCAACCGCCTCGACAAGCTCGCCGACCGCGGTCTCGTGCACCGCCGCCCGAACCCGTCCGACGGGCGGGCGATCCTCGTGGCGATCACCCCCGAGGGGATCGAACGGGTGGATGCCGCGATGACCGAGCTCGTGCGCCTCGAGGCCGAGGCGCTGCGCGACGTCAGTCGCGCCGATCAGGCCCTGCTCGCGAGCGCGCTGCGCGTGCTCGCCGCCGGCGAGACGCACGAGGCGTGATCGACCTCGTCGACACCCTCGCCCGCCGCCCCGTCGTCCTGGACGGGGGTCTCGGCACCCTCCTCGAGGCGCGGGGCAACGACGTGACGTCGGCGCTGTGGTCGGCGCGGGTGCTGCGCGACGATCCCGCCGAGGTGCGCGCGGCGCACGCGGCTTTCATCGACGCGGGCGCCGAGGTCGTCATCACCGCGTCGTACCAGCTCGGTTTCGCCGGCGAGATCCCGGATGACGACGTCGAGGCGCTCCTGCGCCGTTCGGTGTCGCTCGCCAGAGACGCGGGCGAGGCCGTGGTCGCGGCATCCGTCGGGCCGGTGGGCGCGCTCCGCGCCGACGGCAGCGAGTACACCGGCGCCTACGGTCTGACGCTCGCCGAGCTCCGGCACGCGCACCGCCGGCGCCTGCACGTGCTCGCCGACGCCGGCGCCGACGTGCTGGCCGTGGAGACGATCCCGTCTCCCCTCGAGGTGGAGGCCCTGGCCCTCGAACTCGCCGACCTCGACGTCCCCGCGTTCGTCAGTCTCTCGGCCGACAGCACCGGGTTCTCGGCAACCGGGTCGCTCACATCGGCGCTGCGGACCGCGGCATCCGTCCGCTCCGTCGTCGCGGTCGGCGTCAACTGCTGCGCTCCCGACAGCGTGCCCGGCGCGCTCGCCGGGGCGCCCGACATCCCGCTCGTCGTCTACCCCAATACGGGGGAGACCTGGGATGCCGCCACCCGCACGTGGCACGGTGGGACGGCCCCGCTCGCCGATGACGCGCCGTCGTGGGTCGCCGCCGGTGCTCGCCTGGTCGGCGGGTGCTGCCGCTCGACGCCGGCCGACATCGCCGCGATCGCCGCGGCGGTCCGCGGCTGACAGCTCACGATCCGCGGGGTGCGTCGGCGCTCTCCGTCAGCAGCGAGAGCTGCGCGGCGCGCCAGCCGTAACCGTCGCGCAGGCGCGAGCGCACGGCCGGGAGCGCCGACGGTCGCCGTACTTCGACGCCGCGGTACACGTCGACCGCCGACGGGTCGACCTCGCGCGCGGCCATGCGGAGCTCGGTGAGCAGGGCCAGCAGCCCGTCGATGCCGAGGTCGGTGCGGGCCCGCGACCAGTCGTCGAACGCCACTCGCGTCCAGGCGGAGGAGCGATCCGGCCCGCCGAGGGTGGGAGAGCGGCGCACGAGGACCACCGCGAGGCCGGTCAGCAGCACCGACGCCGTCGCGGCGACCCCCGTGGCCTCGACGGAGAACAGCATGCGGTCCAGAGGAGTGCCCGCGAGAGGGCTGAGCGACACGGCCACCCGTAGCAGCGAGTACGCGGCGAAGCCTCCCGTCGTCGCCGCCAGCACGATCGCCGAGCGCCGGGGGATGGTGCGCGCCCGCGCGCTGAGCACGGCGCACAGCCCGCACGCCGCGGCGACCGCGAGGATGCGCACCGTGAGCGCCGCCGACGCCTCGAGCGCGGTCGTGGTGATCCCCACGGTGAGCGCGAGGACGACCGCGAACGCTACGAGCGCCCGCACGCGCCGCGACCGGGGCGGGCTCACGGCGATGCAGAGCATCGCGGGGGCGAGGACCATCGCGGTGGAGGCCATCGTCAGGGCGACGGGGCCGCCGCCCTGGAACGCCAGCACGTACATCGCCGTCGAGCCCACGGCCAGCACGCCCGCCATCGAGGTCACCCGGAGGAAGAAGTGCAGGGGCACGCGGCTGCCGAGCTGCGGCAGGATCACGCCGATCATGCTCACGCCGAGCGCGACGCACATGACCGCGAGTCCGATCGACAGCACCATGGGGACCTCCCCGGCCATCATGCTCGCTCCGGTGCGCGCCCCGACGTGCGGTGCCCGGGCTTGACTCGCGAGCCCGCGCGGCTCAGTCGAAATCGGCGGCGAGCGCGTTGCGGTGGTACTCGAAGATGATGCTCGTGCGGGTGGATGCCACGCTGTGCCGCGCCGAGAGGTGATCGACGACGAAGCGGCGCACCGCCGAAGAGTCGTCCACGGCGATGTGCACGAGGAAGTCGTCGGCGCCGCCCAGGAAGAACAGCTGGATGACGTCGGGGTGGCGGCGGACCTCGTGCGCGAACGCCCGGATGCTCTCCTGTCGTTGGCCGGGTCGCAGCGTCACCCCGACGATCGCCTGGAGCCCGCGTCCGAGCCTGCTCTGGTCGACGGCCGCGTGGAAGCCGGTGATGAGGCCGCGATCGACCAAGGCGCGCAGTCGCGCGTGGGCGGTGGATGCCGCGACCCCCAGCGTCTCAGCGAGGGCGGCGTTCGTCATCCGGGCGTCGGCGGAGAGCAGCTCGATGATGCGGGCGTCGAGCGGGTGGAGATCGTCGTCGGCCATCGCAGATCCTTCGCGTGAGGACTCCCGGCGAGCCCGTCCGCGCCGATGATACGCGTGTTCAGGCGAACTGCACCGAATGATCTGCGGGGAAACACCACGGAAATACATCTTTCTGCGATTCTTCCGGCAACGCTCATTCGCTCGAGGAGGAACCCATGCGCGTCGCCGTGCCGACCGAGATCAAGAACAACGAGAACCGCGTCGCGATGACGCCGGCGGGGGTCGACGCCCTCGTGCACCGCGGACACGAGGTGCTCGTGCAGGCCGGAGCGGGGGAGGGCAGCGGGTTCTCCGACGAGCAGTACACCGTAGCCGGGGCGGAGATCGTCGCGACGGCCGACGAGACGTGGGCGCGCGCCGAACTGCTGGTCAAGGTGAAGGAGCCCATCGCTCCCGAGTACGGCTTCCTCCGTCCCGATCTCACCCTCTTCACCTACCTGCACCTCGCGGCCGACCGCCCCCTCACCGACGCCCTGATGGCGGCGGGCACCACGGCCGTGGCCTACGAGACCGTGCAGACCGCCGACCGCGCCCTGCCGCTGCTCGCGCCGATGAGCGAGGTCGCGGGTCGTCTGTCGATCATCGAGGGCGCGCACCACCTCCTTCGCGCCTCGGGCGGGCGGGGGCTCCTTCCCGGCGGCGTCCCCGGCACCCCGCGCGCGAAGGTCGTCGTCATCGGCGGTGGCGTCGCGGGCGAGCACGCCGCCGCCAACGCCCTCGGTCTCGGCGCGCGCGTCACGGTCGTCGACATCTCCCTGGCGAAGCTCCGTCAGCTCGAGGAGCGCTTCGGCGGAGCGATCGAGACCCGCTCATCGACGCGCCTCGAGATCGCGGAGCAGCTCGCCGACGCCGACCTCGTGATCGGCTCGGTGCTCATCCCGGGAGCGGCCGCGCCCAAGCTCGTGACCGACGACATGGTGGCGGCGATGAAGCCCGGTTCGGTGCTGGTCGACATCGCGATCGACCAGGGCGGTTGCTTCGAGGGGTCGCGCCCCACCACCCACGACGAGCCCACGTTCCGCGTGCACGACGCGCTGTACTACTGCGTCGCCAACATGCCCGGCGCCGTCCCGCACACCTCCACGCGCGCGTTGTCCAACGCCACCCTGCCCTATGTCACGCGCATCGCCGACGCCGGCTGGGAGGCCGCGGCATCCGCCGATCCCGCCCTCGCCAAGGGCCTGAACGTGCGCGCGGGCGTCGTGGTGAACGAGGGCGTCCGCGCCGCCTTCGACCTCTGAGCCTCGCGGCGCCTCCGACCCTGATCGAGTGTCCACGACACCCGGACGGATCTCGAAACCGTCCGGGTGTTTCGGACACCCGGCACCCGGCCTTATGCGCGCACGGAGATGGCGGACGCCCGGCAGCTCAGCCGCGCACCCACGCGTACGTGATCTCGGGGCGACCCTGGCCGCCGTAGCGCGGCTCGCGACGGACGCGGCCGACGTCGGCGAGGTGCTCGAGGTAGCGCCGCGCGGTGACCCGCGACATGCCCTCGCTCTCGCCGACCTCGGTCGAGGAGACGGCGCCCGCCGTGGTGCGCACGCGCTCGGCGACGGCCTGCAGCGTGGCGTCGCTGAGGCCCTTCGGCAGGGCGGGGGAGGTGACCGTGCGCAGTGAGCCGAGCAGGGCGTCGACCTCGGACTGCGTGGCGTCGCCCGCCGCACGGTCGAGTCCCTCGACGTAGGCGCGATACCCCTCGAGCCGCTCCCGGAAGGCGCCGAAGGTGAAGGGCTTGATGAGGTACTGAACGACGCCGATCGACACGGCCGCGCGCACGGTCTCCGCATCGCGCACCGCGGTGACGGCGATGATGTCGGCGCGCGAGCCCATCGCGCGTGCCCGCCGCGCGACGTCGAGGCCGGCGCCGTCGGGCATCGTCATGTCCAGCAGCACGAGGTCGATGCGGCGGTCCGGCTCGCTCAGCGCCGTGAGCGCCGCGCGGGCGCCGGCGGCCTGCCCGACCACCTCGAAGCCGGGCACGCGCGCGACGTAGGCGCTGTGCAGCTCGAGCGCGAGGGCGTCGTCGTCCACGACGAGCACGCGGATCACGCGGTCACCGCCTCGGCGACCGCCGGGAGGAAGACGCGGACCGTCGTGGGGTCCGCCCTCACCTGCAGCGTCCCGCCCCGGGCGGCCACGATGTCGCGCACCAGGGCGAGGCCGACGCCCCGACCGCCGGGCGCGTGGGCGGTCTTCGTCGAGGAGCCGAACGCGAACGGATCCTCCAGCGTCGGGTCGAACCCCGCGCCTCCGTCGGACACCTCGATCACGACGTCGTCGCCGTTCTCGCGCAGCGTGGCGCGCACCCAGCGGGGTTCGGCCCCGGCGGCGGCGGCATCGAGGGCGTTGTCGACGAGATTGCCGACGACCGTGACGGCCTCCTCCGGGGCGAGCGGCAGCGAGGGGGTGGGCTCGGCGACGTCGAGGTCGAGCCGCACGCCGCGCTCGGCCGCCTCGTCGAGCTTGCCCAGCAGCAGCGCCACCACGATCGCTCCCTCGTCGTGCGACACGAGACGATCCGCCAGCTCCTGGCGTTCCCCGGTGGATGCCACGATCAGGCGCCGCGCATCATCGACGCGGCCCAGTTCGAGCAGCGCGAGCAGTGCGTGGAGGCGGTTGCCGTGCTCGTGCGTCTGCGACCGCAGGGTGTCGCTGAGGGTGCGCACGCCCTCGAGCTCCCCGAGGAGCGCCTGCAGCTCGGACCGATCGCGCAGCGTCATGACCTGCCCGCGGGCGGGAGCGCGGCGGCCGGTGAGGTCGCGCGCCTCCTCCTGGTTGACCAGCAGCACGCGGTCGCCGTTCACGACGGTCTCCTCGACCATGCGGCGTCCCGTCGCGATGGCCTCGGCCAGAGCGGCATCCATCTCGGCATCCCGCGGGTCGAGAGAGACCTGCCCGGCCGTCGCCGGGGGAAGACCCAGCAGGTCGGCGGCCTCGTCGTTGTAGAGCACGATGCGCCCGGAGCGGTCGGTGACGACGAGGCCCTCGCGCAGCGAGTGCAGCACGGTCTCGTAGCTCTCGACCAGGCGCGACAGTTCCCCCGGCGTGTACGACCCCGTCACGCGGCGCGCGCTGCGGCGCACGTACAGCGCCCCCAGCACGCCGAGTCCGACGATGGCGGCGGATGCCAGCACGATGAGCGGAGCGCGGGCGGCGATGTCCTGCTGCACGGCGCCGAGGGTGACCCCCACCGAGACGAGGGCGACGATCGCGCCCTCCTCGTCGCCGTTGTCGCGGATCGGCGCGATGGTGCGCACAGACGGGCCGAGCGTGCCCTCGTACACCTCCGTGAACGTCCGACCGGCGAGCGCCTCGTCGCGCGAGCCGATGTACGGCAGGCCGATCTCCGCACGGTTGCGGTGCGTGAGGCGAATGCCGTCGGGCGTCATGATCGTGACGAACGACACGTCGGTCTCGGCGAGGATCTGCTCGACCATCGGCTGCAGACGCTCGGAGTCGCCGGCGGCGGCGAGGGATGCCACGTCGGGCTCGTGCGCGATCGTCTCGGCGACCGAGCGCGTGACCTTCTCGGCCTCGCGCTGACCGGAGTCGCTGAGCTGCACCGACAGCAGCGCGGCGAGGACGCCGGCGACGAGGACGACGACGCCGAGCGACACCAGGGCCAGTCGCCCACCCACGCTCAGTCGCATGTCCACCGCCCTTCGTCGCGCCTGCGTGAACAATACGACCACAAATCGCCGATCGGTTCGCCCTCGACCACAGTCATGTCATCCACTCCGGCGATCCCGCCGGACAACGAAGACGTTAGGAAAGGGATAGGCGCTGATGGCTCTCTCACTCCGCACCACTCGCGACGGTCGACCGCGTAAGAAGATCGATCGCAACCACTGGCTCTACATCGCCGTCATCGTCGCCGTCGTGGCGGGCGTGATCGTCGGCCTCGTCGCCCCGCAGTTCGCCGTCGGCCTCGAGCCGGTCGGCAAGGGGTTCGTCAACCTCATCAAGATGATGATCGCCCCGGTCATCTTCTGCACGATCGTGGTCGGCATCGGCTCGATCGCGAAGGCCTCGACGGTCGGCAAGATCGGCGGCCTCGCGCTGGGCTACTTCCTCGTGATGTCGACCTTCGCCCTGGGCATCGGCCTGCTCGTCGGCAACATCATCCACCCCGGCGAGGGCCTCAACATCGGCAGCGCGGCGTACGACGCCGTCCCCGAGGCCACCACCACGCAGGACTTCATCCTGGGCATCATCCCGACGACGTTCTTCTCGGCGTTCACCGGCGGCAGCATCCTCCAGGTGCTCTTCATCGCCCTCCTCTGCGGCTTCGCCCTGCAGGGCATGGGCGAGCGCGGGGCCCGCATGGTCGAGGGCATCCGCAACTTCCAGGTGCTCGTGTTCCGCATCCTCGGCATGATCCTGTGGCTGGCTCCCATCGGCGCGTTCGGTGCCATCGCCGCGGTGGTGGGCAAGACCGGCTTCGGCGCCGTCGTCAGCCTCGGCATCCTGATGGGCTCGTTCTACCTCACGTGCTTCCTGTTCATCGCGATCGTCCTCGGCGGACTGCTCTACGCCGTCACGCGGGTCAACATCTTCTCTCTCATGAAGTACCTGGGCCGCGAGTACCTCCTCATCGTCGGCACCTCGTCGTCCGAGGCCGCGCTGCCCCGCCTCATCGCGAAGATGGAGCACCTCGGCGTCTCGAAGCCCGTGGTCGGCATCACCGTCCCGACCGGGTACTCGTTCAACCTCGACGGCACCGCGATCTACCTGACGATGGCCTCGCTGTTCATCGCCACCGCGATGGGCGCGCCGATGTCGATCCCCGAGCAGATCGGTCTGCTGATCTTCATGATCATCGCCTCCAAGGGTGCGGCCGGTGTCACCGGTGCGGGCCTCGCGACCCTCGCGGGCGGCCTGTCGGCCTACCGTCCCGATCTCGTCAACGGCGTCGGCGTCATCGTCGGCATCGACCGCTTCATGTCGGAGGCCCGCGCGGTCACCAACTTCACCGGCAACGCCGTCGCGACCCTCCTCATCGGCGCCTGGACGAAGCAGTACGACGGACAGCGGGTGCGCGAGGTGCTCGCGGGGCAGATCCCCTTCGACGAGACCCTCCTCACCGGCCACGACCACTCGGCGACGCCGGCGGCGGATGCCAAGGAGCAGGCGTCGACCGAGGTCGGCGCCGGCCCCGCGGCCGTCGACACCCAGGCGCTCAACGCCTTCCGCGCACAGGCGGAGGCGGAGGCGGCCGCACGGAGCCGTTCGTGAGTCTTGCGCACATCTCGGCGGGGGCGGCTTCGGCCGCCCCCGCCCCTGCGCGCGTCGAGCTGGCGCGCACGTGGATGCTGCGCTCGCCGCTCGCGGGCGACCTCGAGACCGACGCCGACGTGCTCGTCCTCGATCTGGAGGACGGCCTGCCCGCCGCCCGCAAGGCGGAGGGGCGCGATCGGGCCCGTCGCGCCGCCGCGGAGGCTCCGGTCTGGCTGCGCATCAGCGCCGCCGGGACCCGCGACGGCCAGGCCGACCTGGCGCTCGGTCGCGAGCTCGACGCCCGCCTCGCCGGCGTGGTCCTCGCCATGTGCGCGGGCCCGGCCGATGTCGCGCACGTCGCCGCCTCCCTGCCGGCGGGCACCCCGATCGTCGCGATGGTCGAATCGGCGGCCGCGCTGCTGGAAGCCCCGGCGATCGCCGCGCACCCCGCGACCCGCCGCCTGGCGTTCGGCACCGGCGACTTCCGCCGCGACACCGGCATGTCGGCCGAGCGCATCGCGCTGTCGTGGCCGCGTGCGCAGCTCGTCGTCGCGTCGGCGGCTGCGGGCATCGCGGGCCCCATCGACGGTCCGTGCGGTCCGATCGATCAGGCGCACGACGCGGCACGCCATGCCGCCGCGATGGGTTTCACCGGCACGCTCGCGCTCCAGGATGCCGCGATCCCCGGCGCCCACGCCGGCTTCACACCCGCGCCCGTCGAGGTGGAGGCGGCCCGGTCGCTGCTGTCGACCACTCCCGACGGTCCGGTCGACGGCTCGTACGCACCGACCCTCGCTCGCGCGCGGGCCCTGGTCGCCCGCGCCGAGGCTCTCGCCGCCCTCTGATCAGCGGCGGTCCGTGCCGCCGCCCCGGTGGCTTCGGCGGGCTCAGCCACCTCGCGCCGCCGGTCCTCGCGCCATTCCAGGTCCCTGAGCCTGTGGAAGGGACCGCGACGTCACCGCCCGCGCCGGAACCATCGGCGCCGCGGTGGGGGAGCGGCCACGGCGGCCGCCTCCTCGCGCGCGCGACGTCGATCATTCCAGGCTGCCACGACGGCATCCACGTCCACCGTGGGCGTCACGACAGGGGGCCCGCCCTGCAGTTGGCGGCGCGCCTCGATCACGCGCCGGTTGAAATCCTCGACCGCCTCGCGCACGTCGGGCTCGCGCGCGATGGCATCCAGGCGTTCGTCCATCTCGGCGTGCTCGACGCGCAGCGTCAGCGCCGGAGGCCCGAGGCCCGTCAGCTGCTCGGTCTCGATCTTGCGGCGGATCCACCAGTCGGGATCGTGCGAGGATCCGAGGTCCAGGGGCTTGCCCGCTCCAGGGAGGTCGTCGAACTCGCCGCGCCGGATCGCCTGCTGGATCGACGTCTCGACGAACGCCGCTCGTTCGGCGGCCGTCGACCCGCGTGCGGGGCCGGTCGGCTCCGCGGGTGCCGGCTCGAGTCCGGCGTCGCGCAGCTCGCGGTCGAGCCGGTAGCGCTCGGCGGCCTGGCGGGCGTCGTCGCTCACGCGGCCTCCCGACCGTCACGCTCCAACCGGGCGAGGCGCTGCCGGGCCATGTCCTGCGCCCGCGGGCCGGAGCCGAGAGCGCGCTCGGTGACGCGCAGGACGAACCGCGTCAGCGCCAGCACCGGCAGCGGCCATCGTCGCACGCCGAGCATCTTGCGATACCTCCGCGGGATCGTGGCGACGGCGGCGGCGAACAGCACGCGATACGACAGGCCCATCAAGCCGGGGAACGGCGGCTTGCGCAGGAACCGCACCACCTCGGCGACCCTCTCGTCGCCGCGGAGTTCCCCGCGCTCCCAGAACCCGTCGATCTCGGCGCGCAACGCCGCGCGCGTGCGGGGAGGGTCGACCACCCGCATCAGCCGACCCGCGGTCGCCCAATCGGCGACGTAGGCGTCGGGTCCGCCGGGGATGGGCTTCTTCGACACCTCGTGTCCGGCGAGGAAGGCGTCGGTGAAGGCCAGGTGCACCCACCGCACCAGGTCGGCCGCTTCGGCGGTGTAGGCCCGCTCGCTGCCGTCACCGGCGCGGTACTCGCCTTTCACACGCTGGTGGAACCTGCCGACGCGCCGGGTCTCGGCATCCGCCTGCGTCCGCGAGCCGTAGGTCAGGGTGATGACCCAGCGCACCGTGCCGGTCAGCCGGCCGATGGGATCCTCGCGGTAGCGCGACCAGTCGTGCACGCCCGCGAGCGCACCCGGGTGCAACGCCTGGAGAAGGAGGGCCCGGATGCCGGCGACGAGCGTGCCCATTCCCGCATGCACCGTCCACGCGGGGCCGTTCTCAACGAAGTACCCGGTGTCGTCGCCGTCGGCGATCGCGCGGACGTACGGCGCCATGCCGGTCGGGTCCCCCGCCAGAGCGATGAGGATCTTGCCGCGCAGGCTCGCGATCCAGCCGGGGACGGAGGGGAAGGTCGCGTCGGTCACCGTTCCAGCGTGCCACCGTCTGAGCGGGTGGGCTCGGGAAGAGTTCGACGTCGATGCTTCCCGGAAGGGCGGTCAGTGTCCGTCGTGCGTGACGACCGGCACGGTGCCGTCATCGCGGAGCAGGACGGCATCCTGCGTCGCGCCGAGGGCAGGAGTGACGAGAACGGCGATCACGGCCGCGGCGACGAGCAGTCCCGTGACGCTCATCGGCTGGGCGGTGCGCGTCGCGCGCTGGCCGCGTCGACGCAGATGGATGGCCGAGGTCGCACCCACGACGACGAGCAGCACCGAGCCCGCCGCGACGCCGATGATGCTGGTGTGCGCCGAGGCGACGAACATCAGGGCGGTGGAGAGGGCGATCGCCGACAGGGCGCCCGCGAGGGCGAGGCGCGGGACGACGAGGCGTCCCGTCGACAGGGTCGCGGCCCCCCAGACCAGGGAGGCGAGACCGAGGATCACCATCCCGATCCCGAGGCCCGTTGCGAGGGCCCCGGAATCGGAACGGACGATCGCACCCGCGCCGAGGGCAGCGGTGATGAGGCCGGCCCCCCACGCGGATACGGAGGGCCACGACCGCACGAAGGTCGCGGCGTTCATGTTCAGACCGCCGCGGTGCGGGGGACGTTGCGCTCGGTGCCGAGGCCGACACCCAGCAGCACGACCGCGCTGGCAAGGTGCAGGAAGTGGTCGGCCGTGTTCAGCGCGAGGATGTTGGCGGCCGTGCCGACGAGGAAGAAGCCGACGATACCGAGGAGCAGGTAGACGGCTCCGACGGTGGTGTTGACGCCCTTCGCGGCGCGGGCGTTCGCGAGACCGGCGATCAGCAGCGCGGCACCGATGAGGAGGTGCGCGATGTTGTGCAGCGGGTTGACCGCGAAGATACCGAGCAGAAGCCCGCCCTCGGTCGCGATGAATCCGACGCCGCCCGTGACGGCGAAGCCGAGCAGACCGACGAGCAGGTAGACAGCGCCGAAGACGGTGGCCACGATGCGGTTGGGTGACGAGCTCATGATGAACCTCCCAGATTGTTGGCAGCGACCGTCCGGTCGCTCTCCACCATCTTCGGAGACAATGCGCCGATCGGATTGGGCTTTGCATTCCGGGGCGACGATCGGGTAGAACCCCGGATACGACAGAAGGCCCCCGAGTACTCTCCGAGGCCCTCCGCAACAGAGTCGACCATAGGTCGCGCCCCCACACCGATGATGGGGATTGCAATTCCCGCAGTGTTCACCTAGCTGCGTTTCTGTCACACTCCCCTCATGCGCTTCGAGACGACACTGTCGCAGATGGGAAACAACACCGGCATCGAGGTGCCCCCGGAGGTCATCGAGGCCCTCGGCGGCGGCAAGCGCGCCGCCGTGACGGTCGACGTCGACGGGTACGTCTTCTCGAGCACGATCGGTGCGATGGGCGGTCGCTCGCTCATCCCGTTCTCCGCCGACAAGCGCAAGGCGACGGGCCTTTCGGGTGGGGATGCCATCACCGTCGAGCTGACCCTCGACACGGCGCCCCGCACGACAGAGGTTCCCGACGATCTCGCGACGGCGCTCGCGGAAGCCGGGGTCCGGCCCGCGTTCGACGCCCTCGCCCCCAGCGCGCGCAAGGCGCATGTGGCCAACGTGGAGTCGGCGAAGGCTGCCGACACGCGCGCTCGTCGCGTCGCGGCCATCGTGTCGAAGCTGTCCTGACCGCTGAGCGCTGCGCCGTCCGCCCCGGACGATAGCCTGGGAGGGGAGGTCCCGTGGGGCGCACGAAGGAGGCCATCGCCGAAGGGCTGTCGATCGCGACGGCCGCGGCGCGTTTGACCGTGCGCAATCGCATCCTGGTCGACACGATCGCCCGCGGCGGGCAGTTCGACAACGAGGTGTTCGCGGACTTGGCCCGCGACACCCTCCGCTCCCTCGCCGACGAGCAGGACCAAGCGGCCGAGCGGGTGACGCACCAGCGCAAGCGCGCGTGGGGGCGCTTCTCCGACTCCTCGGGCACCCACGACTACCGCGACCGCGACACCCGCAACCTCCGCCGCCGTGCGAAGCAGTCGCGCGGGGTCGCGAAGGAACTGCGCGCTCTCGCCGACGACCCCGATCGCGTGAAGACCCTCGTCGCCGACGCCCGCATCGCCGCGTGGGGCGACGTCGAGGCCAACCTCCGCCAGCGGCTGGACGTCGAGGGGATGACCGCCGACGCCGACCCCGAGTACGCCCAGATGCGCAAGGCGCGCATGGACGCCCTGCGCATGGTCGACCTCGCCCGTCTCGCCTCGCAGGCGAAGCGCCGGGCGAAAGAGCGGCCCGCGGCCGTGGACGACGACGTCGCTGCGCCCGACAAGAGCGCCAAGAGCGACAAGAAGAAGAAGTCCCCCGCGCGCTGACCTCTCGCGACAGGAGCGGAGGGGTAGCCTCGGCGGCGAGCGAGAGGGATGCCATGGCGCAACGGCGGTTCGGACGCACGGCCCGGGTGGCACGACCCGGATACGCCCTGGTCTCGGTGAGCGCGCGCGACGCGAACGGCTTCGTGCACCACTACGACGACATCGAGGCGCCGCTGGGCTCCCTGCACGAAGCGATCGCGATCCTGCAGCTGAACTCGGCCGCCACGGACGCCGCCCACCGGGGCGGCGCCTCGGCCTGACGTCTCGCAGCGCGGCATCCGCGCCCGAGGCACGGTCGGCCCGGCCGGCACGCGCCGAAGCCGACGCGCGCACTCGTCGACGACCTGCGTGGGAAACGGAAAAAGCCCCGGCTCAGAATTTCTTCTCAGCCGGGGCTTGTCACTGTCTCAACACAGTGTGCGCCCGAAGGGACTCGAACCCCTAACCTTCTGATCCGTAGTCAGATGCTCTATCCATTGAGCTACGGGCGCAGGGCCTCCGCGCGAAACGGCGCGCAGGCCGTGGTCAAGCATAGCCGGGACCCCGGGAGACGTCTAATCGGCCCCGAACCACGTGCATCCCGGGCGTGGCGCGGTGATGACCGGCAGGTGTCGAGTCGGCGACGTACGCTGGCGGGATGAGCGCATACACCTCCGCGTTCGAGCTGTTCTCCATCGGGATCGGACCCTCGAGCTCCCACACCGTCGGCCCCATGAGGGCCGCGTTCTCCTTCGCCGCACGACTGCAGGGCAGCGGAGCCCTGGAGCGGGTGGCATCCGTCTCCTGCGCCCTCTACGGCTCGCTGGGCGCGACCGGCATCGGTCACGGCACCCCCGACGCCGTCGTCGCGGGTCTGCAGGGCCTCGAGCCCGAGACCGTGGACCCGGATGCCGTCCGCCGCGCGTGGTCGGACTGGCCGGACGGGCGCCCGCTGGCGCTCGCCGGCACGCACGAGATCCCCTTCGCGAAGGCGGACATCGCCCTCGAGCCGCGCACGCGGCTTCCCGGTCATCCCAACGCCATGACCCTCGTCGCGCGCGACCGCGACGGCGGCGTGCTCGTCGAGGAGACGTTCTACTCGATCGGCGGCGGCTTCATCCGCCGTGAGGGCGAACCCGCCCCGGTGGCGGCCGCACCGATGCCGCTCGCCTTCGACGACGCCGCAACGCTCCTCGCCCTGTGCGACGAGCGCGGCATCACGATCGCCGAGGCGGCGCGTCTGAACGAAGAGGCACTGCGCTCCGACGAGGAGATCGC
The DNA here is from genome assembly GCF_040701795.1 of Microbacterium sp. NPDC089190. Taxonomy (NCBI): domain Bacteria; kingdom Bacillati; phylum Actinomycetota; class Actinomycetes; order Micrococcales; family Microbacteriaceae; genus Microbacterium; species Microbacterium sp. NPDC089190. Next base: position 733,722 of record NZ_JBFBHF010000002.1, on the reverse strand, counting down.
CGCGGGCCTCGACCGCATCTGGGATGCGATGGCGGCCTGCGTCGACGCGGGTCTGCGCAACGACGGCGTGCTTCCCGGCATCCTGAAGGTGAAGCGCCGCGCCGCCGTGATGCGCGAACAGCTGGATGCCATCGAGGCCGACGGGCACCGCGAGCTCCCGGGGGAGTGGCTCGGGGCCTTCGCGCTCGCGGTGAACGAGGAGAACGCCGCGGGCGGGCGGGTGGTCACGGCGCCCACCAACGGCGCAGCGGGAATCCTGCCGGCGGTGGCGATGTACTGGTGGCGGTTCCTCGCGGACTCGGGGCTCGGTGTCGGCAACGCCGTCACGCCGCACGGCGAGCTCGTGGGCAGCGCGTTGCTCGGATACGACGGTCACGCCGTCACCCGCTCCGAGGTCTCGCACTGGGATGACGAGGAGGTCGCCGAGGCGAACCGGAGGCGCGGCATCCGTCGTTTCCTGCTGACGGCCGCCGCGTTGGGCTCGCTGTTCAAGGCGAATGCCTCGATCTCGGGCGCCGAGGGCGGATGCCAGGCCGAGGTCGGATCGGCGTGCGCGATGGCGGCGGGAGGGCTGACGGCGGTCATGGGCGGCACGAACCGGCAGATCGAGAACGCCGCCGAGATCGCCATGGAGCACCATCTCGGCCTCACGTGCGACCCGGTCGGGGGTCTCGTGCAGATCCCGTGCATCGAGCGCAACGCGATCGCCGCCTCGACGGCGGTCACCGCGGCCCGCCTGGCCCTGCGCGGCGACGGCAGTCACTACGTGTCGTTGGACGCGGTGGTCGAGACCATGCGGCAGACCGGCATCGACATGTCGACGAAGTACAAGGAGACGAGCGAGGGCGGCCTCGCGGTCAACGTCATCGAGTGCTGATCCGCTCGATGACGCCGGTCAGTCGCGCAGCTTCGCGGTGAGCGCGCGCAGCTGCGCGAGCTCGTCGTCGGTGAGGCGGGCCATACGGTCGGCGATCGAGCGTCCGTGCGCGGCGGCGAGGCGGCGGAACGTCACGGCGCCCTCCTCGGTGGCGGTGACCAGCGCCCCTCGGCCGTCCTCTGGATCGGCGCACTTCGTGAGCAGGCCTCGCGCGACCATGCGCTCGACCAGACGCGAGACGCTCGGCTGGCTGATGAGCATGTTGCCGGTCACGTCGCGCAGTCGCGCCGTCATGCGCGGCGCGCGCGTGACCGTGAGGAGCACGTCGTACTCGGCCTGGGTGAGCTCTTCGCCCTCGAAATCCGAGCGGATGTCTTCGAACACCTCGTGCTGCGCGCGGAAGAGGCTCTCCCAGGCCTGCACGGCGAGGCGGCGATCGGTCATGCCTTCAGCGTAGAGGGAGCCGGATGCCGCGGACTCGACGTCGACGCCGAGGCTCTGGACAGAGTAAGGGCCGGTCGGAGAGGCTTCCGACCGGCCCTTGTCCCTGCACCAAGAGTGTCCTGCAATCACATGTCGGTAGCTGCCACAGCAAAACAACTACCGTGCGAGCACTCTATAACGGTGAGGTAACGGAGGGGAAGAGGTCGCCGTTATATTTCCGTGACCGATTCGGCGGGACGATCCTGCGAATCCCGGATGGCCCGTCCCGACGCGATCAGCGTCCGCGCACGTGGTTCCACTGCGTGATGACCTCGGAGCCGTGCTCGAAGCCCAGCTCGCTCACGGCGGAGGTGCCCAGGACGAAGTACCGGCCCCCGGCGGCGGTCAGGCCCAGCCAGGTGCCGGCCAGAGCGCGGAGGAAGTGCCCGTGCGAGAACAGCAGGACCTGCTCACCGGCCCGTACCCGAGGGCGCAGCTCCGCGAGGAGCGATTCCGCCCGTGCAGTGACGTCGGCGACGGACTCGCCCGGGGTCGCGCCGGCGGGCGTTCCCTCCCAGATCGTCCACGGACGGCCGAGCTGTTCCACGATCTCGGGAGTGGTCAGCCCCTCGTAGGCGCCGTAGTCCCATTCGACGAGACGGGCGTCGGTCCGTACGTCGGGGTACCCGGCGCGGGCGGCCGTCTCGACCGCGCGCTGGAGCGGGCTCGACAGGATCAGGTCGTACCGTCGGGTGGCGAGCAGCGTGCCCGCCAGCTCGGCCTTGTAGGCGCCGGTCTCGGTCAGCGGGATGTCGGTCAGGCCGGTGTGCCGTCCGGTGCGGCTCCACGCGGTCTCGCCGTGTCGCACCAGCACGATGCGTCCGTCGGGTTCGGTCAGCTCGTCATCCTTCACGCGTCCATCCTCCCGCTCCTGAGGGAGTCGCCGGCCCGACCGAACGAAGAAGGGCCGGTCGGAGGATTCCCGACCGGCCCTTTCCTGCACCAGAGTGTCCTGCAATCACATGTCGATAGCTGCCACAGCAAAACAACTACCGTGCGAGCACTCTATAACGGTGAGGTAACGGAGCGGAAGAGGATGCCGAGGGACATTCCCGATTCATAGGTATCGTCATCGCCCGGCGGCATCGAGAGCCGCCACCAGATCGGCGAGGAGGTCGTCGGCATCCTCGAGTCCGACCGACAGACGCAGGTGGCCGTAGCGGCGGAACGGCTCCGGGTAGGTCGCGGTACGGGGGCCGTCGGCGGACGTGTGCACGATGAGGCTGTCGTCGTGTCCGAGCGAGAAGCCCGAGGTGATCAGCCGCAGCTCGGACACGAACCTGTTCTGCAGGTCGGGGTCGCCGTCGAGCGCGAAGGCCATCATGCCGCCGTACGCGGCACCGCCGAACTGCCGGCGGGCGAGATCGTGCTGGGGGTGCGAGGCGAGCCCGGGATAGGCGACGAACGCGACGCGCGGGTCGGCCTCGAGCAGCTCGGCGACGCGCTGGGCGGAGGCGAAATGCTGCCTCAGGCGCAGGGGGAGCGTGACCGAACCGCGCGTGATCATCCACGCGTTGAACGGCGAGATGATGCCGCCGACGTCGACCATCGCGTCGGCCTTGATCGGTTCGATGAGCTCCGCCCGACCGATCACCGCTCCGCCCATCGCGTCGCCGTGGCCGTTGATGTACTTCGTCAGCGAATGCACGACGAGGTCCGCGCCGTCGTCGAGCGGCCGGTAGAACGGCGGGGGAGTGAAGGTCGAGTCGACCATCAGCAGAGCCCCGGCTGCGTGGGCGATCTCGGCCAGCAGCGCGATGTCGGCGACCTTCGTGGTGGGGTTGGCGATCGCCTCGACGCACACGAGCCGCGTCTCGGGCCGGATCGCCGCGCGGACGGCATCCGGATCGGTCACGTCGACGAAGGTCGCCTCGATGCCGTAGCGGCCCGGGAGCAGCTCGGTCCACAGGCGCCAGGTGGCCTCGTACACGACGTCGCTCACGACCACGTGGTCTCCCGCGCGCACGTGGGTGAAGAACACCGCGTGCAGGGCGGCGACTCCGGATGCCAGCGCGACGACGTCCTCGCCGTGCTCCAGCGCGGAGAGCTTGCGCTCGAGCGCCAGCTGATTGACGCCGGTGTTGCGCGTGTACAGGCCCGGGGCGGTGGCCGACCAGCTGATCTCGCTGGGGTCGTCGGGGAGGGCGAACGAGTTCGACATGACGATCGGTGTGCGCAGCGACCGCGTGCTGTCGAGCTCGATGCCGCCGTGCACGGCCAGACTCGACTCGCCGAGGGTCGGAGCATCGGTGCGGTCGGGGCGCACGACGGCCCTCGGGGCGACCTCGTCGGATGCCGTCATCGTGGCCCCTCTCGCTCTGCGGCGCGGCTCGCGCGCCCCGTCCAGCGTAGTGAGGGCGCGTCGGGGCCCGCCGTCGACTACTGTGACTGCGTCGCCCGGACGCCTCGACGGCTCCGGGCTCGATCATGAATGCGAGCACTCCATGAGTCGTCCCCTCGATTCCTCCCTCGATACGTCCGGCCCCGCGGGCGCACCGCGCCGACTGCGCCGGGCCATGGATGCCCGGCATCTCGTCATGATCGCCCTCGGCGGTGTCATCGGCTCGGGCCTCTTCCTGAGCTCGGGTTACACGATCCACCAGGCCGGCCCCCTCGGTGCGGTGCTGGCCTACCTGCTGGGTGCCTTCGTGGTGTGGTTGGTCATGGTCTGCCTGGGCGAGCTCGCGGTGACCTATCCCGTCTCGGGATCGCTCCACATCTACGCGGCGCGCACGATGGGGCCGGCCACCGGCTTCACCACGGCGTGGCTCTACTGGCTGTGCTGGGTGGTGGCGCTCGGGTCGGAGTTCACGGCATCCGGCATCCTCATGCAGCGATGGTTCCCGAACGTCGAGGTCTGGGTGTGGTGCATCGTGTTCGCCGGCGTGCTGTTCACCCTGAACGCCATCTCGGCGCGCGTGTTCGGGGAGACCGAGTTCTGGTTCGCCCTCATCAAGGTCGTCGCGATCGTCGCGCTCATCGTGCTGGGGACGATGGCGATCTTCGGCTTCACGCCGCTGTCGTCGGAGCCGCACGCGGCGGTCGGCCTCAGCAACTTCGCCACGCCCGACGGGCTGCTACCCGCGGGTCTCGGAGGCGTGCTCATCACCTCCCTCGCGGTGTTCTACGCCTTCAGCGGCGCCGAGCTCGTCGGCGTCGCGGCGGGCGAGACGAAGGATCCGGGCCGCAACATCCCGCGGGCGCTGCGCTCGACGGTGCTGCGTCTGCTCGTGCTGTTCGTCGGTTCGATCGTCGTCATCGCCGCCCTCTTGCCCTACGAGCAGGCGGGGCTGTCGTCGAGCCCGTTCGTCGACGTCTTCGAGTACGTCGGCGTGCCCTACGCGGCCGACATCATGAATTTCGTCGTCATCACGGCGCTGCTCTCGGTGGGCAACAGCGGGCTCTACTCGTGCGCGCGGATGCTGTTCTCGCTCGCCGAGGAGGGCTACGCGCCGCGCGCCTTCACGCGGCTCACGCGGCGCGGCATCCCGATGGTGGCCCTGCTGGTCAGCCTCGCCATCGGTCTGGTGTCGCTCATCTCGAGCGTCATCGCCGCCGAGACCGTGTACCTCGTGCTCGTGTCGATCGCCGGCTTCGCGGCGGTCGCGGTGTGGATGTCGATCGTCGCCGCGCAGTTCTTCCACCGGCGGCAGTTCTTCCGCGACGGCGGTGACGTCTCCACCCTCGCGTTCCGCACGCCGCTGTACCCGCTCGTGCCCATCCTCGCCTTCGTGCTGCTCACCGCGTCGATCGTGGCGATCGCGTTCGATGAGAATCAGGTCGCGGCCCTGTACTTCGGCATCCCCTTCGTCGGCCTGTGCTACTTGTTCTTCTGGCTGCGCTACGGGCGCAAGGGCGTCACTCCCGTTCGGCGCGACGAAGAGGCACCGCTCGACTGACGCGCTGTACGCGCTGTCCATCCGCTTCGCGTCTGCTCGCCGGGGTGGCGGATGCCGCCGGGCCCGGCCCCGCAGTACCGTCGCTTCACCACGAGCACGCGGAGGACGCATGGACACGGTGGACACCCTCGTCGTCGGGGCGGGCATCTCGGGCCTCGCCGCCGCTCGGCTTCTGGCTCGCCACGGGCATCGGGTGGTCGTGCTCGAAGCGCGCGACCGCGTCGGCGGGCGCGTCTTCACCGACCGCAGCGGAGGGCACGTCACCGATCGCGGCGCGTCGTGGATCCACGGCATCGACGACAGCCCGGTCGCCGAGGCGGCCCGCGCGTTCGGGATGCCGACGGTGGAGTTCACGGTCGGCGGATACCAGCCCGATTCTCGTCCGCTGACGTACTTCGACGCCGCCGGGCGCCGTCTCTCCCCGGAGGCCGTGCGGCAGTACGCCGACGACATCCGAACGCTGAACGCCGTCCTGGTCGACGTCATCGCCGCGGCCGACGACGATGCGACCTACGGTGAGGTCGTGGAGCGCGCGCTCGCCGCCCAGGGGTGGGACGCCGAACGCGCGGAGCGCGTGCGGGAGTACAACGACCGTCGGGCCCAGGAGCAGTACGGGATCGGCATGCACGGCCTCGGCGCCCACGGGCTCGACGACGACACCGTCAACGGCGACGAGGTGGTGTTCCCGCAGGGCTACGACGAGCTCGCCTCGAACTTCGCCGAGGGGCTCGACGTGCGCCTCGACCACGCGGTCTCGCGCGTGCGGTGGTCGTCGGAGGGAGCCGAGGTGGAGACCGCCCGCGGCACGTTCCGCGCTCGGCACGTCGTGGTCACGGTGCCGGTGGGGGTGCTGCACGCGGGCGATCTCGTGCTCGAGCCCGCCCTGCCCGCGGCGCACGCCCGCGCGCTCGGCCTTCTGCGCATGAACGCCTTCGAGAAGGTCGTGCTGCGGTTCGCCGAACGGTTCTGGGATGCCGGGGTTTACGGCATCCGCCAGCTCGGCGACGAGGGGGAGTGGTGGCACTCCTGGTACGACCTGGGGCGCCTGCACGACGAACCCGCCCTGCTGACATTCGCGGCGGGTCCTGCCGCCGTCGCCACGCGGGAGTGGAGCGACGACGAGATCGTCGCCTCCACCCTCGCGCAGTTGCGGCGCCTGTACGGTGGCGCCGTGGCCGAGCCCGAGAGTGCGATCGTGACCCGTTGGCAGGACGACCCGTTCTCGCGCGGCTCGTACGCCTACATGCTGCCGGGCTCGGTCGGCGCCGACCACGACGACCTCGCCGCACCCCTCGGGGACGGGACACTGCATCTGGCCGGGGAGGCGACGTGGGGAGACGACCCGGCGACGGTTCCCGGCGCCATGCTGTCCGGGCACCGCGCCGCGCAGAACGTTCTGGGCCGCGAGGTGCCGGTCAGCGACCTCTGGGTCTGACGCCGCGGCGCGGGGTCCCTCGTCGCGGGAGCCTGCTCAGCGCGGGTCGGATCCCGTCGCCATGGGCAGCTCGGGGTGGTTCGACCACTGGCTCCACGATCCCGGGTACAGCCGCGGCTCGAATCCCGCGAGCGTCAGGGCCACGGCCTGGTGCGCCGCCGTCACCCCCGACCCGCAATACACCCCCACGCTCACGCCGTCCTCGGCGCCGAGCATGCGGAAACGCGATCCCAGCTCCTCGCGTGAGCGGAAGCGGCCGTCGTCGCCGATGTTCTCCGTCGTGGGGGCGCTGACCGCCCCGGGCACGTGTCCCGCGCGGGGGTCGATCGGCTCGACCTCGCCGCGGTAGCGCTCGCCGGCGCGCGCGTCGAGCAGGAGTCCCTCGGCGGCGAAGTCGGCGACGTCGTCGAAGTCGAGGACGGGCAGGGCGCCGTACGTCAGTTCGACCGTCCCGGGGGCCGGGGGCGCGGCATCCCCCTCTTCTCGTTCGTACCCGGCGTCGTTCCAGGCCCGCAGGGCCCCGTCGAGGAGGCGGACGTCGGTGAGACCGGCGTAGCGCAGCAGCCACCAGGCCCGGGCGCTCGCCATGTTGTTCGCGTCGTCGTAGACCACGACCGTGTCGCCTGCATCGATCCCCCACCGCCGCGCCGTCGCTTGCAGGTCGTGGACCGAGGGCAGCGGATGCCGGCCCTCGGTCGGCACGCCGTGCGCGGCGAGGTCGCGGTCGAGGGCGACGTACTGCGCGCCGGGGACGTGCCCCGCACGATAGTCCGGCCGACCGTCGGGGCGATCGAGCCGCCACCGCACGTCGAGCACGCGCACCGGCCCGCCGTCGGGATACGCCCCCGCGGCGAGGGCGGCGTTCAGGTCGGCGGCAGTGGTGAGGATCGATTCCATACGCTCATTCTGACCCCGCGGCTCCGGCCCGGGCGCTGTGCGTGCGGCCGTCCGCCACGCGTGCACGACCCCGGTCGTGACGGGACGGGATCGGCACGACGGCCGTCGCCTTCGGCAAGCCCATCGGGGGAGTGCCGACGTAGATGGTCTCGGCCCGGTCGACGAGGTACGTCTCGTGCCAGATGCCGACGACGCCGGGGTTCTTCCGCGCTCGACGGTTGAAGCGGGTCCACGCGGGCCGGTGCTCGTGCGACGGCGCCGAGGCGTAGGCGTAGAGCTTGTCGAGCGACGACCAGTACTGCACGAGGTAGGGGCCGCGCGATCCGAGCAACATCGTGAAGCCCATCAGACCCGAATCGGGGTCGACGCTGAGTTCGCGCAGCATCCTGGGCATGTCGCCCATCAACGGCATCCACTGGTCGACGCGCCACCAGCGGTTGACGGTCATGCCGATGTGGAAGACGACCAGTTCGTCGTCCCAGCGGTGGGTCATCCGACCCTGATTGATGGATGCCATGGCTCGTCCTCACTCGATAGTGTCACTATCCAGTGTTGGATAGTCCTGCTATCGAGTCAAGGGGGCAGTGTGCGGATCTCAGAACTGGCGACGCGCAGCGGCGTCCCCGTCGCCACGATCAAGTACTACCTGCGCGAGAAGCTCCTGCCCGAGGGGGAGCGGTCCTCCCCTACGCAGGCCGCCTACGGCGAGGCGCACGTGCAGCGCCTCGGCGTCATCCGCGCCCTCGTCGACGCGGGCGTGGGGATCGCGGGCGTGCGCAAAGTGGTCGCGGTCCTCGAGGAGCCGCCCGAGAACCCGTACGACCTCCTCGGTGCGGCCAACGCCGCTGTGACGCCCGCGGCCTCCACCGATCTCGACCTCACCGCGGCGTTCGCGCTGCTGGATCGCATGGGCGGCGCGCCGCAGCACTGTTTCCCCGAGCAGATCGCCGCGGTCGCGCACGCCCTCGCGACCCTCGATCGAGCGGGGTTCACGGTGCCGGACGCGGTCATGGACGCCTACCTCGAGCACCTCGGTGCGCTCGCCGAGGCCGAGCTCGCGGCGACTCCCGACACCTCGATCGAGGACGCCGTGCGCTACGTGGTGCTGGGCACGGCGCTCGTCGAGCCGCTCATCCTGGCGCTCCGTCGCGTCGCCGAGCAGGTGGCCGCCTCGCGACGCTTCGGCTCCGGCGCCCCTTAGGCGCGCGGATTCGACGCGGCGCCGTCGAGCCAGAGCTCGTCTGTCGCGTCGCCGTGCGGACCGGGGCGGCCGACGTGCGCGTCGCTGATCTTCGGGCCCTTCGTGATCACGTGGACCAGCGCCATCCCATGACCACGACCGAGGTCGTAGTCGTCCTTCAGCCACTGCAGGATGGGGCCGGCCTTGGTGCCGGGCCCGAACCCGCGCTCATCGGCGAGGGCGAGGAACTGACGAGGGGTGAGCCCGGTCTTGGTCTCGATGTTGTCGAGGTACGCCTGGAACGACATGACGCGAGGCTAGCGTCGCCGTCCCGACCACGTCCATCGAAGAGGCGGTCGCGTCCGCGCCGTGCGCGACGCCCCGGTACGGTCGAAGGATGGCCGTCACCCTGCACCGGGCGCCCGTCGCCGACATCGCCCCGCTGACGCTGTACCGCATCCTCTGGATGCGCGTCAGCGTGTTCGTCGTCGAGCAGGAGGCCGCCTACCCCGAGATCGACGGGCGCGACATCGAGCCGGGCGCCGAGCTGATGTGGGCGAGCGAGGGCGACGACGTGCTCGCGACGCTCCGTCTCCTGCGCGAGCCGTCGAACACGCGGATCGGTCGGGTCGCCACCGCCGCCGCTGCCCGTGGCCGCGGCATCGCCGCCGACCTCATGCGCGCGGCGGTGTCCCACCTGGATGCCGAGGCTCCCGGCATCCCGATCCTGCTCGACGCGCAGGAGCACCTCGCGCCGTGGTACGGCCGGTTCGGCTTCGTCGTCTCGGGCGAGCGCTTCTCGGAGGACGGCATCCCGCACGTGCCGATGAGTCGCGCGCCCAGCGTCGGCACCGCGTGATGCGTCGGTCGCTGCCGGTCGCGGCCCTCGCGCTCGCCTGCGTGCTCGTTCTGGCGGGATGCGACCTGAAGTTCTCGCTGGGGTTCGGCTCGGGCTCCGACGGGTCGTTCTCGGGGTCGGAGCTGACCGTGCCCGTTCTCTACGCGAGCGGCAAGAAGGGCGGGGTGACCAGCCAGCGCATCACGGCCGACTCCGCAGACGGCGGTGACCTGAGCATCGACATCACCGAGAACGACGTCAGCGGCGTCGACCCAATCACCCAGTCAGCGACGTGGACGGCCGTGACCGCGGCCACGCTGCTCACCGGAGCCCGGCCCGACACCGCGTACACGTTCGGTTTCGATGCGCGCATCGCCACCCCCGCGGCGGGGGCGGTCACCGCGGTCGGCGTGCTCGCGCTGTACTACGGCGCCGACGTGCAGCCCGGGGTCGCGCTCACGGGCGGGGTGACCCCGCTCGGTGCCGTGAGTCCGGTGGCGGGGCTTCCCGAACAGGTCTCGGCAGCGATCGAGGCGGGCGGGATCGACACCATCCTCGTGCCCGCGGGCCAGCGGACGGCGGTGGATGCCGAGGGCATGGCCGTCGACCTCGATCAGCTCGCCGCGACCGGGGGGATGACCATCACCGAGGTCGCCGACATCGCGAGCGCGTACGCGGTCATGACCGGGGAGGACCTCCCCGAGTCCGTCTTCCCGACGCCTCCCCCCTCGCCCTCGGCCCTGCCCACGGCGGCGGATGCACCCGCGGTGCCGGATGCCGTGGCCACCGCCGTCGACGATGCGCTGGATCGCGCGCGGTCGTCGCTCGACTCCGCGCCCGGAAGCACCCTCGCCGACCGGGCGCGGGCGGCGGTCGCGCGCGGCGAGCAGCTGCTCGCGGAGGACGACTCGGGCGGCGCGTGGGCCGCCGCGACGACCGCCGCCGACACCGCCGCCGCGGCTGCGGCGCCCGCGCTTGCATCGACGGATGCGCAGACGCTCGCGACGGCCGCCGTTGCCGACGCCGACGCGCTGCTGGGTGAACTGGCAGCGGCACCCTCGTCGCTCGACGATGCCGATCCGGTGCTCGCCGCGATCGGGTGGGCGGCCGAGGCCGACGCGCTCGCCCAGCAGGCGCAGGCGTTCCTCGCGGCCGACGCCGACCCCTCGCTCGCCGCCGCGGGGCTGACCTCCGCTGCCCTGGCATCCTCGGCGGTACAGACCGCACGGGCCCTCGCGGAACTGCGCACCGACATCGACGGGGCGGGCGGGCTCGCGTCCGACGCCGACCTCGACGGTCTCGCGTCGCTGCTGCGACGGGCGGCGGTGGCCGCGACCGACGCCTACGACGCGCGGCGCGGCGACAGCCCGCTGGCGGCGGACGACCTGAACGGCTTGCGCACGACAGCGCTCGAGACGGCACGCGACGCGTTGGGCGCGCGGGCTGACGAGGGAGGAGCGTGGCTCGCCCTGGGTGTCTCGACCGCCGCCTTCGCGCGCAGCTCCGCGGCGCTGTCGGCGCAGTCCGCCGTGCGGGTGCCCGACGGTGTCGACCCCTCGGATGCCGTCGCCCAACGCATCGGGATCGCCGACGAATACACGGTCCGGGCGGTCGACGCCCTCACAGCCACCGGTGCCGCCCTTCCCCTCCTGCGGGGCGCTCTCACCGATGCGGCGTCCGCCGCGGCATCCTCTCCCGTCCCGGGTGCCTCGGCGGTGTTCACGACGCCGTTCCTGCGCGCGCGGGTGCTGGCCTTCGCGGGCGGAGTGCAGCGCGACTGACCGGGCGGCCGCGGGTTCGTGCCGGCGCAGGGCGGGCGACGGATCAGTGCGGCGCGTGATACTCCGCCGTTCCGCGCTTCCAATATCCCTTCACGATCGTCGCTGCAGGGTCGCCGGTCCATCGGTCGAGCAGGAGTGCCCGACCCGCCCGCACGATCGACTGCTCGGCGGCGACGAAGCCGAAGACGCAGCCGTCCGGCCGCTCCTCGAGGTCGAGCGCGTCCAACCAATCGGTGAGCTCCGAGCCCGCGGGGCGTTCTCCGCGGTGCAGCTGGACCACCTCCACACCCGTGGGTGCGGCGATGGGCAGGTCGTAGGCGGCGGAAGGGACCTCGACGGCGATGCGCCCCACGGCCTCGTCATCCATCGCCTCGGCGAACCGCCGGATCGCCGGGACCGCCGTCTCGTCGCCGGCGAGCAGCCACGCGTCCGGTCGGCCCGTCAGTACCATCGATCCCCGCGGTCCGCCCACGCCGACGGGTGCGCCGATCGGGGCCGTCTCGGCCCATCGGCTGCCGACCCCGTCGCCGTGCAGAGCCACGTCGATGTCGAGTCGTCCGGCCTCGGCATCCCACCCGACGGGCGTGTACTCCCGGTTCGGTGACGTCCGCATCTCGTCCGTCGTGGCCGCTGCCTCGGGGAAGAACACGCGCACGTGATCGTCGGCGCCGGGGGAGTCGAAACCCCGCAGATCGCGGCCCTCGAGGCGCAGGCGCACGTATGCCGGCGTGAGGAACGTCCGAGCAGCGAGCGTCGCCGAACGGAAGACGAGGTCATGTCGGCGGGGTTCGAGGCGGGCGTCGCATCGCGAGTTCGACAGATTCACATAGCTAAGGCTAACCTAACTTTTCCGAGGGTCGGGGTCCTCCCACCGCTCGCGCACCGTACACAGCACCGGAGTGACACACATGAGTTCTCGCCTGTCCCGCACCGCCCTCCGCCCCGCCGCGATCGTTTCGCTCGCTGCCGCGCTCGCCCTCACCGGCTGCGCCTCGGGAGCAGCCGCGCCCGCCGAGAGCGACGCAGCGACCACCGTCACGGTCGAGGACAACCACGGATCGATCGAGGTGCCGGTGGCGCCGGAGCGGGTCGTCGCGCTCGACAACACGACGTTCGAGACGCTCAGCGAGTGGGGCGTGACCCTCGTCGCGGCCCCCAAGCCGCTCATGTACGACCTCTGGCCCTCGCTCTCGGGCGGCGACGAGGTGCTCGACGCGGGCCTGCACCGCGAGCCGAACATCGAGAACATCCTCGCGGCCGACCCCGATCTCATCGTCGGCGGCTACCGCTTCCGCGAGATCTACGACCAGTTGAAGGAGATCCAGCCCGCGACGATCGAGACGAGCCCGCGCGACGGCGAGGAGCACACGTCCGAGCTCAAGCGTCAGACCGCGATCCTCGGCCAGGTCTTCGACAAGAACGACGAGGCGGCGACGCTGAACGCGGATCTGGATGCCGCCATCGCCGACGCGAAGGCCGCGTACGACCCGTCGCAGACGGTGATGGGGCTGATCACCTCCGGGGGGAAGATCTCGTACGCCGCTCCCGGAGAAGGCCGCGGGGTCGGACACCTCTTCCCGACGCTGGGCCTGACCCCCGCCCTCGACCGCGCGGCCGAGGACGCCTCGCACGGCGACGACATCAGCGTGGAAGCGATCGCCGCCGCGAACCCGGAGTGGCTGTTCGTGCTCGACCGCGACGCGATGTTCGGGGAGGACGGATATGTCTCCGCGAAGGAACTCGTCGAGAACGCCGAAGCGCTGAAGAACGTCCCCGCGGTGCAGAAGAACCAGATCGTGTACCTCGACGGCAGCTTCTACCTCGACGAGGGCATCCAGGCCTACACGAAGCTCTACCGCTCGGCCGCCGAGGCCTTCGCTTCCTGACCCCGGTGGGGGTCCGGATGCCCGGGCCCCCACCCCGCTCATGATCGTCACTGCTCCCTCTCCGCCCACGCTCCGGAGTCGCCTCGCCGTGCCGACGGCTCTCGCGGGCGTCGCCGGCCTCGTCGTCCTGTCGCTCTTCGTCGGCGCCTACGACATCGCCGGCGACGGTTTCGGCGCCGAGATGTTCTTCATCTCGCGCGTGCCCCGCACCCTCGCCCTCGTCCTCGCCGGCTGCGCGATGGCCGTCTCCGGCCTCATCATGCAACTGCTCACGCAGAACCGTTTCGTCGAGCCCTCCACCACGGGCACCTCCGAGTGGGCCGCGCTCGGTCTGCTCGTGACGGTGCTCTTCGCACCGGCCGCGCCGCTCATCGTCCGGATGGTCGTGGCATCGGTCGCCGCGTTCGTCGGAACGATGGTCTTCATCGGCATCCTGCGCCGGATCTCCCTGCGGTCCTCGCTCGTCGTGCCGCTCATCGGGATCATGCTCGGCGCGGTCGTCTCGGCCTTCACCACGTACCTCGCCGTCTCGACCAACTCGCTGCAGATGCTCGGCACGTGGTTCATGGGCAGCTTCACCTCGATCGTGCGCGGACGCTACGAGGTGCTGTGGGTCGTCGCCATCGTCGTCCTCCTGGTCTTCCTGTACGCGGACCGCATCACGGTTGCGGGCCTCGGGCGCGACATCGCGACCTCGGTCGGGCTCGACCACACGCGCGTGATGCTCATCGGCACCGCTCTCGTGGCGGTCGCCACGGGCGTCACCACCGTGGTGGTGGGTTTCCTGCCCTTCCTCGGGCTGGTCGTGCCGAACCTCGTGTCGATGTGGCGCGGCGACAACGCCCGCGCCAACCTGCCCTGGGTATGCCTGGGCGGGGTGGCCATCGTCGTCGTGTGCGACATCGTCGGGCGGGTGATCCGGATGCCGTTCGAGGTCCCCGTCTCGATGATCCTCGGGGTCGTCGGGTCCGCGGTGTTCATCACCCTGCTGCTGCGGGTGCGTGCCCGTGGCTGAGGTGCTGGTCCGCTCCGCCCCGCCGCGCACGGCCCGACGCCCGCGGATCGCCCTGCGGTTCGGCATCCTGATCCTCGTCGTGGTGGTCGCCGCCGTCGGGGTCCTCACCTGGAACGTGCCGGGGGAGCCGGGCTCGCGGGCCTTCTGGCTCGCCGTGAACCTCCGCGTCGTGAGCGTCGCGACCATCGCCCTCGTCGCCTGCTGTCAGGCGGTGGCGACGGTGCTGTTCCACACCGCGACGGCGAATCGCATCCTGACCCCGTCGATCATGGGCTTCGACGCGCTCTACGTCGTCATGCAGACGGCCCTCGTGTTCTTCTTCGGCAGTGCGGCGCTCTCGGCGACCGATGGCCTGCTCAAGATCGTCGTGCAGAGCGTGCTCATGGTGGGCTTCGCGACGTTGCTGTACGGCTGGCTGTTCGCCGGTCGTCGCGGGAACCTCCACATCATGCTCCTGGTCGGCGTGGTGCTGGGCGTCGGCTTCGGTTCGCTCTCCACCGTGATGCAGCGGCTCCTCACACCGAGCGACTTCGACATCCTCTCGGCCCGATTGTTCGGCAACCTCTCCAACTCGGATGCCGAGTACCTGCCGTGGGGCGCCCTCGTCGTCGCCGTGGTGCTCGTGCTCGTCTGGCGCGCGCGGCATCGCCTCGACGTGCTGGCGCTCGGCCGCGAGGCATCCGTCAATCTGGGACTCGCCTACCGGCGCGAGGTCATCGGGATGCTCGTGCTCGTGGCCGTGCTGATCTCGGTGTCGACCACGATGGTCGGGCCGATGACGTTCTTCGGCTTCATCGTCGCGACCCTCGCGTACCAGCTCGCGGGCTCGGCGCAGCACCGCGTGGTGCTGCCGTTCGCGGTGCTGCTCGGCATGGCGACCCTGCTCGGCGCGTACGTCGTGCTGCGGCACGTGTTCTACGCCGCCGGGATGCTCTCGATCATCATCGAGTTCGTCGGCGGCATCTTCTTCCTCGTCTACCTCCTCCGAAAGGGGAGCCTGTGATCTCGCTCACCGACATCACGATGACCTACGGCGACCTGACCGTGCTGGGCCCCGTGACCCTCGACATCCCCGCCGGAGGGGTCACGGCGCTGGTCGGCCCGAACGGCGCGGGCAAGTCGACCCTGCTCACGATCGTCGGGCGCCTGACGACCGCGACGAGCGGCCGCGTCACCGTCGCCGGCCACGACGTGACGACGACGCCGGGGCGGACGCTCGCGAAGATCGTGTCGATCCTGCGGCAGGAGAACCACTTCGTCACGCGCCTCACGGTGCGCGAGCTCGTCGGTTTCGGACGCTTTCCGCACTCGCAGGGGCGGCTCACCGCTCTCGACCACGCGAAGATCGACGAGGCGATCGCCTTCCTCGACCTCACCGAGCTGTCGGGCAGGTACCTCGATCAGCTCTCGGGCGGGCAGCGCCAGCGGGCGTACGTGGCGATGGTGCTCGCGCAGGACACCGACTACATCCTTCTCGACGAGCCGCTGAACAACCTCGACATGAAGCACGCCGTGGCGATGATGGGGCAGCTCCGCCGCGCGGCCGACGAACTCGGCAAGACGATCGTCATCGTGGTGCACGACATCAACTTCGCGGCGGCCTACGCCGATCGCATCGTCGCTCTCGCGGAGGGGCGGGTGGTGCACGTCGGCACCCCGGGAGAGCTCATGACACCGGACACGCTCGAGGAGGTCTTCGGCACCCCCGTCGACGTGCGTCGAGACGGACCGTATCCGCTGGCGGTGTACTACCGGTGAGCCGTCAGAGCTGGATGCCGTTGTCCTCGTCGTTGACGCCGACGTTGCGGCCCCGACTCGACTCGTAGGCGATGAGCCAGCCGACCGATACGGCGGCGGCGATGACCACACCCAGCCAGACGTTCTGCCAGACGAGTCCGAAGAGGATGCCGAGCCCCAGCAGCAGCACGCTCCCGAGGACCCAGTACGTACGTCCGCGCGGCCAGCCGGTGCCCGATTGCATCATGCGCCCACACTAGGCGGCGCGTGCTCGCCCGGGCGGGTGGTTGCGTCCTCGGTGCGACGCGGTCGGTGCCGCGGCCCGTTTCCGTTCGAACGCGTCGAGCGCTCCGCGGGCATTCCTGGGGCGGCACAGGCGGGCATCGCCTCCCGGCGTGTTCGCCCCCGTGGGGCGGTCACCGATCGCGGTGATCCTCCGGGTGCAGGCGCGGACCGCGTCGGGGCTCCAGCCCCGAACCGGCGTAGATGAGGCGGATCACGCGCTGCCGGTGCCCCGCGAACGGTTCGAGCAGCTCGAGCATCCCGTCGTCGTCGGTGCGATGACCGGTGAGGGCGTACCCCACCTGGTGAGCGAGGTGGTAGTCGCCCACGCTCACGGCATCCGGGTCTCCGAAGGCGCGGATGCGCGCCTCGGCGCTCGTCCAGATACCGACGCCGCGCAGGCTGATGAAGACGCGATCTCGCGCCTCGCCGTCGGTCGCCGCGCTCGCCGCGCGGACGACGGTGGCTCCGCGACGCGCGGTCTCGACGATGGTGCGCGACTGGGGCGGTTCGAGACCCGCACGGTGCCAGGCCCACGAGGGCACGTGTCGCCAACCCTCGATGTCGGGCGGGGCGAACATGGGGCGCGGCGTCGGACCCGGTGCCCGCTCGCCGTACCAGGTGACGATGCTCCGCCACGCGGAGAACGCCTGCATGCTCGTGACCTTCTGCTCCATGATGGCGCTCACCAGAGCGTCGAAGACCAGGTCGGTGCGCCCGATACGCAGATCGGGATGCCGGTGGTGCCACGCCGCGACGGACGGGTGCCGAGACGCATCGAAATCGTCGGGATCGTCGTGCGCGCCGCACAGGGCGGGGAGCTGGTCGAGCGCCCAAGAGGCGCCGGGCCCCCAGGCCGCCGCCCTCACGCCACCCCCGACACGCTGACGGAGGGCGAGAGTCGCAACACCAATGGGTGTGCGACTGACCCGCCAGACGACGCCGCCGTTCGCCAGCGGCGCGGTTGCGAGGTAGGTCGGGTCGTTGGTGCCGTGGCGCTGCGCCGAGACCGTGCGACCGATGTCGACCGCACGAGCGGGGCGATACTCGGTCTCGAGGGGGCGCTCAGCCGGTGCGATGAGCTCGCGCGTCGAGCGCCGCGTGCGCACCCCGGTCGACCTCATGCCGACACCCTACGTCGCATCGCCGACATCGCGGCATCCGTGGGCCCGATCCGCTGCGCGGAGGCCGGAACGATCAGAAACGGTCGGGCGAGGGCGTGCCGTGTCCGTAGCGGATCGAGACGTCGGCGTGACGGTCGAAGCGGTAGCCGACGCCGCGCACGGTGCGCACGATGTCCTCGTAGGCGCCGAGCTTGGCGCGCAGGCGCCGCACGTGCACGTCGATGGTGCGCTCGCCGGGGGCGTCGTCGTCGGTCGCGCCCTCCCACAATGAGGCGACCAGCTCGGTGCGCTCGATCGTGCGTCCCTCGCGCAGGACGAGGTACTGCAGCAGCTCGAACTCCTTGAAGGTGAAGGCCGCCGATTCGCCGTCGATCAGGACGCGCTTGCGCGAGATGTCGACGACCACGCCGCCGGGGGCGCGGTCCTCCTCGGCGGGCTCGTCCTTCGTGCGCGCGACGGCCGACGGCTCGTGCAGGGCGAGGCGGACGACGTCGACGTCGCGACCGCCGGAGCCCACGGGGGCCAGGGCGACCGTGGCGTACGTCTCCGCGGCGGGCGCCAGCTCGCCGAGCGTGCGACGCAGGGCCTCCACCAGGGTGCCGAGGCTGACGCCGGCGGCGGCGGCCTTGGCCTCGTCGATGCCGACGTACAGGGCGAACCCGCGCGGAGCGGTGGCGGTCGCCGCCCGGGGAGCGTCGGCGGCGGCCGCAGGGTCGGTCACCGCGGCGGGGCGCGGAGCGGCGGCTCGGGGCGTGGCGGGGACGGTCACGCGCGGAGCCTGCGGGCGGGCGGCGGAGGCGGTCTGAGGGCGGTCGAGAACAGCGGAGATCGACATGAGGAGAAAGTCCTTGGGTGGGTGAACCCGGAAGCGTCGTCAGAGAGCGGGGTTCGACGGGAGGTGAGGGCCGAAGGGCCGGAGCGCGGCACCGTGGAGCGCGTGATCGACGCGGGTCTCAGGTGACCGGGGGACGAGGTCGGCGTTCAGAAGCACGAGGTCGTCCGGGCGAGGGGTCGCTGTTAGCGGCACATTCGACAACACATGACGGCGCGGCCGGGCATCATCATGCCGGCAGTCCTGTTCGCCTCCCGGGCGGACAGAGAAAGCGCAGTCACAGTCATGGGGGCGATTATTACCTACCGCGTCGGGAACCGTCAAATCCGTCCTGCGCGTCGGATCGCCGAGCATTCTGCTCAGCGTCGGTGGGGGATCTCGGAGAGAGCCGGGCATTCTGCTCGGAAGAGCTCGCCCTCGCGGGAGCGGCGTACTCTCTCGGCATGGCCGATCTGAGCTTCGCCGACGACAAGACGGCATCCCGATTCACCCTCCACGACGGGGACGACCTCGTCTCCGTCCTCGACTACCGGGACGACGGGCGCACCGTCGCCCTCACACGCGCCTTCACCGTCCCGACCTTCCGCGGGCACGGGTACGCCGCCGTCATCACGGAGCGGGCGGTCGACGCGATCGAAGCCGCGGGTGACCGCGAGATCATCCCCGTGTGCTGGTACGTGGGGGAGTGGTTCGAGGCGCACCCCGAGCGCGCGCGTCTGCTGCAGGCTCGTCGCACGTCCTGACGGTCGGGCGGCGACTGCGCTCCGGGCCGCTCCGCCGGCGGGCGCGCGCGACCCCGTTCGGCGTCGCAGCGGGGCTGATGCCCGCACCTACGCGCGCCGTCGGCGAGCGTCAACCCCTGCCCGCGGGTTCCGCGGCCCGAGGAAGCTGGAGATCTCGAAAGGGGGAGTCATGAACGACGACCGCGATCTGCCCGAAGGCGTCATCGACGCCGATCCGCCCGGTGGATGGGAGAGCGGCGACGTCGCCGACGCCGAGACCGCCGAGCGCAACGACAGCGCGAAGGGCTCGCCGCGTCTGAACGACGCCGCGCCCTCGGATCCCATCGAAGGCGACGCCGCCAGCCACGGCATCGACCCCGACCTGAGCACGGAGGACTGACATGACGGACGAGACACGGGCCCCCGAGCCTGCCGACGGCCCGGACGGCGGCGCCGGAGCAGCCGATTCGGTCGGCGGAGCGCTGCACAGCGACCGGAAGGCCGCGCGCCCCGACGAGCAGTCGGGGCCGGCGATGGACACGCACCCCACCGACGACGAGGCCCGGATCCAGGGTGTGATCGTGCAGACGCGCGCCGACGTCGGCGACAAGAGCGAGGAGCGCATCGCCGACGTGCTGCGTCAGCGCTTCGCAGAGGTCGGGCTCGACCTCGGCGACGACCGCATCCGGGCGATCGCGGCGGAGGTCGCCGGCTCCTGACCGTCGTCGTGAACGCCCCGCACTCTTCCGGGATGCGGGGCGTTCGTGCGTTCGGCGGCGACCCCCGCCCTCCCGGACGACGCCGCGCCGCGCCGCGCACGGGCTCCCCGTCGGGCGTCGCTGCGAGCCGATGTCGGAGGTGCGACGTACCGTGGCTGCATGCGGATCCTGCACACCTCCGACTGGCATATCGGGCGCACCTTCCACGGGCACTCGACGCTCGACGCGCTGAGCGCGGTGCTGGCCGCGCTCGTCGAGCAGGTGCGCGAGAACGCCGTCGACCTGGTCGTCGTGGCCGGAGACGTCTTCGACTCGGCCGCTCCGTCGGCCGCCTGCTACCCCGTGCTCACGCAGACGCTGGCCTCTCTGACCGAGACCGGGGCGAAGGTCGTGGTCACCAGCGGCAACCACGATTCGGCGGCGCGGCTGGGCTTCCAGTCCGCACTGCTGCGCGACGAGATCACGGTGATCACCGACCCCGCGACGGTGGGGACGCCGGTCACCCTCGTCGACGCCCACGGTCCGGTGCACGTCTACGGCATCCCGTACCTCGAGCCCGCCATCGTGCGCCATCTGTGGAAGGGCGTCGAGCTGCGCACTCAGGCGCAGACGATGGCGCACGCGTTCGGGCTCATCCGCGCCGACATGGCCGAGCGCGGCGGTCGTGCCGTGGTCGCCGCCCACTGCTTCGCCGCCGGGGTCGATTCCACGCCCGGCGTCGAGCGCGAGATCCGCCAGGGCGGTCTCGACGTCGTCCCGCTGTCGACCTTCGACGGGCCCGACTACGTGGCACTGGGGCACATCCACGGTCGTCAGCAGTTGTCCGACCGGGTCCGGTATGCGGGGGCGCCGGTGCACTACAGCTTCGGCGAGGCGGGCAAGCCGCGAGGGTCCTGGCTCGTCGATCTCGACGCCGACGGCCTCGCCACGGTGTCGTGGCTCGCCCTGCCGGTCCCACGGCCTCTCGCGACCCTGCGGGGGTCGCTCGAAGAGCTGCTCACGGCCGACCGGTTCGCCGGTCACGACGAGCACTGGGTGCGCGCCGAATACACCGACGCCACTCCGCAGCCCGATCCGATGCGCCGGTTGCAGGCCCGCTTCCCATGGTGCGCGACCGTCGTGCACCTCCCCGAGAACACGAGGGACGACGACGCCGTGGGCTATGCCCGACGCGTGCGTGCGGCTCGCGACGACGGCGAGGTCATCGACGCCTTCCTCTCGCACGTTCGCGAAGGCGAGGCGGCGTCGGAGGCCGAACGCGCCCTCATCCGGGAGGTGCTCGACGCGCGTCGAGTCGCGGAGGCACGGTCGTGAAGCTGCACCGCCTCGAACTCGAGGGCTTCGGACCGTTCCTCGAGACGCAGACCGTCGATTTCGACGCCTTCGCCGCGGACGGCATCTTCCTCATCACCGGCCGCACGGGCGCGGGCAAGTCGAGTGTGCTCGACGGCGTCTGCTACGCCCTGTACGGGGGAGTCCCGCGATACGACGGCGCCGAGCGTCGACTGCGCAGCGATCACTGCGCACCCGACGATCCGACGCGGGTGACGCTCGAGTTCAGCGCCGCCGGGCGCCGCTGGCGCATCACGCGCTCGCCCGAGTTCGAGCGCCCCAAGCGCCGAGGCGGGGGAACGACCAAGGAGCCCCACCGGGCGCTGCTCGAGGTGTCGACCGACGAGGGGTGGACGGGCGTCGCCGCGCGCCCCGTCGACGTGGCCGCGCAGCTCGACGAGATCCTCGGGCTCTCGCAGCAGCAGTTCCTCCAGGTCATCCTGCTCGCTCAGAACCGCTTCGCGCGATTCCTGCTCGCGAAGAACGACGAGCGGTTGGGCCTCCTGCGCACCCTGTTCGGCACCCGCACCTTCGAGCAGTACGCCACCGATCTCGACGACCGCCGCAAGCGCGCCCACGACGCGCTCGCGGCCGAGGGGGTGGAGGTGACCACTCTGCTCGACGAGGCCGAACGCCTGGCCGGAGAGCTCGATGCCGTCGACCCCGACCACGGTGGCGTCGACGCCGACCAGTCGGGGGATGCCGGCGCAGACGCCCACGCCGGTTCACTGTCGAGCGTCGACCGGCTGGCCCGTATCGTGCGGTCCGTCGAACGCGCCGAGTACCGCGTCGAGACCCTCGCGCGCGAACGCGAGGCAGCCGATGCGCGCCTGGACGCCGCCCTGCTCGCGGAGCGGGATGCGACCGCGCTGCGGGAGCGTCAGGACGAGCGGCAACGGGTCCGCGAGCGGCTCGCCACTCTGGAGGGCGACGACGAACGCATCCGCGCGTTCCGCGCCGAAGCCGCCCTCGCGGCGGACGCGGAAGGCATTCGCAGCGCCCTCGAGAGCGAGGCGGCGACGGCCTCGACCGCGGCCGCCGCGACCGATCGCGTGCGCGCCGCAGCCGACGCCGCGCGGGTGCTCGGCGAATCGGTCGGCAGCACCGACGACGACATCGCCCTCCTGCGTACGCCGGGTGTCGAGCCCGACATGAGCACGCCTCCCGTCGAGGCGAGCGTCGCCGTCGACCTCGACGACGCGTTGGCCCGGCGCGCCGACGACCTCACCGCATCGCTGTCCCGCGGAGAGGCGGCGCTCGCCGCCGAGGGCGAGGCGCGCGGGGTCGACGCCGACATCGAGAGGATCCTCGCGCGGGTGTCGACGGCGGACGCGGAACGAGAGGCTCTCGTCGGCGGCCGCGCCGACCTCCCCGCGATGCTCGCGACGCTCGACGAGCGTCTGACCGAACTCGTCACGGGAGCCGCGCGTCGGGAGGCCGCGATCGTCGCGCGTGATGAAGTGCGTCGCCGCCTCGAGGCCTCTCGCGAAGCGGCCCGTCTGCTCGAGCACCGCGATCAGGCCGACCTCGCGTCGCTCGTCCGCTCCGACGCCCTCCAGCGAGCCGTCGAGGCGTGGACCACGCTCCTCCGGCGACGGCTCGACGGAGCCGCCGTCGAGCTCGCCCACGATCTCGTCGACGGCGAGCCGTGCGCCGTGTGCGGTTCGCGGGAGCATCCGCACCCCGCGCGGGGCGGCGCCGCACCGGTCTCCGACGATGAACTGGCGTCCGCTGAGGAGCGCAAGAACCTCGCCGCCGAAGAAGACCGCCTCGCATCCGACGCGGCGCGGGTCGCGCGAGACGCCCATGCCCTGGCCGCGGCTCGGGCGGGCGGAGAAGACGTCCAGACGCTGACGGCCCGACTCGCGACAAGCGAGGAGGAGGTCGCTCAGGCGACCGCCGATGCGGAGGAGCACGAGCGGGTGCGGCTCGAGCGCGCGGCAGCGAGCGATCTCGGGGAGAAGATCGCCCGACGCCTCGACGAAGTGGGCGACGAGCTCGCCGAGGCCCGCCAGGAGCTCGCGCTCGCGAGGCAGCGAGCCGAAGACCTCCAACGGGTCGTGGCCGACGCGCGCGGGTCGTTCGACTCGGTCGCCGCGCGCCAGCGCGACCTCCGGGCACGACGCGACGTGATCCGCGAGCTCCGTGACGCGCGCGCTGATCTGGCCCGGGCGCTCGAGGCGCAGGAGGCGGCCGACCGGGCCCTTTCTGCGCTGATCGCCGACAGCCCGTTCGCCGACGCGGCCTCCGTCGCGGCCGCGTTGCGTTCCGACATCGACCGACGTCGACTCGAGGGCGTGGTGGCCGAGTACACCGCGACCGTGACCTCCGCCCGGGAACGGCTCCTGGAGCTCGAGCTCCAGCTCGCCGGTGCCGATGACGAGCCGCTCGAGCTCGCCCCGTTCGTCGCCGAGGTCGCCTCCGCGCGAACGGCCGTGCAAGATGCGGCTGCGGCACACGCGGCAGCGCGGGCGCTGGCCGAGCGACTGCGGGCGCTCGCGGAGCGCGCCGATGCCGCTCACGCCTCGGTCGCCGCGCTGGTCGCGGAGCACGCGGTCATCGCGCGGTTGGCCGACACCGTCGCGGGACGCGCGCCGAACACGCGCCGCATGACCTTGGAGACCTTCGTCCTGGCGGCGGAGCTCGAAGAGATCGTGGCGGCCGCCAACGTCCGCCTCGATGACATGTCGTCCGGCCGTTACCGTCTGCAGCACACCGACGCGCTCGCGGCTCGAGGCGCCGCGAGCGGGCTCGGGCTCGAGATCATGGACGCGTTCACCGGGCAGTGCCGACCGCCGCAATCGCTGTCCGGGGGAGAGACCTTCCTGACCTCGCTCGCCCTCGCCCTGGGGCTCGCCGAGGTGGTCACCGCCCGGGCGGGCGGCATCCATCTCGACACGCTCTTCATCGACGAAGGGTTCGGCTCCCTCGACGACGACACGCTCGACCTCGCGATGCGCACCCTCGACGAGTTGCGACAGGGCGGACGCACGGTGGGCGTCATCAGCCACGTGGCCTCGATGAAGGATCAACTGCCGGCGCAGTTGCACGTGACGGCCACCCCGCGGGGCCCGAGCGTGATCCGGCACGACCACGTGGTGACGCCTGTCTGAGAGAGGGGGCAGCACGCCCGTCTAGGCTGATCGCATGCGCAAGAGCACCCTCTGGACCGTTCTCGGGGTCATCGCGGCCGTGATCATCGCCTGGGTCGTCGTGAACGTGCTGTTCTCGCTCATCGCCTTCGTCTTCCGCCTCGTCGCCGTCGCGATCGTCGCGCTCATCGTGTTCCTCGTGCTGCGTGCCGTCTTCGCGCGCCGCGACGTGGACTGACCGACGGAGCGCTGCGTCGGCGACCCGCTCCTGTGCCGCAACGGGGGCGACCGATACAGTGATGCGCCGGCGGCGCGCCCGTGCGCCATGTCGACGGGCGGTCGGCGATCGGTCCCGCAGGGGTGACGTTCCGCCGCGACAGCACCGGTCGGCGATGAGTCCCGCGCGCCGACGATCCGCTGCGTAGCGGTCGGTCGGGCCGACGCAAGCCCGTCCGTGGTGTCGGAGGTCGGGAGTAGCGTCCCCCTCGATGTCCGAGAAGTCGCCCGCCCCCGCAGAGACCGCCCACCCCGCCACCCGCGACATCGCGCTGTCGCCGAAGCATCGCTGGAGGGCCTACTGGGTCGCGGTCGCCGTGGCGGCGCTCACCATCCTCGACCTCACGAAGGTCAACGTCGCTCTTCCGTCGATCGAGGCAGCTCTGAACGCCGGCCCCACCGAGCTGCAGCTCGTCGTCTCGGGCTACATCCTCACCTTCGGGCTCGTCCTGGTGCCGGCGGGGCGTCTGGGCGACATCCGCTCGCGCCGCGTGCTCTTCCTCGTGGGCTTGTCGCTGTTCCTGGTCACGAGCCTGGCCTGCGCGCTCGCTCCGAACACCACGGTGCTGCTCGTCGCCCGTCTGCTGCAGGGCGTGGCCGCCGGCATCCAGATGCCGCAGGTGCTCGGGTTGGTGCAGCAGCTGTTCCAGGGCAAGGAGCGCGGGCGCGCCTTCGGTCTCTTCGGAGCCACGATCGGTATCGCCACCGCCTTCGGTCCGACGCTCGGTGGTCTGCTCATCGCGCTGGGCGGCGACACCGACGGGTGGCGGCTGATCTTCTGGATCAACATCCCCCTGGTCGCCGTCGTCATCGCCCTCGCGGCGTGGCTGCTGCCGAACACGCGCGAGAAATCGCGGCGCCGCCTCGACCTCGACCCCGTCGGCGTCCTGCTGTTCGCGCTGACGATCCTGGCGCTCATGTGGCCGTTCCTGTTCACGACGGGCAGCCCCGACGACGATCCCAACCGGTGGTGGTTGCTCGTGGCATCCGTCGTCTTCGCCGCGGCCTTCGTCTTCTGGGAGCGCCGCTATGCGGATCGGGGGCGGATGCCGCTCATGCCGTTCTCGATCTTCTCGCTGTCGTCGTACCGCAACGGCGTGCTGATCTCGACCGCGTACTTCTCGGCCGTGCCGGCGATGTTCCTGCTCGGCACGCTCTTCCTGCAGGGCGGTCTGGGACTCGCGCCGGTCTTCGCCGGCATGGTCACGATCGGGTTCGCGGTCGCGTCGGCGGCGAGTTCATGGGTCGGCGGGAACCTCGTGACCCGGCTCGGACGTCCGCTCGTGGTGTGGGGCATCCTCGGCATGGTGGTGACCGCCGGCGGGCTCGTGCTCGTCGCCCTGTTCACCGCGCCCGAATGGACGCCGTGGGCGATGGCCGCCGTGATGGTGTTCGGCGGTTTCGCCGGGGGCCTGGTGATCTCCCCCAATCAGACCCTCACCCTGGCCGACATCCCCGTCCGCAGTGGTGGGGTCGCGGGATCCGTCGGTCAGCTCGGCCAGCGCATCGGCACGGCGGTGGGCACGGCGATCGCCCTCGCCCTCTTCTACGCCACGGTGTACCGCGAGCAGGGCAGCGTCGACGACACCGTCGTGCTGTACCACGACGCCTACGCGTCGGGAATGATCACCGTCGGCATCTTCCTCGGGCTGGCGCTCATCGTCGGCGTGGCAGACCTCGCCGGCCGCGCGCGGTCGGGGTCTCAGACGCCCTGAGCCGCGGCCTCTGCCGTTGCGGGTCAGACGCCGTAGCGGGAGCGGATCTCCGCGCGCAGGTCGTGGCTGCAGCGCTCGACCACGTCATCCCACAGTTCGGTCGCGCCGTCCTGCGCGCGGTCGGACACGGCGCGCAGGATGCGGATGGGCACACCGAACTGCTGGGCGACCCAGATCAGCGCGTACGACTCCATGTCGACCAGACTCGCCCCCAGCTCGCGGATGAGCCGCACGGTGTCGGCGTCGTCGACGAAATGGTCGCCCGTGGCGATGACGAGGCCCTCGTGGCCCGTTTCGACCCGCGTCGGCAGCGAGACGTGCTCGCCGAAGGTGCCGTCCAGCCCTTTCACGTCGTGCTGGATCGCGCCGGCGAGGTCGTAGATCCCGCCCTCGACCTCGTCGTCGATCGCGCCGGCCGTTCCGACGACCACGATCTCCTCGTACTCGCCCGTCGACAGCGCACGCGTCAACGCGTACGCGGCCGGGATCTTGCCCACTCCGGTGAGCAGGCGTTCGAAGCCGGGGAGGTCGTCCTCGAAGGCGACGAGTTCGGATGCGTGGGCGGCGACCAGGAGTTTCACCCTCTCATTCTCGCCGGAATCGGCGGAGGAGAACGGATGCCGAGAACAGGGGCCGAGCGTGCCCGTGTCCCGCCGAGCGGAACACGGGCACGAACTCAGCTCTGGGCCGCGTCCGACGCGTCCGTGAGGCGCGAGATCTCATCCGGGGTCAGCTCCAGGGAGGCGCTGGCCAGCAGGTCGGCGACCTGCGAGACCTTCGACGCGCTCGCGATGGGGGCGGCGACCGTCGGCTGCGCGCGCAGCCACGCGAGGGCCGTCGACGCGATCGACGCCTCGTGGGCACGACCCACCTCATCGAGGGCGTCGATCAGGGCGAGTCCGGCCGCGGTGGCCAGCTTCGCGGCGCCCTCTGCCCGGGGCGAGTCGCCCGCGGCATCCGCGCTGCGGTACTTGCCCGTGAGGAAGCCGCTGGCCAGGGCGTAGTACGGCACGAGCGACATGCCGTACCGCTCGGCGACGGGGACGATGTCGCGCTCGACCTCGGTGCGGTGCACGAGGTTGTAGTGCGGCTGCACGGCGACGGGGAGGTCGGCGCCGGCGGCCTCGGCGAGCGAGATCCACTCGCGGATCCGGGCGGCGGAGTAGTTCGACACGGCGACGTAGCGCACCAGACCGTCGGTGACCAGGTCGGCGAAGGCCGCGACGGTCTCCTCGAGGGGCGTCTGCTCGTCGTCGAAGTGCGCGTAGTACAGGTCGATGGTGTCGACACCGAGGCGACCGAGCGAGGCCTCGGCGGCGGCGCGCACGTTCTTGGCGGACAGGCCGCGGAAATCGGGGTGCTGGCTGACCTTCGTCGCCACCACGACGTTCTCCGGCTTGCGCGAGGCCAGCCACTCGCCGATCAGCGTCTCGCTCTCGCCACCCGCGTTGCCCGGAACCCAGGCGCTGTAAGCGTCGGCGGTGTCGATGAAGTTGCCTCCACCGGCGTGGAACGCGTCGAGCACCTCGAACGAGGTGTCGCGGTCGGCGGTCCAGCCGAAGACGTTGCCGCCGAGCGAGAGGGGGAGGATGTCGAGGTCGCTGCGTCCGATGCGCGTCATGATGCCCTTTCTGCAGAGGTCGAGTGACCTCGAGGACAACCGCGCGCTGTCGTGGGCATTCCCGGGACGCGCGCTCGCGCGTGTCTCGGGTCCACGCGCTCGCGTGTCTCGGCCTCGCGCCGGCGCGCGTTCCGCCGCGCGCGCGTTCTGATCACGCGCGCGTGATCGCGCAACTCTCGCGGGCGTTCCCCGCGGCGCGCCGGGTCAGCTTCCGCCGGACAGGATGCCGATGAGTCCGCTGACGAGCAGCCACAGGCCGATGCCGGCTCCGGCGATCCAGATCACGACCGTCCCGGCGGGGTACTTCTTCTTGCCGTCGCCGGCGGGGCCCTCGGGCGCGCTCACGAGCGCACCATCATGACGATCGAGACGACGAGCACGGCGAGACCTCCGATGACGGCGATGGCGGCGATGATCGGCCCGCCCCCGGTGACGAACGCGGCCACGCCGAGGGCGAGGAACAGCACGGCCAGGACGATGCCGACGATCTGATACACCCGGTACCGCCGGCTGACGTTCGACGTCTTCTGATCGCTCACGCTGTCCCCCTTCCCCCCAGGCTACCGAAAAGCTGTGGTTCTCCTGAGCCGATCGGGCCCACCCCCGTCCGTCCCGGCGTAGCGTATGCGCATGGCGCGCCCCGTTCCCGATCCCGTCCGCCCCGGCCAGGAGTCCGTGTGGGACTACCCGCGGCCGCCCCGCGTCGAACGGGTGAGGAAGCGCGCGCAGATCGACTTCGGCGGCGTGCGCATCGTCGACACCGACGACGTGGTGCGCGTGCTGGAGACCAGCCACCCTCCGGTCTACTACCTGCCCATCGCGGCTTTCGGCGACGCGCTGACGCTCGGTGAGGGAGCGTCGTTCTGCGAGTTCAAGGGCGGTGCGCGCTACTTCGACGTCCACGGCGGCGGGGGAGCGGTCGCCGTGCGCGCGGCCTGGAACTACCCGCATCCGATGCCCGGGTACGAGATCCTCGACGATCGCGTCGCCGTCTACGCCGGGGAGATGGACCGGTGCGTCCTCGGAGGGGAGGTCGTCGAGCCGCAGCCGGGCGGATTCTACGGCGGCTGGGTGACGAGCGACCTCGCCGGCCCGTTCAAGGGCGTGCCGGGATCGATGGGCTGGTAGCCCGGCTCCTCGTCCGTCGCGCGGTCAGTCGCGCGCGAAAGCCTGCGGCACGGCCGCGTGCAGATCGGCCAGCCACGCGCGGGCGTTGCCGTCGGACGGGGCGCGCCAGTCTCCGCGCGGCGACAGCGATCCCGCAGGCGAGACCTTCGGCCCGTTCGGGATGGCGGTGCGCTTGAACTGCGCGAACCCGAAGAAGCGGGAGAGGAAGACCTCGAGCCACTTCGCCACGGTGACGAGGTCGTACGACGGCCGCTCGCCTTCGGGGTAGCCGGGCGGCCAGGCTCCGGCATCCGGATCCGACCAGGCGTGCGCCGCGAGGAAGGCGATCTTCGAGGGTCGGAAACCGAAGCGCAGCACGTGGTAGAGCGTGAAGTCGTGCAGGTTGTACGGGCCGATGCGGTCTTCGGTCGACTGCATGCGTCCGTCTTGACCCGCGGGGACGAGTTCGGGGCTGATCTCGGTGTCGAGCACAGCCTGCAGCACGGTGACCGTCTCGGCGCTCAGCTCGCCCGAGCCGATGACCCAGCGGATGACGTGCTGGATGAGCGTCTTCGGCACCCCCGGGTTCACCGAGTAGTGGCTCATCTGGTCGCCGACGCCGTAGGTCGACCATCCGAGCGCGATCTCGGAGAGGTCGCCGGTGCCCACGACGATGCCGCCGTTCATGTTGGCGAGGCGGAAGAGGTAGTCGGTGCGCAGGCCGGCCTGCACGTTCTCGAAAGTCACGTCGTGCACCGGTTCGCCCGCGGCGAAGGGGTGGCCCATGCGGGAGAGCATCTCGGATGCCGCGGGACGGATGTCGATCTCCTTGATCGTCGCTCCGACAGCCTCGGCGAGGGCGATCGCGTTCCTCTTCGTCTTGTCGCTGGTCGCGAATCCCGGGAGGGTGTACGCGAGGATGTCGCTGCGCGGGCGCCCCATACGGTCCATGGCACGGGCGATGACGAGCAGGGCGTGGGTGGAATCCAGTCCACCGCTCACTCCGAGCACGGGACGGGGCCGGCCGATCGCCTCGAGACGCTGAACCAGGCCCGACACCTGGATGTTGAACGCCTCGTAGCAGTCCTGGGCGAGGCGGTCGGGGTCGTCGGGGACGAACGGGAAACGGTCGAGCGCGCGCCGCAGCCCGACGTCGGTCGCGGGCGGCGCCAGCTCGAACGAGACCGTGCGGAACACCGGGTTGACGGTGCGCCGATTGTCGTCGAAGGTTCCCTGCCGCAGGCGGTCCTGGCGGAGGCGGTCGAGGTCCACGTCGGCGACGCTGCGACGGGGACCGTCGGGGAAGCGTTCGGTCGTGGCCAGCAGCTGCCCGCCCTCGTGGATCATCGTCTGGCCGTCCCACGACACGTCGTTCGTCGACTCGCCCTGCCCCGCCGCCGCGTAGACGTAGGCGGCGAGACAGCGCAGCGACTGCGACTGGGACAGGAGCGTGCGATCGTCGGCCCGGCCGATCGTGATGGGGCTGCCGGAGAGGTTGGCGAGCACCGTCGCCCCGGCCAGAGCCGCACCCGATGACGGGGGTACGGGGACCCAGACGTCTTCGCACACCTCGGCGTGCAGGATGAGGCCCGGCACGTCGACCGCTTCGAAGAGGAGGTCGGGGCCGAACGGGGCGCTGCGGCCGGCCACCGTGATGACCTGACCCGCTTGATCGTCGCCCCGGGCGTACCAGCGGTGCTCGTAGAACTCGCGGTAGGTCGGCAGGTACGCCTTCGGGGCCACCCCGAGCACGCGCCCGCGGTGGACCACCACGGCGCAGTTGAAGAGGCGGTTTCCGTGGCGCAGCGGTGCCCCGACCAGCAGCACCGGAAGGAGGTCGGCCGAGGCGGTGATCAGCCGGTCGAGGGCCGCCTCGACGGCGTCGAGCAGCGGATCCTGCATGACGAGGTCGTCGATCGCGTATCCGGTGATGCAGAGCTCGGGGAAGACGGCGACGGCGACGCCTTCGTCGTGACAGGCGCGAGCGGACGTCAGCACGGCGTCGACGTTGGTGGCGGGGTCCGCCACCGCGACGGGGACGGTGCAGGCGGCGACGCGCGCGAACCCGTGCCGGTAGACGCTCTCGAACGGCAGATCGGTGATCACCCGACCAGTCTGTCAGGCCCGTCCGACAGCGCGACGGCGGATGTGCGCGACGGGCACCCTGTGGATGCCGTGAACCCGATGTCGGAGGTCGCGATTAGCGTGGAACACCATGCGGTACATCGAGCAGGACGATCGGGTCGTCTGGAGCGCCAGCGACCTCAAGGCGGCGGCGGAATGCGAGTTCGCCTGGCTCCGAGCGATCGACGCGAAGCTCGGACGGGTCGCCCCCGTCGACGATCCCGAAGACGCCACCCTGGAGCGTGCCGCTCGTCTCGGCACCGCCCACGAGCTGCGCGTCCTCGACGACTACCGCGCGCGGTTAGGCGACGCGGTACGTGAGATCCCCGCCGCCCGTTCGTCCGACGCCGAGGCCCTCGCCGAGGCGGTGCGCCTCACGGACGACGCCCTCGCCGATCCCGCCGTCGAGGTCGTCTATCAGGCCGCGTTCTCGACGGCCGAGTTCGTCGGCTTCGCCGACTTTCTCGTGCGCGCCGACGAAGCGGATGCCGACGGCATCCGTCCCTGGATCGTGCAAGACACGAAGCTCGCACGTCGGGCGCGTGTCACCGCGCTCATGCAGCTCGCGGCCTACGTCGACCAGCTCGATCGGCTCGGCGTACGGAGGTCCGATGACGTGCAGCTGCTCCTCGGCGACGGCACGACCAGCACGCATCGGGTCGACGACCTGTTGCCGGTCTTCGCGTTGCGCCGTGCGCGTCTGCGCGCCCTGATCGCCGATCGCGATGTCGCGCGAGGGGCCGCGGGCGAGGCGATCGCCTGGGGCGACGGTCGGGGTGCCCTCGACGTCGTGGCGTGCGGCCGCTGCGCGACCTGCGAACTCGAGGTGGTCGCGCACCGCGACCTGCTGCTCGTGGCGGGCATGCGACCGGTGCAGCGCGAGCGGCTTCGCGCCGCCGGCATTCGAACGATCGACGAGCTGGCCGCAGGCGCGCAGGCTCCGACCTCGATGAGCGCCGACACGTTCGCCTCGCTGCGGACACAGGCGCGACTGCAGCTCGAGAGCCCCGCGGGCGTGCCCAGCGCCGAGGTCCCCGCCCACGCCGTACCGACGTTCGAGGTCGTCGCGCCCAAATCGCTCGGCGTGCTGCCCCGGCCCGATCACGGCGACCTGTTCTTCGACTTCGAGGGCGACCCGCTCTACACCGAGGGCACCGGCGAGCATTGGGGCATCGACTACCTCTTCGGCTGGGTCGACAGCCGAGAGACCTACGGCGCCCTGTGGGCGCACACGTTCGCCGAGGAACGCGCCGCCCTCGAACGGTTCCTCGACATGGTCGCTCTGCGTCGTCAGCAATACCCGGGGATGCACATCTACCACTACGCCCCCTACGAGCCGACGCATCTGCTCACCATGGCGGCCCGCTACGGCGTGCGCGAGGCCGACGTCGACCGGCTCCTGCGCGACGGGGTGTTCGTCGACCTCTACCCGGTGGTCCGGCGCGCCTTGCGCGTGGGGTCGCGGTCCTACTCCATCAAGAAGCTCGAACCGCTCTACATGGGCGACGAGGTGCGCACGAGCGACGTCCAGCGCGGCGACGACTCCATCGTCAAGTACGTCGAAGCGCGGGCCCTGGCCGCCGACGGCGACGCCGCGGGCGCCCGACGCGTGCTCGACGACCTCGCCGACTACAACCGCTACGACTGCGTCTCCACCCGGCGCCTGCGCGACTGGCTGGTCGATCGGGCGCGCGAGTCGGGAGCCGTCCCCTCGCGCAGTGCCGAGCCTGACGAGCAGGCGTACGAGCCGTCGCCGCGCGCGACGGCGCTGCAGAGGTGGGCTGCCGATGCCGCGGAGCCCGACGCCACCGCCCTGCGGCTCGCAGCCGCCGCGATCGACTACTACCCGCGCGAAGAGAAGACCTACTGGGCCACGCACTTCCTGCGCCTGCGCGAGCCGCTGTCGGTGTGGGAGGAGACGCGCGACGTGATCGTCGTCGACGCGGCGCGCTCCCGGGTGCGGACCGACTGGCACATCTCCGAGTCGGGACGCGGGTCCGAGCGGCGTCTGGTCGAGCTGCGCGGCGAGCTGGCTCCCGGTACCCGGGTGAGCCCGGATGCCGAACCCTTCGCCGTCTACGACCTCCCCGCGCCGTTCCCCCTCGAGACGCGCCCCCGCTGGATCCACGGTGCGCGCCGCGTGACGGTGCGCGAGGTGCTTGACGACGGCGTGGTGATCGAGGAGATCGCGGCCGACGGTGTCACCTGGGACGATCTGCCGCTCGCCCTCACTCCTCCCGCCCCGCCGCGGGCCGGCAACCAGCAGAAGGCGATCGACGCGTGGGCCGATGCGGTGCTCGCCGCCGCGCCGAGTATCCCCGACGGCCCCGCGGCCGACATCCTGCGCCGCATCCCCCCGCGCACCCGGTCCGGCGCACTTGCCCCCGTGACCGCCATCGCGGGCGCTGCCGGCGACGACGAGGTCGCGGCGATCGCCCGCAGCGTCGCCGACCTCGACCACAGCTACCTCGCGGTGCAGGGACCCCCGGGCACCGGCAAGACGTACGTCGGGTCGCACGTCATCGCGCGGCTGGTGGCCGAGCGCGGCTTCCGTGTGGGCGTGGTGGCGCAGTCTCACGCCACCATCGAGCACATGCTCGACCGGGTCATCGCGGCGAGTGTGCCGGCGTCCCGGGTCGGCAAGGCGCCGAAAGACCCCGGCGCCGCGCACGCGTTCACGGTGCTGCCCAAGAACGGCGTCGCGGCCTTCACCGGCGAGAACGCGGCGCACGGATTCGTCGTGGGCGGCACCGCCTGGGACTTCAGTCACGAGGCGCGCATTCCCCGCGGCAGCCTCGACCTCCTCGTCATCGATGAAGCGGGTCAGTTCTCGCTGGCTTCGACCATCGCCGTCTCCCTCGCCGCGACCCGTCTGCTCCTTCTGGGCGATCCGCAGCAGCTCCCGCAGGTCAGCCAGGGCACGCACCCCGAGCCCGTCGACACGTCGGCGCTGGGGTGGATCATCGACGGGGCCGAGGTCGTGCCCCCCGAACTGGGGTACTTCCTCGCGCGCACCCGCCGTATGCACCCCGCGGTCGCGGAGCCGGTGTCGCGCCTGTCGTACGAGGGTCGCCTCGCGGCGCACCCGTCCACGGCGCTCCGATACCTCGACGGCATCGCCCCGGGCGTGCACGTACGTCCGGTGCCGCACCGGGGCAACGCCACGGCATCGCCGGAGGAAGCCGATGAGGTCGTGCGCATCGTCGCCGATCTGGTCGGTCGCGAGTGGACGGGGGCCGAGGGCGGGGCCGGAGATTCCGCGACGGTGGAACCTCCTCGTGCACTGCGCGCCGACGACATCATCGTCATCACCCCGTACAACGCGCAGCAGGTCGCCGTCGAGGAAGCGCTGGCCGCGGCGGGCTACGGCGACGTCCCCGTCGGGACAGTCGACAGGTTCCAAGGGAAGGAGGCGGTGGTCGCGATCCTCACCCTGGCGGCGTCATCGGGCCGGGACGCCCCGCGCGGGCTCGAGTTCCTGCTGCTGCGCAACCGCATCAACGTCGCCATCTCGCGCGCGATGCAGGCGGCGTACGTCATCTCGTCGCCTGCTCTGCTCGACGACCTGCCCCGCACGCCCGAGGGCGTCGCACGCCTCAGCGCGTTCGCGCGTCTGGTCGGCGCCGACGCCTGACGTCGAGGGGCGGCGTCGGGCCGTGGGGGACCGACGGGAGCCCGCCGCAGTGCGTTCGCGCGTCCGGTGGGCGCCGACGCCTGACCTCGACGGGCTCCGTCAGGCCGTGCCGTACAGGCGGTCGCCCGCGTCACCGAGTCCGGGCACGATGTACCCCTTCTCGTTGAGGCGCTCGTCGACGGCGCCCAGGACCAGGGTCACGTCGTGCCCCTCGACCTGCTTCTCGATCGCCGCGACACCCTCCGGGGCGCCGAGCAGGCAGATCGCCGTGACGTCTTGCGCTCCGCGGGCGAAGAGGAACTTGATGGCGGCGCCGAGCGACCCGCCCGTCGCGAGCATCGGGTCGAGCACGAAGCACTGACGGTCGCTCAGGTCGTCGGGCAGACGCTCGGCGTACGTCGTGGGCTCGAAGGTCTCCTCGTCGCGCACCATCCCCAGGAAGCCGACCTCGGCGGTGGGGAGGAGCTTGACCATGCCCTCGAGCATGCCGAGACCCGCGCGCAGGATCGGCACGACGATCGGGCGCGGCTCGCTGATCTTCACCCCCATCGTGGTGGTGACGGGCGTCTGGATCTCGATGGGGTCGACGCGGACGTTCCGGGTCGCCTCGTACGCGAGGAGCGTGACGAGCTCCTCGGTGAGCTGCCGGAACACCGGCGACGACGTCTGCACGTCACGCAGCACCGTGAGCTTGTGGGTGATGAGGGGGTGGTCGGCGACGTGGACACGCATAGGCTCAAGGCTAACCGCTTCCCCCGCGCGCCTCAGCCCTCGTTTTCCGGAGCCCCCGTGACGCCCACCGATCGCGACCTCGCCGCGATGCGTCGAGCCTTCGCCCTCGCGGACGACGCGCAGGGCGACGGCGACGTCCCGGTGGGCGCCGTGGTCCTCGATGCGGACGGCACCGTCATCGGTGAGGGCCGCAACCTCCGCGAGGTCACGAACGATCCCACGGCGCACGCCGAGATCGTGGCCCTGCGCGAAGCGGCATCCCGGATCGGGTCCTGGCACCTCGCCGGCTGCACGCTCGTGGTGACGCTGGAGCCCTGCGTCATGTGCGCCGGGGCGATCCTGCAGGCGCGCGTGCCCCGCGTCGTGTTCGGATCGTGGGATGCCAAGGCGGGCGCCGCGGGATCCATGTACGACGTTCTGCGCGACCGGCGCCTGCCGCATCGTGTCGAGGTGGTCGGCGGGGTCGAGGAGGAGCGGGCGGCCGCGCAGCTGCGCTCCTTCTTCGCGGGCCGCCGCTGAGCGTTCCCGCGCCCGACGGCCGTCAGCGGGGCAGGAGGGGCAGCACCTCGGCGCCGACGAGGTCGGCGTGCTCGATGTCGCGCAGGTCCATGAGCTGGAAGTAGACGCGCTCCGCGCCGAGCGCGCGCAGCCGTTCGACCTTCTCGGCGATCTGCGCGGGGGTGCCGATGAGGTTGGCGCCGTTGTCGAACTGCTCCCGCGATTGGCCGACGGCTTCGGCGCGACGCGAGATCTCGGCGTCGTCGCGCCCGACGATGGTGGGCAGGGCCACCGACAGCTTCAGCGAGGCGGGATCGCGGTCGATCGCCTCGCACGCCGCGCGAACGACGGTGAACTTCTCGGCGACGACGTCCTCGGCGACGAAACCGATGTTGAACTCGGTCGCATAGCGAGCCGCGAGCGCGGGAGTGCGCTTCGGTCCTCCGCCCCCGACGATCACGGGGACCTGCGGCTGGACGGGCTTCGGCAGGGCGGGCGCCTCGTCGAGCCGGTAGTGCACGCCCTCGAAGCTGAAGGTCTCGGCATCCGGGGTCTGCCACAGGCCCGTGACGACCTGGAGCTGTTCCTCGAGCAGGTCGAACCGCTTCGCGGGGAACGGGATGCCGTAAGCCGCGTGCTCCCGCTCGAACCAGCCCGTGCCGAGGCCGAGCTCGGCACGACCGCCCGACATCGCGTCGACCTGGGCGACCTGGATCGCCAGGATCGAGGGGACGCGGTAGGTGACCGACGAGACGAGGGTTCCGAGGCGGATGCGAGAGGTCTCCCGGGCGAGGCCGGCGAGCGTCGTCCACGCGTCGGTGGGGCCGGGGCGCGGGTCGCCCTCGCCCATGCGGAGGTAGTGGTCGGACCGGAAGAAGCCGTCGAGACCGTGGCGCTCGGCCGACTGCGCGAAGGCGAGTTGGTCGTCGTAGCTGAAGCCCTGCTGGGGCTCGGTGAACAGGCAGTACTCCACGAGGGTCTCCGGGGGGTCGAGGGGGGGAGGTCAGTCGGCCGAACGCAG
The DNA here is from genome assembly GCF_040701795.1 of Microbacterium sp. NPDC089190. NCBI lineage: Bacteria > Bacillati > Actinomycetota > Actinomycetes > Micrococcales > Microbacteriaceae > Microbacterium > Microbacterium sp. NPDC089190. The sequence goes on along the minus strand of NZ_JBFBHF010000002.1, from coordinate 696,863 downwards.
GATGATGGCCTCGGTGGGCGGCGCCGGGTCGGCGGGGCGGCCCACGTAACCGATGTGGGTGAGCAGGGCGCGGCGGAACTGCGCCGGACGCTCGAGGTGCACCGAGTGCCCCGCACCCTCGACCGGGACCTCGGTCACCTCCCCGCCTTTCTCGGCATAGGCCGCGAGCACGTCGCGGGTCTGCGAGACCATCGGCTGGGCCGGTGCGACGTCGGCGCCCGGCCATCCCGGAACGACGCCGAGGGCGCCGAGGTGGTTGAGATCGTAGAACGACGCGTCCGAGACGATCGCGTCGGCGGTGCCGTAGATCCAGAGGATGGGCGGCTTGGGGTCGAGGTCGACGATCCCCGAGACGTCGAAGTACTTCGGCGCCAGGGTGTTCAGCACGCCCGTGGTCCCCGGGGCGAATCCCGGCCACGTCGCGGTGGTCACGGCATCCCCGGGGTAGTTGCCACCGGCGGTCGAGGTGGTGAGCATCGACTCGACCCACACGTCCTCGTGCTCGCTCGTGTAGCCCGGGGCGACGTAGCCGGAGCGGAACACCGAGCGCGGAGACGTGGGTGCGTCGGCCGTGGTGTCGTGATCGATGAGACGCTGCACGAAGTCCGGGTTCGCACCGCCCGCGCCGGTACCCGCGTCGTCATCCGTGAGGCGCGTGCCGTCGCGTCGCGTGCCACCGAACCCGAAGGGCGACACGGGGGACTGCAGTGTGAGCGATCGCACCGGGTGATCGAGCGCGTACTGCATCACGACGCCCCCGCCCATCGACCACCCCACGAGGTGGGCCTCGGGGATGCCGAGCGCCTGCATGGTCTCGAAGAGGTCGTCACTGAAATCGCGGACGCCGCGGGTGGCGTCGATCGGGGTGTGCTCGGTGCGTCCGAACCCGCGGAGATCGACCGCGAGCACCCGCAGGTCGCTCGGCAGGTCCTGCATGATCTCCTGCCAGAACAGCGACGACGACACATTGCCGTGCACGAAGACGACGGTGTGATCCGGTGTCGTCGCCGGGTCGTCGCCGACCCGTTCGAGCACGTTGACACCCAGCCGGTCGGTCTCGACCAGGCGTGCGCTGATGCCGTCGAAGAGAGTCATGCAGGTCCTCCGTGTCGCTCGCCGGTGCCCCGGTACACCGGCTTCCGATGCTAACGCCCGCCCCTTTCGGTCGCACTCAGGCTTGCCCCGCGCGACGGGGCTGCTTCGTAGACTGGGCTTCATGACGGATGCCACCAGCTCGCTGCCCCCGATCGCGATTCTCGGCGCCGGTTCGATGGGCGGTGCGATCCTCCGCGGACTCGTCGCCGCGGGACTCGCCGACGGGGGAGTGACCGCCACCAACCGCTCCATCGCCAAGGCCGCGGAGCTCGCCGAGCTCGACGGCGTGACGAGTGTTGCTCTCGAGGCCAACCCCCGGGGCAACACCGAGGCGGTCGCGCAGGCCGACATCGTGCTCGTCGGCGTCAAGCCCGCCATGGTGCCCGATCTGCTCGACGAGATCGCGCCGCACCTGCGGCCCGGGGCGATCGTGGTGAGCCTGGCCGCGGGAGTGACCCTCGCCACCTTCGCTCACCACCTCGGCGAGGAGGTCGCGACCCTGCGGTCGATGCCGAACACCCCGTCGCTCGTCGGCAAGGGCGTGACGGGCTTGGCGGCGGGACCCGCGGCATCCGCCGACGACGTCGCCGTCGTCCGAGCGCTCTTCGAGACCGTCGGCGCGGTGCTGGAGGTACCCGAGGCGCAGATCGACGCGCTCTCCACGATCTCGGGTTCGGGCCCGGCGTACGTCTTCCTGCTGGTGGAGGAGTTCACCAAGGCCGCCATACGCATGGGCTTCGACGACGACCAGGCCCGGCTGCTGGCCGAGCAGACCTTCATCGGCGCGACGACGCTCCTGGACGCCTCCGACGTCGACCCCGCCGAGCTGCGCCGCCGGGTCACGAGCCCCAAGGGCACCACCGAGCGCGCGGTCGCCGTCCTGCAGGCGGCGCACCTCGACGACACGTTCACCCGGGGCGCCGAGGCGGCCCTGGCGCGGGCGAGAGAGCTCGCCGCCGGAAGCTGACATGCGCCTGCGCTTCCCCGGCACGATCTGGTACTGGCGCGGCCCCGCGCCGTACCACTTCGTCACCGTGCCGCCGCGGGAGGCGGCCATGATCGCCGAGGTCTCGCGGGTGGTCACGTACGGCTGGGGCATGATCCCGGCCTCCGTCACCGTCGGCTCCACGCGCGTCGCGACGGCCCTCTGGCCGAAGGACGGCGGTTACGTGGTCCCGATCAAGAAGGCGCTCCAGGATGCCGAGGGGCTCGGCGTCGACGACGAGATCGAGGTCGTGCTCGACATCGACGCGTGACGGGTCTCCCCGCGGCGACCGCTCGCGCAAGGGGCGAAAGCCCCCGGGCGGGGAGAGCGTCGAGCGCTCGCAGGGTGCCCGTCCGGGGCCGCCGCGCGGCAGGGTCGCGTCAGCGCGGACGCAGGGCGCGCCGCGGCGCCGTGTCAGCGATCGAGGGAGGCGAAGCGCTCGATGTCGCTGTTCGTGCCCGAGACGATGATGAGGTCGTGATTGGTGACCACCGTGTTCGCCTCGGCGTAGCGGAAGGGGCGTCCGGGGCTTTTCACTCCGACCACCGTGACGTTGTACTTGCTGCGGACGCCCGACTCGTTCAGCCCCACGCCGCGCACGAGCTTCGGCGGGTACATCTTGGCCAGCACGAAGTCGTCGTCGAAGCGGATGAAGTCGAGCATGCGCCCGCTCACGAGGTGGGCGACGCGCTCTCCGGCCTCGGCCTCGGGGTAGATGACGTGGTTCGCGCCGACGCGGGCGAGGATCTTGCCGTGCGACTGCGACACCGCCTTCGCCCAGATCTGCGGCACCTTGAGGTCGACGAGATTGGCGGTGATGAGCACCGAGGCCTCGATCAGCGACCCGACGGCGACGACCGCGACCTGGAAGTCCTGCGCGCCGATCTGGCGGAGCGCGTCGATGTTGCGGGCGTCGGCCTGGACGGCGTGGGTGACGCGCTCCGACCACTTCTGCACGAGCTCGAGGTTGCCGTCGACGGCGAGCACCTCGCGGTCGAGGCGGTCGAGCTCGCCCGCGCAGGCCGCCCCGAAGCGCCCGAGCCCGATGACCAGGACGGGGGCGTCACTGCGGATGCGTTCAACCAACGATGGGCCTTTCCACGGGGAGCGCGTACAACTGCGACCTCGACGATGCCGCCACGGCCGCGGCGAGAGTCACTGTACCAATGCGCCCCATGAACATCGTGGCCGCCATCACGTAGACGGCCGGGTCGGAGAGCTCGGCGGTGAGTCCGGTCGAGAGCCCCACGGTCGCGAACCCCGAGACGACATCGAACAGCACATGCTCGATGGGCGCGTCGGTGATGCGACTGATGGTCACCGTCGAGACCGCGACGATCGTCGCTCCCCAGGCGACCACCGAGAGGGCGACGCGCTGCACATCACTGGGGATGCGGCGGCCGAACGCCTGCACCGACGGGCGGCCCTTCGCCTCGGAGAAGACCGCGAGGGCGAGCACGGCGAGGGTGGTGACCTTGATGCCGCCGGCGGTGGATGCCGAACCCCCGCCGACGAACATGAGCATGGATCCGACGATCAGCGTCGCCCCGTTGAGGTCGCCGATGTCGATGACGCTGAAGCCGCCGGAGCGCGTCATGGCCGAGAGGAAGAAGGCCTGGAACGTGGTGTCCCACGCATCCATGCTCCCGAATGTGAGGGGGTTGTCGTATTCCAGCAGGAGAATGACGCCGGCTCCCACGAAGAAGAGCACCACCGTGGTGATGATCGTCAGCTTCGCGTGCAGCGACCACAGGCGGAATTTCCAGTAGTGCCGCCACAGCGTGAAGATGACGGGGAACCCGATCGACCCGAGGAACACCCCCGCCATCAGCACGGTCAGCAGGAAGTAGTCCTGCGCGAACGGGGTCAGCCCGTCCGCGTTCGGAATGAAGCCGGTGTTGGTGAACGCCATGGCCGCGTAGTACGGCGCCTCCCACAGGGCGACCAGGGGATGGATGCCGCCGATGATCAACGAGGGGTAGATCAGCACCGTGAGGACCGCCTCGATCACGAGGGTCGACAGGGCCACCGTCCGCAGCAGCTGACCGACCTCTCCCAGGCGCACGGTCTGGCCTTCGTTGACCGGGCCGCCGTGGGCGCGCAGCGGATTGCTGTCTCCGGCGGCGATGAGCTTCGCCCGCAGTCCCAGGCGCTTCGAGATGACGAGTCCGAGGATGGATGCCAGCGTCAGCACGCCGAGGGCGCCCACGTTGACGCCGATGTACGTGATGACACGGCCGAGCGGCGACAGGTCCGAGTACATGTTGATCGTCGACAGACCCGTGACGCAGATCGTCGACACCGCGGTGAAGAGGGCATCGGCGAGGGGGATGCGCTGGCCCGTCGCGGAAGCGGCGGGGAGGGAGAAGAGCGCCGTGAAGAGGGCGATGAGAGTCGCGAAGACGAGGACGGCGAAACGGGCCGGGGATGCTGTCGTGAGATTGCGCAGACGATCCCATGCCTCGTAGGCGATGCGCCGCGCGCGCACCGGCAGTCGCGCCTCATTCGGCGTCGCCGCCATGCGCCGCTCCCTCCGATACCCGAACCCGAATCATGGTACTCGGGCCGGGGCGCGGCTAATCTGATGCCATGGCGGACATCTTCGACGTGATCGCTGACGGAACGCGTCGCGACATCCTTCAGCTGCTCCTCGACCGCGCGACCGGCGGTGAGCGGGGCACGAGCGTCTCCCAGATCGTGGCGGCGCTCGGGGTGAGCCAGCCGACGGTGTCGAAGCACCTGAAGGTGCTGCGCGAGGCCGAGCTGGTGTCCGTGCGCGAGGAGGGGCAGCACCGCTACTACAGCCTCGCCGTTGCTCCGCTCGACGAGGTCGATGATTGGCTGGTGCCCTTCTTCTCCATCGAAGAGGACAACGAACCGGCCCTGCCGGAGTCCGCCGTGCACGCCGCCGAGGTCGTCGGCCGGGCCGCGGCATCCGTCAAGCACTCTTTCTCGACGGCGTTGCGAAAACTCCCCGGCCGGTGAGCATCCGGATGCCGCTGTGCGGCGTCCACACAGCACATCCGTCACAGAGGGCCCACAGGTTTACAGCCGTCGCGCGCAGACCCTAGAGTGTGCTCAGCATCAGGAGGGTGAGTTCACCCGGAACGAGGGGTGAGCGATGGCCGAGCTGCCGGACGTGCGGTTTCTGACGGTCGCCGAGGTCGCCGAGCTGATGCGCGTGTCCAAGATGACGGTCTACCGTCTCGTGCACGCCGGCGAACTGCCGGCGGTGCGGTTCGGACGCAGCTACCGCGTGCCGGAATCGGCCGTCGTCGAGGCTGTGCAGCGACCGGTGTCCGACGTCGGCTAGACTGATCCGAGGCTTTTTTCCGAACGCCTAGTGTTCCCGGGCGCCGACATCGGCACCCAGACCCCGACTTAGTGAGGTTTTCCGTGGGTTCTGTCATCAAGAAGCGCCGTAAGCGCATGGCGAAGAAGAAGCACCGCAAGCTGCTTCGCAAGACTCGTCACCAGCGCCGCAACAAGAAGTAACGCGGCCACCACACCGAGCGCCTGTCCGATGCGACGGGCGCTTCGTGTATCCGTGCACGTTCCGCCTACCGGCGCGGCGTCTCCGCGCCCGCTCGTTCCGTCTCCATGGAGGAAAGCATGCAGTCCATCTCGGTCCACGACCTGCACGCGGGGCGCGAGCGTCCCCTCATCGACGTGCGCGAGGAGCACGAGTTCGCCGCGGGCCACGTGCCCGGCGCCGTCAACATGCCGATGTCGAGCATCGGCGAGCACCTCGACGAACTCCCGGGCGAGCCGTTCGATGTGATCTGCCAGGCCGGCGGACGCTCGGCGCGTGTCGTCGAGGCCCTGTCGGCGCGCGGTCACGACGCGACGAACGTCGAGGGCGGCACGGGCGACTGGATCGCCGCCGGCTACGACGTCGAGGCCTAGCCTTCGTCTCCCGTCCGTCCGCGCCTCCTAGGATGGAGGCGTGACGACCCTCACGCTGATCGGCAAGCCCGAGTGCCATCTGTGCGACGTGGCGGAGCAGATCGTCGAGAGCGTCGTCGACGGCCTCCCCGCCGAGGTGGCGGACCGCGTCGAGATCGAGCACGCGTCGATCGCCGATGATCCCGCACTCTTCGCCACGTGGTGGGAGAAGATCCCGGTCGTCCTCATCGACGGCGACCTGCACGCGCATTGGCGCGTGTCGGCCGACCGTCTCCGTGCCGCGCTGCTGGCGGCAGACCCTGAAGGAGCCTCGTCGTGAGCATCCGTCACATCGTCCTGTGGAAGCTCGCGGCGGACGACGCCGACACCCGTGCGCTGCACGCCGAGCAGATCTCGGAGCGCCTGATGGCCCTTCGCGAGGTCATCGACGACATCGTGCACATCGAGGTCGGGCGCAACGTGGCCAACCCGCAGTCCAACTGGGATGTCGCGCTGGTCAGCGAGTTCGCCGACGTGGATGCGCTGGAGCGCTACCAGGTGCACCCGGCCCACCAGGAGGTCGCGGGCTTCGTCCGTTCGGTGGTCGCCGAGCGGTCCTGCGTCGACTACCCGTTCTGAGGGGTCGCCGCGGACCGGCGGTGACGCCGTCGGCTGCCGTCATTCGAGCGGGCGCACCGTCGCCGGGACGGCTGCGAGGGCGATGCGCACCGCATCACGGTCGTCGACGCGCTGATCGGGCGCATGTTCCACGACGACGCGGCTGCCGTCGCGGGTGAGCACGGTCGAACGCCGCACGCTGCCCAGGAACGTCGTCTCCTCCACGACGGCGTCCATCCCCGGAACGTCGGGGCCGACCAGCAGCACGTTCTCGGGCCGCACGACGACCTCGCAGTGTCCGTCGTGCGCGGAGCCGGCGAGCGGGAGCTCCTGCCCCCAGACCTCGACGACCACTCCCTCGACGATCCCGGGCACCGCGCTCACCGGACCGAGGACCTCCGCGACCGCCGCGTCAGCGACGCGCGCGTAGACCTCGTCGGGGCTGCCCGACGCCACGATGCGTCCGGCATCCATCACGACGAGGTGGTCGGCGACCGCGGCCCCCTCAGTGGTGTCGCGCGTCGCCCAGAGCGTGGTGACACCGCGCTCGCGGAGCTCCCGGACGAGACGGTCGCGCGTCTCGGCGCGAGCACTCGTGTGCAGAGCAGCGAGGGCGTCGTCGAGCACGAGGGCCCGGGGCCGCGAGGCCAGCGCGCGGGCCACCGCCCAGCGCTGACGGTCGCCGTGCGAGAGACGGTGCACGCTCTTGTGGCCCGTCGAGAGGCCGACCAGGTCGCAGAGACGGTCGGCCTCGGCATCCGGGTCGATCACGCCCGCCTGCCGGGCTGCGGCCACGATCGCCGCGCGGGCGCGGCCGAAGCGGGCGACGGGGGTGCGATCCCGCACCTCCGCGACGCGGGGCGCCGCAGCGCCCACCCGTCCCTCGATCGTCACCGTCCCGGCGTCGGGTCGCTCGGCTCCGCCGACGAGCCGCAGCAGTGTGGAGGCTCCGCAGCCCGAGGGGCCGACCAGCCCGACGATGCGGCCCGGGGCGACATCGAGGTCGACGTCGTCCAGGACGACGGTGCCCGCGCGCTCGCGACGCACGCCGTCGAGCACGATGGTCCAGCCCGTCGGGCGCGACGCGCCTCCCGATGGGGAATCGAGCGGAGTGATGGCGACCATGACCCGACGCTAGAGACCCCGGATGACACGACGACGCCCGGGGGGTGAACCCCGGGCGTCGTCAGGTCGAAACTTACGGGGCCAGACGCGTCGGTCCGCGGAAGAGGTAGGTGACCTCGCGGATCGAGGACTCACCGAGCAGCAGCATCAGCACGCGGGCGAGGCCCATTCCGAAGCCACCGTGCGGCGGGGCGCCGAAGCGGAAGAAGTCCAGGTAGAAGTCGAGGTGCTCGGGGTCGAGCCCCTTCTCCTTCGCCTGCTCGATGAGCACCTCGACGCGGTGCTCGCGCTGCGCGCCCGTGGTGATCTCGACGCCGTTGAACAGCAGGTCGTACGACTTGGTGAGTCCGGTCTCCTCGTCGCGCATGTGGTAGAAAGCGCGGATCGCGGGGTGGTAGTCGGTGATGAACACGAACTGGTGACCGTAGGTCTCCTGCACGTGCGCCGCGATCTGACGCTCGCCCTCCGGGTCGAGGTCGCCGTCGGTGCGGGGGATGTCGTAGCCGCGCGCGGCGACGATCTCGCGGGCCTCGGCGAGCGGGATGCGCGGGAACGGCAGGGTGGGCACCTGCACCTCGACGCCGAACAGCTCCTGGATCTCCGCGCCGTGCTTGTCGGCGACGGCCTGGAAGGCGGTCTGCAGGAGCTCCTCCTGCATGCGGGCGACATCTTCGTGCGAGTCGATCCAGCTGATCTCGGCGTCGATCGAGGTGAACTCGGTCGCGTGACGGCTCGTGAACGAGGGGTCGGCGCGGAAGGCCGGCGCGATCTCGAAGATCTTGCCGAAGCCGGCGACCTGGGCCATCTGCTTGAAGAACTGCGGGCTCTGCGCGAGGTAGGCCGTCTTGTCCTCGAAGTAGGGAACCTCGAACAGCTCCGCGTTGGACTCCGAAGGGGATGCCATGAGCTTGGGCGAGTGCACCTCGATGTAATCGCGCTCCACCCAGTACGTGCGCATGGCGTGCTCGAGCGTCGTCTGCACGCGGAAGATGAGGTTGTTGCGACGCTGACGCAGGTCGATGAAGCGGTAGTCCATGCGCTTGTCGGGGCTGCTGTCGGCGGCGATCGGGGTCTCGGGGTTCGCCGCGGCCGCGATCACGAGCTCGCCGACCTTGATCTCGACGCCGCCGAGCTTGACACGCTCGTCGTGCTTGAGCTCCCCGCGCACCGTCAGGAAGGTGCCGGTCGCGAGGGCGCCGATCGTCTCGGTCAGGGCGAGGGCGGCGGCATCCTGGTCCGCGGCGTCCTCCGTCGGGCGGGTCGCCGGGTTGACCAGCTGTACGGCGCCCGTCTCGTCGCGGAGGACGACGAACTGCACCTTCTTCTGATCGCGTACGGTTTCGACCCATCCCGACACCTCGACGGGGCCGGCGGGGAGGGACTTCAGCTGGTTGACCAGGACGCGTTCGCTCACGATCGACCAGTCTACGTGCGGGTGGTGGCGGCCCCCACCCGCCGTCCTCGCGCCTCGTCGCCCGGTGTCGCGGGACGTGGGCCCCGTGCGGCGGGCGGAAGAGACGCCGCTCGTCGCTCGTCGAGGCCCGGGCGGGCGCGAACCCTCGGATTCCGACGCGGCATCCCTATGATGGCGCTCGTGACGTTCTCCCTCCCCCCGGAGTCGTTCCGGACGCTGCGTCCGGAACCACGGGGGCGTGCCCCCCGGCCGTGGGACGTCGCGACGACCATCGTTCTGCTGGTGCTCCTGCCCCTCCTGGCGCTCGCGGCCTCCTACGCGGGTGTCGTCCTCGCCTCCGCCGCGCGCGTCTGCGGAGCGCAGGCGTGCGACGCCGGTCTGATGAACCTCGGGTTCTGGATCGCCGTCATCGCGCCGTGGGTGATCCTCGTGGTCGGGCTCGTCGTGGCGATCATCCGTCTCGTACGGCATCGCCTGGCGTTCTGGGTGCCGCTGGTCGCGATCCTCTCGATGGTCGCCGTGTGGTTCATCGCCGCGGCGCTCGTGGGTGCCGGGCTCACGGCATCCTGAACCGCTCCGGGGCAACCCCCAGCAACGGCGCCTGACCGGCCCGTAACCTGACCCTTGGGCGCCCGCACGGGCGGCTGATCACCGAGCGCGAAGGCACCCGATGACCGACGTCACCCTCTCCCTGTCTCCCTCCCTCTCTCCGGTGCGCGCCGGGTCGGGCTCGACGGAGGGCCAGTCGTGGCTGACCTCGCTGGCCGACTGGACCGTGTCGCTCATGGAGGTCATCGGCCCCGTCGGCGCCGGTGTCGCGATCGCCCTCGAGAACCTCTTCCCGCCGTTGCCCAGCGAGGTCGTGCTGCCCATGGCCGGGCTCACCGCGAGCCGCGGCTCGTTCACGCTCTTCGAGGCGCTGCTGTGGACCACGCTCGGATCCGTGGTGGGCGCCTTCGCGCTCTACGGGCTCGGGCGGTGGCTGGGCGCGGGGCGTCTGCGTGCGTTCGCCGCGAAGATGCCGTTGCTGCACCCCGAAGACGTCGATCGCACGGTCGCCTGGTTCGAGAGGCACGGGGGGAAGGCGGTGTTCTTCGGGCGCATGATCCCGATCTTCCGCAGCCTCATCAGCATCCCCGCGGGAGTCGCGAAGATGCCGCTCTGGCGCTTCGGGCTCCTCACCGGCGCGGGCAGCCTCATCTGGAACACGATCTTCGTGCTCGCCGGGTACCTGCTCGGCGAGAACTGGCACATCGTGGAGGAGTACGCGTCGATCCTGCAGTACATCGTGATCGCGGCGGTCGGCATCGGTGTCGCGTGGTTCCTGTACTCGCGCGTGCGCTCGCTGCTCGCCGCGCGCAAAGACGCCTGACCCGGCGGGATATCTCCACGTCGAGGCAACCGGCATCCGGACTCAGTCAGACCACAGAACCCGCGCCTAGACTGGGATCGTGCCCGCCGATCGCCTTCATCTCGTGCGCCACGGAGAGGTGTACAACCCCCGTCGCGTGCTCTACGGTCGGCTCCCCGGATTCGGCCTGAGCGTCGACGGTCGGCGCATGGCGCGGCAGGCGGCCGAGTACGTGAAGAGCCTCGAGCGGCCGGTGAGCGCTCTCGTGGTCTCGCCGCTGCAGCGCACGCGCGAATCCGCCGAGCCTTTCGTCGAGCTGTTCGGTGCCGAGCCGTTCATCGACGACCGGGTGATCGAGCCCACCAACGTCTTCGAAGGGCGCCGGATGAAGCAGGCGCTCGCGAATCCCCTCAACTGGCGCCACCTCAGCCGCCCGGCCGTCCCCAGCTGGGGCGAGCCGTACGAGCGGATCGTCGCCCGCATGGTCGCGGCGATGGATGACGCCTGGAACCGTGTGCCCGCGGGCGACGTCGTCGTCGTCTCGCACCAGCTCCCCATCTGGGTGACCCACCTCGCCCTGTCCCACCAGCCCACCCGACACGACCCGCGCAAGCGTCGCTGCGCGCTGTCGAGCGTGACGAGCTTCGAACGGCGCGACGGCGCCGGCGGTCCGCGGTTCGTCGAGGTGGCGTACGCAACGCCGGCGTCCACCGCCGGCGCCGTCGACGTAGGAGCCGTGTGATGCGCCGAATCCTCTCCGCGGTCGGGGCGGTCCTCGCCTCCGCCGCGCTCGTCACGGGTCTGGCGGCCTGCAGCGCCGACCCCCTCGCGGACCAGTACCGCGCCGGCGACAACAAGGGCTACATCGCCGCCAACGGGTTCCAGACCAAGGAGATCGCGGCGGATCAGCGCGGCGAGCCCGTGGAGTTCTCCGGCACGCTCGACAACGGCTCGCCCGTCTCGAGCGCCGACTTCTCGGGCAAGGTGCTCGTGGTCAACTTCTGGTACGCCACGTGCGGTCCCTGCATCATCGAGGCCCCGCGTCTCGAGCAGGCCTACCAGAGCTTCCAGGGACAGGACGTCGCCTTCCTCGGCATCAACACCTACGACCAGCCCGCGACCGCCTTGTCGTTCGCGCGCGACCACGAGGTGTCGTACTCCAGCGCGATGGCGGTCGACGACGCCCAGCTGAAGCTCGCGTTCAACAAGGCCACGCCGTTGAACGCCACCCCCACCACCCTCGTGCTCGACAAGCAGGGCCGCGTCGCCGCCCGTATCGTCGGCGAGCTGCCCGAGGCCTCGATCCTCGAGGCGATCGTGCGCACGCTCGTGGCGGAGAGCGCGTGAACCCCGGCGCCCTCGTCTTCGACGGCGCGCTGTGGGTCGCCGTTCCCATCGCGCTCGCGGCCGGCCTCATCTCCTTCCTCTCGCCGTGCGTGCTGCCGCTCGTTCCGGGCTACCTCGGGTATATCGGCGGTGCCGTCGCCCCGCGCGGGGGCTCGGCATCCGGGCCCGGTCGAGGACGGCTGCTCGGCGGGACCCTGCTGTTCATCGCGGGGTTCACGGTCGTGTTCATGGCCGTCAATGTGCTGGGCGGAACGCTGGGCGCCTTCTTCCTCGCCTACGCCGACGTGATCACGCGCGTCATGGGCGTGGTCATCATCCTGATGGGCTTGGTGTTCATCGGGCTGTTCGGCCTCGCGCAGCGTTCGGTGCGGATGCAGTCCCGTGGCAACCTGGGGCTCATCGGCGCCCCTTTGCTGGGCATCGCCCTCGGCATCGGCTGGACCCCGTGCATCGGGCCCACGCTGGCGGCGATCATCTCCGTGTCGTACAACCTCGGGGATCCCGGCCGGGCGGCGCTGCTCGGGCTGATGTACTCGCTGGGCCTCGGCATCCCCTTCCTGCTCCTCGCCCTCGGCTTCGGGTGGGCGACGAAGTCCGTGGCGTTCGTGCGCACGCACATCCGCGTCGTGAACCTCATCGGCGGAGCGCTGCTGATCGTGCTCGGCCTGCTCATGGTGACGGGCCTGTGGGGCCAGTGGATGTCGACCCTGCAGGGGGTGATGGGCAATGTCCAACTCCCGCTCTGATCGAGGGAACACGATGACCGACCCGCTGCGTCCGTCCGACCACGCCGACTCCACGTCCGACGAGGTCACCCAGCCGCGCCTGGGCGTCGTGGGATGGCTGCGGTGGGGATGGCGCCAGCTGACCAGCATGCGCACGGCCCTCGTGCTGCTGCTCCTGCTCGCGATCGCCGCCGTCCCGGGATCGCTCGTGCCCCAGCGCAGCGCCGACCCCAACGGCGTCACGCAGTACTTCACCGACAACCCCGATCTCGCGCCGGTGCTCGACAAGCTCAGCCTGTTCGACGTCTACACCTCGCCCTGGTTCTCGGCGATCTACCTGCTGCTGTTCATCTCGCTGATCGGCTGCGTGCTCCCGCGCACGAAGCACCACTGGAAGGCGCTGCGCTCGCAGCCGCCGCGCACGCCCGCGCGTCTGTCGCGCCTGGACGACCACCGCTCCCGCTCGATCGCGGTCGACGCGGATGCGGATGCCCTGGCGACCGCCGCCGTGGAGAGCGCGGCCGCGCAGCTGCGCAAGAGCGGCTACCGGGTGGCGCGCTACGACGGGCGCGGGTCGTTCTCGGTGTCGGCGGAGCGCGGGTACCTGCGCGAGACCGGCAATCTGCTCTTCCACGGCGCGCTCGTGGGCGTCCTGATCGCCGTCGGTGTCGGCGGGGGCTTCACCTACACCGGTCAACGCGTGCTCGTCGAGGGCCAGGCCTTCGCGAACAGCCTGCTCGACTACTCCTCGTTCAACCCGGGTCGCTTCGTCAGCGGAGACACCCTCACGCCCTACTCGATGACGCTCGACAAGTTCGACGTGTCCTACGTTCCGCCCGGGCAGCCCGGTTCGGGACAAGCCGGCGACTTCGTGGCGCACGTGACGACGCAGGCCCCCGGCACCGACCCGCAGGACGGCGAGGTGCGCGTCAACCACCCGCTCGACGTGCAGGGCGACCGCGTCTACCTGCTCGGCAACGGCTACGCCCCGACCGTGACGATCCGCGACGCCGAGGGCAACGAGGTGTTCCACGACTCGGTCGCGTTCCTGCCGCAGGATGCCAACATGACCTCGCTCGGCGTCATTAAGGTCGCCGACGGTCTGCCCGAACAGCTCGGTCTGCTCGGATTCTTCTACCCGACGATGGACGTGCTGCCCTCGGGCGCGCTGACCTCCACGTACGGGGCGCTGGAGTACCCGACCTTGACGCTGCGCGTGTACGAGGGCGACCTCGGCATCGACGACGGAACGCCCCGCTCGGTCTACACGCTCGATCCGTCGGGCATGACGCAGATCGCCGGCGGCGACAGCGGCAACCCCGCCATCCAGCTCATGCCCGGGCAGACCGAGGATCTGCCCAACGGCCTCGGCACCATCACCTTCGAGAACGAGGCGCCCGCGGGGGCCGTCGGGTACGACGGATCGGTCAAGCGCTTCGCATCCCTGTCGATCCACCGCGACCTCGCCGGACCGTGGGTGCTCGCCTTCGCCCTGCTGGCGCTGCTCGGCCTGCTCGCCGCGCTCTTCGTCCCGCGTCGCCGCATGTGGGTCAAGGCGACCCCGCAGGGCGGCTCGGTGCTCGTCGAGTACGCGGGCCTCGCGCGCGGTGAGGACCCGACGCTCGCCGCCGCCGTCGATCAGCTCGCCGAGAAGCACGGCGCGACCCTCCCCGGCCCTCCTCCCCAGAGCCACCCCGACACCGGAAAAGTAGACTGAGACCATGCCCGGAACCGACCCGCTTCTCCTCGACGAGATCTCCCTCCTCCTGGTGTGGACGGCGGTCGCCATCTACGTGCTGGCGTTCATCGCGTACGCCATCGATCTCGCGCGCCGCTCCGACCTCGCGCTCAAGGCCAAAGACGAGGTCGTCGCGCGCGAGCTCGTGACCGCGGGTGGCGGGGGAGTGATCTCCTCGGGCGCCGGGTCGTCGGCATCCGGTGCCTCCACCGCCAAGCCCCGCTACCTGTGGGCGCGTCTCGGCACGGTGCTGACGGCGCTCGGCTTCGTCTTCCACCTCGTGGCGACGGTCCTGCGCGGGATCGCAGCCGAGCGCGTGCCGTGGTCGAACATGTACGAGTTCGCCATGACCGGCCTGCTGCTGATCATCGCGGTGTACCTCGCCGTGCTGACGCGCTACGACCTGCGCTTCCTCGGCTCGCTCATGACCGGCCTCGCGGTGCTGCTGCTGGGTGGCGCGACGCTGGCGTTCCACGTCGAGGTCGTTCCGCTGGCCGACCCGCTGAAGTCGGTCTGGCTCGTCGTGCACGTCTTCGTCGCGAGTCTCGCGACGGCACTGTTCGCCCTCGCTTTCGGGCTCTCGGTCGTGCAGCTCATCCAGACGCGGCGCGAGCGCAAGCTCGCCGAAGCCCCGGTGGATGCCGAACCGAAGCGCAGCTTCCTGCGCACGGTTCCGAACGCCGACGCCCTCGAGTCGCTGGCCTACCGCTTCGCGATCGTCGGATTCATCTTCTGGACCTTCACCCTCATCGCCGGGTCCATCTGGGCGAACGACGCATGGGGCCGGTTCTGGGGCTTCGACACCAAGGAAGTCTGGACCTTCGTCATCTGGGTGCTCTACGCGGGCTACATCCACGCCCGCGCGACGCGCGGCTGGCGCGGCACCCGCTCGGCGTGGCTGTCGATCATCGGCTTCACTGCGGTGCTGTTCAACTTCACGATCGTCAACGTCTTCTTCAAGGGCCTGCACGCCTACAGCGGCCTGACGACGTAAGGACCCTCACCCGGTTCCCGGGCCCGTCCGGCTGTCGCCGGGCGGGCCCTTCGTGTTTCGCGGAACGTCCCGGCTCTGGCCCGGGCGCGATGCCCTCGCCCGATGGGCGGCGGGGTTTGAGTGTCCAAGACATGCCGCTGGCGGCGGGTGGACACGGCATGTCTTGGACACTCAAGGGGCGTCGGCCGCGCGGAGCGCGTGACGCACGGGTGCGACGATGTCCTGCATCGGCGTCTCGAGGTGGTGGGCCACGACACGGATGAGCGTCCACCCCTCCCGGGCAATGGCGCGCCAGCGGTCGGCATCCCGTCGGAACTGGTCTGCGTCGGCGTGCTGCCGCCCGTCGTACTCGACCGCTACCCGGTGGTCGGGGTAGGCCATGTCGAGTCGAGCGACGAAGACCCCGTCTGCCGTGCAGAGGGTCCAGTTGAGGTGCGGCTCGGGCAGGCCCGCCCGCAGGAGGACGAGGCGCACGGCCGTCTCTCGCGGAGATTCCGCTCCGGGTCTGACAAGCTGCACTGCCTCGCGGAGGGCGACTGCTCCGCGACGCCGTGCGCGTCGTGCAGCTGCGTCGAGGTCTGACACGGTGTCGCCCTGTGACAACGCCCAGTCTCCCGCGGCGACGAGGTCTTCCATCGGGACGAGCGAGCCGAGCTGAGCCCAGGTCTCGACGCGGTTTGCGACCGGCAGGCCGGCGCGCAGTGTGACACCCTCCGACGGCATGACCAAGCGATGTCCCACGACACCTGCCGTGCGAGGCTCCCGCGCGGGGGGAACCGCGCTCACATGCAGAAAGTCGTCAGGGCGGAACGGGAGGGGCATCCCCCACAGCGTGGCGGCGGTCGAGTGGCTGAAGAATTGCGCGCCGATCATCCGAGGGAGAAATGCCCTGCATCTCGCCTCCAGACCTTCCAGCGGATCTTCGCGCGCGACGCGCACTCCATGGAACGGCGACCGTAGGTCACCGGCGGAGAGCCGCCGGCGGGGGACGCCGTGTGCATCCGCGTCGCGGACGTGGAACGCCGAGCGCAGTTCAGGGGGGAGTGCGTGCGGGTGCATGCCCACAGCAGACACGATCGTCCGCGCGTGGGCCGCCCGGCCCCCGCTCTGCTGTGGATACCCCCCGCTGTGAAGGAGTGGTGCACTCCCCGGACCGCCCTCGAGTGTCCAAGAAACGCCGTCTCTCGCGGCCAGGGGCGGCGTGTCTTGGACACTCGACAGGAGAGGGCGCGTCGGGCACCCGCGCGCTTACGCGGGCTGGGCGGCGGCGCGGGTGGAGGTGGTGCGGCGGCGCACCACGATCAGTGTCGTGGCGATGAGCGACAGCACGGCCCAGACCACGAACCCGGCGATACCCGCCCCGACTCCGCCGGCCGACGACAGGGCGCCGAGCATCGCGTCGTAGGCGGGGGCGGTCGGCAGCAGGGATGCCACGGCGGCCAGCGCGGGCGGCACGGTCGACACGATGCTCGCGGCCAGGGCCAGGGCGCCGATCACCGCCGCGATCCATCGGCCCGCTCCGCCGAACACCGCCACGAGGGCCTGGTGGACGGCGGCGAAGGCGATGCCGGCCGCGATGCACACGAGGGCGAAGAGGGCCCAGTCGCCCCAGTCGTACTTCGAGGCGATCTGGACGACGGAGGCGACCAGCAGGCCCTGCACGGCGCCGACGAGCGCAGCGGGGGCGAAGCCGCGCAGCGCGACCAGCGCGGACGGGCGACGGCTGGTGAGAGCACGCGCCGACACCGCCTGGAATGCGACGAACGAGGCGAGTCCGCCGAACCACAGCACGGCCATGGCCAACAGGGGCACCGCGGCGAGGCCGAACAACGAATTGTCTGCGCCCGTGGCCGAGACCGGGTCGGCGACGACGTCGGCGAGGGTGGTCGCCTGGGTGTCGGTGTACGTCGGCAACTGCGCGACGGCGGTGTCGAGCCCATCGGCGAGGGAGGATGTTCCCGTCGCGACCTGCTGCACGCCGTCGGCGAGCTGGCCGGCGCCGTCTTCGGCGCCGGAGGCTCCGGATGCCAGCTGCGCGGCGCCCGAGCCGAGGGCCGCGGCTCCGGTGCCGAACTGCGTCGCGCCGTCGGCCAGTTTCGTCGCGCCCCCGGCGATGCCGTCCATGCCGCCGGCGAGCGTGCCGAGTCCGGAGGCCGCCTCGCGGGCGCCACCGGCGAGGCCGGTCGCGCCGTCGGCGAGCTGCTGGTTGGCGTCGGCGATCGCACGGATGCCCGTGGGCAGCTGCGCCGCCTGACCGGCGAGGTCGCCGATCTGCGTGACGGTGTCGGTGGCCCGGTCGAGGGAGGCCGCGGCGGCGGCTGCCGCATCGCGCAGCGCCTGGCACTGCTCCGGGGTCCCCGTGCACTCCGCCGCCGCCTTCTGCAGGGCGGCGTTCGCGTCGACGAGAGCCTTGTTGACCTGCGGGGCGGCATCGGCGAGCTTCTGCGCGTCGTCGGCGAAACCCGGCGGGATCTGGTCGGCGAGACCGTTGATCTGCGTCGCGAGCTGCTGATTGCCGGCCGCGATGCCGTCGGCACCGGTCGCGAGCTTGCTCACTCCCGCCGCGGCATCCCGCGTCCCGTTCGCGAGCGCCGCCGAGCCCGATGCCAACTGCGTCGCGCCGTCGGCGAGCGGACCCGCGCCGGCCGCGAGCTGCGACGCCCCATCGGCGAGGCTCGAGGCTCCGTTCGAGAGCTGTCCCAGGCCGTCGCGCAGATCACCCGCGCCGGACGCGGCCTGCGATGCCCCGTCGGCCAGCTGATGGGCGCCGCTCGCCGCGGAACCGAGCTGGTCGCTCAGCGTCGTGAAGCCGAGGAAGACGTTCTTCAGGTACTGAGAGGACAGCTCGCCCCCGTAGACGCTCGTGGCGGTCGTTGCGAGCGCGGAGGTGATCGCTCCGTCGACGACGCGCGCGTCGGGAGCGGTCTGCACGCCGATGGTCGCCTTGACCGGCGTCTCGCCGGGGCGCGTCGACAACGAGGCGGCGGTGAAGTTCTCGGGGATCGTGACGACGGCGGTGTAGGTGCCGTCGGCGAGACCGGCCGCGGCATCCTCGTCGTTCGAGATGACCCAGTCGATGTTGCTCGGCTGATCGTCGGCGCCCTTCACGAGGCCGCCGGTGAGCTGCCGACCGAGGGGGACCAGCTGGCCGTTCAGCTCGACGGCCTTGTCGTCGTTGACGATCGCGGCCGTGATGTTCTCGAGTCGGTCGGTGGGGTTGTACAGCGCGCCCACCAGGATGCCGCCGATCACGGCGGGCAGCAGGAGCACGCCGATGAGCGTCAACCACGTGACGGGGCGGCGCGAGCGGGAGCGCTCGACGGGGAGAGTCATGCGAACACCTCGGAGAGATCGGCGAAGGTTTCGGGTTCGGAGCGGTGCCGTCGCGGCGTGGGCAACGGGAGGGAGGTCACGTCGGGGCGGTGCGCCTCGGACAGCAGGGCGAGGGCACGGCGCTCGTCGCGGGCAGAGACGACGAGCGTGAAGGGTGACGACGCGTCGCCCGACCGCTCGCGGGCCTCGACGGCCGCGCGGCGGAGCACGTGTGCGACGTCATCGCGGGCGTCGTCGTCGAGGCGGTCGATGTCGCAGACGACGACGATGCGTGTGCCGCGGGCGACGGCCTGGGCCACGTCCGCCTCCGCCGTCGAGGGGTCGTCGAGGAGGGCGACACCGACGCGGGCCCGCACGGCACCGGCGCGTTCGGGCACCAGGAGCCCGTCGACGCGCAGCTTCCCCTCGATCTTCGACAGGCGACCGGCGAGGGCGAGGAGAAGTGCGCGCGTGGTGCGGCTCTCTCCCGTCACGAGCAGGGTGCCGCCGTACCCCAGTCGCATCGACACGTCGCGGAAGACCGGCTCCGCGGTCTCGGAGGCGACGCTGGTGCGCAGGTCGTCGGCGGCGATCGCCAGCGCGGGCTCGGAGGGCCACTCGGCGAGGTGCACCTCGCGCTCGACGGCCTCGCCCTCGACGTCGAGCTTGGGCAGGATGCGGTCGAGCCAGCGCGGCATCCACCAGGCCTTCGCGCCCAGCAGCGCGAGGATCGCCGGGACGAGGGTCATGCGTACGAGGAACGCGTCGACGGCCACGCCGACCGCGAGCCCCAGAGCGATGGGCTTGAGACTCGAGTCGCCCTCGGGCACGAACGCGACGAACACGGCGAACATGATGACCGCGGCCGCCACGACGACACGGGCGGATGCCGCGAAGCCGCTGCGCACCGCGCCGAGTGCCACCTCGCGGGGTGTGCGCCCCTCGCGCTTCGCGTGGACGTAGTCCTCGCGCATGCGCGAGACGAGGAAGACCTGGTAGTCCATGGCGAGGCCGAAGAGCACGCCCATCACGACGATCGGCATGAAGCTGATGATGGGCCCGACCTTCGCGACATGCAGCGCATCGGCGAACCAGCCCCACTCGAACACCGCGGCGACCACGCCGAACGAGGCGGCGACCGACAGCAGATATCCGCCCGCAGCGGTGAGCGGAACCCAGATCGAGCGGAACACGATCATCAGCAGCACGAGGGAGAGTCCGACGACGAAGAGGCCGAAGGGCAGGAGCGCGGCTCCGAGCTGGTCGGAGATGTCGATCGTCACCGCGGTGTAGCCGGTGACGAGCAGGCGCACGCCGAACTCGTCGTAGAGGCGATCCTCCTGAGCCCGCAGCTCGCGCACGAGGTCGGCGGTGCGGGGGTCGTCGGGTGCGGTCTCGGGGACGATCTGCACGATGCCGGTGTCGGCGGTCTCGTTGGGGGTGGCCAGGGCCACTTCGGCGACCCCGGGGATCTTGGCGATCTCGTCGCCGATGTCGGTCATGAGGGTGAGGGGATCGTTCGAGGTCACGATCGTGCCGGTCATGATGAGCGGCCCGTTCGCTCCCGGTCCGAAGTACTCGTCGGTCAGCTCGTAGGCGACGCGCGCCTCGTCGCCCTCGGGCAGTTGGCCGGCGTTCGGCAGGGTCAGGGCCAGCGACGCGGCGGGAACGGCGGTGACGCCGAGCAGCCCGATCACCGCGACGGTGGTGACCACCGGATGCCGGGTCACCAGGCCGACCCAGCGCTTGGCGGGGCCGTTCCGCTCGGCTTTGATGGCCGCGGTGGTGGCGCGTCGCACGCTCTCGGCGGCGGCCTCTTCGGCGGCGGCCGTGTCGTCTTCGGCGGTGGCGGTGCGCGAGCGCTTCTTCGGGCGCTTGTATCCCCACCCGACGACACGGTGACCGGCGAAGCCGAGGAAGGCCGGCGTGAGCGTCAGCCCGACGCACACCGCGATCGCGACGGCGACGGAGGCGGCGATCCCCATGGTCGTCAGGAACGGGATGCCGGCGAAGCTCAGCCCGATGAGGGCGATGAGCACCGTGATGCCGGCGAACACCACGGCCGAACCCGCGGTGCCGACCGCGCGGGCCGTGGACTCCTCGGGGTCCATGCCCGCTCTCGTCTGGTCTTGATGTCGAGACACGATGAAGAGCGCGTAGTCGATGCCGACCGCCAGGCCCAACATCACCGCCAGCAGCGGGGTCGTCGACGACACGGTCGCGAAGCCGGTCGCGATGAAGATGAGGGCGATCGAGAGGGCGACGCCCAGGATGGCGGTGGCCAGCGGCATCCCGGCCACCAGGAACGAGCGGAACGTCACCATCAGCACGAGCGCGGCGATGAGCACGCCGAGGGCTTCGGTGAGCGAGGCGCCGGGGATCTCGGTGGCGAACAGCTGCCCACCGAGAACGGATTGCGAACCGGGGGGAAGTGCCTCGCCCAGAGCCGTCGCGGCCTCGCGGAGCCCGTCTTCGGTGGCCTGCGGCACCTCGGTGGCCTCGCCGGAGAACTGGATGCGGACGATGGCGGCGCGTTCGTCGTCGGAGATGCCGCCCGAGATGCGGGTGTCGTAGGGGTCGGTCACGGCTTCGACGAAATCGAGGTCGCCGATGTCGGTCGACGTCTTCTGCACGGCGTCTTGATACGCCGGGTCGGTGACCTTCGCCCCGTCGGCGGAGACCACGATGATCTCGGCGCTGGCGCCGCTCACCTGGGGGAACGTGCGCCCGAGCATCTCGAGGCCCGCCTGCGACTCCGTGCCAGGGATCGTGAAGGTGTTGTCGGTGCCCTTCGCGAACAGCGCGACACCTCCGCCGGCGAGCACGAGCACGAGCAGCCAGGCCGTGAGAACGCGCCACGGGTGACGGAACGACCAACGCCCGAGGGTGTACAGGAATGTCGACACGGTGACTCCCAGATCGGTGAACGGGTCGATACATCACCGTATCGGATACAACAATGTATCCTAGACCCTCGGGGGTGCTGTCGAACCTGGATGTCACCCGAGAACAGGAGGCCTCGGATGACCGATTCCGCGCCCGCGACGACGCGCCGCCGCGAGAACACACGCGTCCGTCTCATGGATGCCGCAGCCGAGATGTTCGCCGAGGTCGGCATCGACGGAGCGTCGGTCGAGGCCATCTGCGAGCGTGCCGGCTTCACCCGCGGCGCGTTCTACTCCAACTTCGGGTCGAAGGAGGAGCTCTTCCTGGCCCTGTGCGCGCGATCGGCGGAGACGACGATCGCGGCGGTGCGCGCGCGCGTCACATCGATCGAGAGTCGCGGCCTCGAAGACGCCGGCGACGTGCTGCAGCTCGTCCAGGAGGTGCTCGAGGCCACCGGCGAGGACCGGCTGGACGTCCTCCTCGGGGCCGAAACGCGCCTTCAGGCGCTGCGCAACCCGGGTTTCGCCGAGGCCTACCTGGCTCTCAACCAGGGCCTGGGGGAGAGCGTCACCCAGCTCGTCCGTGACATCGCCGCCGCGCGGGGACTCTCGCTCCGCGTTCCTGCGGACGTGGCCACCGATCTTCTGCTGTCGGTGTGGATTTCGACGTCCGAGACGGCGTTGCTCACTCGTCAGGCGCCGTCGGAGTCGCGGTCCGGTCTGGCGGATCGCCTGTCACAGGTGGTCGGCCTCATCCTCGAGTGAGCAGGTCGTGGCAGCGGCCGAGGCGCGCCACCCACCAGTCGCGCCGTTCGTCGTCGGCGGCCACGCGGTCGAGGTCGAGGCCGGTGGGGCGCGGGCGCTCGAGGGAGAGCACCCCGCCACGGGCCACAAGGGGGGATGCCACCACGTCGGCGGCGAACAGCGAGGCTGTGCCCAGCCCGCAGTCGTAGGGGAGCGCGGGCAGCGATGCCGCGAGGGCGGCGCCCATCGACAGCCCGATCGAGGTGTCGAGCGCGCTGGAGACGACGACGGGGAGTCCCGCCTGCCGCACGATCTCGCGTGCCGCGTGGACACCGCCGAGGGGCTGCGCCTTGATGACGAGCAGATCGGCCGCGCCGCTGCGCGCGACGCGGAGCGGGTCCGCCGCCTTGCGGACGCTTTCATCGGCGGCGATCGGGATGTCGAGGTAGGCGATGCGTTCCCGCAGCTGCGCGAGCTCCTCGATCTCGGCGCACGGCTGTTCGACGTATTCCAGGTCGAACTCGGCCAGGGCGTGCACGGCCCGTTCCGCCTCGTCGACGTTCCACGCCGCGTTGGCGTCGATGCGCACACGCCCCTCCGGGCCCATGCTCTCGCGCACCGCGCGGACCCGCGCGACGTCGTCGGCGAGGGTCTGCCCGGCCTCGGCCACCTTCACCTTGACCGTCCGGCATCCG
This sequence comes from Microbacterium sp. NPDC089190, assembly GCF_040701795.1. NCBI lineage: Bacteria > Bacillati > Actinomycetota > Actinomycetes > Micrococcales > Microbacteriaceae > Microbacterium > Microbacterium sp. NPDC089190. Next base: position 673,950 of record NZ_JBFBHF010000002.1, on the reverse strand, counting down.
TCGTATCGGGCGAGGAGCCCGGCGACCTCGGATGCCGCGACCGCGGGCATCGTCGCGTTCACTCCGACGCCGTCGCGGACCGGGGCGGGGGAGGCCGCCCACCCGTAGTCGACGGCGGCGGCGAGCCAGGTCGCGGCCTCGGTGTCGTCGTACTCCACGAAGGGCGAGAACTCCGTCCATCCCTCCGGTCCCTCGAACACGAGCGCTTCGCGCGTGAGGATGCCGCGGAAACGGGCGGCGAGGGGAAGCGACACCACCCGCGCGGTGGCGAGGATGTCGGCGAGCGGGGGGAGGGCGACGGTGCTCATGCCCTCATCATGGTGCTCAGCGGTGGTTCGGAGCAGGGGGCCCGCCGGGGAGGAATTTCTGCCGTTCGTCACTGTACGACGCTGACAGGTTGCGCTGGTGGTCGAGCGACTCCATCGCCCCCTCGAATTCCGCCCGCGTGCGTCGCGGGCCGAACAGGTAGTCGCGCATCCGCGCGAGGATCGACACCTTCTTCGTCATGATGACTCCGATCGTCGTGAACCCTCCACGCTACGTGCGGTCGCCCGCGAGGTCCACCCGTCTCGGCGCCCGGCAGCGGGCATAGGCTGACGCCATGCTCTTCGACACCCCCGTCCGGCTCGGCGTCCAGATCCAGCCGCAGCACGTGCAGTACTCCGACATCCGCGACGCCGTCCTCCGTCTCGAGGAGATGGGCGTCGACGTCCTGTTCAACTGGGACCACTTCTTCCCGCTCTACGGCGATCCCGACGGCGAGCACTTCGAGGCGTGGACGATGCTAGCCGCGTGGGCCGAGCAGACCGAGCGCGTCGAGTTCGGCGCTCTCGTCAACTGCAACAGCTACCGCAACGCCGACCTGCAGGCCGACATGGCCCGCACCGTCGACCACATCAGCAAGAAGGGGGGCGACACCGGTCGCTTCATCTTCGGCACGGGTTCCGGATGGTTCCAGCGCGACTACGACGAGTACGGATACGAGTTCGGCACCGCGGGCTCGCGTCTCAACGCTCTCGCGAGCGACCTCGACCGCATCGCCGACCGATGGGGCAAGCTCAACCCCGCACCCACCCGCGAGATCCCCGTCATGATCGGCGGCAAGGGCGAGCAGAAGACCCTCCGCATGGTCGCCCGTCATGCCCAGATCTGGCACAGCTTCGTCACGCCCGACGAACTGCCCCACAAGTTCGACGTCATTCAGAAGTGGGCCGAGACCGAGCAGCGCGACCTGTCCGACCTCGTCGTCTCGAACGAGCTCAAGGACCGCGACGAGGACGTCGCCGACGCGCTCTTCGACGCGGGAACCCGCCTGTTCACGCTCGGCTTCTCGGGTCCCGAATGGGACTACTCCCTCGTCGAGCGCTGGTTGCGCTGGCGCGACGCGAAGAACGCGTGAGCGCGGGCGCCCCGATCGCTGAGGGCGCCCCACGACGTCAGCGGCGCCCCGATTCGATCGGGGCGCCGCTGTCGTCGTTCACGGCTTGAACTGTGCTCCGCCGGACGTGCCCGTCCCGTTCTTCACGGCCTCGCCGGCGTAGTACGCCGTCTCGCTCTGATGGTTCATCGAGCGCCGTGCATCCTCGGACTGGTCGTGTGAGGGGGCACCCAGGAAGTATTCGCGGATGCGGCCCAGAATCGACACCTTCTTCGTCATGCTGACTCCGATCGTCGGGTTGCCCAGGCTACGGCGCTTCACGGGGTCCGTCCACAGGTGGGCGCCCGCCGGTCCGTGCGGGGCGCCCGCGCGTAGGCTGAAACCGTGACCGTCTCCGAGCTCTTCGACCCCGCGGAATGGACCCTGGCGCCCGGCGCCGAGGGGTACACCGACATCACCGCCCACGTCACCCACGATGGCCGCGTCGCGCGCATCGCGTTCGACCGCCCGGAGGTGCGCAACGCCTTCCGTCCGCACACCGTCGACGAGTTGTACCGCGCCCTCGACATCGCGCGGCAGGACCACCGGATCGGCGTCGTCCTGCTGACGGGCAACGGCCCGAGCCAGAAAGACGGCGGGTGGGCGTTCTGCTCCGGGGGCGACCAGCGCATCCGGGGGCGCGACGGCTACAAGTACTCGCACGAAGAGCATGTCGTGCACGACCCGGGCCGCGCCGGTCGTCTGCACATCCTCGAGGTCCAGCGCCTCATCCGGTTCATGCCGAAGGTCGTCATCGCCGTCGTCCCGGGGTGGGCGGCCGGTGGCGGCCACTCGCTCAACGTCGTCTGCGACCTGTCCATCGCCAGCCGCGAGCACGGTCGGTTCAAGCAGACGGATGCCGATGTCGGCTCGTTCGACGCGGGGTACGGCTCCGCCTATTTCGCGCGCCAGATCGGTCAGAAGTTCGCGCGGGAGATCTTCTTCCTCGCCGAGGAGTACTCCGCCGAGCGGGCGTACGAGATGGGCGCGGTCAACCGAGTCGTCGCGCACGCCGATCTCGAACGCGAAGCGCTGTCGATGGCCCGCACGATCCTGACGAAGTCGCCCACCGCGATCCGCATGCTCAAGTACGCCTTCAACGCCGTCGACGACGGGCTCGTCGGCCAGCAGCTGTTCGCCGGAGAGGCGACCCGTCTCGCGTACGGCACCGACGAGGCCGTCGAGGGGCGCGACTCCTTCCTCGAGAAGCGCGAGCCCGACTGGTCCGACGTGCCGTGGCACTACTGATGGCTCGGACCCGCCCGTGAGGCTCGAGCCGCCGGCATCCACGGATCCGCGCGATGTGCTGCGAGCGCTGAGGGCGGCCGTCGTCGGAGCAGGTCCCGCCGTCGCCCTGGGCGGCGGTGCGCTGCCCGACGACGTGCCACCCGGAACCGCCGTCGTCGTGACGACCTCGGGCTCGACCGGTGTGCCGAAGTCGGTCGTGATCAGCCGGAACGCCCTCATCGCGAGCGCGTACGCGACCGCGGCGCGCATCGGGGAGGGGGCGTGGCTGCTGGCCGTGCCGGCGACCTACGTCGCGGGCGTGCAGGTTCTCGTGCGCGCCCTGCTGGCCGATCGCGAGCCCGCGGTCGTCGCGGGGCCCTTCCGCCCCGAGCCGTTCGCCGCGGCGGCGCGCGGAATGGCGTCGCACGACAACGGCGCCCGCGTGCCGACCTACACCTCCCTCGTCCCCGCGCAGCTGCAGCGGTTGGTGGATGCCGCGGACGCCGATCCGACGGTGGCCGAGGCGCTGCGCTCGTTCGAGGCGATCCTCATCGGCGGTCAGGCCCTCGCGCCGTCGGTGGCGGCGCGTGCGGAGGCCCTCGGCGCCCGGATCGTGCGCACCTACGGCTCGAGCGAGACGAGCGGGGGCTGCGTCTACGACGGCGTGCCGCTCGATGGGGTCGGGATGACGGTCGTCGACGGTGAGGTGCTCCTGTCGGGACCCACGCTCGCGGAGGGCTATCTCGGTGACCCCGAGCGCACGGCATCCGTCTTTCCCGTCGGCGCCGACGGCACCCGCTGGTACCGCACGGGCGACGGGGGCGAGATCGTCGACGGCGTGCTGAGCGTGACCGGTCGGATCGACAACGTCGTCGTCTCGGGCGGGGTGAACGTCTCCCTCGACCGGGTGGAGGCGGCGGTGCGAGCCATCGCGGGGCTCGAGGAGGCGGTGGTCGTCCCGATCCCGGATGCCGAGTGGGGACAGGGGTCCGCCGTCGTGGTCCCGGGCATCCCACCGGCCGCGGAGGCCGCGGTCCTCGAGCGCATCCGCGCGGTGGTGGGTTCGTCGATGGGGGCACCGGCGCGTCCGGCGCGGGTCGTCTCGATCGCCGAGCTCCCGACGCTGTCGTCGGGAAAGCCCGACCGAGCGGCGCTGCGCGCCGCGGTCGCGCTCGACTCGCGGGCATGAGCGCGACCCGCGGGCGAGATCGTACGGGCACGGGCACGACGTGCGGACAGGGGCACGACCGGCGGGCATAGGATTGCCCTCCGTGGCAGCACCCTCTCGCAAGCGTTCGCACCCCGCCAAGAAGCGTCGCCCCGGCGGCAACCCGCAGAAGGCGAAGGCGGGTGCGCCGCAGGCCACCGCCCCGGCCACGGCGCGCGACTGGATCGCGGCCGCCCGCCTGCGGACCCTTCCGCTCGCCATCACCCCCGTGTTGATCGGAACGGGAGCGGCGACGCTCGTCGACGAGCGGCTCCACTGGGTGATCGCGCTCGCCTGTCTGGCGGTCGCGTTCGCCCTGCAGATCGGCGTCAACTACGCCAACGACTATTCCGACGGCATCCGGGGGACCGACGACGTGCGCGTGGGGCCCGGACGCCTCACCGGGGGCCGGAAGGCGAAGCCGCGCACGGTGCTGATCGTCGCGCTCGCGTTCTTCGCGCTCGCCGCCGTCATCGGGCTGGCGCTGGTCGTACGCACGGGACAGTGGTGGCTGCTCGCGGTCGGGGCCGTCTGCATCGTCGCCGCGTGGTTCTACACGGGGGGCAAGCGCCCCTACGGCTACAACGCGATGGGCGAGCTCTTCGTCTTCGTGTTCTTCGGCCTCGTCGCCACCCTCGGCACGACGTGGCTGCAGGTGCAGGCGCTACCGCAGGAAGCATGGTTCGGCGCGGTCGCCGCGGGTCTGCTCGCGTGCGCCGTGCTGCTGGCCAACAACCTGCGCGACATCGATCAGGACCGCCTCGCCGGAAAGCGCACGCTGTCGGTGCTGATCGGCCGGCGTCCCACCCAGGTGCTGTTCACGCTCTTCGTGCTCGTCCCGTTCGCGATCGCCGTGTTCCTGGCGTTCGTGTACCCGATCGCCTGGCTGACCCTCATCGCGTTGCTCGGCGGCCTGGCCGCGATCCTCATCGTGTGGACGTACCGCACACCCCGGGAGCTCATCACGGCGCTGCAGGTGACGAGCTTCACGTCCGTCGCCTACGGCGCGCTGCTCTTCTGGGCGTTCGCCGGCTGATCCGGACCCCGCGGGGGTCCGACCGCCCCTTGCGGAGGGGCGCCGTGATCTGCGTCGCCCCGCCGTCGGTCGAGCGCGCCGGTCGGACCGGATGACGGGAGGGGTGCGGGCGTCCGGCCGGGGGTTCCCGTGCGGCCGAGTCGGCCGGTGGGAGCTCAGTCCGCGGCGGGCCGTTGCTCGCGGTCGACGTCGACGCGTGCGGCGTCGACCACCGCGTCTTCGGCATCGGCGTCGGAGTCCGCACCGGAGCGGCGTCCTGTCGTCGTGCTGCGCTGCGTGCGGCGCTCGGCGAGTCCGCCGGTGACCTTCTCGAGGGGGCGGCGGAGGAACAGCAGCGAGAGGCTGAAGCCGATGAGGGCCGCGAAGATCGCCGCGAGCCAGGGGAGCTCCTGGAACACGGGGAACAGCAGCAGGACGCCGAGCGGCACGAGGAACGCGAGCAATCGCAGCACCGTGTAGACGAGGGCCGAACGTGCGCGCATTCGTCCATTCTACGGCGGCGGCCTTCGCCTCCTTCCCGGGTCGTTCGACGGTGGGGGATGAGGAGGAGCTCCGGGCCCTCGTCCAGCCGACGCACGTAGAATCGGTCCATGGCACGGCTGCTTCTCATCCTGGCGTTCGTGGCGGTCCTGTTCTGGGTCTACACGATCGTCGACTGCGCTGTGCAACCCCCCTCGCGTCACCGCGGGGTCAGCAAGCCGGCGTGGATGGCCATCGTCATCCTGCTGCCGGTGCTCGGCGGCATCCTGTGGTTCCTCATCGGTCGTGGCCGGGCGAGTCAGACGGTCGTACGTCGCGCCCCCGACGACGACCCCGAGTTCCTCGGGCGCATGACCGCCTCGGCGCGCGCCGAGCAGGACGAGCGCATCCGACGTCTCGAGGAGGAGCTCGCCCAGCTCGACGCCGACGCCGACGAACCGCCGCGCCCGCCCCGCACGACCGACCCGGGTGACGCTCCCGATGGCGGCAAGCCCGGCGACGACGACACCCGCGGCCAGCGCGGCACCGTCGGCTGAGCCGCTCGTGACCTCGCCGAACGATCGGTCCGCCGCGCCCTCGACGGATGCGGCCGCCGCGCTGCTCGCCGGTCTCGTCTCCCGTGGCGTGCGGCACATCGTGGTCAGCCCCGGCTCGCGCTCGCAGGCTCTCGCCATCGTCGCTGCCGAGCTCGAGCGCGCGGGCCTGGTCGCGTTGCACGTGCGCATCGACGAACGCGTCGCCGGCTTCACCGCGCTGGGCATCGGTCGAGAGACCGGGATGCCGGCGGTCGTCGTCTGCACGTCCGGCACCGCCGTGGCCAACCTCGTGCCGGCCGCTCTCGAGGCCCACCATGCCGGCGTGCCGCTGCTGCTGCTGACCGCCGACCGCCCGCCGGAGCTGCGCGGGGTCGGGGCGAACCAGACAACCCGGCAGCCGGGGCTGTTCCGCTCGGCGACCCGGTTCGAGGCGGATCTCGCCGTTCCCGAGGCGGTCGACCACACCGGGGATGACGAGCAGAGCGCAGCTCTCGACCAGGTCGCGGCCGAAGCGCTCGCCGCCTCTCTCGGCGAGGGAGCGCGTGCCGCCGGTCCGGTGCACCTCAACGTGCCCTTCCGCGAGCCCCTCGCCGGCGCCGCCCCGTCGTGGCTCGCCGCGCGGGCGGCATCCCCCGCATCCGACGTCGTCGCCGCCGCCGAAGATCCCGACGTGTCCGGCGCGCTGTACCAGGGGGGCGGCGGCATCGGCGTCGCCGACGTCGCGCCCGAGACCGAGGCGGCGCACCCCGTGCCCTCCGGCCTCCGCACCATCGTGGTCGCGGGAGCCGACGCCGGTCCCGCCGCCGAGCAGTTCGCGCACGACGGCGGGTTCCCCCTCGTCGCCGAGATCGTCAGCGGCGCGCGATTCGGCCGCCACGTGGTGCACGGCTACCGCGCTCTACTGCGCGACCCCGACCTCGGCGGGCGGATCGAGCGCGTCGTGGTGTTCGGTCGCCCGACGCTCAGCCGCGAGGTGACCCGGCTGCTCATGCGCGACGACGTCGAGATCCTCGCGGTGCGCGGACCGGGCGAGCCCGTGAACCTGAACGGCGCGACGGTCGCGGTCGATGCCGTGCGACCGGCGGGCACCGGCGATCGGGCGTGGCTCGGCGAGTGGATGCGCGCTTCGCGCGACGCCGCCGTCGACCTGTCGCCGCCCGCTCCCGACGCCGAGGGGCTGGCATCCGTCGTCCCGTCGGAGCGGCTCGGGGCGATCAACGCCGAGGTCGGCGTGATGCGGGCGCCCGTGGATCGGGCCGCCCTCGTCGACGCGCTGTGGCGGGCCACCTGGCCGCACGACCGTCTGGTGTTCGGCTCGTCGCGCATCGTCCGCGTGGCCGATGAGCTGCTCGGGGGCAAGAAGGTGACCGTGCACTCCAATCGCGGCCTTGCGGGCATCGACGGCACGATCGCCACCGCGACGGGCGTCGCCCTCGCCAGCCAGGTCGACGAGAGACCGGGCGTCACGCGCCTGCTGCTGGGCGACCTCGCCTTCCTGCACGACATGGGCGCGCTGCTGCTGCCGCCGGGGGAGCAGGAGCCGCGCCTGCAGGTCGTCGTCGGCAACGACGGAGGCGGCACGATCTTCGACGGCCTCGAGGTGGCATCCGTCGCCGGCGACGATGCGATGACGCGCGTGCAGTACACCCCCCAGACCGCGCGTCTCGAGCAGCTCGCCCTCGCCTTCGGGTGGGAGTACCACCGCTGCACCACCCGCGTCGCTCTCGATCAGGTGCTGACGGCCCCGAGCGGGGGTCGACAGCTCATCGAGGTGCCGCTGTCGCGCTGACATCCGACACCGCGCGTGCCGTCAGCGGTTCGTGTCGGGGTTCTGCGCTTTTAGCGGCTCGACGCCGACCGCGGCGCGGCTGAGCGGGGCGGATCGGCGCGCAGATGGTCGGCCGCGCGCTGGAGGATGCGGGCGAGATCGTCGATGTCCGCGTCCGTCAAGGACGAGAACAGCAATCGGTGCAGCGCGTCGATGTGGCCGGGGAACACGGCGGCGAGCACGTCCCGCCCGGCCGCGGTGAGGGCGACCACGACGCTGCGTTCGTCGTCGGGCGACGGCGAACGTGTCACCAGTCCGCGCCGCTCCAGCGTCTGCGCCTGGTAGGTCAGGCCGCTGCGGCTGTGCACCAGCTGATCGGCGAGATCGGTCATGCGCAGGCGTCCGTCCTGCGCTTCCCCCAGGGTCGCGAGGAGTTGGAACTGCACGTAGCTCAGCTCGCCGGCATCCCGCAGCTGCTTCTCGACCGCGTGTCGCAGGAGGTTGCTGACCTCGGTGAAGGCGAGGTAGGCGCGCAGCTGCGTGGGACTGACCGTGGATGCGTCGCGGCTCATTCCCCCATCTTAGCGTTGCTTCGAATTCGTAGCAGTGCTAGGGTTCCCATGTTGCTTCGAATACGAAGTATCTGACGAAGGGGAACATCATGCAGGCAATGCGATTCCACGAGATCGGCGGACCCGAGGTGCTGCGCGCAGAGGAGATCCAGCTTCCTGAGCCCGGCGCCGATCAGGTGCGCCTGAGGGTCGCCGCGTCGGCGTTCAACGCCGCGGACAACGGCATGCGGGCGGGATTCCTCCCGATCCCGATCCAGCTGCCCCACGTTCCCGGCTACGACGTCTCGGGCACGGTCGACGCGGTCGGCGAAGACGTCCACGACCTCGCGGTGGGCGACGCGGTGATCGGCTTCCTGCCGATGGAGGGCGACGGCGGCGCCGCGGAGTACGTCGTCGCCCCGGCCCGGTCCCTGACCGCTGCTCCTTCCCGGGTGGATCTCGCCAATGCGGCGGCTCTCCCCTCGGTCGCTCTGACCGCGTGGCAGGCACTGTTTGACGAGGGTGGGCTTCAGGCGGGCCAGCGCCTGTTCATCGTCGGGGCCGGCGGCGCCGTGGGGGCTCACGCGATCCGTCTCGCTCGCCGTGCCGGAGCGCACGTCATCGCGACGGCGAGCCCGCGCAGTGCGTCGGCGGTCCGCGCCGCGGGTGCCGACGAGGTCGTCGACCACACCCGCACCATGCTGCGGGACGCGGTCGCCGAGCCGGTCGACGTGCTGCTCAACCTCGCTCCGATCTCCCCCGAGGAATTCACCGCGCTGGTGCCCCTCGTCCGCGACGGTGGCGTGGTCGTCAGCACCACCGCATTCATGACGACCCCCGGCGACGACGAACGCGGCGTCCGTGCGGCGACGGTGTTCGTCCGCCCGAACTCGGCCCGTCTCACCGAGATCGTCCGGCTCGTCGACGCGGGTGACCTCGCGGTGGACGTCACCCGCCGCATCCCGCTCAGCGACCTGCCCGCTCTGCACGCGGAGGGGGCCGAGGGGCGCATCGCCGGCAAGGTCATCGTCGTACCCTGACGCGTGTTCCGAGTCGCAGCAGGGGTGATGATCGCGTTCATCGGCGGACCGAGCGCCGATTCGCCCCCGCCGGTGGCTCCGTCCCGCGCAGAGGTCGATCCCGTCAACCTCTCGCATCGATCCCGGATGCCACGGCACCATGTCGGGATGAGCAGAAGCCAGAGATGGTCCACGCCCGCCGCCGACGCCCTGCGCGTCGACCCGGGGTTCCGCCTCGCCGACATCGACACGCGGTCGACGCCCGGCTACGACGGAGACAAGGACGACGGCAAGGCCGATCTCGATGCCGGCCGGGAGCCGCTGGAGGACCTGCAGGAGCGACTCTTCGCGGAGAGCGTGGCCGGCACGGCCACGGGGTCGGTGCTGCTGGTGCTGCAGGCGATGGACACCGCGGGCAAGGGCGGGATCGTGCGCCACGTCGTCGGCGCGGTCGACCCGCAGGGTGTCGAGCTCGCGTCGTTCAAGAAGCCCACGGCCGAGGAGCTCGCGCACGACTTCCTGTGGCGCATCGAGAAACGCCTGCCGAACACCGGCCACATCGGGGTGTTCGACCGTTCGCACTACGAAGACGTCCTCATCGGACGCGTGCGTTCCCTCGCGCCGGCGGATGAGATCGACCGCCGCTACGGCGCCATCGTCGCCTTCGAGGCGCAGGCGGCCGAGATGGGCATCCGGGTGGTGAAGGTGATGCTGCACATCTCGAAGGACGAGCAGCGCGAGCGCCTGGCGAAGCGGCTCGAGCGCCCCGACAAGCACTGGAAGTACAACCCCTCCGACGTGGACGAGCGCGAGCTCTGGGACGACTACATGGACGCCTATCAGGTCGCCATCGAGCGCACGTCGACACCGGTCGCGCCGTGGCACGTCGTCCCGGCCGACCGCAAGTGGTACGCCCGCCTCGCCGTGCAGCAGCTGCTGATCGACGCGTTGGTCGACATCGATCCGCAGTGGCCCGCGGCCGACTATGACGTCGAGGTGGAGCGCCGGCGTCTCGCCGAGTCCTGACTCAGGCCAGAGCCTCGACGATGGGACGGAATTTCACGCGCGTCTCCAGCAGCTCCGACTCCGGGACGCTGTCGGCCACGATGCCCGCCCCCGCGTAGGCGGTGATCGGCGCGGTGGGCGACGACGGAGCCGCGCGGTCGATCTGGGCGCACCGCAGCGCGATCGCCCACTCGCCGTCGCCCGAGGCCCCCGTCCAGCCGACCGCTCCGGCATACCGGCCGCGGTCGAAGGGCTCGAGGCGGCGGATGACTTCCATCGCCGCGGTCGTCGGCGTTCCCGCGACGGCCGCGGTGGGGTGCAGCACCGAGAGCAGATCGAGCGACGAGGCGTCTTCGCTCAGCACCCCCTCCACGTCGGTGGCGAGGTGCCAGACGTTCGGGAGCTTGAGGGTGAAGGGCTGGTCCTCGGCCGCGAGCGACGACGTGTGGGGCGCAAGGGCCTTGAGCACGCTCTGCACCGCGAAGCGGTGCTCGTCCTGGTCTTTCGTGCTCCGCGTGAGACCGACGGATGCCGCGACGTCGGCGTCGGCGTCTCCTCCGCGCGCGACGGTCCCGGCGAGCACGCGTGCGGTCACGGTGCCCTTCGACACGGTCACCAGCGTCTCCGGGCTCGCGCCGATGAGACCGTCGACGGCGAACACCCAGCAGTCGGGGTAGCCCTCGAGCAGCGACCTCACCAGGCGGCGGAGGTCGGACCCCGCGGGCACCGTCCCCGCGATGTCGCGGGCCAGCACGACCTTGGCCACCTCGCGGGCGCCGATCGCCTCGATCGCCTGGCGGACGGCATCCTGGTACTTCTCGGCCGTCTGCCGACCGGGGCCCAGGGTCGCCGACCAGTGCGGACCGAAGGGGGAGCGCGGCGGAAGTTCGGGTTCGGGCTCGTCGGGGGTGTCGTCGAAAGCGAGGCGCGTGACCCACGCGCGGCCGCTGTGGCGCCCGACGATGGTCCCCGGCACGCGGAGCACGTTCTCGCGCTCGGACTGCGGGTCGAAGACGAAGGATCCGAAGGCGACGAGTCCGGTGCCCGGCAACTGCACCGGATCGTCGACCTCGGCGGCCGCCGCGATCGCGCGCCAGCGCTCGGAGATCGTCGCGTCGCCCGGCTGCGCGCCGGTGTAGCGCAGCGTCAGCAGGTCGCCGAAGGCGGCCAGCGATTCGCCGCGACGGCTCCAGAACAGCGGGTCGTACGGCGTCGTGTACGCCAGCACGTCGTCCATCGGGGCCAGCTCTCGTGTCACCACGCGCAGGCGCGGCACGACGTCATCCGCGGGTTCGAGCACGTCTTTCAGCGTAGACCCGCGCTCCTCGCCCCGGCGGTGCGCGGTCTCCGGATGCTACAGCGTCGAGGGGACGCGGCCGAGATGGTCGCGCCGGCGGGTGTCCGGCGCCCCAAACGGAGATGTCCTGCGCCGTGGCTCGCGTGGAGACCAGAGCCCGGCGCCGCGGTGCGATTTAGACTCCGGAACATGGATAACCGTCCCGCTCCCGGCACCCGCCTGCTCTTCGAATGGCGCAAGTGGGACGGTTCGCCGCACTGGGTGCAGGACAGCGTGTACCTCGGCTCCGACGAATGGGGCGAGTGGTTCGGTCAGCAGGTGGGCTGGCGCAGCGCGCGACCGGGGGCGGAGTTCGTGTGCCGGCAGCCGAACGTGACCCTCGTTCCCGCGAGTGGGGATTGGGCCTTCACGCACAACGCCGACCCCCACCCGGTCGCCGTCTACATCGACCTCGCGTGGGACGTGCGCTGGCACGACGACGGTGTGCCCCGGGGCATCGACATGGACCTCGACGTGGTGCGCCGCACCGACGAACGCGGCACCTGGATCGACGACCGCGACGAGTGGGACGAGCACCGCGTGCGGTACGGCTACCCCCTCGACATCGTGGAGCACCTGGACGCCACGGCGAGCGACCTCGAGCGACGCGTGCGCGATCGCGAGGCGCCGTTCTCGGACGACGTCACGGGTCCCTGGCTGGAACGCCTGGCGGCGCTGGCAACTCCCGGCGACGACGACCCGGCGCGCGCCTAGACTCGACGGGTGAGCAGCGACCCCAACCGCGCCGACCTCGGCAAAGACCCGCAGCGCGTCAGCGGCATGTTCGACCAGGTCGCCGCAGCCTACGACCGCACCAACTCGGTCCTCAGCCTCGGCAACGACCGCCTGTGGCGCGCGGCCGTCCTGCGGGCCGTGGCGCCGAAGAGCGGGGAGCGCATCCTCGACCTCGCGGCCGGGACCGGTACTTCGTCGATGGCCTTCGTGCCCAGCGGCGCCCACGTGGTCGCCGCCGACTTCTCGAAGGGCATGATCGCCGAGGGGCGCCGTCGTCACGGCGACGTGCCGAACCTGGAGTTCGTGCAGGCGGATGCCACCGACCTGCCGTTCGAGGACGGCGAGTTCGACGCGGTGACGATGTCGTTCGGTCTGCGCAACGTCAACGACCCCCGTCGCGCGCTCCGGGAGCTCCGCCGGGTGACCCGCCCCGGCGGCCGCATCGTCGTGTGCGAGTTCTCGCACCCGCCGTCGCGCGCGTTCAACGGTCTCTACCGCTTCTACAACGACCGGGTCCTCCCCGTCGTGGCCAAGGCCATGAGCAGCAACGCCGAGGCCTACGACTACCTCAACGAGTCGATCCGCGACTGGCCCGACCAGCCCACCCTGGCGCGCTGGATGCGCGACGCGGGATGGGATGACGTCGCCTACCGCAACCTGTCATTCGGGATCGTGGCGCTGCACCGCGGCATCCGCCCGGCCTCCTAGGGCCCTGTCAACCGTCGAGATACCCGCGGCGGCCTCCGGCTGCGCCAGGATAGGCTGAAATCGTGACCCCGAGACCGTCTGCGGCCAGCACCCGCCTGTCGGGAAAGCTGGGCCTGAGCGACCGCATCTTCGCCGGCCTGCGTTCTCGCACCCTCCTCTCCACCGTGGAGGCCGGACTGGCGCGCGTCGAGAGCGAGCTCGAGGGCGAGGTACGCAGCGCCGACAAGCTCGCCGACGTGACCGCCCGCTACCTCTACGAGGCCGGCGGGAAGAGGGTCCGGCCGATGCTCGCGATCCTCACGGCGCAGCTCGGTCAGGGCACGACCAAGGAGGTCGTCGAGGTCGCCACGGCCCTCGAGCTGACCCACCTCGGCTCGCTGTACCACGACGACGTCATGGACGGTGCCGACAAGCGTCGCGGTGTGCCCAGCGCTCAGACGGTGTGGGGCAACAACATCGCCATCCTCACCGGCGATCTGCTCTTCGCCCGCGCGAGCCAGCTGATGGCCCGCCGCGGCGAGCGGGCGATCCAGCTGCAGGCCGACACGTTCGAGCGTCTCGTGCTCGGGCAGATGCACGAGACCGTCGGCCCGCAGGACGGCGACGAGCCCGTCGACTTCTACCTGCAGGTGCTCGCCGACAAGACGGGGTCGCTCATCGCGGCTGCCGCGCAGTCGGGAATCATCTACTCCGGTGCTCCCGAGGAGTTCGAGGAGCCCATGGTCGTCTTCGGTGAGAAGGCGGGCGTCGCCTTCCAGCTGCTCGATGACGTCATCGACCTCTCGCCCGACCCGTCCGAGACGGGCAAGGTGCCCGGCACCGACCTGCGTGCGGGCGTGCCGACGATGCCGTACCTGCTTCTCGGGCATCGCTCCGACGCGGCATCCACCGATCTGCGCGCGCGCATCGACGACGGCCAGGAGCGCATCGCTGCGGGCGCCGATCCGTCGATCCTCGACGGCGCGCTCGCCGAACTGCGCGACCACGAGACCACGCACGAGACCCTGGCTCTCGCGCACCGCTGGTCGCAGGAGGCCATCGACGCTCTCGCGCCGCTGCCCGACGGTGCCGTGCGCGAGGCGCTGACGCGCTTCGCCCGCGCCGTGGCCGACCGCTCGGCCTGACCCTTTTCCCCCACCCCCCCCGATCGCGATCGAGAGGAACCCATGACGAAGCTGCGCCTCGCCATCGTCGGAGCCGGCCCCGCCGGCATCTACGCCGCGGACATCCTGCTGAAGGCCGAGCGTCAGTTCGACGTGTCGATCGACCTGTTCGAGCAGCTCCCCGCGCCCTACGGCCTGGTCCGCTACGGCGTGGCCCCCGATCACCCGCGCATCAAGGGCGTCATCACGGCCCTGCGCGAGGTGCTCGACCGCGGCGACATCCGCATCTTCGGCAACGTCCGCTTCGGCGAGGACATCACCCTCGACGACCTCAAGAAGCACTACAACGCCGTGATCTTCTCGACCGGCGCGATCCGCGACGCCGACCTCGACATCCCCGGCATCGACGCGGAGGGCTCCTACGGCGCCGCCGACTTCGTCAGCTGGTTCGACGGGCACCCCGACGTGCCGCGCGAGTGGCCGCTCGAGGCGGAGTCGGTCGCGGTGATCGGCAACGGCAACGTCGCCCTCGACATCACGCGCATGCTCGCCAAGCACGCCGACGACCTGCTGCCCACCGAGGTGCCCGACAACGTCTACCAGGGACTCAAGGCCTCGCCCGTCACCGACGTGCACGTCTTCGGCCGCCGTGGCCCCGCGCAGGTGAAGTTCACCCCCCTGGAGCTGCGCGAACTCGGCGAGCTGCGCGACGTCGACATGGTCGTCTACGACGAGGACTTCGACTACGACGAGGCGTCCAAGACCGCGATCGAGACGAACAAGCAGGTCAAGGTCATCGACCGGGTGCTGCAGCAGTGGCGCACCCGCCCGGGCGTCAACAACGCCGGGGGAGAAGCCTCGCGCCGCCTGCACCTGCACTTCTGGGCCAAGCCCCTCGAGGTCGTGAAGGACGCGGACGGCCGCGTCGCCGCCCTCCGCTACGAGCGCACCCGGCCCGACGCCGAGGGCGGGGTCGTCGGCACCGGCGAGATCCGCGAGGTCCCGATCCAGGCGATCTACCGCGCGGTCGGCTACTTCGGTTCCCCGCTGAAGGACATCCCGTTCGACGAACTGCGCGGCGTCATCCCCAACCACGAGGGCCAGGTGCTCTCGGCCGACTCGAATTCCCGCATGCCGGGTCTGTACGCCACCGGCTGGATCAAGCGCGGCCCCGTCGGTCTCATCGGACACACCAAGTCGGACGCCATGGAGACGGTGCGCCACGTCATCAACGACCAGGGCGACTGGTGGCGCCCCGAGCACCCCGAGGAGGAGTCGATCCCGGCCCTGCTCGCGGAGCGCGGCGTGCGCTGGACCGACCTCGACGGCTGGCACCGCCTCGACGAGCACGAGATGGCCCTCGGCGCGCCGCACGAGCGTGCGCGCATCAAGGTCGTGCCCCGTGACGAGATGATCGCGATCTCGCGCGGAGAGTAACCCGCGTGTGCGAAGAGCCGCCCCGTCGTCGCGACGTGGGCGGCTCTTCCGCGTCCGGGCCCAGCCGCGCCGGCGCGCCCGCAGGAGCGCGCGACCGCCGTCTCTCCGCGCCGCCGGGGCGGCTCCTCGCGAATATCATCCGCCCCTCGTGGGGGCAAGCCTGAGGCTGTGAAAATCCTTTGCTCGGCAGGATGGAGCCCACGACGAGGGGGCCGTCCGGTTCCCGCACCGAGGCGAGGGGGCCGGATGCGAACGGTGAGACGGATCGTGGCCGGAGCCTCGGCGCTGGCCCTCGCGGGCACTCTCGGGGCCTGCTCCGCCGGTGACGGGGTGCCCACCCTGACCTGGTACATCAACCCCGACGACGGCGGTCAGGCCGAGATCGCGGCATCCTGTACCGAGGCCGCCGACGGGGCGTACCGCATCGAGACCTCGCTGCTGCCGCGCGATGCCGCCTCGCAGCGCGAGCAGCTCGCCCGCCGTCTGGCGGCGAGTGACCGGTCGCTGGACATCATGAGCCTCGACCCGCCGTTCATCCCCGAGCTCGCCGAGCCCGGGTTCCTCGCGCCGGTTCCCGACGACCTGCAGAACACCGACGGCATCGTCGAGGGGGCGGTGCAGTCGGCCAGCTGGAACGGCGAGCTGGTGACGGTGCCCTTCTGGGCGAACACGCAGCTGCTCTGGTACCGCAAGTCGGTCGCCGAGGCCGCGGGCCTCGACATGACGCAGCCCGTGACCTGGGACCAGATCATCCAAGCCGCCGAGGACCAGAACAAGCAGCTGGGCGTGCAGGGCGCCCTCGCCGAGTCGCTCACGGTCTGGATCAACGCCCTGGTCGCGTCGGGCGGAGGGAAGATCCTCGAGGACCCCGAGGCGAAGCCCGACGAGATGCAGCTCGGACTCGAGTCCGACGCGGGCAAGAAGGCCGCCGAGATCATCGGGCGCATCGGCTCCTCGGGCCTGGGCGGCGCGGGGCTGCCGACCGCGGATGAGAACGCGAGCATGAACCTCTTCCAGGGCGACAACGGCTCGTTCATGGTCAACTGGCCCTTCGTCTACCCGGCCATGCAGGGGGCAGCTCCCGAGGTCGTCGACGACCTCGGCTGGGCGGTGTACCCCCGAGTGGATGCCGGCACCCCGGCCGCCCCTCCCGTCGGCGGCATCAACCTCGGCGTCGGGGCGTACAGCGAGCACGTCGACCTCGCCTGGCAGGCCGTGCAGTGCATCGTGACCCCGGAGAATCAGGCGCAGTACTTCGTCACCAACGGCAACCCGCCCTCCAACCTCGCCGCGTACGACGACGCCGAGGTGAACGAGAAGTTCCCGATGGCATCCACGATCGCGGAGTCCCTGCAGCTGGGTGCGCCCCGACCGCAGACGCCCTACTACAACGAGATCTCCATCGGGCTGCAGCGCACGTGGCATCCGCCGAACGCCGTCACCCCCGATACGACGCCGCAGACCTCGACCGACTTCATCCTCGCGGTGCTCAGAGGGGAGCGACTGCTGTGACCGCCGAAATCGCCGCGGCCGGCAAGATCCGGGCCGACAAGGAACCGGGTGCGAAGCCCAAGAAGCGCCGCTCCGACCGCGCGCGGGCGGAGGCCCGGCTGGGCTGGATGCTCGCGGGCCCCGCGTTCGGCATCATGCTCCTGGTCACGCTGTACCCGATCGTGCAGGCGCTGTGGGATTCGCTGTTCAGCCTGCGCCTCACCGCGCCCGACGACCGCGAGTTCATCTGGTTCCGCAATTACCAGGTCATCCTCGGCGACCCGGCCTTCTGGCAGTCGATGGGCGTGACGCTGTTCATCACCGTCGTCACGGTGCTGCTCGAACTGATCATCGGGTTCGGGTTCGCGCTCGTCATGCACCGCGCGATCAAGAAGCTCCGCGGCTTCGCCCGCACGGCGATCCTCGTGCCCTACGGCATCATCACCGTCGTCTCGGCCTTCGCGTTCTTCTACGCCTTCGACATCAACTCCGGCGGGTACGTCAACAGCTGGCTGTCGTGGATCCCCGGGTTCGACGAGAACCTCAACTGGTTCGCTTATCAGGGCACCTCGCTCACGGTCATCATCCTCAGCGAGGTGTGGAAGACCACGCCCTTCATCTCTCTCCTGCTGCTGTCGGGTCTCGCACAGGTGCCCGGCGACCTCGAGGAGGCCGCGAAGGTCGACGGGGCCACCGGCTGGGAGGTGCTGCGCCGCGTGATCCTGCCGAACATGAAGGCCGCGATCATGGTCGCCGTGCTCTTCCGCACGCTCGAGGCGTTCCGCATCTTCGACAACATCTTCATCATGACCGCGGGGGCGAACGACACCGAGGCGCTGTCGCTGCTGGCCTACAACACCTCGATCGGGCGCCTCGAGATCGGACTCGGCTCGGCGATCTCGGTGCTGCTGTTCCTCAGCGTCCTGATCATCGCCGGCATCTTCATCAAGGGCTTCAAAGTGGACCTGTCGGCGGGGAGGAACTCCTGATGCGCGCAATGACCTGGCCCCAGCGGATCATGTGGCTCGTGATCATCGCGGCCGTGCTCGTCTGGTCGCTCTTCCCGGTCTTCTCGATCGCGATGACGTCGTTCAAGACCCAGGCGGGCCTGTTCTCGGGGACGCTCCTCCCGCAGGAGTGGACGCTCGACAACTACGCCACGATCCTCGCCCCGGGCGGCAGCGCGCAGGACCTTTTCCTCCCGGCCCTGCGCAACTCGATCGGCATCTCGCTCATCGCGACCTTCATCGCCGTGGTGCTCGCGACCCTCTGCGCCTACGCGATCGCGCGCCTGGACTTCCCCGGCAAGCGCATCATCCTCACCACGGCGCTCGCAGTCTCGGTGTTCCCGATCGTGTCGATCGTCACGCCGCTGTTCAACCTGTGGCGCGTGATCGGCCTGTACGACACGTGGCTCGGCCTGATCATCCCGTACCTGTCGCTCACGCTGCCCATCTCGATCTGGACGCTCGCCGCGTTCTTCCGCCAGATCCCGTGGGAGCTCGAGCAGGCCGCGCAGGTCGACGGCGCGACCCCGTTCGAGGCGTTCCGCAAGACGGTCGTGCCGCTCGCGGCTCCCGGGGTGTTCACCACCGCGATCATCGCCTTCTTCATCGCGTGGAACGACTTCGTCTACGGCATCTCGCTGACATCGACGGATGCCGCCCGCCCGGTGCCCGCGGCCCTGTCGTTCTTCACCGGGGCCTCGCAGTTCGAGGAACCCACGGGCGCGATCTCGGCCGCGGCCATCGTCGTCACCATCCCCATCGTCATCGTCGTCGTGATCTTCCAGCGCCGGATCGTGTCCGGTCTCACGCAGGGCGCCGTCAAAGGCTAAGGAGCGAGTCCATGGCATCCATCACTCTCAACAGGATCGTCAAGACGTACGACGACGGCTTCACCGCGGTGAAGGGCGTCGACCTCGACATCGCCGACGGGGAGTTCGTGATCCTCGTCGGGCCGTCGGGCTGCGGAAAGTCGACGCTGCTGCGCATGATCGTCGGTCTCGAGGACATCTCCGACGGAGAGCTCAAGATCGCCGACGAGGTCGTCAACGACAAAGCGCCGAAGGACCGCAACCTCGCGATGGTCTTCCAGAACTACGCGCTGTACCCGCACCTCACGGTCTACGAGAACATCGCCTTCCCGATGCGTCTGAAGTCGAGCGACCTCGACGACAAGGAGATCGACGAGCGCGTGCGACGCGCCTCGAAGCTGCTCGAGCTCGACGAGCACCTCGAGCGCAAGCCCGCGAACCTGTCCGGCGGTCAGCGCCAACGCGTGGCGATGGGGCGCGCGATCGTGCGCAACGCCAGCGCGTTCCTCTTCGACGAGCCGCTGTCGAACCTCGACGCGAAGCTGCGCGGGCAGATGCGCACCGAGATCGCGCGGCTGCAGCGCTCGCTCGGCATCACGACCGTCTACGTCACGCACGACCAGACCGAGGCCATGACCCTCGGCGACCGGGTCGCGGTGCTGCGCCGGGGTGAGCTGCAGCAGGTCGCGAGCCCCCGCGGGCTCTACGACCAGCCGGTGAACCTCTTCGTCGCGGGCTTCATCGGGTCGCCGCCCATGAACTTCCTCAGCGGCACGGTCGACGGCGACGTGCTGCGCCTGCCCATCGCCGACGTGCCGCTCGACGACCGGCTGCGCAAAGCGGTCGAGGGCCGCGACCTCGTCATCGTCGGGGTGCGTCCCGACGCCTTCGAAGACGCGGATGCCACCGAGCGCGACCTCGCGGGAGGGATCACCGCCGAGCTCGACATCGAGATGACGGAATGGCTCGGCGAGGTGCTCTACGCCTACGTGCCGTACGAGACCGACGCCACCGTGAAGGAGAAGCTGTCGGAGCTCGACCGCGACCTCGACGGCGAGAGCCTGCGGACCGAACTCGTCGTGGCCCTGGATGCCATGAGCTCCATCCGCGCGGGAGACGCGGCGCGCCTGTGGTTCTCGCCGGACTCGCTGCACCTGTTCGACCCGGAGACGGGCGTGAACCTCACGCGCGACGAGGCGAAGGCCGAGAAGCTCGAGGAGGACGCCCGGGCCGCACGCAAGCGCGCGCTGGAGCGGGCCAAGGAACGGGCGTCGCGCGAGGAGGCCTCGGCGTCGAGCTGACCGTCCCGGTCCTCAGCCGGCGGAGCCGAGCTGCCCCAACCAGAGGTAGAAGGCGATGAACGCCGCCGCACCGCCGAGCGCGAGGACGACGCCGACGACCGCGGGCACGATCCGGTGTCGCGCGGCATGCACGGCGGCGGCCATCAGCGCGAGCCCGGCCACGATCTGCACCACCCAGTACACCGGGCTCGTCGAGGAGGCGACGACCGTGAGGCCGTACACCCCTTCGCCGATCAGCACCGCGGCGACGGGCGCGGCGGCGAACGGCTTCCACGCGGCGGCACCTCTGCGCAGAAGGGACGCCGAGAGTCCGACCACGGGCCCGGCGAAGACTCCGATGAACGTGAACGTGTCCTGGAACGGTTCGGCGTAGAAGAAACCGCGCCAGCCCGAAACGATCCGGTAGCCCTCGATCAGCAGCACGAACGACACGATGCCCAGCGCCGCGGCCACCGGCGGACGCGCGCGCGTCAGCCAGACCAGACCGAACGCGAGCATCGTCCAGCCGCCGGCCGAGTTGGCTAACGACACGAGGGCGGCGGGGAGCACGGTCTGGCCGACGCTCGTCAGTCCTCCGAGGACGAGCGAGGCGGCGGCGACGGAGAGAGCGGGGACGAACCAGTGGCGGGGGTGCACGTTCCCACGCTAGGAAGACCCGGCCGTCCGCGCGTCCGCCGGCAGAGGGCGCTGCGTCATCCTCGAGGCGGATATCGCCGCCGTAGGCTGAGGCGATGGGCGAGTGGCATCCGGACGTCCTCGGCGAGGGCTTCGAGCAGCGTTCTCTCCCGCTGCGCCCCGACGACGAGGGGGAGGTCGTCGCCACCCTCGTGCGCTCACGTCCCCACCCGGGCGCGCGCCTGTTCGGGGAGTGGCGCGACGTCGACGTGCTGTACGTGCACGGGTGGTCGGACTATTTCTTCCAGACCGACCTCGCGCACTTCTTCACCGATCGCGGCGCGCGGTTTCACGCCCTCGACCTGCGCAAGTACGGTCGCAGCCTCCGGCCCGGTCAGACACCCGGCTACACCGTGTCGCTCGACGTCTACGACGCCGACATCGCCGCGGCCCTCGATGCGATGGGCACCGCCGGCGAGGGGCGTCGCCTCGTGCTGCTCGGGCACAGCACGGGTGGCCTGACCCTCACGCTGTGGGCGGCGCGACACCCGGGAGTGGCCGATCTGCTCGTGCTGAACAGCCCGTGGCTCGAGTTGCAGCTGGGCCCGCTCGGGCGTCAGGCGCTCGCGCCGATCGTGAACGTCCGCGCCCGGCTCGACCCGCTCGGCACCCATCCGGTCGTCGATCTGGGGTTCTACACCCGCGCTCAGCGGCAGATCGGGACGCTGCCCGACGCCCCCGACGGATGGCGTCCGGCGCAGGGCTTCCCCACCCACCCCGGCTGGCTCGCGGCGATCATCGCGGGGCACGCGCGGGTGGCATCCGGGCTCGACGTCGGGTGCCCGGCCCTCGTGCTGCTGTCGAAGCGGTCGACCTCGGCGCTCAGCTGGAGCGACGCGATGCTCTCGAGCGACTCGGTGCTCGTCGTCGACGACATCGCGCGAGCCGCCACCCGCATCTCGGCGACCGTCACCCTGGCCCGCATCGACGGGGCGCTGCACGACGTGTTCCTGTCGGCGCCCGCGGCGCGGGATGCCGCGTACGCGGCGCTGCGGAGGGGGATGACGGGTCTAGCGTAGAACGCGATCCAAGGAGCACCATGATCCCCACCGCATCCGCGTCGACGTCCGCGACCGAGCGTTACCGTGCCGCCCGAGACGAACTCCTCGCCGCCCGCACCGACCCGGCGCGCGCCGCCGCCTTCGCGTGGCCCCGCTTCGAGGGGCCGTTCAACTGGGCGATCGACTGGTTCGACCCGATGGCGCGGGGGAACGACGCGACGGCGCTCATCGTGGTCGACGACGACGAGACGCACCACGAGCGCACCTTCGACGAGCTCGCGCGTCGCTCCGATCAGGTCGCGGCCTGGTTGTCGTCGCAGGGCGTCGCTCGCGGCGACGCCGTGCTGCTCATGCTGAACAACCAGGTGGAGCTCTGGGAGGCGATGCTCGCCATCATGAAGCTCGGCGGGGTCATCGCCCCCACCACGACCGCCCTCGGCCGCGTCGACCTGGGCGACCGCATCGCGCGCGCCGACATCCGCCACGTCGTGGTGGGAGCCGCCGACGCCGACAAGTTCGACGACCTGCCCGAGGGCCTCGGCCGCATCGTCGTGGGCGGAACCCACCCGGGCTGGGTCTCGTACGACGACGCCTTCCTCCAGGATGCCGAGCCGGCAGGGCATCCGGGAACCACCGCCGATGAGCGCCTGCTGCTGTACTTCACCTCGGGAACGACGTCGAAGCCGAAGCTCGTCGAGCACACGCACGCCTCGTACCCGGTCGGACACCTCAGCACCATGTACTGGCTCGGACTGCAGCCCGGCGACGTGCACCTGGCGATCAGCTCTCCGGGATGGGCGAAGCACGCGTGGAGCCTGTTCTTCGCGCCGTGGATCGCGGGCGCGACAGTGCTGGCCCTGAACTACACGCGCTTCTCGGCCGAGCGCCTCCTGGCCGAGCTCGAGCGCGACCGTGTCTCGACCTTCTGCGCTCCGCCGACCGTGTGGCGCATGCTCATCCAGGCCGACCTGACCGGCCGCCGTGGGGCGCTGCGCGAGGTCGTGTCGGCGGGCGAGCCGCTCAATCCCGAGGTCATCGCCTCGGTGCAGCGGGCGTGGGGCCTCGACATCCGCGACGGCTACGGGCAGACCGAGATGACGGCGGTCGTGGCGAACACGCCCGGCGCCGACCTCGTGCCGGGGTCGATGGGGCGTCCGCTCCCGGGGTGCCCGGTCGTGCTGGTCGATCCGGTGACCGGTGAGCGCACCGACGAGGGCGAGATCTGCATCGACCTGTCCGCGCGCCCGGTCAACCTCATGACGGGGTACGTGGGGGATGCCGAGCGCAACGCCGAGGCGTTCGCCGACGATCTCTTCCACACCGGCGACGTCGCCCGCCGCGACGAGACCGGCAGCATCACCTACATCGGCCGCACCGACGACGTCTTCAAGGCGTCGGACTACAAGATCAGTCCGTTCGAGCTCGAGAGCGTCCTCATCGAGCACCCCGCCGTCGTCGAGGCCGCGGTCGTCCCCGCCCCCGACGACCTGCGCCTCGCCGTCCCCAAGGCGTACATCGTGCTGGCGGGCGGGCACGAGGAGGGCGAAGAGGTGGCGCTGGACATCCTGCGTTTCGCGCGCGAGCGCCTGGCTCCCTTCCAGCGCGTGCGTCGCGTGGAGTTCTTCGATCTGCCGAAGACGATCTCGGGCAAGATCCGCCGGGTCGAACTGCGTCAGCGGGAGGAGGCGGTGTTCCGCGGCGAGGTGGTCTGCGTGGAGTGGCGCGACGATTCCCTTCGCGGATGACACGGCCCGCAACCCCTCGCATCGCGCCCGCCGACATGTGAGCATCGGTACATGGACCACGAGAAGAAGCAGCCCTTCGAGAACCCCACCGTCGACGACGAGAGCGACATGCCCTCGCTGCAGGAGGAACGCAACGTGGGACGCGACACCGAGCGCGAGATCACCCAGATGATCAACGGCATCGAGGGCTGAGTCCCTCGTTGCGTCCCCGAGCGGCCTGGACGGTCACGATCAGCGTCGTCGCGGTCGCGGCCGTCGTCGGTGTCGCCGCCGTGGTGATCTCCGCCGGACGGAACGCGCCGGAGACGGCCCCCGCGGCATCCGCGTCCCCCCGGCCGAGCGCATCTGCTACCCGGACGCCCACCCCGACGCCGACGTCCACTACGACTCCGACGCCGACGCCGACGGCGCGGCCGGGAACCGTGCTCGTCGAGCGGAAGGGCGACGAGAGCGTCCGCATGCTCGTGGCCGGGGATTCGCTCACCGCCGGGTTCTTCGCCACCACCAAGGACGAGGGGTTCATCCACCTGGTGGCCGCCGAGATCGGACGGGTCGACATCACGGGTGCCGCGCAGGCGCAGCAGACGCTGTCGACGGTGGCGGCCGTGACCGACGTGCCCGCCGACGTCGGAGTCGCCGTCGTCGAGCTCGGCACCAACGACGTCGGCGTGCCGACCCCTCTCGCCGACTTCGAGCAGCAGTACGCGGGCCTGCTCGATCGCATCCGGTCGACATCCCCCCGGGCCGGGCTCGTGTGCCTCGGCACCTGGACCGCCGACGGCCGGGCCTACGACGAGGTCGTCTCGCGCACGTGCGCCGCGCGCGCCGGCGTGTACGTGTCGCTCGCCGAACCGTTCGCGAACGCGGACTTCCACGGGCCCGCGGGGCGCGACACCTTCGCCGGGGCGGGCGACGAGTTCCACCCGAACGACGCCGGGCACCGGGCGATCGCCGATGCCGTCCTGGCGGCGTTGACGTACTGACGCGCGTTCGCCACGCAACGTGCGACACTCACGGAATGGATGACGTGCTCGACCCCGGTCCGTTCTTCCACGGCACGAAGGCGGCTCTCGGCGTGGGCGACCTCCTCACCCCCGGTTTCCGGTCGAACTACCGCCCCGAGATCGTGATGAACCACGTCTACTTCACGGCGCTGCTCGACGGGGCCGGCCTGGCCGCCGAGATCATCCCCGGAGACGCGCCACCCCGCGTCTACGAGGTCGAACCACTGGGAGCCTTCGAGAACGACCCGAACGTCACCGACAAGAAGTTCCCGGGCAACCCGACCCGCTCGTTCCGCACCACGTCCCCTCTGCGCATCGTCGCGGAGCGCGACGACTGGACGCGACTCACCCCCGAGGCGTTGGCTTCGTGGCGCGAGCGCCTGACGACGCTGCGCGACGAGAACGCCGAGATCATCAACTGACGGCCGGCCCGGGCGTCGGTTCTCGTCGCGCCCGCGGCACGGTCACACCGGCTCGGTCGTGCGGATCAGGCCGCAGTTCACGCACGACCACGCGACGAGGAAGCGCTCGTCGTCGAGGATCTCGAAGCGCAACGGATCGCCGCACGTCGGGCAGGTCAGGGGGTCGAGCGGCCGGCTCATCGCGAGAAGGTCACGTGGACGACGCCGCTCTCCGCGACCTCCGAGGCGACCGTGTAGCCGGTGTCGAGACCGGGGAGGTCGTCCCACAGGCGGCCGCCGCGACCGAGGATCACGGGGCGCACCGCCACATGCAGGCGGTCGACGAGACCGGCGGCCAGCGCGGCGCGGACGGTGGAGAGTCCGCCGCCGACACGGACATCGGCGCCGTCGGCGAGATCGCGTGCTCGGGCGACGGCATCCGAGATCGCCTCCGACGAGAACTCGAAGCGCGTGCCGTTGGCGAACGAGATCGGCTCGCGCGGTCGATGCGTCAGCACGATGACGGGCACACGGAACGGCGGTTCGTCGCCCCACCATCCGCGCCAGTCGGGGTCGTCGGGGAAGGAATGGAGGCCGAACATCGCGGCCCCCATCACCTCTGCGCCGATGCCCTCGAAGTACGCGGCGGCATAGCGGTCGTCGATCCCGGTGGTACCGGCACCGGAAGCGTCGCCGAACACGCGCGCGCGGAACGTGCGCGTCGCCATGTAGTCCTCGACGAGCCGGCCCCAGTCCGCGCCCATGGGGTTCTCGGGCGTTGGATCGGCGGGCGCGGCGACGCCGTCGAGGGAGATGTTCAGATCGACGCGGACGGCCATGTCATCCTCCCCGCGGACGGGCTCAGCGGTAATTCGTGAACTGCAGGTCGACGTCGAGGTCGGCGGCCTTGAGAAGGCGCTGCACCTCCTGCAGGTCGTCGCGCGACTTCGACTGCACGCGCAGCTCGTCGCCCTGAATCTGCGACTTCACGCCCTTGGGGCCTTCGTCGCGGATGATCTTGCCGATCTTCTTCGCGTTCTCCTGCGAGATGCCCTCCTTCAGCGTGGAGGTGATGCGGTATTCCTTGCCGCTCTGCACCGGCTCGCCGCTGTCGAGGCTCTTGAGCGAGATGCCGCGCTTGATGAGCTTGGTCTGGAACACGTCGAGCACGGCGTTCGCGCGCTCCTCGGAGTTCGCCTTGATGACGATCGACTCGCCGCTCCACGCGATGGAGGCGTCGGTGCCCTTGAAGTCGTAGCGCTGCTCGACCTCTTTGTGCGCCTGGTTGAGGGCGTTGTCGGCTTCCTGCCGGTCGATCTTGGAGACGATGTCAAACGATGAGTCAGCCATGATCCAAAGGTACCGGCGCGCAGGAGTGGCGTCCCGGGGCTGGACGTCGTGTCCCTCGAACGCACAGCGCCTCGACACCCGGCGCGGTCGCGCCTAGCGTCGGGTGATGGCCGTGCGTGGAACACCCATCGTCCTGACCGTGCTCGCTCTGGTGGTGATCGGAGCCGCGGGGTGCGCACCCGACGCCGAACCGGCGACCGAGCCTTCCCCGGCGCCGACCGCCACGCCGGTGTCGCAGACCCCCCGTCCGTACGCGGTGCCTTCCGCCGGGCCCGCCGAGGTCGCCCGTGCCGTCTTCGAAGTGGTCGACGGGGTGAACACCACCGACACCGTGCTCTCCGACGCCTTCGACGCGGGCGACGCGCTGACGGTCTCGGGCCAATGCGAAGGAGGGGAACGGATGACGTATGCGCTGCGCGACTCCACCCCGGACGGGGAGGGTGCCGTGCTGACCAGCGGGACGTTCCGGTGCGACTCCTCGGCGCCGCAGGGGAACACGTACGGCGTCGGGTTGTCGGGCACCGTGCAGGTCGTGCTCACCGTCGATTCGGACACGGAACGGGCCTGGGTGACGGTGACGAAGTGAGACCGGCAGGCGCCACGGCTCCGTGTCGCTCGTAGACTCGGATGCCATGCGAGCACTCACCGAAGACGAGGTCAGGGACGCGTTCGTCAACGCCACCCCCGACGAGCTGCGGATCATCGCCCTACCCCACGACTTCCTGCTGGCGGACTGGGACCACCTCGACTTCCTCGCGTGGCGCGACCCCCGCACGCGCGGGCGCGGCTACGTGCTCACGGAGCACGACGGCGAGCCCACGGCTGTCGTGCTGCGGGCGGCCGAGGGGCAGTCCCGCGCGCGGTCGGCGATGTGCAACCTCTGCCACACGATGCAGCCCGGAGACCAGGTGTCGCTGTTCACGGCGCGCAAGGCCGGCGAGGCGGGAGAGCACGGCGACACCGTCGGCACCTACATCTGCGCCGACCTGTCGTGTCACGAGACGGTGCGCCTCGCGGCCCCGCTCGCCCCTAGCGAGATCCGCGCGAGCGTCGACCGCAAGATCGACGGCACCAAGCGCCGCACCGAGGAGTTCGTCTCGCGCGTGCTCGATGCCGCGGAGGTGACGCGGTGACCGGACGCGTGGTCGTGATCGGCGACGCCCTCATCGACGAGCTGCGAGACGAGACGGGCGTGCGCGAGTTCGTCGGCGGAGCGGGGCTCAACGTGGCCGTGGGCCTGTCGAGGCTCGGAGTGCCGGCATCCCTCATCGCCATGGTCGGAGACGACGACGCGGGGGAGCAGATCCGCCGCTACCTCGAGCAGTACGACGTCGAGCTGCTCGCGAGCCCGTCGGAGCACGGCACGTCGCGCGCGGTCAGCACGCGCTCGCCGGGTGGCGAGCCCGAGTACGTGTTCAACGACGCCGCCCAGAACCGCCGCGTCTCGTACGGCGACGCCGAGCACGCCGCGATCGCCGCCGCCCCGATGGTCGTCGTGAGTTGCTTCCCCTTCGACGATCGCGAGCAGACCGACCTGCTCGTGGATGCCACGGCCTCGCCGTCGACGCCCCTCGCGATCGACCCGAACCCCCGCAGCGGCATGCTCCACGATCGCACCGAGTTCGTCCGCGGCTTCGAGAAGGCGGCATCCGGAGCGCTGCTCGTGAAGGTCGGCGAGGACGATGCGCGTCTGCTCTATGACGCGCCGCTCGAGCAGCTCCGCGAGAAGCTCGTCGCCCTCGGCGTCGGCGCGGTGCTGGCGACGTACGGCGCCGGGGGAGCGGCGATCGACGCCGACGGCACCTCGGTGTCGCGGGGGATCTCCGAACTGCCGGGCCGCATCGTCGACACGATGGGAGGGGGCGACGCCGTGCTCGCCACGACCGCCGCCCTCGTGCGCGACCGCCTGCCCGCGACGGCGGAGGAGTGGGATGCCGTGCTCTCGCGCGCCATGGACGTGGCCGCCGCCACCTGCCGACACGAGGGAGCACTGCTGCGGACGCCCGAATGACGGCGCGCGTGGTTTGAGGCACCCCTCCGGGGATAGTAGAGTGGTTTCTCGCGCCTCTGGTCGACTGAGAAAGCCGGGCGGGTGCGCATCTGGCGAGTTACCCAAGCGGCCAAAGGGATCTGACTGTAAATCAGACTGCATTGCATTCGGGGGTTCGAATCCCTCACTCGCCACCGGAAGAACAAACCCCTCCTCGCGGAGGGGTTTTTCTTTTCCCGAGCGGGGATCGTCCGCGCGGTCGCGCGCACGGCGACGGGGCGACGCGAGATCGGGACTCGACGACGCGGAGACTCCGCGTCCGCCGCCCCGCGGCGACGCATCGCCCATCAGCAGGCGGCGAGCAGCGCCTTCGACTTGGTCTCGAGGAACGCGACGAGCGCGCCGAGGACGTTGACCTCGTTGCCGAGGTTGACGAGCTCGACCGCACCGAGCTCGATGGTGGCGTCGCGTGCCTCCATCGTCGCCTTCCACGTGCCGTCGCCACCCGCGATCGGCTGCAGGTAGGTGATCGTCTTGGCGTTGCTCAAATCGACGACGATCAGACCGATGTCGGCGTCGGGATCGGCGTCGTCATCCTGCTCCAGGACACGGATGTCGCTGCCGGTGAGGTAGCCGAGGCCGCGGAAGTCCGTCAGCCACGCCTCGAGCAGCGCCTTGTCGAGCAGCTTTCGTACCGGCATCCGTCACCTCGATTCAGGCGCATGAATGTCACACGCCCCCCACATTATGGAGGGCGTGGGGGGCGTGCGGCGCCGGGTGGCGAAGCGTGGTATCAGGCGGCTCGCACCGGGCGGCCGGCTGCAGCCGTGCGAGCGGAGTGGACCGGCGTACGGGATGCCTGTTCGGCGGCCTCCCACGTGCGGGTGTCCACGACGAGGCCGGAAGCGGCGTTCGCCTGATCGGCCAAGGAGCGGAGGTAATCGCCGACGAGCTGCTCGGGCTCGGGGGATTCGAAGACGAAGCGCAGGGGGATGGCGGGCTGGAGCCAGATGGTCGAGCGGCCGCTCTCCTCGTCGGTGCCGGTCCAGGTGAGCGTGAAAGACTCCCCGCGGCGCAGCTTCGTCGACGTGATCACCTTGATGTAGCCCATCAGGCGATCGGGGAGGGAGATGGGGGCGGTGTCGGAACCGTAGAACAGCGTGGCCATGATGATCTCCTTCGTCGAGTGGTCGGGTCGCGTTGACTTCTAACGTACCACGTATTTCACGCTGTTAATTATCTTCGCGAAATATTCGGATTCCTCACTAGAGTGGAGTCGAGCGATCGGCCGGATCGCACTCGGAGGGGGGTCGACATGTCGCTTCCCTCTGCGTTGCTCTCGGCGCTCGACGACTACGTCGCGGCCCGCGACGAGGCCATCGCCCGCGCGCGTCGTGACCTGAACGTCAGCGAACTCGAGGCGTCGGCCATGTCGTGCATCGCCGAAGAGCCCGGTATCCGCCCGTCCAACCTGCGCGCGCATCTCGGAGTCACCGCCGCCGGTGTCACGACGCTCGTCGATCGCCTGATCGGCCGTGGCCTGTTGCGACGTGAACTCGACGCCGAGGATCGCCGCGTCAACCACATCTACCTCGAGGTCGACATGGATGACGAGCCGTGGGTGGCGCTGCGACGCTTCCCCCGCGAGGTCGAAGAGGCCGTGCGCTCCGAGCCGGCCGACGTCGCTGCCGCCGCCGCGGAGATGCTCGCGCGCATCACCGAGCGCGTTCGCGCTCGAAGCTGACGCCTTCGACCCCGCTGCGCACGACGCGGCCGTCGGCCAGCTCGACGACGTGATCGGCGGCGGCGATGAGGCGCTGGTCGTGGCTGACGCACACGACCGTGGCTCCGTGCTCGATCTCGCGGGCGACGGCCGTCCGGTTGAGCTTCGCGCTCGCCGCGTCGAGGCCGGTCGTGGGTTCGTCGAGCAGCAGGACGTCGGCGCCGCGGGCGAGCCCCTGGGCGAGGAGGGCCCGCTGCCGCTGGCCGCCCGACAGGATGCCGAAGGGGCGCCGCGCGAGATCCGCGATGTCGAGGCGGCGCAGGGCGTCGTCGATGGCTGTGCGGTCGGCGGGCCGCAGGCGGCGGAACGGCCCCGTTCGTCCCCATGCGCCGATCGTCACGACGTCGCGCACGGTCAAGGGGAGGTGCTCGCCCACCGCCGCGCGCTGAGGGACGAACGAGCGTGAGGACCCGTGGGTGTCGACGCGCCCGGACGACGGCTCGCGAGCCCCCGCGAGGGCTTCGAGCAGCGTCGACTTGCCGGCGCCGTTGGCGCCGACGATCACGGTGAGACGGCCGCGCGCCACGACGAGCCCCACTCCGTCGAGTGCGGTCGTGTCGCCGAACGACACGCGCACGGCGTGGGCGGTGAGGGCGGCGACGGGTTCGGGAGGGGGGTGCACGGCATCCATCATACGAGTTTGAGAATCGTTATCACTTAACGCTACGGTCGGACATCGTGTCCTGGCTCACCGATCCCTTCTCCCTCGACTTCGTGATGCGTGCCCTGTGGGGCGGCGTCCTCGTGGCCGTGCTGTGCGCGGTGGCGGGTACCTGGGTGATCGTGCGGGGGATGGCCTTCCTGGGCGAGGCGCTGGCCCACGGGATGCTCCCCGGCGTCGCCCTCGCGACCGTCGCGGGCGTGCCGGTGCTGTTCGGTGCGGCCGCGAGTGCCATCGTGATGAGCCTCGGTATCGGCGCCCTCCAGCGCCGGGCGAAGCTCTCGTACGACACGAGCATCGGGCTGCTGTTCGTCGGCATGCTGGCGCTCGGTGTGATCGTCATCTCGCACGCGGGGAGCTTTGCGACGGATTCCACGGCGATCCTGTTCGGCGACATCCTCGCGGTCGGCGCGGACGATCTCGTCGTGCTCGCGATCGCCGCCGCGATCGGCGTGGCCACGGCGGTGCTCGCCCATCGCGCACTCGTCGCCGCCGCCGTGGACGAGCGCGTCGCGACGGTGCTGGGGCTGCGTCCCCGGATCGCGCAGACGGTGCTCGTCGGCCTGGTCACCCTCGCCGTGGTCGCGTCGTACCAGGCGGTCGGCTCGCTCCTGGTGGTGGGTCTGCTCGTCGCCCCCGCGGTGGCGGCGCGGCAGTGGACCGCGCGCATCCCGACGACCATGCTGCTCGCCGCCGTCGTGGGCTCCGCCGCCGTCGCCGTGGGCCTGCTCGTCTCCTGGCACGCGGCCACCGCCGCGGGCGCCACCATCGCCGCGACCGCGATCGCCGGCGCCGGGCTGTCGTGGGTGCTCCGCGCGACCGTCGACGCCGTCCGCCGCCGCGCGGCATCCCCCATTCCTCTTTCCGTCTGACCCGAAGGCCCCCCATGCTCTCCGCCCCCCGCCGCTGCGCCCTCCTGGGCGCTCTCGGTCTCCTCGTCCTCACCGGCTGCGCCGCTCCGGCCGCGCCCGCCCCGGAGCCCTCCGCCGACACGCACGGCGCGATCGACGGCGCCGCAGAGCTCGCCGAACCCGCACTGGGCCTCACGACCATCGACGCCGCAGGGAGCGTTACGCACCTCGACCTGCTCGAGGAGACGACCGTCGAGATCGGCAGCGTGCGCGCGCCCTCCTCGGTGCACTCCGACGGGCGGTACCTGTTCGCCGCCGACGACGAGGGCGTCTCGATCGTGGACAGCGGGGTGTGGACCTGGGACCACGTCGACCACTTCCACTACTACCGGGCCGAGGCGCGGGTGCTCGGCTCCGTCGAGGGACGGGGAGTGGCGACCGTGGCGACGTCGAACTCGTCGACGACGGGAGGCACGGGGCTGTTCTTCCCCGCCTCGGGCGAGGCGGTGCTCCTCGACACCGAGGCGCTGTCGAAGGGCGAGGTCGTCGAGCGGTTCCGGCTCGAGCGTCCCGCCGGAGGGGGCCTGGTCGTCCCCGTCGGATCGTTCGCCGCCGTCGCCTCGGCGGGCGAGGTGACCCTGCACGCGGCCGACGGTGACGAGGTGGGCGCACCCACCCCGTGCATCGACCCGGCCGGCACCATCACCACGCGGGTCGGAGCGGTCATCGGATGCCGCGACGGGGCGCTCCTCGTCACGGTCGCCGATGCGGGCGCGGTCATCGAGCGGATCGCCTACCCCGCGGGGACGACCGCGCCGCGCGCGACGGTCTTCGCGAACCGCGAGGGCCGCCCGACCGTCGCCGCCCCCGCCGGGGAGGCGGGCGTCTGGATGCTCGACACCCGAGAGCGCACCTGGAACCTCGTGCCGACGGCCGAGCCGGTCGTGCAGGCCACGGCCGTCGACGACAAGGACGCCCACCTGCTCGCTCTGACGGCGGACGGGCGTGTGCTCGTGCTCGACGGCGAGACGGGGGAGCTGCGGGCGGCATCCGTACCGCTGGTGGGCGCGAGCCTCGCCGCCGGGAAGCCGGTGTCGCTGATCGCCGATCAGCAGCGCGCCTACCTCAACGGCCCCGCGGAGGGTCGCCTGTGGGAGCTCGACTTCGCCGACGGCGCGCGCGTCGCGCGGGAGTTCACGCCCGGGGATGTTCCGCTCTTCGTCGCGGAGACGGGCCGATGACGGGGCGACGGGCGCTCGCCGCGGCGCTGACCGCCGCACTGCTCGCGCTGACCGGGTGCGCCGGGGGAGCGGCATCCGACCGCCCGCTGGTCGTCGTGACGACGAACATCCTCGGCGACGTCGTCTCGCATCTGGCCGGTGACGAGGTCGAGGTGCTGACCCTCATGCGCCCCGGCGCCGATCCGCACTCGTTCGAGATCTCGGCGGCCGAGGCCGCCCGCATGCGCTCGGCCGACCTGCTCGTGGCCAACGGCCTGGGGCTCGAAGAGGGGCTGCAGCAGCACCTCGACGCCGCGTCCGCCGACGGCGTCGCGACCTTCGTCGCGGGGGACGCCGTCGAGGTGCTGCCCTACAGCTCGACCGACGCCGACGGCGCTGACGACCCGCACTTCTGGACCGACCCCGCGCAGATGATCGCGGTCGTCGACGCCCTGTCGCCGGTGCTCGAGGAGTTCGGCGGGACCGCCGTCGCCGACCACGCCGCCGCGTATCGCGCCGAGCTCGCGACGCTGGATGCCGACATGACGGCCGCGTTCGCCGCCATCCCGGCCGAGCGGCGGGCGCTGGTGACCAACCATCACGTGTTCGGCTATCTCGCCGATCGGTTCGGATTCCGCGTGATCGGGGCGGTCATCCCCGGCGGCACGACCCTCGCCGCACCGAGTGCGAGCGACCTGGCAGACCTGGTCGCGGCGATCGACGCGGCGGGAGTGCCGACGATCTTCGCGGAGTCGTCGTCACCGGATCGACTCGTGCGCGCGCTCGCCGACGAGGCCGATCGGCGGGTCGAGGTGACCGAGCTGTTCACCGAGTCGCTCACCGACGCCGCGGGCGACGCCCCCGACTACCTGACCATGATGCGCGTCAACACGGAGCGCATCGCCACCGGCCTGTCGCCGTAAGCGACCGGTCACCACCTGAGAGAGAGAAATCACATGCGCACTTCCTCCTTCCGCCGCGCGGGCCTGCTCGCGCTCGCGGTCGGCGCGACCGTCGGCCTGTCCGCCTGTGCGGGCGGCGCCGGTTCGGCCGCCCCCGCGTCGAGCGCCCCCGCCGACGCGGCGACCCGGGTCGCCCTGTCGTACCCCGGCGGCATCCTCGTGCTCGACGGCGACACCCTCGAGACCCTCGGCGACATGCCGAGCGAGGAGTTCACCCGGCTCAACCCCGCGGGCGACGGCCGTCACGTCATGGTCACCACGAGCGCGGGCTTCCAGGTGCTGGATGCCGGCGCCTCCGGCGTCGAGCCGGAGCTCACCGACCTCGTGTTCGAGGCGTCCAAGCCCGGTCACGTCGTCACCCACGGCGGGACGACCGTGCTCTACGCCGACGGCACGAGCGACTCGACGATCTTCGACAGCGACGCCCTCCTGGCATCCACCGATTCTCTTCCCGCGGTGCAGACCGTCCCCGGCGTCGAGGCGCACCACGGTGTCTCGATCGTGCTGGAGGACGGCACGTTCCTCACCACCGTGGGCACCGCCGACGGCCGCACGGGCGTCGTGGCGAAGGATGCCGCGGGTTCCACCATCGCCGAGAGCGCCGACTGTCCGGGCGTGCACGGCGAGGGCACCGCGAAGGACGAGGTCGTCGTGTTCGGCTGCGAGAACGGCGCGCTCGTGTTCGACGGCGGTGCGTTCACCAAGCTCACCGCCCCCGACCAGCCCTACGGCCGCATGGGCAACGCCTACGTGAGCGAGACCAGCGCCCTCGTCGTCGGCGATTACAAGGACGACCGGGATGCCGAGGGCTACCTGCTGCACCGCGTGGCGCTGATCGACACCGCCGCGAAGACCCAGCGCGTGATCGACATGCCCGAGGGCGCGGAGTACACCTTCCGCGACGTCGCGCGGGGTCCCGGTGAGCTCGCGTACGTGCTCTCGTCGGACGGCGCGATCCACGTGCTCGACCCGGCGACGGGGGAGTTCACCGACGCCTTCCCGGTGATCGACGCCTGGGAGGGCCCGGTCGAGTGGCAGGACGCCCACCCCGCCATCAAGGTCTCGGGCGACATCGCCTACGTCACCGAGCCGGCGAAGAACACCGTGCACGCGGTCGATCTCACCACCGGCGAGGTCGTGAAGAGCGTGACGCTCGCGCAGACGCCGAACGAGATCGCCCTGACGAAGTAAGCGGCGCTCGGCTCCCCTCGCAGATGCGCGCGTCCTCACCGGGCCGCGGCGGACTTCTGCGAGGGGAGTGCGCGTCTGCGACCCGGGTGCGTCTCACCGTCCGCCCCGGTCGTACGCCACTTGCAGCGCCGCGCGCACCGCACGGACGCCGGGGCGGTCGGCGGTTCCGCGGCGCACGGCCGTGAACACCTCGCGTCGGGGCTCGCCCGGCAGGTCCACGAGTCGCACGGGAGGCGCCTCACCCGCGAACACGAGGTCGGGGATCATGCCGACGGCGTGACCGGATGCCACGAGCCGCGCGTGCGCGGTGAGATCGGCCATCTCGAACCGCACGTCGGGCTCGAACCCCGCCGCCCGGCACTGCTGGGTGGCCCACTGACGAGCGGCGGTGCCCACCGGTTCCATCACCCACGCGCGGTCGCGGAGATCCTCGAGCCGGTGCGCCGCATCGCCCGGCGCGACGGCCAGGCGGATGGCATCCCGTCCGAGGAGTCCGCGTTCCAGGCCCTCGCGATGCTCGCGCGTGTGACCCGGGTACTGCTCGGCGACGGCGAGGTCGAAGCCGCGGGCGGCCACCTCGAACAGTCCCTCCTCGGGGGCGAGCTCGGCCACCTCGACGCGCAGCTGCGGCTCGCTGGCGGCGAGGGCGTCGAGGGCGCGCGGGAGCAGACCGTGCGCCGCGGACTGCATCACGGCCACCCGCACCGGGGCGAGCGATGGCCGCATGCGTTCGAGTTCGGCGCGAGCGGCTTCGTCGGCGGCGAGCATGCGGGCGGCATGCGCGGCCAGAGCGGCGCCCTGCGCGGTGAGGCGCACCCGCCGTCCGTCGGGCTCGAGCAGCGCGACCCCCGCCTCCTTCTCGAGCAGGGCGAGCTGCTGCGAGATGGTCGACGGACTGTACGACAGGGCCTCGGCGACGGCCGCGAGGGTGCCCCGCACCGACAGTTCGTGCAGCAGGCGGAGTCGGCGCAGATCGAACACGGCATCCCTTCGGTTCTCTCGATCAGTATGCGTCAGTATTCATCGCTTTTCTCGAACGGATGCGAACCTCATGCTGAGAGCATCCGAGGAAGGATCGCCATGTCGCTCACCGATGTCCCCGACACCACGTCCGGCACCACGTCCGGCACCACCCCCGCTCCGCCGTCGCCGCAGGAGCTCGTGTCGCCCGCCGAGCTCGCCGATGAGGCGATCGCCCTCGTGCGCCGCTGGCTCGCCGAGAGCCGGGAGGAGCCGGTCGATGTCTCGGCCCAGCGCCTGGCCGGCGTGCTGCGCGACCCGCACGGCCTCGACTTCACGGTGGGATTCGTCGACGGCGTCGTGCGTCCCGAAGACGTGCGCGTCGCCGCGCGCAACCTCGCGGCGCTCACCCCGCTCATCCCCGGGTTCCTCCCGTTGCACCTCAAGGCCGCGATCCGTCTCGGCGCCTTCGCCGCGCCGATCCTGCCGCAGGTCGTGGTCCCCGCCGCGCGGACGGCGCTGCGCTCGATGGTGCGCCACCTCATCGTCGACGCCACCGACCGCAAGCTCGGCGAGGCCATCACCTCGATCCGCGGCCGGGGAGACGGCATCCGCCTCAACGTGAACCTGCTCGGTGAGGCGATCCTCGGTAAGAAGGAGGCCGCGCGTCGTCTGGCCGGCACCCGCAAGCTCCTCGCGCGCGACGACGTCGACTACGTCTCGATCAAGGTGTCGTCCACCGTCGCCCCGCACACGCCGTGGGCGTTCGACGCGGCCGTCGCCGACGCCGTGGCGGCCCTGCGCCCCCTGTACCGGGTCGCGAAGGAGACGGGCACGTTCCTGAACCTCGACATGGAGGAGTTCAAAGACCTCGACCTCACCCTCGCCGTCTTCGAGACGCTGCTGGGCGAGCCCGAGTTCCACGGCGTCGAGGCCGGCATCGTGTTGCAGGCCTACCTCCCCGACGCGCTCGCCGCGATGATCCGCCTGCAGGAATGGACCGCCGCGCGGGTGGCATCCGGGGGAGCCCACATCAAGGTGCGCGTCGTCAAGGGCGCGAACCTGCCGATGGAACGCGTGGATGCCGACGTGCACGACTGGCCGCTCGCCACCTGGCCGTCGAAGCAGGCGACCGACGCCTCGTACAAGGCCGTGCTCGACTACGCGCTGCGCCCCGAGCACACCGCGAACGTGCGGATCGGCGTCGCCGGGCACAACCTCTTCGACGTCGCCCTCGCCTGGCTCCTCGCCGAGCGCCGCGGCGTGACCGGCGGCATCGACGTCGAGATGCTCCTCGGCATGGCCACCGCTCAGCAGGCCGTCGTGCGTCGCACGGTCGGTTCGATCCTGCTCTACACCCCCGTCGTGCACCCGCAGGAGTTCGACGTCGCGATCGCCTACCTGATCCGCCGCCTCGAAGAGGGGGCGTCGAGCGAGAACTTCATGTCGGCGGTCTTCGACCTCGACACCCATGCGGCCCTGTTCGCCCGGGAGCGCGACCGCTTCCTGGCATCCCTCGCCGACATGCCCGAGGGCGTTCCCGCATCGAACCGCGTGCAGGACCGCACTGCTGCCGCGGCCCCCGCGCCGATTCACGGCTTCCGCAACACCCCCGACTCCGACCCGGCGATCGAGGCGAACCGCGACTGGTCGCGGGCGATCGTCGCTCGCATGGAGGAGTCGACCCTCGGCGCGCAGACCATCGCCGACCACACGGTCACGGACGAGACCGCGCTGAACGCGATGATCCAGGACGCCGCGGACGCCGCCGCGTCGTGGCGCGCGCTCGGGGCCGCCGGTCGCGCCGACATCCTGCACCGCGCCGGAGATGCGCTCGAGAAGCGCCGCGCCGACCTGCTCGAGGTCATGGGCGCCGAGTGCGGCAAGGTCATCGAGCAGAGCGACCCCGAGGTGTCGGAGGCGATCGACTTCGCCCACTACTACGCGGAGCAGGCGCGCACCCTCGAGACCGTCGACGGCGGGACCTTCACCCCGGTCGGTGTGACCGTGGTCACGCCGCCGTGGAACTTCCCCGTCGCGATCCCCGCCGGCTCGACCCTCGCGGCGCTCGCCGCCGGATCCGCCGTCGTCATCAAGCCCGCGGCCCTGGCCGAGCGCTCGGGCGCCGTCATGGTCGAGGCGCTGTGGGAGGCCGGCGTGCCGCGTGAGGTGCTGCAGCTCGTTCAGGTGTCCGAGAACGACCTCGGCCGACAGCTCCTCACCCACCCCGCCGTCGAGCGGGTCGTGCTGACCGGCGCCTACGAGACGGCCGAGCTGTTCCGCTCGTTCCGCCCCGACCTGCCGCTGCTCGCCGAGACGAGCGGCAAGAACGCCGTGATCGTCACGCCCAGCGCCGACCTCGACCTCGCGGCGAAGGACGTCGCGATGTCGGCGTTCGGACACGCGGGGCAGAAGTGCTCGGCGGCATCCCTCGTCGTGCTCGTCGGTTCGGTGGCGCGCTCGCGTCGCTTCCGCGACCAGCTCGTCGACGCGGTCACCTCGCTCGAGGTCGGGATGCCGTGGGACGAGGCCTCGCGCGTCGGGCCGCTCATCGAGCCGGCGCACGGCAAGCTCCTGCAGGCGCTCACGACCCTCGAGCCCGGCCAGCGCTGGGTGGTCGAGCCGAAGAAGCTCGACGACGACGGCTCGCTGTGGCGCCCCGGCATCCGCGAGGGCGTCCAGCCCGGCAGCGCCTTCCACCGCACCGAGTACTTCGGACCCGTGCTCGGCATCATGACCGCCGAGACGCTGGACGAGGCGATCGAGATCGTCAACGCGATCGAGTACGGCCTCACCTCGGGGCTGCACGCGCTGGACTCCGCGGAGATCGACACCTGGCTCGCTCGCATCGAAGCCGGCAACGTCTACGTCAACCGCGGCACCACCGGCGCGATCGTGCAGCGGCAGCCGTTCGGCGGGTGGAAGAAGTCGGCCGTCGGCGCGGGCACCAAGGCCGGCGGACCGCACTACCTCTTCGGGTTCGGAACGTGGGCGGATGCCGAGACCTCGACGCCTCACACGCCCGACGCCCTCGCCGCTCCGGCGCTGGCCGCCGTGCCCGCCGCCGACCGCGACTGGCTCGCCGAGGCGCTCGCGAGCGACGCCGCCGCGTGGGCCGAGGAGTTCTCGCTCGCCCGTGACGTGACCGCGCTGGAGTCGGAGCAGAACGTGCTGCGCTACGCCGCCGTGCCGGTCACCGTGCGGGTCGAGGACGCGTCGGCGTCCGCCCTCGTGCGCGTGGTCGCGGCGGGCGTGCGGGCGGGCTCCGTCGTGACCGTGAGCGCCGCCGCCGAGCTGTCGCCCGCCGTGCGCGCGTGGCTCGAGGGCGTGGGCGTCCGCGCCGCGGTGGAGGACGCCGCGGACTGGGCTCGCCGCGCGGCGCGCCTCGCGCGCACCGGCGGGCGCGTGCGCCTGCTGGGCGGCTCGACGCTCGCCGTCGCCGAGGCCACGGGAGGGTCGCCGTCTGTCGCGGTGTACGCCGGAGAGGTCACGCGAGCCGGACACGTCGAGCTGCTGCCGTTCCTGCGCGAGCAGGCCGTGTCGATCACCGCGCACCGGTTCGGCACGCCCCGCCGGTATGCGGTGCCGCCGCTCGTCCGCCGCTGAACGTCGTCGAAGGCGGGGTCGCTCCTTTCCGGGGCGACCCCGCCTTCCCCGTGTCCGGTCGCGGCTACGCCGTGCCCGACGCCGCGATGCGCGCCGCCGCGCGGCGCACCGAGGCGGGGACCGGCGTCCCCTCCGTCGTCTGCGCCGACGTCACCGGCTCTCCGGCGACGACCCGCAGCGGCAGCATCCCCGCCCAGACGCGGCGATCCTCGCCGTCGTCGTCCTCCTCGACGAGCGACCCGGCGTTGTCCTTCACGCTCGCCTCGGCGAGGGGGATGCGCAGCACCATCGTCGCAGCGAGCTCGCGGGCGTTCATCGGCCGGACGTCGGAGCTGCGCCCGGGCATGAGGTGCTCCGACAGGGCGAGCAGAGCCGCCTCCTTCTCCTCGGGCGGAACGACGGATGCCACGCCGTGCACGACCGCGCACCGGTACCGCATCGAGCTGTCGAACAGGGAGCGCGCGTACTTCAGCCCCATCAGGTGCGTCACCGTGACGCAGACGGGCGTGCCCGCGGCGAGGCGGCGGAAGAAGTCGCTGCCGGTCGACCCGTGCACGAGGAGGTCGTCGCCGTCGCGACCGATGCCGACCGGGAGGGCGATCGGGCGGTCGTCGCGCACGATCGCGAGAGTGGCGGACAGGGCGCCGTCGATCACGTCGTACAAGGCTGCGCGGTCGGTGACCTGGTGGTGGGCTCCGCGGCGCACACGGGTCAGGGTCGTCAGGGGCAGATCGGTCATGGGTCGATCTCACCCCGCCGCGTGGATCATGGCCTAGTCCGGTTCTGTGGCGATCGAGTGGACCGGTGACAGAATCGGGTCGTGATCGACGTCGGCATCCTGGATCGCAGCGCGCCCGTCCCGCTGCACGAACAGCTCGCGCGCGGCATCCGAGCGGCGGTGCTGGCCGGGCGCGTCCGCGGCGGTGACGACGTGCCGTCGACACGCGCGCTCGCGGCCGACCTCGGGCTCGCGCGCGGGACGGTCGTGGCGGCCTACGAGATCCTCGCGGGGGAGGGGTATCTCGTCGCCCGACCAGGCGGGGGCACGGCGGTCGCCGACATCGCGCGCCCGGTCGC
The DNA here is from genome assembly GCF_040701795.1 of Microbacterium sp. NPDC089190. NCBI lineage: Bacteria > Bacillati > Actinomycetota > Actinomycetes > Micrococcales > Microbacteriaceae > Microbacterium > Microbacterium sp. NPDC089190. The sequence continues at coordinate 633,300 of NZ_JBFBHF010000002.1, read as the reverse complement.
GGCGTCGTCCGCCGCCACGTCGACGTCGCCCGTGCCCGCGGCGAGCGCCCCGGTCGTCGACCTGCGTCCCGGTCGCCCCGGCACCGCGGGCATCGCCGACGTCGCGTGGCGGTCGGCCTGGCGTCGGGCGAGCGCGATCGAGGTGGCGCCCGACGTGGCCGATGTCACGGGCGACCCCGCGCTGCGTGCGGCGATCGCGGCCCACCTCGGGCGCACCCGCGGCCTCGACCTCGCACCCGACGACGTCATCGTCACCGCGGGCACGAGCGACGCGATGCTGCTCACCCTGCTCTCCCTCTCGCCCCGCGGCTCCCGCCTGCGCGTGGGGATCGAGAACCCCGGTTACCCGCGTGTCCGTCGCCTGCTCGGCCGCCTCGGCGCGGAGGCGGTGCTTCTGCCCGTCCGGCTCGATAGGGGGTTCGACCTCGACGCCTTCGAGGCGCACGACGACCTCGACGCCGTGATCGTGACCCCGCACCATCACTACCCCCTGGGAAGCCGACTGGATGCCGCTGCCCGCTCCCGCCTGCTGGAGGGGGCAGCGCGCGTCGGCGCGGTCGTCGTCGAGGACGACTACGACAGCGAATTCCCGCACGGTCGGATGCCCCTGGCGCCGTTGCATCTGCTCGATCCCGTGAACGTGGTGTCGATCGGCACGCTGTCGAAGGTGCTCAGTCCGGCGCTGCGCTGCGGCTGGATCGTCGCGACCGGTGTCCTGCGCGATCGGATCGTCGAGGCGCGCACCGACCTCGACCCGCCGGTGTCGCAGGTCCAGCAGCGCGCGCTCGCCCTCTATCTGGCGGAGGGCGCTCTGGCCCGGCACACCGCTCGCCGCCGCCGCGACTACCGCCACCGCCGCCGGCTGCTCCTGGATGCCTTCGCCGCGGTCGACGGCGTGACGCTGACCGCGACCGACGGTGGGCTGCACGCGGTGGTTCTGCTCGACGACGCCCCACCGGCGTCGGAGCGGGCGATGGTCGACGCGCTCGCCGCCCTCGGCATCCTGGTCTCGCCCCTGACGTCCTATGCGGTGCCGGGGACCGCCGCGGACCTGCCCGCGGGCATCGTGTTCGGCTATGCCGAGCCGCCCACGCCCTCCCTGATGGATGCCGTCGGCCGGATCATCGCGGTGGCGCGCGGTCTCTAGCCCTCCAGGATCTCCAGCGCCGCCATCGCCGCGTTCTGCCCTCCGATGCCGCTGACCGCCCCGCCGCGCTGCGCGCCGGAGCCGCACACCAGCACGCGCGGGTGAGGTGTCGCGACGCCCCACCGGGCGGCGGGCGTCGACGCGGGGGCGTCGAGCCACGGCCACGACAGTGCGCCGTGGAAGATGTCGCCGCCGATCATGTTCAGCGACTCCTCGAGGTCATGGGTCGTGCGCGCCTCGATGCAGAGTCGCCCGTCGGGGGCGCGGAGGATGCAGTCGCGCAGCGGCTCCGCGATGACCGATTCGAGCGAGGCCTGCGCCGCCGCCAGCAGCTTCGCGCCCGCGGCGACGGGATCCATGTCGGCGATGAGCCGGTGCGGCACCTGCAGCCCGAACATCGTCAACGTCTGTGCGCCGTCCGCGACGAGGTGGTCGCCCAGGATCGACGGGTCGGTCAGCGAGTGGCAGTAGATCTCGACGGGGAGCGGCTCGGGGATGAGCCCTCCGGATGCCGCCGCGTACGCGGCATCCACCTGGGTCATGGTCTCGTTGACGTGGAAGGTCCCCGAGAAGGCGGCCTCGGGAGTGACCGATCCGTCGCGCAGGCGGGGAAGGCGCGACAGCAGCATGTTGACCTTGACCTGAGCGCCCTCGGGCGTCTCGGCGCCCGTGGTCGCGCTCCCGCCCGCGGACAGCAATCGGTCGAGGGCGGCGCGGCCCACGCCGCTGAGCACGAGCTCGCCGTGGAACACCTCGGAGCGGTCGGTCATGGTGTGAACGTCGCCGTCGGGCGAGATCGAGACGACCTCGACGCCGGTGAAGATCTCGACGCCCGCCTCGAGAGCGGCTCGCTCGAGCTCCTTCGTGATGGCACCCATGCCGCCCACGGGCACGTCCCAGTCGCCCGTCCCTCCGCCGATCACGTGGTACAGGAAGCAGCGGTTCTGCACGAGCGAGGGGTCGTCGGAGGTGGCGAAGGTGCCGATGAGTCCGTCGGTGAGGGCGATGCCGCGCACGAGATCGCTCTCGAACGACCGCCGCAGCAGGTCGCCCAGGGGCCGTGTCGTCAGCGCGTCCCACAGGTCGTCGTCGCCCACCCGGGCGCGCAGCTCCTCGGCGGTCGGCAGGGGATCCGTCATCGTCGGGAACACCGCCGCGGCCAGCGGGGCGAGGCGCTCGCCGAAGGCCGAGAACCGCTCCGCCTCGGCGGCGCCCTCGTCGCCCAGGGTCCGGACGAACGACGCGGTGGTCGCCTCGGCATCCTGGGTGTCGATCAGGATTCCGCGGGACGGATCGCGCGGGTCGGGTGTGTACGACGAGTACCGACGCCGTTCGAGCGTGATCCGCAGCCCGAGGTCGTCGATGATCTTCTGGGGCAGCAGGCTCACCAGGTAGGAGTAGCGCGACAGGCGGGCATCGACGCCGAACCACGGGCGTTCCGAGACGGCGGCACCGCCCACGGCCTCGGCTTTCTCGATCACCGCCACGCGGCGCCCGGCCTGGGCGAGGTAGGCCGCGGCGACCAGGGCGTTGTGCCCGGCCCCCGCGATGACGACGTCGTACCGGCGAGAATCCGAAGCGGTCATGACCCCACGCTAACCAGGGCGACGAATTCCGCGCAGGGGGTGGCGCACTAGCGTGGATGCCATGACCCTTCCCGCAGAACTGCTCGACATCGCCGCGCGCATCGCCCGTGAGGCCGGCGAACTCGCCCATCGCCGTCGACAGGAGGGGGTGACGGTGGCCGCGACCAAGTCGGCCGCCGCCGACATCGTCACCGCCGCCGATCGTGAGGTGGAGGCGTTCATCCGCGCGGAGCTCGCGCGCGAGCGACCCGACGACGGGTTCTTCGGCGAGGAGTCCGGGGCCGAGGAGGGCACGAGTGGGATCACCTGGGTCGTCGACCCCATCGACGGCACCGTGAACTACGCCTACGGCATCCCGGCGTGGGCCGTCAGCATCGCCGCGGTCGAGGGCACCGCCGAGACGGCGGCGTGGACGGCGCTCGCCGGAGCCGTCTTCAACCCCGTCACGGGCGAGTTGTTCACGGCTTCGCGCGGCGGGGGAGCGTGGCTCGGCGACCGACGTCTCGCGGTGAGCGAGGTGGGCCCCGCCGGCGGCCTCGTGGCCACCGGCTTCGGCTACAACCCCGAGACCCACGGTCCGGCGCTCGACCAGCTGGCGCGCGTCATGCCGATCGCTCGCGATGTGCGCCGCATCGGTGCGGCCTCCCTCGACCTGGCCTCGGTGGCCGCGGGGCGCGTCGACGCCTACTACGAGCGCGGCACGCAGCCCTGGGACCACGCGGCCGGTTCGCTCCTCGTGCAGGAGGCGGGCGGCACGGTGGGTGGGGCGCCCGGCGGGCGCCCCGGCAACGGCATGGTCATCGCCGCCGGGCCGGCCTTCTTTGACCGCCTGGAGCCCCTGCTCGACTACGACAGGTGAAAAGGCGGGGCGCTCATGGCATTCCCAGACCGCCCGAGGTAGGGTGTTTACCAGTTCGTTATTTTTCCGCGACCCGAACCTGCGGAAAAGGCCAAGCCCCCAAAGCCCGAAGCCGTCGCGCCTGCGACACGACACGAGAGCCCCCGCGCGTTGCCGTCAGAAGCCCCCGAGACTGAGCCCGCCCCGACCCGGCGGTCTCGTCGCCCCCTCGCCACGCCCGCCGCCGAGTCCGCTCCGCGATTGACCCGCGCCGAGATGCGCCGTCTCGCCGCGAGCGAAGCACCCACCGCGGTCGTCGACGAGCCCGCCCCGAAGCCCGCCGATCCGGCCCCCGTCGACGCCGAAGCCGCCTCTCAGCCCGAGCTGATCGAGAACGTCGCGATGGCCGTCATGGAGACCGTCATCGCCGCGACGATCGAGCCGACGCTGCCCGACCGCGACACTGTCGCGGAGGGTCCGGCCGACGGCGCCGCAGCCGACGAGGCGGACGCCCTCGAGGTCACCGTCGTCGAGGAGCGCCGCTCCGACGAGGTCGCCGTCATCCTGCAGAGCGCCGACAGCGACGTGGCCACCACCCCGGTCTCGCTGCCGACCTCGCCCATCACGCTTCCGGTCACCCGCCGCTCGCGTCGTCGCCCGGCATCCTCGGTCATCATCGACTCCGCCGTCGACGACGCCGTCGCCGCCGAGCCGGTCGACGAGAGCCCGGATGCCGCCGTCCCCGCGCTCGCGGCCTCCGTCGCCGCCGACGAGCCCGTCGCATCGCCCTCCGCGTCCGCGGACGAGGCCGACGAGTTCGCCACCGCCGCGCGACTCTTCGCCTTCACGGGCGAGACCGCGATCCAGTCGCCGATCGTCGCGCCCCAGGAGCCTGTCGCAGAGGGGCTGCCCGCCGCGGCGGCGGCCGCTCCCCGCACCCGCCGGAACGTCCGGCGCATCGCGGCCACGTCGTTCTCGGTGGGCGTCATGGGCGTCGTCGGCCTGCTCACCGTCGGCATGACCATGCCCGTCAGCGCCCTCGCCTCGGCGAGCGGCACCGACAGCGTCACGGCCCCGGCCGCGTCCGCCACGACCCGCCTCGCGGTCGGCGGCAGCGACGTCGCCGCCGGCGACGGCGAGATCCAGGCCTACGTCGCCCCCGCGCAGGCGCAGGCCGGTGTCGTCGACCGCGCCGACGACGGCTACAGTGCCACGACCTACGCGAAGATGGCTCTCGATTCGGGCATCACCCGCCCGTCCGACTTCTACGTCAACGACCCGACCGCGCCCATTCAGTGGCCCTTCGCCGTGGGTGTGTCCATCTCGTACGGCTTCGGCATGCGCGACGGCGGCTTCCACGAGGGTGCCGACTTCGTTCCCGGCGAGGGATCGCCCGTTCAGGCCATCGCCGACGGCACCGTGCGCATCGCGACCGAGCAGGGCGGCGCCTTCGGCGTCACCGTGCTGATCGACCACGAGATCGACGGGCAGCTCGTCTCGAGCCGCTACGGCCACATGCAATACGGCTCGCTCCAGGTCACGCAGGGCGAGAAGGTCCACGTGGGTCAGTTCCTCGGTCGCACCGGCAACACCGGTCGCTCCTTCGGCGCGCACACCCACGTCGAGATCCTCCAGAACGGCACGACGCCGATCGACCCGATCGCCTGGCTGCGCCAGCACGCCGGAGGATGACCCTCGATTCGTAAGAGAGTGTCTCGGTCTGATATTCTCTTCTAGTTGCCCGGAGCGATCCGGGTACGCCCCGATAGCTCAGTGGCAGAGCACTTCCATGGTAAGGAAGGGGTCGTCAGTTCAATCCTGACTCGGGGCTCAAGCATTCGGTATCCGGATGCCACGCGGCGGGGTAGCTCAGTTGGTGAGAGCGCACGACTCATAATCGTGAGGTCGCGGGTTCAAGCCCCGCTCCCGCTACCAAACTAGTTTTACTCGAACAAATGACCTTGAGATAATGGTTTAGGCGTTCGGAATCAGAAGCGTCGGAGTTTTCTCCGGCGCTTTTTGTGTTGACGAGGGTGCTGTGGCTGTCGAGGGCCACCGCGTGGCGAATGTCGGCGAAGAGGGGCTGGAACTCCCCGGCGACAGTGAGCTGGTGGCCGTCGTCGTCGACCCAGATGCGGGAGAAGAAGGCCGCGAGGAGCTTGCGCTTGACGGCACCGGTGGCGGCCGTGAAGAGCGCGTCGGGCCGGGCCATGAGGTCGAGGTAGCTGAGCACCATCTCGGTGTGCTGCTGGAGGGACTCGGTGGTGGTGTCGAGGCTCGTGCGGACCTCATGCTTCTTGATCTGCAGGTCGCGGAGCCGGGTGCGGAGCTTGTCGGTGGCGAGGGCTCCGTCGGCGGCGAGGTCGACGAGGCGTTCTTCCTGGACGTCGAGCTTCTTCAGTTCCTTCTGCAGGCGTGCGCGTTGCTCGGCGTGACGGGAGAGCACGTGGTTGAGCGCGGCGTGCACTTCCCTCTTTGCGTCGTCGATGGCATCGGGGGAGAGGCGGAGGCTGGCGAACTCACGAGTGAGCGCGCGCTCGAGTTCTGCGGTAGGGAGATACGGCAGGTCGCAGAGGCCGTCCTGGCGCCCTCGGCAGAGGAAGTACTCGTAGATCTGGTCGGCGTGATTCTTTGCCTCGGCGAAGATGAGGCGGTGTTCACGTCCAACGTAGTGACAGCGGCCGCAGTGCAGCATGCCGCGGGCGAAGTGATTATGGACGCGGTCTCGCTGTCCCCGTTTCACTCGAGCGTCGATGACCTGTTGGACCCGGTTGAAGAGTTCCGGTGTGATGAGCGCCTGGTGTCGGCCCGGGTAGACGTGCCCTTTGAAGGTGACCATCCCGAGGTAGTACGGATCGCGGAGAATCTGGCCAAGCTGACTGCGCGACAGCGGACGCTCGGGCCACTTGCTGGACTTGCGAGTCGTGAGTCCCTGCTCGGCGAGCAGGGCCGCGAGCTTGGTGGTGCTGTACTCGCCGGTCGCGTACTGCTCGAAGGCCCAGCGGATGAGGGGCGCGCGCTGCTCGTCGAGGCTGATTGTGTTGACCAGGCGCCCGTCGAAGTCCTTGCGGTCGTTGATGTAGCCGAGCTTGGCGCGACCGACGGTGCCGCCGTTTTTTGCTTTGTTGAGCAGCTTCTGCTTGATGTCCTCTCCGCTCTGACGCACCTGAACTTCGTTCATGATGTCCGTGACCGCTTCCATGGCCTCCGCCATGTAGCCATCGCCGAAGTCTTCTTTTGCTGAGATGAGCTTTACGCCCATGCCGGCGAGGATGCGCTTGGTGATCGCCGCGTCCCCGGAGTTGCGGAACGCGCGGGAGCGCATGTAGATCACGACGTAGGCGACCTCGGGGTGCTCTTCGACGTACTGGAGGAGTTCGCGGAAGACCGGACGCTTGGCGATGGTCTGCGCGGAGTTTCCGGGCTCGACGAACTCTTTGATGACGGGGGCTTTCACACGCTTGGCACGAACGAGGCAGGCCTCGCGCTGGGTGGCGATTGAGTTTCCGTCGGCGTCGATGTCGATGGCGGTGAACATCTGGCGCTGCGTCGATACGCGCAGGTATAGGACCGCTTGGCCCTGGATACCGAGGTCGAACTCAGGCGGAGCCGACCCGTCGAGGCCGAGGAGGTGCTCCCAGCCTGCGAATGAGGTACGGCGACGTCCGGGTGCCGTTCGGGGTTCGAGGTCGCTGCTCATCGGCGCGGCTCAGTCTCGTCGCTAGTGACGGCGCTGGCCCTGTCCCGCTGTTCGGCGAGACGTCTTGCTTTCGCTCGGGCTTTTCCTTCGCGAACGGCGCGACCGTGGTGCTCCGCCGCGAGCCCCTGGAAGATCCGGACCAGCTCCTGCATGAGGTGGTGCGCGGGGCTCCCCGGGACGATCGTGCGGGCAGGCGCCCCGTTCGACGTTGGCATGGCTGCTGGGTCAGCGTGTGCTCGCGGGACTGGGTGCTCGTGGCGGGTGTTCGTTTTGTGGTGCGTCATAGTGTCCTCCTTTTCTGCCCGAGTTCGGGCGGACTTAGCTCCTTGATTTACGCTCACTCCACCTCTTAAGTCGAGATGTTTGGCGTTGTGGTTTTGCCATCACTGATCTGGGGAAAACTCGCGCATCTACTTATTGAAGACGTGCCACCAGCCGTCGAGGTGGACAACGTCGTAGGTGTCGAGGATCTGCTTGTCGATGGCGGCGTGGTTCCAAGTGAGATGGTCGTCGGGGATGCCTTGTTCGCTCATGACCTTCTCCAGGGCTTGCAGCCAGCCGAGTCCTTCGAGCACGTCGTGGCGGAACTGGGCAAAGTACTCCCACGCGTCGGCATAGCTTTCGTGGAACCGGTCGATGATCTCTCGATCGGCCAGGTTCGTGTCGGCTAGCAGCAGGAACGCGGCGAAGGCGACACCGTTGTTCTTTACCCCCTGGAGGATGCGCAGACCGTCATCGGGGTCGCGCAGTGCGGCCAGCGACCGCTCCACGGACGCCGCCGCTTCGGGGCCGAATGGGGCGTTGCCGTCGGAGTAGGACGGTTCGCGTTCTGGCGGGGGTGGTACTTCGGGGGTCATGGGTTCCTCCTCTCTTGGTTGTTTGGCGTCGGCTCACTGGATACGTCCGGGTCTTCTACTGCAGCCAGGAACGCGTCGAAGGTGGTGCAGACGAAGAGCCGGTCGTCGAGGTCAGCGGCGGCGTGGATGGCGGCACGGAGGCGGGCTGTCCGGGCGGCTGTGGGCAGGATCCAGAGCACACGCGGGAACACGCCGTGTTCTGCTTGAGCGCGGCCGGTGGCCTTGTAGGCGGTGTAGGTGCAGCACTTGGCGAGGAGCACGGGGATGCTTTCGGTTCCTAAGTCAATCTCGAGGTACCAGAGGTCGTCGTAGTCCGTAGTGGCGAGGTGGACGAACAGGTCGGGCTTGAGGATCCCGGCCGTGCCCGCTCGGGTGAGAAACGACCGCCAAGTGTCGGGCTCGAGATCGACCCGCTCAACCTGGAACGCCCCGGTGCGGGCGCGGGCGATGAGGGCGACGTGGGTGTCGGTGACGGCCAGGATGTGGGCCAGGAAGGGTGTGGACACGGATGCGAAACGGCGACGCCTCGCGCCTTCCGGTCGGGTGAGGCGTTCGCCGGCCGCGTCGAGGTACCAGATGGTGGCCGCAGAGCCGCGGGCGGTGCCGCCGACGCGGCGTTCCAACCTCGCGATGAGCCGGTTGTGCAGGAGCCGGTGCAACACCCGGATGCAGGCACGGGTACCCGCCGTCGGTGTGGTGTGTTCGGCGAAGAAGACGTCGCGGATGTGCGTGGTGGTGGCGTAGCGGTGTCGGTTGAGGAACGTCAGGATTTCCTCGTCCCGGCCGGAGAGCTCGGTGCGCAGCACCACCAGCTTGGATGGTCCGGCTCCTGTTCGAGGGACATGCATCGTCATGGGCGTCCCCTCTCTGGCCGCGAGCGGCGCTGACTGGGGCCGGCAAGTTCGCGGGCGGCCCGGGACTCCGCCAGGGGCGGAGTAGTCCGCTCCCAACCGAAGCCAGGAACCGCAGAAACACGCGGTACATCTGGGTCCGAAGTCTCGGCGATCGGACGGTCGAATGGACGGGCGACCGGACACCGCTGCCCTCTTCTCTGAAGGTCGAGTTGGGTAGTCATGGGCGGGCCTTTCGGCGTCGTCCGATGGGCTCAGCGTCACCCTCGTCACCCGCTCCGTCACCCTCGAGGGTGATGCCCGCGTCACCCTGTTTCGAGGCCGAGGCGAACGGGTCGGTCGCGGTCGGGTTCTGGTGCTTGACCTGGGATCCATAGCGAAGGCGGCTTTCGGCCAGCACGGCGTCGGGGTCAGAGAGGGTGACGGGTGGCGGCAGCGTGATGGCTGAGAACCAGCCGGACTGCACGCCATCAGCCATGAGGTCCACGTAGACGTGGTACGGCGGCAGCTTCATGACGTCCTCCGGTGTCAGCACGGAGTACTTCGTGACGGCCGCGGCGTCGACGGGGTCTGCCTGGAATTGGATCTTGTTCCGGGCGTTGGCGGCGATACCGGCGAGCAGGCTGGGCGGCATCTGGGCACGGTGTTGGTGGGCTATGTGCCAGGCGACGTTCATCGACCTCGACTGCTCGAGGGCTTCGCCGAGATCGGACTCGTGCTTCACGAACATCTGCGCCTCGTCGAGGTAGATCGAGACGGGGCGGCGCTGCTCCTTCGGCACACCCGCCCGGGCGAGGGTGAGCTGCCAGAGCTGGCTCACCAGAAGCGACCCGACCAACTCCGCCGCGACAGGTCCGAGCAGACCCCGGTTCAGAGGGACAACGAGGATGCGCGGCTTATCAAACAGGTCGCGGAGGTCGAAGCGCGGTGCAGCCTGATTCAGCACCGCGCGGATGGAGGGGCGGAGCAGGAACTGACGGAGCCGAGTAAGGACGGGGCCGATCATGGCGGAGCGGGCTCCGGCGCTCATGGCGTCGTACGCCGCCCAGAACTCGATCAGCGACGGGTCGGTGATGGTCTTTGTGAAGCTGCGTCTATACGGGTCGTCGGTGAGCAGCCGGGGCAGGTCCGCCAGCGTCGAGCCCTCTCTCCCCGAGAGAGTCAGGAGCGAAGCGTGGACGGCATCGCTGGTGCGCGGCCCGAACGCGGATGGGAACAGGCTGCGAAAGACCGCGAGGAGGCGATCAGCGATGAGCGGTGCCTGGTCGCCCGCCCCGGCGAAGGGGTTCAGCCCGACCGGGTCGGGGCTGATCGGGTCGAGGACGACGACGTCGCTGGCGCGGGACTCCGGGATGACGGTGAGGACGTCCATTGCGAGGTCACGTTTGGCGTCGATGACGACGACGCTCCTGCCCGCGGCGATGTCGGCGGCGATGAGGTTGAGCAGCACGGTGCTCTTGCCGACGCCGTTAGGTCCCATGACGTGGGTGTGGCGGACCGCATCCTTCATAGAGATCCCGACCGGCAGGCTCGGGCCGGGGGCGCTGGTGCGCGCGAACACGCGCTCCTTGCTCGGTTTGTATCCAGTGGGTGCGGCGATCTGGCGGGGGTAGACCGGCGGCATGCCGGGCAGCGCGGTCTCGCCGGTGGGCCAGCCGACCAGGCAGAGGGCTTCGGCAGCCGTGAGACGCAGCGGCTTCTTCGCCGGGATGACAGCGTCGTCGACCAGCCCGGGGCGGTCGGAGACGAGGTCGATGCGGGTCGAGCCGGTCTGGAGCTGCCGCAGAGCCGCGAGCACGGCGTGCACGAGCAGGCGACGGCGGACGGAGCTCGCGGCGGTGACGCCAATGCGGATGGTGGCACGGAACCGGTACTGGGCCAGCTTGTCGCGCAGGTCCGCCCGGATCTCCGACGGAGCGGGGCGACTCCCCTTGGTGATGAGGTCGAACAAGCTGAGGTTCGGATCCGGAGTGGAGGCCGGCAGCGGCTGCGGCGGGACACTGGCTCCCAGGATGACCTGCAGCACCAGCACGTCCCCCTTCCCCACCGCCCCAGACAAGGCGGCGTAGAGGGCACGGAGGGCTGCGCCCGTCGTGTCGAGGCTGAGGCCGAGGTTGCGCTGACGAATCCGGACGCGCCCTGCCCGCTCCACCGGCACTCGGTTGGATTCGAGGTCTGTCATAGCGACCCCGGGAAGTAAGCGACGAAGGACGCTGCTCACCGCGGACAGCGTGATCGGCTGCCCACCCATCAGGTGACGAATGTTGCCGCCCTCAGCGCGGGCTTCGAACACCACCGGGCCGCGGGTTTCATCCGCAGCGAGCGTCTCGAGAAGGCCAAGTGCGATGGCGGCGTCGAAGGGGCGCGGCCAGTGCAGTTGACGCCAGGTGTCAGTCATCGGCGTCCCCGTCGTCGGAGTCGTCGCTCGACGGGGTGTCGACGCCGTTGATCTTGGTGCCCGTCGTCGCTGTGGTGTCAGTCGTGTCGCTGACGCTCGTACGGCGCTTGGCTTCTTCCATGGCGGCGTGCTCGAGGAGGGCACGGGCGAGTTTGTCGTAGTCCGGTTGCGCGTGGCGTTCGCCGCGGACGCGGATGCGATACTCGCGGCGGGGACGTCCCCGCCCCCTTTTCGGAGAGGATGAGCGGCTCATAGGTGGGCCTCTTTCACCAGCGGTCGCGGCGCACGCGCAGCCACCACACCAGCGCGCCCAGAACCAGGACGACGGCGAGGATGACGAGCAGCCACACCCAGACCTGCTGGACGAGCCAGACGGCTCCGCAGAGCAGCAAAGCGACGAGGAACACGGTCCAGGCGAGGGCTTTCGCGGCCTCCAGCGGGCCACGGTCGGAAGAGGACATAAAGTACTCCATTCAGATGGTCGACGAGGGACGTGAAGATCGGGGTGATGAGGCTAGGCATGGTCGATCTCCTGCCCCGGGGCGGCGCGGTTGTCGACGGAATTCGTCGTGATGTTGCTGGGCACGGGATAGCCCGGGATGGAGATGTTGGAAGTGACCTGGTTCCCCCAGACGTCCCAGCCCGGCATCGGGCGGCGGGCGAAGAGCTCCAGGTACGGCCCGGGGCTGAGGCGCTGGATCATGACGTGGACTTCCTCCGGCTTGTGGGAGTGGTCCTGGCGAGGCAGCATCGTGAACGACCGCTGCCCGCGGAACTTCACCGCCAGCTTCCCCTTCACCCCCAGCAGCAACGTCTCGTGAGCGTGGCGGAAGTACTGACCAAGGCCCATCTGGTCTTTGCCCCAGACAAACTCGTCCTTGAAGTCGAACCCCCAGCCGCGCATGATGTCTTCCGCGATGTACCGGGTGGCCGGGTAGCACCAGAGGTAGAGGTGGGCGTTGTCGGCGGCGAGGTCGCCGACCGGCATCGCCTTGATGCGCTCGAGGGTCATCAGGTTGTAGTGGTGCCCCGCGCCGTACTTGCCCTGCTGGCCCGTGGGCCAGGGCGGGTCGACGAGGATCGTCTTGTACTGGGCCCGGCAGTCTGGGGGCGTTTCGTCGGGGGTGCCGACGGCCTCCAACGGCTCGGGGGTGGTGTTGGTGGTGTGCATGAGAATGTGCTCCTTCCCGCAGCGGTCTTCACCCGCTGGGAATGACGGCCGGATATGAGAGGCCGTGCGGGGCTGCCCCCTGGTTATGCGCTCTCAGCTGCGATTCAGCAACCGTCCGATCGCGCGGCTGAAACACCGCTCCGACGGCCCGTCAGAGGTAGGGGTGTGGATAACCGGGAGCGTGTTGCGTAAAGCACACGCCCTCATCCACAGGAAGAGAACGCCGCCCGCGCCGGGGCTCGGCGGGGCGGCAAGGAAGAGGGCCGGGGCGGTGCAATCCACGCACACGTTTGTGATGTCACCGCCCCGGCCGGTCTGGAGGATCTAGTCCTTGGGTACCTCGCCGCGGGCCAGGTACGACTCGCGGATGAGCGCCTTGCGCGCCTCCAGCGCGTCGCCGTTCATGGCGACCGCGAGCTGAAGGATCGTCTGGCGGAGCTCCGTCTGGGTGCGGTCGAGCTCCGCCTCGATACGGGCGCGCTTACGGTCGCGGCGGGAGCGGATCCAGTCCTCCAGCGGTCGGCGTCCGAAGGCGATCACGAGGAGCACCGCGATGTAGATCGCGAAGACGGCCGCGTAGACGCCCAGGATGCTGAGTACGTCGACCACGGGCACAGGCACAGGGTCACCAGCGGGCGAGCTTTTGAGCGGCGCCCATCGCGTAGGCGTCCACGATGTGCTTGTAGCGGGCCTCCCCGAGCGGGGCCACCTGGATCAGGTGCTGCTCCAGCGACGTCAGCGCACCGACGTTCTGCAGCATCGTGTGCCCGAGGAACGCGCGAGCCTGCTCGTGCACCTCCGCCACGATGGCGTGACCCTGCACACGCTCCACCTCGCGGCTCGTCTGACGCTGCATTCCAGCGCCCATCTGAGCCAGCCCGGTGGAGCTAAACGCGCCGCCGAGTGGTGCCAACTCCTTCTTCGCCTCGAACATGAGACGACTCCTTTCGTCTGACCTGGTCCTGAGACCAGGGCCACCGAAGTGGTGACGAAGGGCAGCTTAAAACGGCATTTGATCTGGGCTAAAGCATAAGCGTGATAACACAGACTGCTACTCTGAAGGCATGGCAGACGGGCGATATCCGGACGACTTCATGCCGTTCGCACCGGAGATCCCGGAACGGTTGCGAGAGTTCGCTGACCGCCGCGAAGCGTTGTTGGTCAACTACGGCTACAACACCGCCCGCGCCTACTGGGCAGATCTTCAGGACTGGCTTGAGTGGGCCGTGGCGCGCGACAAGGACGTGCTGACGCTCACAGAGGAGGACCAGAAGCAGTATGCGGCGCTGTTGAGGCGACGCAAGTACAGCGAAAGCACCATTAGGCGCAGGCTCACCACTCTTCGCCTACTTTGTGAAACAAGGTTGGACGAGTGAAGGCTCCCCACCCGAGCCTGATCCTTTTCTTCCGGGAAAAAATGGGTCTCTCGCGAGTCGCAAGTTCAAACTAGAGGGGCAATCCAAAAGACGCAAGGGGCGACCAAATGGTCGCCCCTTGCGTCGTCTTGTTCATTCAAACACACATACATTATCTCCTTGTATACTCTATGGTTCGTACCCTTCAAACAGGGTAGTCTCCAACAATGCCCCAGCTTGTACAAGATCACTAAACAGTATGCCGTTGAGGTGATCAATTTCGTGTTGCACGATACGTGACTGGAAACCCTCGAAATTCTCCTCGTGGGGCGCGAGATTCATGTCCTGATAAGCGACAAGAGCTTTTGTCCGCCGTTCGACTTCGCCCATCATACCCCAGACGGACATGCAAGACTCACGCTTCTTGTCCCGCTTGCCTGATAAAGAAACTATTCTCGGATTCACAAGAACCAACGGAGGGCGATCGCTCGAAGGAAACGAGACGACAGCGAGACTCAGGTCTGACCCAATCTGATTCGCCGCAAGACCAACGCACAATGGCTGCGAATTCATTGTGTCTATTAGGTCATCAGCAACAATTTTCGCTTCAGCCAGAAGACTCTCGTCAACCACGCGCCCAACTTGCCCCAGTCTTTTCCCCAAAATCGCGTTCGGTATGCGCGGATCCGACTGCTCAATTCTTTGCACGGTCATGAGTTTTCCGTTTCTGCGACCGCCTCAGCGATAGTTACCACTTGGTCTGCACCGCGCCAAGACCACCGCACCCGATAATGCCGATATGGCTCAGGCTTGATCGAAACATGGAACTCGTCATCCTGGAAAGAAAGGTCAGGATGCGTCTTGAAGGGGTATGGAGACTCAATGCTACGCATTTCTTCCATTATAACACGGTTACCCGCGCGAACGTATGCTGGAATTCGGACCGTGAACTCAATCAGATCGGTCTTCTCTTCGGCACTTGTGGAAACGAACGGGTTCGACTGAGCCCAATTGGCGAGAGGGGGCCAATATGTGGTGATTGTTATCCGCTCGCCCTGTCGAAGCACCCGATCAAACATGGAATCGTAGTATGTCCAAATACCGGCCTTTATGAGACGTCGAGTCTCTACAACACCTTCTCCCGGTCGCGGTATGTCAGACTCGCCGCCCGTCCACATGAATTTATCCGTGTATCTATCGACATTGTCCGACAGGGCTTCAAGCTCAAGCGTCCGCGTGAACCTCATAAGGTTGTCTGCGCCAATGGCGTACGTATAGTGCTTTTTAATCACCCGGGTTGCGAACTTCACCTCTGGATACGAAACATACGAGTTCGTGCGACGGCGATGATAAAGCACGAAACCCGTTCCCCCGATACAGAGAACGCCGAAAATTGATAGGCCGATACCTAAGGCCATAACAAGACCAACGTTTGCGGCAATTGCAATCCCCGAAGCAATCAAGCCCGTGAGAACAGCGGAAACTGCGACCGAAACGAAGCTGCCGAATACCTTATCCAACAGATAGCGTCCTGCATCCTTCGCCATTGCACCCCCACCCCTGCGGCTCGTGCCGTCAGCTTAGAGGTCATAAGATCGATCTCGCTAGACGGGATTCGTATCTCATCGCGCGCGGTTGGATTTGAGCGGCGCTCCGCAGCGATCACGCCCATGCCCATTGGTAGAGGGAGCTCACGATCAGCCCCCGACCCCGCCTAGTAGGAGCCAAGGCGCAGTTTGGGGACGAACGGGAGGATGACGTCCAGCGCCACTTCAAGAACCTCGCAAAGGGCGAGCACAGTCGCAAGCCTCGGATTTGTCGCTGCCCCGCCGCTCGTCACCGCTCCGCGCTCATACTGCTGATACGCGTACAGGGAAATCCCGGCCCGCTCTGCCACAGCCTCTTGCGTGAGCCCCAACGCGACTCGTCGCCGTCGGAGGTTCATCCCGAGCTCCCGCGAGAACTCGGCCCATTCGGGCGTGCTCGCGGGGTTGGTACTCACTACTCAACCCTGAAACCAAGAAGAGTTGGCTGTAACCAATAGAAATTGGTAATCTCCGGACGTACCCTGCCTGCCGTCCCCGACAGGCGCTCACTCGACCTCCGGAGAGCCCGCCATGTCCCACGCAAAGCTCACCTCGGCACGTTCCCCACGAGTAGTCGCAACCGCCCGTTCTGGCCACTCCCGCCGCTTCATGGCGGGAGTTCTTGGAGGGGTGACGCTGGCAGCCGCACTCTTGGGGTGCGCCGTAAACCCGTCGTTGGCTACCGACGAGTCCGAGCCGTCCTCGGCGGTGATCCCTCCTGCTGTGCCTACCTGCCCCGACCAGCTCCGTCAGGATTTGCAGATGCAGTTCGGCGAACCGGCTCAGGCGATGACCAGTGCCGAACTCGGCGCACGCCTCGGAGTGTCCGTACCGGACGGCGTCGCGTGTATCTATACCGGCAGTTCTGGGTACGTCGGCTCGACGGCCTACCTGGCTTTCTATCCGGATGGGGATCAGGCCACCGTCGCTGCCATCACGGGCGCGCTTGGTGCCGCCGGCTACGCGCAGGACGAAACCGCCCGGTGGGCCGAGGGTGGCAATTGGGCAATCGCTAACGCTTACCCGGCGGGCGATCCGCTCCATTACGGCGACTACTTCGATGATGCGCCACTGGTCATATTCGAGGGCTCGTTCGCCGACTGACGACTCTCCCCGTCCACCTCCCCAGCCAACGTCACCGCCAGCGCCTCAGATAGGAGCCCGATGCACAGCACCCGTCATCCACACTTCCGGCTCGCCGCCTCGCTCGGCGCGAGCGCCATCCTGCTCGCTGGATGCGCGGCGCAGACCTCGCAACCAGTTGACCCGCCCGACAACACACCCGCTACGGCCGTCGCAGAGTATTGCCGCGACCTATCTGACGGTGCTGTACTTCAAGCTTCACGAGACGCCGCTTCTGGGACGGACGAAGAGATCCTGAACGACGCCATCGAGCTGTGCGCGAACGAGCCCGACCTCGCCTGGACGGATGCACTCGTCCAGGCTGCGAGCCAACCTGAGCCAGCACTGAGCTCGCTGAAGCAGGTCTTCCCCATCAGTGATGACCAGGGCTACACGTTTGATCTCGCCGTCGACTTCCGGCTCCTCGATGTCACCGCCGACCCGTCGACCGAACCACCCGGGGTTACCGCGGCCAAGCGGACGATGGGGATGTCTATGTCGATCACCAACACCACCCCGCAGCGCGACATCACCTTCAAGGAAGTCAACGGGATCATTTCGCCGCTCGACCTCCCAACTTTTCTCTTCAGTGCCGTCTACAACGAGGACAGTCTTGTTTGCGCAGCGATCCAATCGTGGGACGGAAGCTGCAAGTGGGTGATGGGGTACGGGCGCATGGAAAGCGGGCAGACGGTGTCCGCGGGGGCAACCTACCCGCTGAAGGTGTGGGGAGGTACTCCTAACGGAGGAGAGATCTCGACGCTGCTACGTGGCATCCCCGAGGCATCCTGGGCGGAGATGAGCGAAAGCCTGTCGCACCCCGACGGGTACCGCATCACATACTCCGCCGGGGATGGCTCACGTTTTGACAGCGTCTGCGCCAGCGAAAAGATGCTCCCGGTGCTCGTCTCGACAGCAACGTGTGAAGCTCCGTAACGCCTGAAGGCAGATCGAACGGTCCGCTTCGATCCCGCGGATTTAGCGAGTCACCGATGAATGCTGAACCGCGACGCGAATAGGATCCAGGTATGGCCACTAAGCACATTTCTCAAATCACCGACGACCTCGATGGAACCGTCCTCGAGCAGGGTGAAGGAAAGCAGATCACCTTCTCTGTTGAAGGCCGCGCGTACGAGATCGACCTCTCGGACAGCAACGCCGACAAGTTCTACAAAGCACTGACTCCCTACGTCGATGCGGCTCGCTCAGTGAGCTCCAGCGGGTCGGCGCGAGGTAACCGCACGGCTCGCGCGAAGAGCGACCTCGACCTTGGCGCTGTACGTGAGTGGGCTCGTGCCAACGGTCACACTGTTAGTGACCGCGGACGGGTGCCTTCGACCGTCGTTGACGCCTACAGATCTGCGGCCAGCTAACTCAATGTCGGAACGGCCCCTGGCGATGCGGGGTCGTTCCGATGGAAGATCCTTTCGCACCTGCGCGCTGACCACCTGGGTCCCCCCAACACCTGCCTCCATTCCGCACGTCCTCCGCGACGCGCCGATTCGCTTGGGTCGCTATGCCTTTCGATCTGACCCCGTGTGCGCGGCGCGATGAACAGTTGCTGAAAATGGCTGAGTCTGAGTGATCGGCCTGTATACGCTATGCATGAGGTTGGCCGGTTCGCATTTCGGCCGGCCGTGGGGGCGTACCTGCCAGTTGACCGACTGGCCGTCTCCGCTTCAATTGGGGGGAAATATGAAGCGACGCGCAGGACTCCGACTCCTTGGTGCTGCTCTTGCAGCCGTAGGTATCACATTCGCCATCAGCGTGGCACCCGCATACGCGGCGCCTCCGCCCGCTGGCTACCGGACCGACCAGATCATGACGACGGCGAACAACCCCGTACTCGGGGGTATCCCCATCCGACGCGGGTTCTACGACGCCGACGCTAACCAGGGGTTCGGCATGGATAAGGCCTGGCACTACCACAACCTGCCGTCTCTGACCGCGCAGAAGTACGTCCTCGAATCCACCGACCGGACGCAGCAAAGAAATGGGTCTTGGCGCATGCGAGCGTGGGCGTATAAGCAGGAATGCACCACCAGCGGCGGTAAGCGCACGTGCAAGGTCGTGGACGAGCGTGAGGTATGGGGCATCTACCAGCCGCAGAGCTACGACAAGTACTTCGGGTGGCCCGTTAAGGGGAAGATGGGGCTGCAGACGATGTACTGCCAGCAGGGTGGTGCCAAGAAGTGCCCCAGCTGGGTCATCATTTCCTTCCAGAATGCGGCGGCGGGCGTCTCATCCTTGTCTCGCTCGCAGGCCACCACGCCTTCGGTCAGCCCGACTCCTGCCGTCGAGCAGGGGCTCACACCGATGCAACAGAAGTCCCAGCAAGAGCTGTATGAGAGCACGGAGATGCAAGAGCTGTTCCAGCAGGTCGAAAGCGGCGAAGTAGTCCTGACCGGTTCGTACACGAAGCTGTCCTAGTAAAAGCACCTGCGGTGGAGCGACCGACGATCACTCCGCCGCAGGTGCAACCAAGAGATCGGCGAACACGTGGACCCAAGAAGTTTTCAGGACGCAACGACCATGCTGACCGCCATGGTCCGCGACGTCACGATGGCGTTTCACGACGAGTTGCAGCTCTATGGAGCTTGGGTGGAGTCGCCAACAAGCGTCTGTGTCGTCTACCGGCGGACCATCGATGAGAACCTGATCTTCGGCCGTCGCATAACTTTCCCGCCTCACGCCGTTGATGACGACCCGGGATCAACAGGTGCCGATGTGGCTCAGACGCTACTCGAACCGCCCGGGGATGCGATGGACCGCGCGCGCATCGCAGACGGCGTGCTGTGGCTGTGGGTGCAACCTGACGAGGCCACTCCCGTGTGGCCAGGCACCCCGCTCTGCTGAACTCGGACCCGCGATCACGCCGGATTGAGCTGACGAGAGCACCCGGGATGTCGGACGTTTAGACAAGCATGAGCCCATGACGTTCCACGACTGGCGTGAGCCAGCGAGCTTGCTACGACGAGGCGCCGGCCCCGCTGCATCGCATCAGATAGAACTCGCCGAGCGGATAGGCTGCCAGATCGACTCGGCGGCGCCATTCAGTGTCGTCGCCGCTCGCCTCGAGGCGTTCCTCGGTCCGCGGGTTCGCGGCGCAGCAAACAACCCGTTGCCCCCGACTGAGGCTCAGGTGCGGTACCTGACTGCGCTGAGCCCCTCATTCACGCTCAGCGGTGAAAGCCGCCCCGAGATCTCAGCATGGATCGATCACTTTCTCTCGCTTGCGACGGCCGACGCACTCGAGAAGCTCGCATTGAACCGAGGCGACGCAGTTCGTGTTCGGTATCAGTTGGACATCCAAGAGTCCCCGTTCTACTCGAGCGGAGTGGTGTCCAGCATCGGCAGCCAGGGTCTCGTGTATTTCAAGGGCGGCAATGGGAAGTGCGCCTGGCCTCGATCGATTGAACACTCCCTTCCGCCTTCCTAAGCTCTCGCGGTCCGGTCCGCTTTTCTATCGTGATTTCTCCCGAACTCGTCCGATCGGACGGTTGTCACGGTGCACGTTCTGTCGTTCACTGGGGTCAGCGGGTGCTGCAGTTCAGCCCTGGCACCTGCTCCATATCTTCGTTGCCGGTATGCGGTCTTGGAGAGAACCATCCGAGTTCTCAGGCCGCACCCGTCAAGGAAGGTGACACGCCCATGAGCGAGTCCAACACCACCCCGCCCGCCTCGGCAGCGTCCGCCAACGGACTCGGCTACGGCCCGATCAAACCCCTTGCGGTCAGACTCAACGAGTCCACCCGCACCCAGCTGGACATCATCGCCCAGCTGGGCGACCGGACCGTCACCGACGAAGTCCGCCTCGCCATCGAAGCCTGGATCGACAAGGCCCGGACCGATCCACACATCCAACGCCGCGCGAAGGATGTCCGCGACGAAATCGAACGCGAGGCGACAGGCAAACGCGACGCCATCGCCGCCATCTTCAACGCCCCACCAGTAGTGAAGACCCCGCGCACGCCGGCGAAGCCCCAGGGCACCTGACGGCTCCACCTCACCCGGGCGGCCGGCTCGAGCGACGTCCCACCAGGACGCTCGCTCGCCGGCCGCCCCGCCTCATCTCCCCTCCCGCCGCGAGTGATAAACGCCCCTCGTTTGTGCTCTGCGATTCCACGAGAACCATCCCCGGTTCCCGGTCGCATGCACAAAGGAGGAGCACCATGGTGCAAGGCATCATCATCCCGGCGTCCGACGCCGAAGACATGCGGGCTATTGAGCTCAAGGAGGTCGAGGACTACCAGAAGGCTGTTGGCGGGTGGATCGAGGCGCTCGACATTGACAGCTTCGGCTGCACTATGTACCTGAACGAGGAGGGGCTCATCCGCGGTCTGCAATACAACCGGCGGGCGACGTATCTATGGTGGTACCACGTCCCACACGCTCGCGGTCGAGCACGGCTGGCGGGTGACGCGGTGCTTGTCGGCCTACCTGATCGAAACGGACGAAGCACCGACGTGTCAACTTCTGTGCGAGAGCTGATGCTCGGCATGACCCTTTGTCAGGTCGAGCTCCAGCGGCTCAACTCGCCAGAGTGGCGGGCGGCTCCCAGCGAGCTGCAAACGTACATCGAGGCAGTTGTCGGCGCGACACTCATGATGGAGTACGCGCCAGAACGCTCCCTTCGCGTGGTGACGACCTCAATTTGAGACCCGGCGGTGAGTAGCTCTTCTCTGGAGCTACGCACCGCCGTTTTCATAACCCCGCGCGCCACACGTCCCGTTGCCCTCCGCGGGAGCCGACGTTCACCGGCCAGCTAGCAGACCTGTTGCAGTCCCGAAGGCGTACCTTTGGGGAATGCTCTGCAGAAACGCCCCGATTGACGGGCATCGGTCGCGAGAGGTTGAGGCCCGTTGCCCATACTGCTCGGCGCGGCCCTCAGGCAGCGCGGTGTGGACAGAGCGCATTCCCGAGCCTTCGTGGCCACCTCGAGCTCAGACCTCGGTTGTTCGTGCGAGTCCACAGCGCATTGCTCACAACATGGGTATCCGGCGTCGCGAAGCGATTCAGCTCCTAGAAGCGTTGACCAACGTACTCGCGATTCTGAATGCTGACGAGAAGAAAGCTAGTCACGAGATATGCGAGCTTCTGAATCGCGTGGCGAACCTGCCCCTAGCCCACTCATCGAGCGACGATCCGGCGCAACTCCTCTTCAATGCTCTTATCGCGACGGGGTTGGACGAAGGCCCCGCCAACTTCTTGTCGTCGCGCCTGGCCGATTCTCTTCCGTCGACCTTGACTTACATTGAGCCGAGTGCGCGAGCTCGCGCTGCACTGCTGCTACTCGCGATCCTTTCGTGCCCAGACCGTGATGGTTGTCCAGTCACCAATCGGATGTGATTCCTCTCGGCTATGAGCCAGGGGCAACTCTCATTCAGAGTCGAACGGACCCGCGCCAGCGACCAGCACGCTTCTACTGAGAGCCATCATTTCTACGACGCTCGGTGCGACGATCGCTAGAAAACGCGGACGGTCCACGTCGTCGATCTCGAATCCGCAACCCGCGGACTCGACGAGACGGCGCAGAACCCCGACTTGAGGACGATTCGCAGCGAACACAACGGTCGGGTAGTCGGCCCAGGGCCGATGCCCCTGATGGTGGCTGCGGCAGCTGGCCGCGGTGATGATTCCGACCGCGTTCATCGCGTAGACCAACCCCGCCACTCCGACTTCGAGACCATTGAGTCCGTACCAGGCATCTTCCTGATCAAAGAAGTCGGGAGCCTCGTCGCTCGGCGTGTCCGGCGCCTCCCATTCGATCGCGGCCGCGAGATCGTCGAACTCGCGAGTAGTCGATGATTTGGCATCCAAGTACTGAACTGCCTCTCGCTCCGCTTCGATCACGGCGCCGGCCTCTTCGAGGTCCGTGACGATGAGTTCTGTGTCGTGGAAGTCGCCGATACCGCCGTTCTCTTCCAGCTCATCGGGCGACGGAACCCAGAACGTTGCGGTGGGTGGAACTGTTGGATCGACGTCGATGTCGTAACGAGGAACAATGTGTCGAAGCATGCCGCAGTACTGTCGCCGCCGCAGCGTGGGGTTACCTGGGCGCCGTTTCTGAGAGGGGCGTCGAGGCTACCGCCGCCGCCTCCTTTAGGAGACGTCGGGCCTCCTCGTGGCGCGTGATCGGTGAGTTGTCGAGAACATGGCGGATCATGTGGTCGAAAAAGTGCCCCGCAGAAAGCTCCTCCGGCACGACGTGTAGATCGAGCTCCACCGGCGGACTCGATTGGAGTTGCACCAGGAGGTCGCCCAGCATCTGGTCGCTCGTGGGGAGCGGTTCGATCTCGGGAGGTGGGAGAAGCTCAGCCTCAGTCGCGTCGTCAGGCACTTCCGACTCTTCGTCGCTGTGAGTTTCTGACACGTCCCGCTCGCCTGTGCCCGCTGACTCGTAGCGAGGCACGATCAGGGCCACCGCGTCGTAAGCATCGTCCTCGCGACCTAGCTTGGCAAGGAGGTCGAGGATCCACGCGGCTGCGCGCGGCGCTTCACTGAATGCGTTGCTCCTCAGCGAGAAGACGAAGCCCAGCGCGGCGCGAGGGTGTCGGCTCCGCAGATTTTTCGCGTCGCCGTAGCTCTCTTCCATGCGGTTTGGCGCATTGTTGGTGTACGAATCGTCCATCCTCTTGGTCGAGATGAGTAGTTCGGGGCCGGTGTCCCAGTCGGACATCACGACGTCGACTTGCTTCACGTAGTTCTTGCCGAGCACCTTCGCGCTCGCAGCCACCGTGCCGCCAAAGGTCTTTCCCGACGCGAGAAGTTCACGCAGCCGGGCAGCGTCGGCCTTCCCCATGTTCTCAAGCAGGCCAGCGATAGGCCCGGGGAGGATCCGTGGAACGTCGTCGCGAGGCCACACGGCATCCGGCTCGAAACCAGCGCGCCGCAGTTCGTAGGCGGCCCAGACGTCGAGCGCCAGGGCCGGTAGGCCGGTGGTCGAGGAGGACCCGAGGAACGCTGGGACGCGCAGGAGCATCTTCAGCGTGTCGTAGTCAGGTTCGTAGACCGGACCGTGAGGGCCGTGGTGCCAGGGCGTCACGTGGCGGAGCGGGGCTGTCCGGACGATCCCATCAAACAGTGCCCAGCCGTCGGACTTGACCGTTTTCTTGTGTCCAGCCACGCTCACCTCGGTTCACCACGAACTCTCAGGTTATCGCGCCAAACGTGCCCTTATGCTGGCCGGGCTCGAGTAAAGTCGTTTCGACATGTCGAGCCCCGTCCCCACTCTCAAGCAGCCGGACCAGGGGACTCAGGATCTTAGGGGCGCGTCGTCTCCACTCAAATTCGTCAGCCTCTTCAGCGGCATCGCGGGACTTGACACGGGCCTCACCGCGGCGGGGGCACAGGCAGTTGAGCTTTGTGAGTACTGGGAGCCCGCCCGCCGAGTGCTTCAAGCCAAATTGCCCGGCTTGCCGCTAGCTAGGGATGTGCGCGGGTTCATGCCTACGGCGGACCATGCCCTGATTGCCGCGGGTTTCCCTTGTGTCGACCTCTCTCACGCAGGCAAGCAAGCCGGAATCTTCGGCGCGCAGTCAGGCCTCGTGACGGAGGTCTTCCGCATCGCCTCGGCTACCCGACCTGAGTGGCTCGTGCTGGAGAACGTGCCAAATCTGTTGAGGCTGGGTCGAGGTGCCGGCGTCAAGTTCATCATCGAACAAGTCGAAGCGCTCGGCTACCACTGGGCGTATCGCATGCTCGACTCGCGGGCTTTCGGCGTCGCCCAGCGTCGTAATCGCGTGATCTTCCTTGCTTCACGGACCCCTGGTGCAGCGGCCTCTGCCCTGTTGGCGGAAGATACCGGCTTGGAAGGTGAATTCCAGGATGCCGGTGCCGCCTCGGCATCAGGATTTTACTGGACGGAAGGCCGCCGAGGCGTCGGCCTCGTTCGCGGAGCGCTTCCCACCCTCAAGGGAGGATCCACAGTAGGAGCCCCATCCGCTCCGGCGGTTTGGCGTCCGAACGCGCCTGTCGGGCAGCGAATTGTCCTTCCATCCATCGAAGACGCCGAGGCACTCCAGGGATTCGATCGTGGTTGGAGCGAGGCCGCGGATGTCCCGGGGGAGCCGAGCGCTCGCTGGAAGCTGGTTGGCAATGCCGTCACAGTCGGCCTGGGCCGCTGGGTTGGCGAGCGTCTGCTGGCTACAGCTCAGGGAACCACCGGAGATGCTCCGACTGGTACCCCCCGTGACGAGCGACGTCCGTGGCCTGACGCTGCTTTTGGAGGGCCTTTTAGGGCGGTGCAGTCCGTCGCTGCATCCCGATGGCCGGTAGCCATCACCGCGAAGCCTCTTGACGAGGTGCTCAACCATGAATCGCTGCGGCCCCTGTCGCACCGTGCCACGAAGGGATTCCTCTCCCGAATCGAGGAGTCCGGCATCAAGCTCGACAACGATTTTCTCCTCGACCTCGAGAGCCACATGTCGTACATGCGGTCCAGCGTCGAGAAGGCTGAGTCGTGGGCGTCAACAGAATCCGTTCGTCGTCGGATGCAGGCGACCAAACAACGGAACACCACCCCCGAGATGCGGTTGCGGCGCGCCCTCAGCGACCGAGGTCTCCGCTATCGGCTGCAGGTTCGTCCCGAGCCGGACCTGCGGTGGCGGTCGGACATCGTGTTCATCGGACCGAAGGTCGTTGTTGATGTCCGCGGCTGCTTTTGGCATGTCTGCCCCATCCATCAGACGCACCCGAAAGCGAACGCCGACCGGTGGGCGGAGAAGCTGCGCGGAAATCAGGAGCGGGATCTCCGCATGGAGCGCGACCTCGGTGAACGCGGGTGGTTGGTAGTCACCGTTTGGGAGCATGAGGAAGCAACCGAAGCCGCTTCGCGTGTAGCGGCTGCCGTCATGGCTCGGCGCGTTTCGCCTAAGCGACTTCACAAGGAGGATCGGGCTAGTGCCTAGGCTGCGGGCCGAACGCGGCGCGGGGGTCGTTTACACCCGAGACTGGGTCGTCGACCTGATGCTCGATCTACTCGGCTACGACGAGAAGGCAGACCTTGGGGCTGACACCATCGTCGAGCCGGGATGTGGAGACGGTGCGTTCCTCCGTCGGATAGTTCCTCGCCTGCTTCGCTCCGCGGAAGCTTACGGGCGTCCAATTCAAGATCTCTCGACAGCCATCCGTGCGTACGAGCTCGACGCACGTGTCGCCGGCATCGCTCGGGAATCCGTTGTCGAGACGCTCGTAGCTTATGGCGTGAGCCAAGAGCATTCTGCGCGCCTGGCGGACAGGTGGGTGGTCGAAGGCGACTTCCTGCTCGGTGAGCTCGGTGATCAAGTCCAGTGGGTCGTCGGGAATCCGCCGTACGTCCGTGTCGAGGAGACCTCCGCCGAGGAGTACGCAAAGTACCGAGCCAAGTGGAAGACGATGACAGGTAGGGCCGATGTATACATCGGCTTTTACGAAGCGAGTCTCTCGCTCCTCAAGCCCGGCGGTCAGTTGTGCTTCATTTGCGCCGACCGATGGATGCACAATCAATACGGAGCCGGACTGCGAAAGCACATCATCGAAGATTTTGCACTACGGGCGCTGATCGAAGTGCACGACGCGGACGTGTTCGACGTGCCCGTTGCTGCTTATCCCGCCATCACACTGATCCAGCGCGCCGGGCACACCAGTACTGCGTTGGCGACTGCGAATCCCCACTTCGACGAAGAGGGAGCACAGAGACTTGTCCAGTGGTGGAACTCCCCAGATCGCCGAGACAAGACCGACGACGCCTTCAGCGCATCCGTGCTGAGGGGCCAGTTTCGTTCGGACGGGAGCTGGCCATCGGGGCCGCCCGAGCGACTTCGTCTGATCGCCGACCTCGAGAAGCGGTTCCCATCTCTGTCAGAGGTCGGTGTGTCGGTGGGCGTTGGAATGGCGACCGGAGCCGACAACGTATATGTCGTGACCGAGCCGGGTGACGTCGAGCAGCAGTTCGTCAAGGAAGCCATCGGCCCGGCCGATCTGAAGCACGGTCTGGTCGTGTGGAGCGGTCGATACATCATTAGCCCCTGGGATGGCCCTGTCTTGGCTGATCTAACGGGCTACCCTGGGCTTGCTGCTTATTTTGAGAGCCATCGGAAGGCGCTAGAGGCCCGCTACGTGGCTAAGCGCAACCCCGACGTGTGGTGGCGCACTATCGACCGTCCTCCGGTTGACGAGTACCGGGGTCGTAAGCTGGTCGTAGCTGACATCCACGATCGAATCGAACCCGTTCTGGACGAAGACGGCCGCTGGCCTCTGCACAGTGCCTACTACCTGACGAGTACGGACTGGGATATTGAGGTCCTCGGCGGGTACCTCCTGTCGGACCTGGCGGGCGCGTTCGTCGCGGCGTACTCCGTAAAAATGGCCAATGGTCATCTTCGCATCAGCGGCCAATACCTCAAGAAGATCAGATTGCCGACCTACTCCGAGGTGAGCGAGTCAGTGCGCCGAGAGCTGGCAGCGGCGTTCCGCGCTCGCGATCGTCGTCGAGCAAGCCGCGCGGCCGCGGCGGCAACCTCAGACTCGACGCTCCGGACCGGAGATTCGCCCCCACGTGATTGACGGAGCCAGATAGGTTGGTCGGAGCGAGAGTTAGGGCGCCCCAATTTGACCACTTACAACTTCACGGTCGACGCAGCGCTGCTTCGCGAGTTAGGGGAGCGGCTCGTCGGACGTCCGTACATGGCGCTCGCCGAGCTGATCAAGAACAGTTACGACGCTGACGCCACGGATGTCGAGATCGTGTTTAAGGATCAGTCAATATCCGTGGCTGACAACGGCCATGGCATGTCGGAATCTGATTTCGCGAGTCGCTGGATGCGAGTCGGCACCACAAGAAAAGCGCAGCAGTCAGTCACAGCCACCTACGAGCGCGCTCTGACCGGATCTAAGGGCGTTGGTCGACTCGCGGTTCAGCTCCTCGGCCGGGCGACCGAAGTGCGTTCACGTGCGGTCGTCGATCCAGGAGCGCTGGATGGCCCTCTTGCTGAAGCAATCGTCGCTCGTATTGACTGGGAAGCTGCGGTGAAGCAAGGCGAGCTCACTTCGGTGCAGGTCGAGGTGGCGTCTCCGAAAACGCTCGCGGATTTCCCATCCGCGGCGAAGCATGGAACCGTCGTGACAATTTCTGAGCTCGCTGATGCGTGGGAAGAAAAAGACTTCACTCGACTCGCTCGCGAAATCTGGGCGCTGCGCCCTCCTTTCGATGACGATATTCAGTCTGGGATGAGGATCACCCTACGGACAGGCTCGGACGAGATCGACGAATCGTTCCGAGATCAGATGACAGCAATTCTCGACATTTGGTCTGCTCGTATCACTGGTCGAATCCTGCCCAGCGGTAAGAGTGCCCTCGTCTATGACGGTGTTCTTCCGCCCCGCCTGCAGTCCGCGGACGACGACGACGATCAGGCGCTTCGTCGCCCAGGAGCTAAGAAGCTACCCGATCGTATTCTCAAGGTGGATATCGAGATCAAAGATGGTAGTCGCCGAACGGTGCATTACCTGGTGCCAGCCTCGCCGCTGCAGCGGGCGCGGTTCGATATTCGGGTCTTTTCTTTGCAGAGCCGTCAACCGCGGAACGTTTCTGTTGCCGATGCTCGTGAATATCTTCGTCGTTTCGGTGGGGTCAACCTTTTTGATGGCGGATTCAGGCTTGGGTATTACGGCGTCGACCAGGACTGGCTCGAAGCTGAGCGCGACCACGGACGCAGGCTGGACCGCAGTCGCCTGGTTCCGGAAGCGCTGCAGGTCAAGAAAGGACTCTTAGACCTCCCCTCGAACGCCCGGATTTATGGCGCGGTGCAGATATCGACCGCCGAGGAGAGCAAGCTGGCCGCTCGCCAAGGTTTGGGGTATGATCCGCTATCAATCCAGGTAAGTCGCGATCGGCTTACTGATAACGCGGCTTACCAGCAGTTGCGAGTGCTGGTGCGTGCGGGCCTAGATCTATATGCGATGGAGGCTGCCCGCGCGAAGCTTCTCGACGTCACCCGGTTACGAGAGCAGCGGCAGTACACCCCTACGGAATCGCTTGGAGCACTCGCTGCAACTGTCGAAAGGGTGCGGGACGAGCTATCCCCCACTAGCTATGAGGAGTTGCGCTTCGCGGTTGACGACACGGCGAATGCAGTAAAGCTTAGCGAAGCGTCTACGAGCGCATACGCAAGCCTCCTCGGCGCCCTGGCGACCGCAGGCAGTACCTCTTTGGCATATGAGCATGAGATTAGCAAACAGGTTGCGGCTCTCCATGACCTCTCAGTTGACTTGACGGAAGTAGCGCACTCGCTGTCTGGTCCACAAGCCGCACGAGTGAAGCGCGCTGTTGAGAGGATGGACGAATGGCAGGAACGGGTCGCGGGAATCAGAGCTGTGTTTGGGCCTCTATTAAGCAAGGAGTCGCGCGACACTGTGCAGCGATACCGGGCGCGCCCCACCGTTCGCAAGGTCGTCCGCGAGATGCAGCCGTTGGCAAGTGGTATCGAGGTTGACGTGACCGGAATACCAAATGACCTGCTGTTTCCCCCGGCGACACTCCCGGCCTGGACTTCGATTCTGCAGAATATCCTCTTAAATGCTTATAACGCCTTGTCCGACACGGCTGACCCATTGATAAGTGTGGTTGGTGAACGAGGAAAGACGCATTCGAAGATTTATATCTTAGATAACGGCGTCGGAGTGGACGCAGCAAAATCGGAAACCTTGTGGGAGCCGTTTTACAGAGAACTCCTCCTATCTGCAGAGAAAGAGGCGGCAGGGCTAGGAGGGATGGGGTTGGGGCTCACCATCGTCCGGATGATCGCCGACGAGGTTGGGGTGAAAGCTCGCTTCGTCAAGCCACCAAACCGCTTTCGCACAGCACTTCAACTTGAATGGAGGGAACCGCGCGATGATCGCTAACGTACTAATCTGCGACGACAAGACGGATCGTGCAGAGCGTTGGAAAAGTTTGATCGAGTCACACCTGCCATCCGCAACTGTCGACACGCTCACCGGCGCCAAGCTCGCTGGCCTACTTACGGAGCTTTCGGACGCAGAAGACGAGGCGCGTGACGGTCAAGCGCTGAACAACGAATCACGTGGAACGATCGGGCGCGTCGAGCAAGCTGATTTGCTGATTCTAGATTCCGACTTGTCGCCGGCGCCTGGTGATCTTGGACTCCTTCAGGCCGACGAGGCGAGAGATGTGTCCCGAACCTTGCGCAACGGGTACGGCGACGACGTAGCACGCCAGCTCCGGAGCTACTCGATGGCGCCAGCCATCGTCGTAGTCAACATGTTTTGGGGGCGGCACGCGCGCCCACGGGTGTTTGATCTGACTCTCAACCAGAACGCCAACGCGGTCGCTGACCTGAACATCACGGCTGGCGAACTCGCCGACGACGTGCTTTGGGGTCGTGCGGTGCGCGATACGGCGCCGATCTATCGTCCCTGGCAACGCGCGACCATCCCAGAAGTGGTTGCGACTTTCAAGCTTTCGGCCGGGCTTAGCGACGATCTTGACTTGGACGAGCGAGTGCTGGAGCGGTTCGCGATCGATTCGTCCAGGCTCACACCGAGTCAGCTCGATCCTTTTTCCAAGGCGCCTGAAGACCTAACCTTCCACGATTTCGCCAACAGTGGACTCGGGTTCAAGTACACGGGTACCGACGAGGGTGGAGCGTTTCATGAGCCAACGTACGTCAAGGCGATGGCGCTCTCAGCCGTAAGGCGTTGGATCGAGCGCTTCGTTACACCGAGTCAGACGGTCCTGCTTGATGCACCACACCTTGCGGAGCGGTACTGGCGGGTAATCACTTCTGATCCGGCAGACTTGGCTGCTCTTGACCGCTTCGCCGAGGTTGCATGGGGTGGAGACGTTGGTCATTTTCAGCCCGCGCTCAGGGACGCTCTTCGACCCTTTGCAACTCGGCCCGTCTTTGATGAATCAGTCGCTCGAAAGGTCGCGGCCCAGCAAGCGCGATCAGGCGCGGCACCAGTCGGATCCTTGGATGCCGCGTTCGCCGAGGACATCTCCAAATTCCGACCCCTAGGTCGGCTAACTCAGTTCCCGTCCGATGTTCCAGGCGAGTTTAAGCACCGCTGGCTGGAGGAAGTTGCTGGTGTCGGATATGAGCCATCCAACAGGCTGTTGCTGTGACCAACGCCGAAAGGAAAGAACTAGCCAAGCTGCAAGCCGTGATAGGAGCGTGGTATCAGGCGGGGCTCGGGGACTCAACAACAGCTGATGCAGCCGCCCAATTTCGGAACTTCTTCCCGGCTATCGGGAACGGAGATCCTTCAAGAGACATCAAATCGTGGGGTCGGCGTGACAACAGGCGAAATTGGTATCCCATCGTGGGCTACTTTAGCGCGCCGCCCGTGACAACTCCAGGGCGGGATGGTGAGCGTGATCAGACCCTATGGCCGCTCATCACTTTCCAGCTACGGGAACACGGGGGTCTAGTCCAACTGATGATCCGGGTGGTCCTTTGCGCCGAAGATAATGCCGGACAGGTTGATGGGTGGGGGTGGCGGTTCGATTCCGCTGATGCCGATGAAGGGCCTAATTCACACGGGTACGCTCACGTCCAGCACATAACGACATGGGAGCCAGGCTCGCAGGGATTCCGATGGCCGGAGCTAGGTGGCTTCGAAGACGGCGAGACGGGAAGCCCTGTCGAGCATCGGAAGACGACTCCCGAAACGCGACCGGCAGTGCCTCTCGGCTGCACCGATGCAAGCGGCCTAGCGGTCGCGGTGATGCTCTCTTTGTATGGGGCCATCCGGACCGCAAGAATGCTCCGGGGTATCACGCAAGCGGACTCTGAGTTCAAGCTACTGTGTGGTCAAGACAAGGTCGAACTACTCGATCGGGAGGATTGAGCGGTGACAACGTTACCGGAGATGCGGCTCCTGTGCGGTCGATCAAGGTCTCCCCGACCCTTTCATCAAGACGAACCCCGTGGTGGCGCGACCGATTTAACGGACCTCCGGGTGGACGTCCCTCGACACGCGCCGCTTGTCGGGCAGACGGGGGCCCTTGCGGCAGTGACCGAAGCGCGTAGCGGCTGGCGCATTGCGCGAGCCAGGCGTAGTGCTACATGCTGACTCGTAGTCATCGGGGATGCAGATTGGGGCCAACGTGATTGATATTCGTTTCGAGTACCCTTCCGCGGGATCGCTGTACGGGAAAGATGAGTACTCATCTAGTCGTGAGTGCGCCGTCATCGTGGAAGACGCGGCACTTGAACCGTCCAAGGCTGCGTTGATAATCACAGGGGATTTTGATTCGTCCGTACGTGACCGTCTCCCCTCAGAATTGAAAGACCACTGGACAAGTTCTCGGGGTGCTGGGGACGTAGGCGCGAAGGTTATGGCCGTAGGTGACGAAGTTCACGTGTTGATGCACGAGTACTACTTCGAACCGCAGACTGATCCAGACTTTGATTACGAGCGACGGAACAAGATGATCACGCGCCTCGCTCGTCACGAGAGTAGGCACGTCACAATGGAACAGGCAGGGGAAGCTGGCGGACCAGTGATCGACCGCGACGGTGAAGCACGAAGGAGATTCTTGCACGTGGCTGATGCGGTCATCAGCGAGTATCGAGCCGAACTCGATGTGCCGCTTAAGTACGACATGCCCTTCACGCGTTTCGATCCGATCGACGTGGCCGCGTGGGCGCGTGGTGAGCTGACGCAACTGGTCAGAGTTGACCACCTGCGCCAGATAGAGCCGAAGCGTCTTGCGTACAGCGTGGCGCAGGTGCTTGAGATTGGGGCCAAACAGCTTGCCCCTATCGCGGCGGAGCGCAAACTTCAGGGGACCGTTGCTGGGGCGCCGTTCGCGTCTAGTACTGCTGCATCGGGTGATTGGTTGGCGATCGTTTCGCCGTCGTGGACGGAATTCGAATCAGTGTTACAGGATGTTCCACCGTCCCGTGAGCGAATTGCGCCAGATGAGCTCGCAGGATTAACCATACGACTTGCGGACGTTCTCGAATACTGGTTGCAACAACTCGGTTTCGCGTGGAGCGACATTGACGGCACCTTTCTGGTCAAGGCGCGAGATCTTTACGTCTGATCATTGCGTTCCGGTCCGCTGTTTCCTGGTGAATTGTTATGAGTGGCGTTCCGCGGCCCCTGGGTCGGAGGTCGAGCGGATGCGAATTCTGTAGGTGAGCGCATGTCGAGCTGCCGATGACTTGGAGGGCTGATTCATCACGCGTACGGCTGGCCTAGCACCACCGCATTGCGGAAGCAAGATGCGAGCCCGGGGCCGCCTAGCGATGAGTGCCCCCACGCGGGCGCCGCTCAACACCTGCTCGAATGAGGGCTTGGCGGACGCCGTTGTAGCTGACGTCGAAGTGGTCGGCGATTGCTGCGAGGGACTTGCCGCTGCCGTAGAGCGCAGTGGCTGCACGGACCTGCTGGTCTGTGAGTCGCTGACAGCGAAGCTGGGCGCTTTCGTCGCGGAGAAGTTTCAGCAGCCCACCCTTAGAGATGTTGTACTCGGTGCATAGTGACGGGGTTGTCGCGCCGGCCTGATACTTCTCGACGATCTCAGCGACGAGGACCGGATCAAGCCGACGACGCAGAAGCCGAGATGGCCGCTCCGAGGGCGAGTTCGAGACGACCGTATTCGGCGCTAGGCCAGCCAGTTTCTGCAGTTCCACCAGCAGCGGCGGCAGAATCGCCGATTTTTTCGAGTTGTCGTGTACTGGGCCTACTTCCGGGATAGGACTCCTGTCTTACTCGAATATTGAACCTGGTCGTCGGCGGGAGCTGAAGGTCACGGCGGTGGCCCGGTTGGCTCGTCGGCGCTGGGACATGTAGGCCTCATCCTGAGCCGTCCGGCCGAGCGTAAGCATCGCTCTGGTCCGCGCATCTCGTTTGCGTGCTCAAACCCACGGCGGAAGGGCGGCGGAGTCCCGTCTCGCATTTCGGCAGGGTTGCGTCCCGGCTCGTGAGCAGATGGCGTGGGATCTGCTGCTGTGACGGGGAGGGCCCACCCGGCTTGCGGCACAGACACTGAGCCAACTCCCTCGTTCGTCTCCAGGAGCCGCGATCCGCCATCGGTATCCGTTGGCGGGTGCCCTTGGCCACGGGGTCCTCACAAGTGGACACCGGAGACGGATGGGCACTGTGGGCAGCGTTGGGCACAAGACAGATGGGGCGGCTGGTCTCCCGGCCAACCGCCCCGTTCGTTCATGTCTTACGAGGCCTGTGCGCGCAGACGTTCCAGCCCAAGCTTGCCTCCGACCACCGCAGCAGTCAGTTCCGCCACTGAAGTGTCCTCGCGTCGGACGTCGAGGATCTTCTGTCCGTGGTTCATGACGATGTGCCGATCGCACACCTGATATGCGTGATGCAGGTTATGGGTGACAAGCACGGAACTGACACCTTCCGACTTGAGGTGCCGTAGATAGTCGAGCAGCGCCTCCGTCGCCCTCACGGCGAGTGCGGAGGTCGGCTCGTCCAGGATCAGCAGGCTTCGCTTGAAATGTACGGCGCGTGCGATGGCCACCGCTTGTGCCTGACCCCCGGACAACGAGGACACGAGCTGCTTTGAGCTCTTAATGCCCTCGATGGTGACGACGGTGTCAAGAATTTCTGTCGCGATCTCGTCCATTTGCTTGAGCTTCATCAAGCCAAGGGCGTTCGTGATCTCGCGCCCCATAAATATGTTGCGTGTGATCGACATCTGGGGAACGAGCGCGGAATCTTGGAAGATTGTCTCGACGCCGAGGCCCTCCGTGACCGGACGTGTCACGTGGGGAACCGCATCCCCTCCCCAGTAGTAGGCGCCTTCCGTCATTGGGACCACACCAGACATGATCTTTACGAGGGTGGACTTGCCTGCGCCGTTGTCGCCGAGAAGTCCAACGACCTCGCCGCGGCCGATGTCAAACGAGACATCTTTGAGGACGGTGTTAGCGCCGTATCGTTTCGTGACTCCCTCGAGGCGGAGCAGGTAGTCGTCGGTCATGACGCTTTCCCTTCCATGAGCTTGTTGAAGATTGCAGCGACGACGATGATCAACCCGACGAACAGCTGGATGTAGAAGCCGGGTGCCTTGGCCAGGATGAGGCCGTTTTCGATGATGCGAATGAGCGCTGCACCGATCACCATGCCGATGACGGATCCGCGTCCGCCGTTCAGTGAACAGCCGCCCACCACAGCTGCCGCAATGGCCATGAGGGTGTAGTCATCCGTGCTGCCTGGCTGCATCGAGCCGGTGCGGACCGAGATGAGGATGGTGGCGAATCCCACAAGAAGGCCGAAGACTGCGAAGGCAAGCAACCGAACGCTGGTGGGTTTGATGGAGATGGCCTTTGCCGCCGACGGGTTACCGCCTACCGCGTAGATGTGGTTGCCGAGCTTGTGGCGGTGCAGGAAGAGCCACGCGAGCGCTCCGATGAGAACGAGCCACACCAGTTGAGCGCGGAAGAATCCGAAGTCCCCCGCGAACAGCGTGGTGAGGGTGTCGTCCTTTGCGTCCACGAGGATGGCCGGGGATGTGCCGTTGACGAAAATGCTCGCCCCAACCCAGAAGAATCCCATGCCGAGTGTTGCGATGAACGAAGGGATTTTGGTGAGTACGACGATCAACCCGTTGATGAGGGCAATGGACGTGGAGGCCGCCAAACCTGCAACGATGCCGACTGGCCAACTGGTGGCCTCCGACACGTTGATGAAGATGATGGCGGTGAAGCCAATGTTGGCGCCGAGTGACAGGTCGAATTCGCCGGCGACCATCAGGATGCCCGCGGCGATTCCAAGGAGGGCGAGAACGGGTATGGACTGGGAGATGACGCCAGAGAGGTTGCTGGCGGACAAGAACGGGAATGCTGCGGGAGCAATTGTTCCCGCGATGATGAACCCAATCAGGACCAACGCGAAGATGATGCCGATTTCGAAGGCGCCGCGCCCGCGGCTGTAGCGGAGGTTGTCGCGGAATTTTTCGCTGAAAGTGTGCGGCTGGTTATCGCGCAAGCGGCGGCCTGTGATTACAGCTTCGGTCGGGGCGGGGGCGGTAAGAACGTGTTCGGACGGCGGATCGGTGGGTGGCCGCTCGTTGACGGGGTTGGGCATGGGAGTGCCTTTCGAAGTGGGTGTGATGTGGGGTGTGGGGCCGACGGGAAGCGGCCCCACACCAGGTCAGAACCGGACGCCCTTGAGGGCGTCGTCCTCGAGGAGGCTGACATTCGTGCTGTCGATCAGCCCTTGACCGCCCGAATTGATGACAGAGGGGGAGAGGCCGAAGTCAAGGTAGAGAACGCCTTCGGTGACCGACTGAAAGCCCTGCACGTAGCCCTGCTGGTCTGCGGTGGCGATGATGTCGCCGCTCTTGATGCCAGCGACAACTTGCGGGGAGGTGTCGAAGCCGACCACGGGAACCTTGACGCCGGCGGCGTCCATAGCCGCCACGATGTTGCGGTGCGGTGTTCCGCCCAGGGGAGCGACGGCCTTCACATCGGGGTTGGCGGTCAGCCACGATGTGAGCGCGTTCAGCGCTTCCTCATCGTTGCCTGACGTACGGAGGTACTCGCCCTTCGCGCCAACGGAGTCAAGTGCCTTCTGTACTCCGCCGCCGCGCTGCACGGCGTAGTTCTGCTCCGGTTCCTCGGCGGGGAGGAGGACTTTATCGCCCGAAGACAGTCCGGCGTCCTTCACGAGGCGAGTCCCGACGATCTGGCCGACCTCGAAGAAGTCCTGTCCGACGAAGCCCGAGACGCAGTCGGCAGCGGACTCGGGTGCTGGGACGTTGTACGCCACGACGGTGATGCCCGCATCGTGGGCGTCGCAGGCCACGCCGACCCATTTCTCCCCCTCGTTGAAGGGCATGAAGATGAGTGACGGCTTCGTCGCGATAGCGGTCTGCACGAGGTCGACCATCTTGTCGGGGTCGCCTTCAGCCGTCTGATGGGTCAGGTTCAATCCGCCGAGCTGAGCCGCATCTTCTCCACCCTTGAGGATCTGTGCCCAGAACGAATCGCTCGCAGGGTTGTAGTACGTGAAGAAGTAGGCGGAGCGGTTCTCGGCGCGTGCGCCGTAGCCGCTTTCAAGTCCGCTGCTTGAGGTATCCGTGGAACCCCCGCCAGCCGAGCAGGCGGACAGAGCTAGGACGGCAGCTGCGGCGACCGCGAGTGCGGCGACCGATCGGGTGCTGTGGTTACGTGTCACGACGTCGTGATCCTTTCGTGCGCGGAGCACGAGCTCCGGCTTACCTTCGTTGGTGAGCCAGAGCGTAGGGCGGTCGCGTCATGCTGTCAACCTAATGTCATGACAAATAGCGGATCACTTTGCGACCAGTGTCGTTTCGAAGCTGTAGCGGTCTGGCCGGTAGATGTGCAGGCCGAACTCAATGGCTTGTCCCGCGTTATCGAATGCTGTTCGCTCCATGAGGAGGACGGGGCCATCCCTGTCGATCTCGAGAAGGCTGCCCTCGTCGTCGTGTGCTCGGCGGGCCCCGATCCGCTGATTAGCGATGCGA
Source organism: Microbacterium sp. NPDC089190 (assembly GCF_040701795.1). Taxonomy (NCBI): domain Bacteria; kingdom Bacillati; phylum Actinomycetota; class Actinomycetes; order Micrococcales; family Microbacteriaceae; genus Microbacterium; species Microbacterium sp. NPDC089190. The sequence continues at coordinate 596,228 of NZ_JBFBHF010000002.1, read as the reverse complement.
ATGGCAACACCTCGTGATCGAAGGATTTGGTAGAGCCCGCGCTCCTCGAGCTCGTCACGGCTCAGGTCGGTGGTCTTTGCGGGGAAGAAGTTCTGGAGGATGGCGACGGGTGTGCCGTCTGCGGTTCGTAGGCGTCGAATGTGCAGAACTTCGTCGCCCTCGGCGATGCCCAGATGGGAGGCGACGTTGGCGGGGGCGGGAATGACCTCATGCTCAAGAACGGTCGTTCCTGGTGCGTGCTGAGTGGACTGCAGGTCTTCGAACAGGCTCGTCAGTTCGACTTGTCGCGTCACTTGCCCTTGGACGACCTGGGTGCCGATCCCGCGTCGTCTCACCAGCAGGCCGCGGTCCACCAGCTCCTGGATGGCGCGTCGAATGGTCGGTCTGGAGAGGCCGAGTCTCTCCCCGATAGCAATCTCGTTCTCGAGGCGAGCGCCAGGGGGGATTGCGCCTGACCGGATGGCTTGCTCGAGCCGCGAGGATACCTGGAAGTACAACGGTACTGGGCCCGTGCGGTCGATGTCGTCGAAGAGCTGCGCCGGCCAGTGCACGTCAGTAGTCACGGGACCTCCTATGTTCCAACAATGTTACAACGTCGCGACTTTGTCACCTCGAAGTCGATTTTGACTCTTGTGGCCGAGTCGTCGCCATGTGTTATTGTTAGGACATAGTCTGGTCTAGCGAGGAAGTTGTACAGCGGAGTATGACCACATCAACACACGACGTCGTCGTCATGGGGCGGCTGGGCGTCGACATCTACCCTCTTCAAGATGGCGTTGGCCTCGAACAGGTCACGACATTCGGAAAATACCTGGGCGGCAGTGCGGCGAACGTCGCCGTCGCGGCGGCTCGCTACTCCCACAGTGTCGCGCTCGTCTCCAGGACGGGGAACGATCCTTTCGGGCGTTACCTACACGAGGAACTAAAGCGGCTAGGAGTTGACGACCGCGCGGTTGCTGTGGATGACCGTTTTCCGACGCCCGTGACGTTCTGCGAGATCTTTCCCCCGGACGACTTCCCGCTTTACTTCTACCGCGAGCCCAAGGCGCCAGACCTCAACATCAGTTCAGAGCAGCTCGACGAGATCGACTTTGGATCGGCCCGCATCGTCTGGGCCACGGTGACCGGCCTCACTCAAGAGCCGAGTTATGGAACGCATCTTGAAGCATGGTCTCGCCGCGCCCGCCGGGAGCACACCATTCTCGACCTCGATTACCGTCCGATGTTCTGGGAGTCTCCCACGCAGGCGTCTGAGCGTGTCGCCGAAGCCCTTCAGCATGTGACGGTCGCCGTCGGGAACCGTGAGGAATGTGAGATCGCGGTGGCTGAGACCGACCCGCACCGCGCTGCGGATGCTCTGCTTGGACGCGGCGTTGAGCTCGCCATTGTCAAGCAGGGGCCGCGCGGTGTCCTCGCCAAAACGGCCGACGAGGTCGTTGAGGTACCGCCCCACTTCGTCGACGTGGTCAACGGTCTGGGAGCAGGCGACGCATTCGGCGGGGCGCTGTGCCACGGACTGCTCTCCGGGTGGGGGCTCGAACGCATCCTGCGCTTCGCGAACGTCGCCGGTGCCATCGTTGCCTCGCGTCGCGAATGCTCGACAGCAATGCCACACGAGGCTGAGGTCCTCGCTCGCCTAGAGGGGGTCCGCCCATGACCGGCCTGACCTTGACCGCAGACGACTTCGAACGTCTCCGCGATATCCGTGCAACCCAGCCTGATTTCATCACGCATGCTCTCACTCGTCGAAAGCATCGGGATCTCTTGGGAGGCGACGGGCGTCTCTTCATCATCGCCGCAGACCATCCCGCCCGTGGGGCGCTTGGGGTCGGATCGAATCCGACGGCGATGGCGAATCGATACGACCTGCTCGACCGGCTGGCAACCGCGCTGTCTCGCCCTGGGGTCGATGGCGTTCTCGGCACGCCGGACATCATCGACGATCTCGCTGCCTTGGGTCTGCTCGATGGCAAGATCGTGGTCGGTTCCATGAACCGGGGTGGTCTGCGCGGCGCGTCATTCGAAATGGACGACCGATATGGCGCTTACACAGTCGATGCGATGGTCCGGGCGGGCATCGACTTCGCCAAAACGCTCGTGCGGGTCAACCTTGCCGATCCTGGAACCGCCTCTACGCTTCAGGCGACCGCCGATGCGGTTACGGGCGCCGCGGCTGCGGAGCTGCCGATCATGCTCGAACCGTTCATGAGTACCTGGTCGGAAGGACGCATCGTTAATGACTTGTCGACGGAAGCCGTGATTCTGTCTGTCGCCATCGCCGCGGGTCTTGGTGCGTCATCGGCGTACACCTGGATGAAGCTTCCGGTCGTGGACGACATGGAGCGAGTCATGGCATCCACAACGCTTCCGACACTTCTGCTGGGTGGAGATGCAGGCGTCGACCCAGACGAAACGTTCGCCTCGTGGGAGGACGCGTTATCCCTCCCGGGTGTGCGTGGCCTCACCGTGGGACGCACACTTCTCTACCCACCGGATGGTGACGTCGCCCGCGCTGTGGACACCGCAGCCGCGCTCGTTCACCCCATCCCCGACGCCGTCTCCCACTGACATCAAGGACCATCATGAGCATCATCGACATTCGCACCGTCTCCCACTGGATCGATGGAGCCGAACGGCCCTCGCGCAGCGGCCGCACCGCCCCCATCTACAACCCCGCCACCGGGGCAGTGCAAGCGCACGTAGCCTTGGCCGACCAGAACGAAATCGACGAGGCGATCGCCTCCGCCACCCAGGGGTTCGAGGTGTGGAGCCGGTACTCCATCGCCAAGCGACAGACAGTCCTTTTCAGCTTCCGAGAACTCCTCAACGCGAGAAAGGGTGAGCTCGCCGACATCATCACCGCCGAGCACGGCAAGGTCCGCTCGGACGCGATGGGCGAAATCCTCCGCGGCCAGGAGGTCGTCGAGCTTGCGACCGGCTTCCCGCACCTCATCAAGGGCGCGTTCAGCGAGAACGCTTCCACCGGGATCGACGTGTACTCGCTCAAGCAGCCGCTCGGTGTCGTGGGCATCATCAGCCCGTTCAACTTCCCCGCCATGGTGCCCATGTGGTTCTTCCCCATTGCCATCGCCGCGGGCAACGCGGTCGTCCTCAAGCCCAGCGAGAAGGACCCCTCCGCCGCGCTCTGGCTTGCCCAGCTGTGGAAAGAGGCCGGACTCCCCGACGGTGTCTTCACCGTGCTTCAGGGCGACAAGCTCGCCGTGGATGGGCTTTTGAACAGCCCCGATGTGCAGGCGATCTCCTTCGTCGGCTCGACCCCCATCGCGCAGTACATTTACGAGACTGCGTCGAAAAACGGCAAGCGCGTGCAGGCCCTGGGTGGAGCGAAGAACCACATGCTGGTCCTTCCGGACGCCGACCTCGACCTTGTCGCCGACCAAGCCATCAATGCCGGATTCGGTGCCGCGGGCGAGCGCTGCATGGCGATCTCCGTCGTCCTCGCCGTCGCGTCCGTCGCCGATGAGCTCATCGAAAAGATCACCGCACGCATCGCAGATCTGCGTATCGGCAACGGTGCCGGTGTCGACGGGGTCGAACCCGACATGGGACCGCTCATCACCGACGTGCACCGCGACAAGGTGTCGAGTTATGTCGACATCGCCGAAGCCGACGGGGCCACCGTTGTCGTCGACGGCCGCGGGTACACCGTCGACGGTCACGAGGAGGGATTCTTCTTCGGCCCCACCCTGCTCGACAAGGTGCCCACGACCTCGCGCGCCTACACCGAGGAGATCTTCGGACCCGTGCTGTCGATCGTGCGGGTCGCTTCGTACGACGAGGGCGTGGAACTGATCAATAGCGGCGAGTTCGGTAACGGCACCGCGATCTTCACCAACGACGGGGGAGCGGCCCGCCGCTTCCAGAACGAAGTTGAGGTCGGCATGATCGGCATCAACGTCCCCATCCCCGTCCCCGTCGCGTACCACTCGTTCGGTGGGTGGAAGAAGAGCCTGTTCGGCGACGCGAAGGCCTACGGCGTGCACGGCTTCGACTTCTTCACCCGCGAGAAGGCCGTCACCAGCCGCTGGCTCGACCCCGCCACCCACGGCGGGATCAACCTCGGCTTCCCCCAGAACGACTGACGTGAGCAACGACCCGCAGCGCTGGTTCCACCCGCGCGGAGTCCTCGCCCAGCCGGGATGGGAGAGCGTCGTCAACGATTCGGTTCCGGGATGGAAGTACACCGGCATCCGTATCGGCGACCTCCGCGAACATGATGCGCTCGAGCTATCGGACACGGGCGTCGAGCGCATCATCGTGCCCCTGGCTGGCTCGTTCGTGGTCACCCACCGTCATCACCCTGGCGAATGGCATACCCGGCTTCACGGGCGCCGTTCCGTGTTCGATGGGCCGACCGACGTCCTGTATCTGCCCACCGGCACTACCGCCACCGTAGAGGGCGAGGGGAAGTTCGCGGTCGCTGAGGCTCCGACGAACGAGGCGCGTCCGTGGCAGTACGTCGCTGCCGCGCAGACCCCCGTCGAACTCCGCGGCGCGGGGCGCTCCAGTCGTCAGGTGCACAACTTCGGGACCCCCGAGAGTCTGGATGCGTCGCGGCTAATCGTCTGCGAGGTGATTACTCCCGCGGAGAATTGGTCGTCGTACCCTCCCCATAAGCACGACGAGCACGTTCCGGGTCACGAGTCGCGCCTTGAGGAGATCTACTACTTCGAATCCGCCCCGGTGCGGGGAGGCCGGCGTGAGGACGCGTTTGGGATGTTTACCACCTACTCTTCGGCGGCCGGCGAGATCGACATCAACGCCCGCGTCGGCACAGGCGACATCGCCCTGGTTCCTTACGGATACCACGGACCGGCGGTCGCCGCCCCCGGATACGACCTCTACTACCTCAACGTCATGGCCGGCCCCGACCCGGAACGGCAGTGGCGCATCAGCGACGACCCCGCGCACGCATGGGTCCGCGACACTTGGACCGGTCAGGCATTCGACGACCGCCTGCCCTACACGAACCAGCAAGGACGACACTGATGTCAGCAACCAGGCGAATGACCGTCAGCCAGGCGCTCATTGAATTTCTCGCCAACCAGTGGACCGTCGACGGTGACATCCGCGAACGCACCATCCCCGGGATGTTCGGCATCTTTGGGCACGGCAATGTCGCAGGCATCGGCCAGGCGCTCAAGCAGGCGAACGTCGAACGGCCCGATCTCATGCCCTACTACCAGGCCCGAAACGAGCAGGCCATGGTGCATCAGTCGGTGGGATACGCACGCATGCATCGGCGCCGTGCGACCTTTGCGTCTGCGGCGTCTGTCGGCCCCGGAGCTGCGAACATGCTGACCGGAGCGGCCCTGGCAACGACGAACCGGCTACCTGCGTTGCTTCTTCCCAGCGACACCTTTGCGACGCGCGTGGCGGATCCGGTCCTCCAACAGTTGGAGCAGCCGTGGGACATCGGGCTCACAGTCAACGACGCTTTCCGTCCTTTGTCGCGCTTCTTCGACCGCGTCCAGCGACCGGAACAGCTTTACTCGATCGCTCTCGCGGCCATGCGCGTGCTGACCGATCCCGCCGAAACAGGTGCGGTAACCATCTCCCTCCCCGAGGACGTGCAGGCTGAAGCCCTCGACGTCCCCATCGAGTTTCTACAGGAACGCGAATGGCATATTCGCCGCCCGCTGCCGGAGCGCGGCCCGCTCACCCGTGCCGTCTCTGCTATCCGCGCCGCCAAGGCGCCACTCATTGTCGCCGGCGGTGGCGTGCTCTACTCGGGCGCGGAAGACTTGCTGCGGGAGTTGGTGGAAGCGACGGGCATCCCCGTTGGCACATCGCAGGCGGGTGGGGGAGTGCTCGCGTGGGATCACCCCCAGAACCTCGGGGGCATCGGGGCCACCGGAACGCTCGCCGCGAACCGCGCCGCTGCTGAGGCCGACGTGATCATTGGTATTGGTACGCGCTACAGCGACTTCACCACGGCGTCGCGCACGGCCTTCCAAAACCCGTCGGTCCGCTTCGTCAACATCAACGTCGCGGCATTCGACGCGTACAAGCACGGCAGCCAGGTTCCCGTCATCGCGGACGCTCGCGAGACGCTACGAGAGCTCCTCATCGACCTCGACGGCTACGAGGTGCCTGCTGAGTTCTCCACCCGCGTCGCGCGAGAGAAGAGCGCGTGGGATGCCGCGGTGGATCGAGCATTCGAGCCGTCCCAGCTCGCCCTGCCGGGCCAACCGGAGATCATTGGCGCCGTCCAGCGCGCCAGCGGTCCGAAGGATGTCGTCGTGCAGGCGGCCGGCTCCCTCCCCGGTGATCTCCACAAGCTGTGGAGGGTGCGCGACCCGCTTGGATACCATGTCGAGTACGCCTTCAGCTGCATGGGTTACGAAATTGCAGGCGGGCTTGGAGCCAAGCGCGGCCTGCTAGCCGACGGTGACGACCGCGACGTCATCGTAATGGTCGGTGACGGGTCGTACCTGATGCTCAATACCGAATTGGTGACCGCAGTCGCCGAGGGCATCAAGCTCATCGTCGTGCTGATCCAGAACCACGGATACGCATCGATCGGGCACTTGTCCGAGACTGTCGGATCCGAACGCTTCGGTACCTGGTACCGCACCTACGACGACGCCGCGCGCAACTTCCAAGGGGACGAGGTGCTTCCCGTGGACTTGGCGGCAAACGCCCGCAGCTATGGTCTCGACGTCGTCGAGATCGAGCCCGGACCCAGCGCCATCGAAGACCTGGCCGCGGCGCTTGTGGCAGCGAAAGCGTCGACGACCTCGACGTTCATTCACATCAACAGCGACCCGCTCATCTACGCCCCCGATGGCGACGGATGGTGGGACGTGCCCGTGCCGCAGGTGTCCACCCTCGACAGCACACAACGCGCCCGCGACGAATACGAGCAGAAGCAAGCTCACCAGCGTCCGCTGCTGGGCTGACCCCGCCCCTTTTCACTCACTGGAGAGAGATATGACTGACATCGCCAACACGCCCGCCCGCGCCGTCGCCGGTGACAACCCCGGCCTTCGTATCGGTACCGCCCCCGACTCATGGGGAGTATGGTTCCCCGACGACCCCAAGCAGGTACCGTGGCGCCGTTTCCTCGACGAGGTCGTTGCTTCGGGCTACTCCTGGATCGAACTAGGACCCTACGGCTACCTCCCCACCGACGCGCACCAGCTCGAGGACGAGTTGGGCTCGCGCGGCCTCAAGCTGTCGGCGGGTACCGTCTTCACCGGCTTTCACAAGGGCGACGACCAGTGGCAGCGCGCATGGGACCAAGCCCTGGCGGTGGCGGGACTGGCATCCAAGCTCGGCGCCGAGCACCTCGTGGTCATTCCTGACCTGTGGCGCAGCGACGCCACCAGCGAGGTACTCGAAGCGCGCACCCTTGACGACGACCAGTGGCGCAAGCTCGCGGCCGGCCACGACCGACTCGGCAAGGCGCTGCTCGAGGAGTTCGGGGTCAAGCAGCAGTTTCACTCCCACGCAGACAGCCACGTGGGGACCACCCGTGAGGTGCTGCGATTTCTCGATGAGACCGACCCGCGCTACACCAACCTGTGCCTGGACACCGGCCACTTCGCCTACTACGGCGGCGACAACGTCAAACTGATTCAAGATCGCCCGGATCGCATCGGCTACCTGCACCTCAAGCAGGTCGACACCTCGCTCCTGTTCGACGTGCTCAAGAACGACGTGCCGTTCGCGGACGCTGTCACCCAGGGCATCATGATTGAGCCGCCCCACGGTGTCCCGGACCTCGCCCCAATCATCGAAGCGGTCGCAGCAATCGACCCCGACATCTTCGCCATCGTCGAGCAGGACATGTACGGCTGCGACGTCGACTACCCGTTCCCCATTGCCCAGCGCACTCGCGAGCACATCTTCGGCTGCACGCACCTCGCGCGCATCCACTAACACAGGAGCATCAACACATGAGCCAGGACCTCCGCGTCGGCGTCGTCGGCGCCGGCCTCATGGGCGCCGACCACATCGCCCGCATCACGCACCGCATCAGCGGCGCCGTCGTCTCCGCGGTTGTTGAGCCCGACGCCCAGCGCGCGGCATCGGCGGCCGAGAGAGCCCCGGGCGCGGCAACCTTCGCCCGGATTGAGGATGCCATCGACGCCGGCGCTGTGGATGCCGTCCTCATCGCAGTACCCGGCCCTTTCCACGCCCCGGTGCTGGAGCCGGCGCTCGCGGCAGGCCTGCCCGTCCTCTGCGAGAAGCCGCTCACGCCCGACTCCGCATCGTCCGCGCGCATCCTCGAACTCGAGCAGAAGCTTGACCGCCCGCACATTCAGGTGGGCTTCATGCGCCGCTTCGACCCCGAGTATGCGGCGCTGCGCGACCTGGTTGTCTCAGGTGACGCGGGGGAGCTCGTGATGGTGCGCGGCGTGCACCGCAATGCCACCGTCCCAGACTCGTACACGCAGACGATGCTCATCACCGACTCGGTGGTGCACGAGTTCGACGTCGTGCCGTGGCTGGCGGGCTCTCCGATCAAGACCGTGGAGGTGAAGTACCCCCGCCGCAACACGCTCACGCCCAAACATCTGCGCGAGCCGATCCTCGTGCTGATGGAGCTCGAGAACGGGGTACTCGTCGATGTCGAGATGAACGTCAGCGTGCAATTCGGCTACCAGGTCGGCACGGAGGCGGTTTTCGAGAAGGGCATCGCGCGCATTGGCCAGCCCTCCGGGCTGCAGCAGTGGCGCGACGGTCAGTTCTCGGTTCAGGATCACACAAGCTTCACCACCCGTTTCGCCACCGCCTATGACCAGCAGATCCAGCGCTGGGTCAACGCCGTGCGCGACGGCCGACTCGTCGACGGCCCCAACGCTTGGGACGGTTACCTCGTCGCGCTGGCGTGCGAGGCGGGAGTGAAGGCTCTCGACGGCGGCGTCATCGAGGTAGAGTCCGCCAAGCGACCTGCGTTCTACGCCTGAGGAGACTCGCATGGTTCGCATCGCACTCGACCCCACCCCGTACCACCACACCCACGCGCTGCTAGAGTTCCCGGACGTCGCCGCACGACTGGGCTTCGAACACATGCAGCTGACCCCGCACGTGGACTTCGCGCCGTTTTTCCGGTACCCAAAGGCAGATGATGACCTCGTCGCCACTCTCAAGAAGAAAGCAGCGGACGCAGGCGTGAAAATCCCTGCGCTGCTGCCAGTGCAGCGAATCTCGTCGCCCGACGAGCATCTGCGTGTGGCGGCCGTTCGTAACTTCACGCGGGTCATTCAACTCGCGGTTGAGATGGAAGTTCCGGTCATCAACACCGAGTTCTCCGGACGCCCCGAGCTGCCGGAGGAGTCGGAGGACGCGTTCTATCGGTCCTTCGAACAGCTACTTCCCATCATCGAACGAGAAGGCGTTCGCGTGAACATCGACCCGCACCCCGACGACTTCGTTGAAGACGGTCTTGAGGCCTGGCGAGTTATTCGGGGACTGAACTCGCGTTCAGTCGGCTTCGTCTATGTCGCCTCGCACACGTTCCACATGGGCGATCGAGCGCGAACACTTATCCCGGAGCTAGGGGATCGCCTGGGCGCGGTCTACGCAGCAGACACCTTCGACCACCACCGCTCTCATGGGCTGCGGTACATCACGAACCCGCCGGGGAACGCCGTACGCGTTCACCAACATCTCAATATTGACCGCGGGGACGTCGATTGGAACGAGCTCTTTTCTGCGCTTCGCGCCAGCGGATACCTGGACCGCGAGGACGCACTGATCGTGTCCAATGTGTTCGGCGAAGACGAGAATGCGGACGCGTCAGCGCGCCACCAGCTCGCCCGCATCAAGGAGCTAGCGGATAGCTAGCACTTGCCTGACTCATCTACTGGATGCACCGCCCCCATCTCCAACCAGGACGGGGGCGGTGCTCATTCGCCGTCGCAGTGCAGCGCTGCCACGAGCCGCGAACATTGACCTCCGTGGCCGCGCGTTGGCAGTGCATGGCACCGTCCTGAGATTGTCTCCAGGCGCCTCTCCTGATGGGGCTACTCCTGCTGTTGCGGTCGCCCGGTCGTGAAGCCCGCCGTCAGGTTCGCTATAACGTCGCGAGCGAGGAACCCTTCGGCACGGGCGACGATCGCATGGCGGACCCGGTCAGGTCGTCGAGCTTCGGTCAGCACGTTCACGGTGAAGACACGATGGAGCGCAGGCGTCGGGCCTCGCGCTCCACCCCAAGCCGGTCGTGACCGTTCCTCCCTGCTGGGCGTTGTCGACTAGATACGCAGCACTCGAGCCGGACAACTCCGCACAGTAAGGAAGTTCACCGTCCTCGGCGCACTCGAGCGGCTGTTCATCTCGGTTCACCACTCGCGGTCTTGCTCCCCAACTGATGGCGCGCTGCCACACTAAACCGCACGGAGAGCGAGCTCGATGGGCGCGCGCCAAACCGCGCGGCTCGGGAGTTTCTCGCAATGAAGTGGGTTCGTGGGAGACGAGTGGCCTCCTAGTGCCGCTAACGCGGCAGCCGCGGTCCCGGAGGTGATCGATTGCGTTTTCATCGATGCCGTAGGTGACACCTCGGCTTCGAGCAAAGTTGCGGCCCGCCCCGGAGGAGCGGGCCGCAAGAACCGCTTAGCGTGCGCCGGTCAGTCTCTCGCGTCGGGTCAATGTGCGAATGGATTGAGTGCGGAAATCGGTCTCAAGAGTCTCGAGGCTTCGGCCCTTGGTTTCAGGGACGGCTCGGAGGACGAAGATGAGCGATACGACGTTCACTGCAGCGAAGAGTGCGAACGTCAAGGTCGAGCCGATGCCCTCAACGATGATCGGGAAGACGAACGAGATTGTCGCATTCACCGTCCACAGGACGAAGACGGCCAGACCCATTGCCAAGCCGCGAATCGCCAACGGAAAAATCTCGCTCAGCAGCAGCCATACAACCGTTCCGATGAACCCTTGCACGAAGGCAACGAACAGCATCATCGCTCCGAGGATGATGTAGCTCACGGCGTCCGAATGAGGAAGCAAGAACACAAGGGACAAGATGACCTGGGCGCCCACTACGCCGCTGAAGCCGATGAGCAGCATGGTGCGACGACCAACAAAACCGAGCAGCCAGATGCCGACAATTGTCATGGTGACACTTGTCAGACCGACACCGATGGTGGCGATGAGGGCAGCTTCGTCGCCCAGCCCCGTCTGGGTCAGGATGGTTGGAGCGTAGTAGTTGACGGTGTTGATACCGGTTGCCTGCTGGATAGCGGCTAAGCCGAAGCCGATGTACAGCAGACGGCGCATCCATCGGTTGTCGCGTAGGGCCTTCCACGCGTGCCGACGTGCGTTTCCTTCAATCGCGGCGGTTTGAGCGATCTCAGACATCTCTGACTCCAGCTCGGCGTTGCTGCGACTGCGGGCCAGTACTCGCCGAGCTTCATCGAGACGACCGCGAGCAGCGAACCACCGAGGGGATTCCGGGAGGACCAGCATGCCGACGAGAAGAATGACTGCTGGGATGCTGGCGACGCCGAGCATGATGCGCCACACGTGCGTGTCCGAGATGACGACCGCCAGAAGGGCGTTGATGGCGAAGGCCAGGAGCTGGCCCGTGACAATCATGAGCTCGTTGATCGTGACCATTCGACCGCGGCGGTCTGCCGGCGCCATCTCAGCTAGGTACAGGGGGCACGCTACCGCAGCTGCCCCAACACCAAACCCAAGGAAGATGCGCGCTACGACCATCAGGGCAACGTTCGGGGCCACCGCGCAACCCAGTGCGCCGATCAGAAAGATTGCCGCGCACACGAGCAAGCTCCGCTTGCGTCCCAAAGCATCCGCGATGCGACCACCCAGGAGTGCTCCGAAAGCGGCCCCGGGGAATAGCAGCGAGCTGACGACCCACGCCTCCTCCGACGTCGACATCGCTAGATCATCACGCATGTACAGAAGCGCGCCGGAAATCACTCCCGTGTCGTAGCCGAAAAGCAATCCGCCCAGGGTCGAGATGACGGTCAGCCGTGTCAGGAAGCCCTTGAAACCTGGGGGACGTGAGTCGCTGGTGACGGGTGTGCGGGAGTGCGACACTCGGACGCTCCTTTGCGTAGGGGGCAGCCCGCCATCCTCGAAGTGCGGCGCGCTACGGTCAAATGTAAGGACATTCTGCCATGACCGCTCCCGCTGGGCAACTGTTTGCGTGCGCCCGACGTTCATGTAACTATGTCAGGACAAAGATCGGAGCTCGCGATGCCCCTTGTTCGAATTGACCACAGCCGTGCGCGAACCAACTCGACCGCCATCTCGGACGCCATCCACCGCGCAATTGTCGCCGTGTATGGCATACCGGAGCGCGATCGTTTCCAGGTCGTCACCAGCCGCGATGCGGAGACCATCGTGGCTGAGGACGCTGGGCTCGGCTTCGAGCGAACCGATCCGGTGATCATTCAGATTTTCACCCAACGGGGCCGTTCGGACGAGACGAAGCAGGCCCTGTTCAAGGAGATCGCTCGACGATTGGAGTCGGTGGGGGTTGCGGGCGAAGACGTCTTCATTGGATATGTCGAGAACGGTCCGCAGGATTGGTCGTTCGGCTTCGGGCGCGCACAGTACGTGACAGGTGAGCTCGCCGTCCCCAGTTCGAAGGAAGACGCCCGCTGATGCCAACTACTGACGAGGCGCCAGCGCCCTTCATGCAAATGACTCGGAGATATCCGACGGCTCTCTGGAATGATTCCGCCGATCCGGAGGAGCTCCGGGAGTCCATTCGCTTGGGAGCAGTGGGCGCCACCTGCAATCCGGTCATTGCCTACGCCGCGATCAAAAGAAATCCGGCCCAGTGGGAGCCGTGGCTTCGCGCGCTCGCCGCCTCACAACCGACTTGGTCTGAATCGGAACTCGGCTGGGCCGCAGTGCGTGAACTTTCGGTCCAGGCGTCGCAGCAACTGCTCATGAAGTTTCATGAGTCAGGTGGGCGAAACGGTCGGCTTTCAATCCAGACAGACCCGCGTTTACACCGGGACGCAGCGGCTCTCGTCCGGCAGGCTGTGGAGTTCTCAGAGCTGGCTCCGAACATCATCGTCAAGATTCCGGCCACGGCCGTCGGAATCCAGGCGATGGAAGAGGCTGCATACCGAGGTGTGAGCATCAACGCGACTCTCTCTTTCACTGTCGCGCAGGCGGTAGCGGTGGGAGAAGCCTTGGAGCGCGCGATGGACCGGCGTGCCGCTCAAGGACTTCCCGACCAAGAATTTGGTCACGTGGTCACGATCATGGGCGGACGCCTCGACGACTGGCTCAAGCTGTGGGCATCCGAGAATCGAATTCTCGTCGAACCAGGCGCACTTGAGTGGGCTGGCGTCGCCGCATTGAAGCGCGCATATGAGATCTTCCGCGAGCGGGGGTTCCGCAGTCGGATCCTGTCTGCGGCCTTCCGAAACCACCTGCACTGGTCCGAGCTTATAGGCGGAGATCTGGTCGTTTCACCGCCTTTCGATTGGCAGGCCCGGATCAACGAAAACGGCTTCGTTGTGCGAGAGCGCATCTCCGAGCCCGTGCCTGCCGGGGTCCTATCGGAACTGTTGTCTCTCTCGGAGTTTGTCCGGGCCTACGAGCCGGACGGATTGAAAGCTGAGGACTTCGGTTATTTCGGCGCAGCCCGGAACACGCTCCGGCAGTTTTTGGAGGCGAGCGCTGAGCTCGATGCGCTCGTGCGTGACGTCATCGTTCCGCCCGCCCGAGGTTGACGTGGCGGACGCTGAGGAAGATGTCACCTTCCGGTCGCGCCGTTGGGTGCGTCCAGAGGACCTCAACGCTCACGGCACACTGTTTGGAGGGAGCCTTCTTCGTTGGATCGATGAAGAAGCAGCGATCTACGCAATCCTGCAGATAGGCAACCCGCGGGCAGTCACAAAATACATGTCGGAGATCGACTTCGTGAGTTCTGCCGTTCAGGGAGACCTTATTGAACTCGGTATTCGCGCAACGCAGTTCGGCCGAACCTCTATCTCGATGCGTGCAGAGGTACGCAACATGGTTACCCGGGCACGAATTCTTCGAATAGAACGGATCGTGTTCGTCAGCCTGGACGCGTTGGGTGAGCCTGAGGCGCACGGATACACGGATATCACCTACCGTCGAGACCGTTTGCCGGCATCGTCAGCGAACTCGGCGAGGTAGTCGCGGGACCGCGGAAGTCGCCACTGAAGAATTCTTCCGCCCGTTCGTCGGCGGCACCCGCCCGCGAGTCGGGGCGAATCTGCGCGTGCAGGTTCGGGTTGATTTCTATATTGGAGCCGGACACACAGAGCCAACCCGACACCGACGGCTGCGGTCTCAGAGGCCGCCCGCGGCCTGCGCGTTACTTGACGTGATGCGCTGAGTCGTCGCGATCAAGCGCATAAAGCGCTCGAGCAGGGGCAGGACGGCCCGGTTGGGGTCGAGAAGCGCTTGGATGCGGAGGCCGTCGATCATCGCCAGGACCATGGTGACCTTATCGTCCGCGGATAGCTCGTCGTGATCGAGAGCGGTTTCGAGTCGGCCTGAGGCGAAGTTAGCGCGCATCTTGTCGCGTCGAGCGAGGAAGAAATCGTGGGCCGGGTGGTCCGGATTGGTCGCTGCCACGGTGATGGCCAACCAGTTGCGCTGCATCTCCGGACGCTCGAACTCCTCGCGCAGGACCGAGGTCAGCACGCGCTCAGCCGAGACGTCCGACTCCATGATCCGTCGGGCGAGCTCTTCGTCCTGCTCGTCACGTCGCGCGAGCGCAGCCAGAAGCAAATCGTCCTTGCTCGCGAAGTGGCGCAGGAGTGCCGCGTGCGTCACGTTGGCGCGGGCGGCGATGTCTCGGAGGGACGAGCGTTCGTAGCCGTGTTCGGCGAAGCTCGCGGAGGCCGCCTCGACGATGGCGACTCTGCGCGCGGGCGTCGTGGCATAGGGCCCCCGCTTGGCGCGGGCGGGCGCCGGCCTCGCCTGACTCTCCTTCGCGTTCATGGGCGTTCCTCCGGCTCGCTGATCCTGCTTGCCAAGTGTAACCAGATCGGTTACATTCTGCGAAGAGTTACCACGGTGGTCACTTTTGCGGTGGTTCATCCGCTGCTCGCCCTTGCGAAGCCGCGAGGGACGTCACCTTGATGAAGGAGTCATAGTGCCGAACAACGATCCGAAGGCTCGCGCCCTGGCCGATGGTTTGGCGGCAGCCGAACCGCTCCCCGGCAACGAGACGGCGCTCGAGGGAGACGGCCTGCCCCTCGCGACGGCACCGGGGGAGCCGACGACGCCGATGAGCCGGTCGTACATCTTCTGGCTCATGTTGGCGAGCTTCGGAGCATCCATCGCGATGATGGTGCCGCTGTCCTACGGCATCGCTGTCCGGATCACCGAATTGGCGCCGGGGCATGAAGAGGTGCTCGGATACATCACGGGGACGGCGCAGGCCGCCTACCTCGTCATCAGCCCCCTGGTCGGCATCTGGAGCGATCGCACGCGGTCGCGCTTTGGGCGTCGTTCGCCCTTCATCTATCTCGGACTCGCCATCGGTGTGGTCGGGGCCGTGGTCATCGGGCTCGCCCCCAACCTGCTGATCGTCGGTGCCGGATGGGTGCTCGGAATGAGCGGGTGGTCGATCGCCGGCGCCGCATTGCAGACGCTGCAGGCCGACAAGCTCCCCGAGAAGCAACGCGGGAAGGTCGCCGCTCTCACGGGTCTGATGACGCAGGTGGCCCCGGTGATCGGTATCGGCATCGCCTACGCGGTGTCGTCGAGCACGCTGCTGATCTTCCTCGTGCCCGGTGTCATCGGCGCCGTGCTGCTCGCCCTCTTCCCCCTCATCAAGCCGGAGGGCAGCTCGGTTTCCCTCGCCCGCTCGGGTGAGATGACGGTGAAGTCGGTGGTCTCCAGCTATGGCTTTAACGCGCGCAAGTATCCCGACTTCGGATGGAACTGGGTCGGCCGCTTTGTCTTCTTCGTCGGCTTGTACTTCAACACGACGTTCGGGACGTTCTTCTACTCGCAGCGTCTCGATCTGCCGGTGAGGGAGGTGGCGGGCATCGTCGCCACGGTCGGCATGATCGGTGTCGTCGCGGCTGCAGCGGGTGCGATCGTCGGCGGATTCCTCTCCGACAAGCTGCAGCGACGTCGCTTGTTCGTGATGCTCGCGGCGCTGCTCTTCGTGGGCGGCGCGGTGGCCGAGGCGACGGCATGGTCGCTGCCGCAGATCATCGTCGGCGCCGTCCTCATGCAGCTCGCGATCGCCGTCTTCGCCACGGTGGATCAGGCGATCATCTACGCCATCCTCCCCGACCGCGATCAGGCCGGGCGGTATATGGCGGTGACGCAGTTCGCCCAGAAGATCCCCAGCGCCGTGGCGCCGTTGATCGCGGGTGTCGTCATCACCATCGGCGCGGTGGGTGCGGAGAAGAACTACACGCTGCTCTACCTCGTCGGGGCAGCCTTCGCCCTGATCGGTGGGCTGCTCATCCTGCTCAAAGTGAAGTCCGTTCGATGACCGTCGACGCTGTTCCTTACTCACTTTCCGTCGACGCCGGCGGCGATGACATCGTCGTCACCGACGGCGCACCACGCCTGTCGTGGATGCACGACGACCCCGTCGACGCGCGATATGAGATTGAGGCGCGTGTCGATGAGGGTGTCCTCTCGTACGCCGAGGTCGGAGGCCACCGGTTCGTGCCCTGGCCCTTCTCGTCCCTTCCCAGCCGTGCGCGCGTCGTATGGCGGGTTCGGTCGGCGGGGTCGTCGAAGTGGTCCGAGCGCTCGTCCTTTGAGGTCGGGCTCTTGAATGCCGATTGGACGGCATCCTGGATCTCTCCAGACGATGACGGTGGCGAGGAGTACGGCGCGCGTCCCGCCTTCCTCCTCTCCCGGGTCTTCGAGCTGAACCGGACGGTGACGCGTGCGCGCTTGTATGCCACGGCACTCGGCGTCTACACCGTGACCGTGAACGGCGAACGCGTGGGCTCGGACGAGCTCGTGCCCGGGTCGACGTCGTACGACCGCACTCTCTACGCGCAGGCGCACGACATCTCGGCCCTGTTGCGAACGGGGTCGAACCGCATCGAGATCGAGTTGTCCGACGGCTGGTTCCGTGGACAGGTCGGGGCGTTCCGACTTCCCGCGCAGTGGGGGACTGTCACCGGCGTGCGCGCCGAAGTGCACGTGGAGGCCTCCGACGGCGCGTCGACGGTGGTCGTGACCGATGGGACGTGGTCCTGGGTCCGGTCGCGCATCACGCGAGCGGACCTCATGGCGGGACAGTCGGAAGATCTGACGCAGCAGCCGTCAGCCTCCCGACCGGTGGCTGTGGGACGGGTCGAGGCGCCGCCCATCGAGTGGTCGCCCGCCCCGCCGGTGCGGGTCGTCGCGCAGCGCGAGGTCGTCGCTTCGCGACGTATCGCGGATCACACGTGGGTGCTCGACTTCGGCCAGAACGCGTCGGGGTGGCTCAGGATGACCGAGCTCGGGAGCCCGGGCACCCGCACGGTCATCGACTACGGCGAGTACCTCGACGCGGACGGCGACCTGTCGACGTCGCACCTCGACTCCGCTCGGCCCGGGGAAGCGCCGATCCCCTTCCTTCAGCGAGACGAGGTCATCGCGGGCGGGGGCGATGAGGTCTTCGAGCCACGGCACACCGTCCACGGGTTCCAGTTCGCCCGAGTCACGCGAGCAGGCGGCGCCTTCGACCCGACCACCGCCACCATGCAGGTGGTGCACACCGACCTCGTGCGGGTCGGCGACTTCGCCTGCAGCGACCCCGATCTCAACCGACTCCACGAGATCGCCCGCTGGAGCTTCCTGGGTAACGCCGTCGACGTCCCGACGGACTGCCCCACCCGGGAGCGACTCGCGTGGACCGGCGATTACGGTGTCTTCGCGCCGACGGTGACACGCCTGTACGACGTGCGCGGCTTCACCGCCAAGTGGCTCCGATCGGTTCGCGACGACCAGCTCGACGACGGACGCATCGCCAACTTCTCTCCGGACGGGCGCCAGATCAAGCGCCATCTCGATGACCAGTTCGCGATGATGACGGGCTCTGCCGGATGGGGCGATGCCATCGTCTCCGTCTCGTGGGAGATGTACGCGGCGTACGGCGACACCGAGCTCCTCGCAGACAACTTCGAGGCGATGACCCGCTGGGTCGAGTGGGCACTCGAGATCGCCCGGTCCGCTCGCCACCACTCGCGCGCCCAGGGTGAGGCCCGACCCTTCGATCAGTTCCTGTGGGACGGCTCCTTCCACTGGGGGGAATGGACCGAACCGAAGCAGCGCGACGCCGAGGGGCGGCTCATCGACCCTCTCGGCCACGACCCCCGGGCGTGGTTCATGTCAGACAAGGGCGAGGTGGGAACGGCCTACCTCTTCCGCTCGACGGCCACCCTTGCGCGCATCGCCGGTATTCTCGGTCGTCCCGACGAGGCGATGAGATACGTGTCGATCGCGGACAGCGTGCGCGACGCTTGGCGCCGCGCGTACCTGCGTCCCGATGCGACGACGGTGGCCGATACCCAGGCCGCGTACGTGCGGGCGCTGGCGTTCGGTCTCATCCCCGAGGAGATGCGGGATGCCGCGGTCGAGCGACTCGTGGAGCTCATCGAAGAAGCCGGCACCCATCTCGGGACGGGGTTCCTCTCGACGGGCGATCTGCTTCCCGTGCTTGCGGATGCGGGCCGTGCCGACGTCGCCTACGCCCTTCTCGCACAGCGCACCGCCCCGTCCTGGCTGTACATGGTCGACAAGGGCGCCACGACGATCTGGGAGGACTGGGAGGGGATTGACGAGAACGGCGACGCGCACGACTCTCTCAACCATTACAGCAAGGGCGCGGTGGTGCGGTTTCTGCACACGCACACCCTCGGTCTGCGGCAGGACGACGACAGCATCGCGTGGGAAGGCGTGGTCGTCCAGCCGGTGCCCGGCCCGACCGTCACGTGGGCGCGGGGCAGCCATCTGGGTCCGCGCGGTCCCATCGAGGTGGAGTGGCGGCGCGACGATTCCGACTTCCACCTGCACGTCCAGGTCCCGCCCGCAACGATCGCCCGGGTGATCTTGCCCGACGGCCGCACCCACGTGTGCCAGGCGGGTCGGTATGACTTCGCCAGCACGGTGCCCGCTTCCGAACTCCAGCTCAGCGCGCGCTGACTCCTCTCGACGAAAGAGACGACATGACTGAATTCCCCGACGGCTTCTTGTGGGGAGCCGCGACCGCAGGCCACCAGATCGAAGGCAACAACGTCAATAGCGACTGGTGGGCCCGCGAGCAGATGATGCCCGGAATGGAGCTCTCCGGGGACGCGGTGGACAGCTACCACCGATACCGCGAGGACATCAGCCTTCTCGCTGGCTCCGGCCTCGACTCCTACCGCTTCAGCCTCGAATGGGCTCGGATCGAGCCCGTGCGCGGTTCGTTCTCGCGAGCCGAGCTGGCCCACTACCGGCGGGTCATCGAGTTCTGCTTCGAGAACGGTGTGACGCCGGTCGTCACCCTGCAGCACTTCACGACCCCCAACTGGTTCGCGCAGGCCGGCGGCTGGGACGCCCCGGAAGCCCTCGACCTCTTCAGCGCCTTCGTCGAACGGGCGTGCGACATTCTCGATGGCGTCGAATGGGTCGTGACCATCAACGAGCCCAACATGCAGGCCGCCATCATGACCGCGATGCGGCGCTTGCAGAGCGGCGGTGGATCGTGGACGAGTCCCACCGTGGAGGCCGAGGGCGACCGGGAAGAGAAGCAGACGCACAGCGACTTCTTGACGTACGCCGACCCGGAGATCGGCCGCACGTTCACGCGCATCCATCACGCGGCGCGGGACATCGTCCGTCGGCGCACGTCGGCGAAGGTCGGATGGACGATCGCAGCGGGAGCCCTCACGGCGGCACCGGGCGGCGAGCGGAAGCTCGAGGAGATCCGGTACGGCAAGGAGGACGTCTACTGGGAGGGGAGTCGCGAAGACGACTTCGTGGGCGTCCAGGCCTACTCGTCGCAGCAGGTCGACGCGAACGGCCTCGTTCCGCACCCCTCCGCGCCCGACAACACCCTCGTCGGCACCGCCTTCCGCCCGGATGCCCTCGCAATGGCGGTGCGGCATGCCTGGAAGGTCAGCGAGCACACCCCGATCATGGTCACGGAGAACGGCATCGCGACGGCCGACGACACGGAGCGGATCCGATACACCGACGAGGCGCTGCGGGGCCTCGCGCAGGTGATCGACGAGGGGATCGACGTGCGCGGGTACCTGCACTGGTCGTTGCTCGACAACTTCGAATGGGGCCACTGGGAACCGACATTCGGTCTGATCGCCGTCGATCGCGATGACTTCACGCGTCACCCGAAGCCGAGCCTCGCCTGGCTGGGATCCGTCGCCCAGCGGAACGCGCTCGCCCGGGCGGTGACGGCGTGACGTTCCCGTTCGCCGATGTCTCGGCCTCTCCTCTCACGGCTCTCCTTTCGTTGACCGGGCGTCGCGTCGTGGTGACCGGCGGGGCGCAAGGACTGGGCTTCGCGATCGCTCGCCGCCTCGCGGAGGCAGGGGCCGCCGTCGCCGTCGCCGACCTGCAAGAGGATCGGGCGCGCGCAGCGGCGACGCACCTGATCGCCGACTTCGGCATCGACGCCATCGGGGTCGCGATGGACGTCGCGTCCTCGGCATCCGTCGACTCCTCCGCCGCCGCCGTCGTCGAACGCCTCGGAGGCATCGACGTGTGGGTCAACAACGCGGGCGTCTTCCCGAGCGCAACCGTCGGCGAGATGAGCGACGAGCACTGGGACCAGGTGTTCGCCGTGAACACCCGAGGGGTGCGCAACGGGGCTCGAGCGGCGGTGCGGACGATGGCCGACGGAGGGGTCGTCGTGAACATCGTCTCGACAGCGGGCTTCCGCGGCGTGGCGGCGGGGATGTCGGCATATGTCTCCTCCAAGCACGCCGTCCGGGGTCTCACCAAGCAGCTCGCACTGGAACTGGCGCCACGGGGAATCCGCGTGCTCGGGGTTGCCCCCTCGTACGTGCCGACGGAGGGGAACATCGCGGCGGCGGCGGCCGCGATGGCCGATCGCGCGGGGGAGGCCGGCGACCCGTCCACCGTGCCCGAGGCCATGACGCAGAGTCTGATCGGGCGACTCGGAACACCGGACGACATCGCCCGCGTGGTCCTCTTCTGCGTGAGCGACCTCTCGATGATCATGACGGGAAGCACTCTGCTCGCCGACGCCGGCGAGACCATCTGATGGCTATCACACCACCCATCGACCAGGACACAGCTCGGACGTTCGCCTGCGGCGAAGCGGTGCGTCGAGCGGTGACCTCCCAAATCGGGCCTGCTGGGTGACCGCTAAGTTTCCCGGTTTGCTCCTGACATCCGTCGCACCATCAACTGGTGCTTAACCGGTTTCTTGCGCAGAAGGTCGCGGGCCTCTTAGCGGGATCTGCCGTCACGCGAATGCTGCTCGATACCGGCTCGGATCCCACTTTGGCGGACGCCGTTGCAGCTGACGTCGAACTAGGTGGCGAAAGCTGCGAGGTACGCGCTGTTGGTCTATAGCGCGATGACTTGACGGACCTGGTCGTCTGCGAGCGGCTGACAGCGCAGCTGGGCGTCTTCGTCTCGGAGCAGTTTCAGCAGGCCGCCGTTAGAGAGGGTGTACTCGGTAAGCAGAGTGACGGGGTCGTCGCCTCGGACTGATCCTTCTTGACGATCTCAGCGACGAGCGCAGGATCGAGTCGCCGCCGCAGGAGCCCAGGCGACCGCTCTGGGGGTGAGATTGAGAGAGCCTTATGCGGTACTAGGCAAGCTAATTTGAGCAGTTCGACCGGGGGTGGCGGCAGAAGTACCCATCCGTTCGAGTTGCGGTGGGCTGGACCTACTTCTGGGGGAGGGCTCTGGTGTCATCTCACCGCTGGCGCGTGACCGAGGTTCCGTCTAGGCCAGCAGCGGCCGCGCGTGCGAGGCCCCACCATAGGGGGCGACTCCTATATAGTTCTCCAACTGCGTGTGCGCGCGCAGGCCGTACACGCTAGAGGGGACACATTGGGGTGCCGCACACGCTAGCCATTTCATCCGACCGATGGCCGCGTCTCGGTCTTCTGGTCAGGACTCAGTTACCGGTCACCGTCTGTTCTGCGCTCATTGTGGCGGTCGCCTTGAGTTGCGGTTTAGTGATCGACCGACTGCCGCTTTGTGCGGGGGCTGGCCTCATTCTCTTGGCGACCGTCGCTAGTGTTTCGATGCCGTGGGAACGAATCCATGTTCGTTGGCAGTCAGTCATGGCAACGTTGAATCTGACTGGGGTTGGCTATCTATCGGCGGCGCTTTACCCGGAGCTGCAGGCCTCTGCCGCGCTGGCAAGCGTGCCGGCCGTTTGGCTGGCAATGGTTGGCGGGCGACTGGGTCTCGTGGTAGCGATCTTGGGGTCATACGCAGTTGCGTTCGCCCCTCTCGTTCTCGTCGGAGGGAATGAAGGAGAATTGGCCTCAGCGATGGCCTTTGCGGTCGTCATACCGCTCTCCGCCGTCCTTGGCTATGTAATCGCTCGTCGCTATCTTCGCGCTAGCGCTGAACGTGACAGCGCTATTGCTAAACGGAGCGCCGCTTTGGATGATGTCGAACGGCTTTCGCTCATCCTTCGTTCATTTGCTGACACAGTCAATGCAGGGATACTCATCCTCGACGTCGACAGAAAGCCACTCCTCAAGAATCAGCGCCTCAGCGTTCTGGGTGGCTACTCGGGAGGCGCATCAGAGCGTACGGACAGTCAGATATATGGCAAGGACCAATCCACGTTATTGCCCGAGGACGCGCAACCTCTAAATCGCTTCCTCGATGGACGCGAGATCGACTCGGAACTCATCTGGGTAGGTCCGCCGGGGGATCAGTCTGCGATTCTCGTATCTGGCCGTCAGTTGCGTCGCGAAGACGCTTCCGACATGGGTTCAGCACTCATCGCTCAGGATGTGACGGAGATTGTGAGAGCGGCGCGCGAACGAGAAGATGCGATGGCGACGCTGTCTCATCAGCTGCGCACGCCGTTGACCTCGATCGTCGGCTATGTCGACATGATTGTCGACCGCGAGGCTGCCCCGGAAGTGCGCGGTCCCCTCCGAGTTATCGCGCGCAACGCCGAACACTTGATAGCGCTCAGCTCATCGATGCTGAACGGCATGCGGGACCTCACGGAGGCGCGGATAGAGCGGTTGGATTTGAGTGACTTGATCGAGTCTGGCGTCGACGTCGCCCGAGGAACGCAAGACGGTGTCGCACGGAAGTGGATCGTCGACGTGCCCGCAAGCCTTACAGGTCTCATGGATAGAGACGGGTTTGTCGAGGCGCTAGGGAATGTGCTAGGTAATGCCGTGAAGTATTCACCTGGGGGCAGTACCATCAGAGTTTCCGCCGTGGTTGCGCACTCTTTCGTCGAGGTCTCGGTGGGAAATGATGGGCCGTCCATCGAGCCACTCGACATGGAACGGATCTTCGACCGCTTCTACCGCGGAACGAATGTCAAGAACAGTACTCCGGGTACGGGGATCGGACTCGCGGTCAGTCGGTCGATAATGAAGGCGAGCGGCGGTGCCATCACCGTCGCAAACACGCCGTCGGGCGTCGCCTTCACGTTGCGCATTCGCGCCAGCGACGGAGTGGCTGAGCAGCTGGGGTGACTCAAGCGGTGCGGTCAAGTGTAAAACCCGGGTCGAAGTCGCAGGAATCGGTCGGGAAGATGCTGCCGCATGGCCGCGGTCTGGTGCTGGGCCAAGGTGAGGAGCCGCGCCTCGAGGTGCTACCGATGCGGTGACGCGCCACAACCGTAGACCGTCCTCATGCTCATCGAATGCCGCCGGTCGTCGGCGTCGTGAAGTGCGTCGTTGGTGGCTGCCACGTGTCTCTCAAGCTTCCGTCTTGATCATCGGTGATCCCGGCAGCGGACGCCCGCACCAGTAGTCGGCTTGCTTGAGTTCGACGCAAAAATTCCTAGACGATGGCGATGTTCTTCAGGTTCGTTGCCCTCATGCGCAGTCCAGTGTACATTCGACGCAACCTGAAACGTTTCACCGGACGAAGGAGCCCGTTGATGAAACTAAGCCTGCGCCGAATCGGTGTGTTGACTATGGCCGTCCTGCTCGCGTCAGTGACCGTTCCTGGCGTGTCCCCGCTGTCGGATGGCGATGTGGCTGTGGCGATGGAGTCCTCGGAGGCGCCAGAATCGCTGACTGTCAATCAATTGCCCTCACCCCGCGATGTCGCCGATCTGTCGGCACCCCTACTCGGATGGCGCGTGGGCTCTGCACGTCAGAGCGCCTACCAGGTACAGCTCGCGTTGAACGAGTCTGATCTGTCTCGCGCCCCAGTTTGGGATTCCGCGCGAGTCGAATCTTCAGCCAGTACCAACGTTGCCTACGCCGGTCCCGCTCTCACGCCTGCGGAAGGATACGTATGGCGGGTCCGCACCTGGGATGGCGATGTTGTGTCCCCGTGGTCCGCTCCGTCTCGCTTCGGGACGGCAACGGATGAATGGACGGGAACGACACCTATTTGGGCCCCGAACGCAGTCACATGGTCGGATTACACCGTGGAGGGCGACTTCCGGGTGGAAGCGCAGAACGCAACGATCGTTCTGCGAGCTCGGGATTCAAGCAACTATCTAATGTGGCAGTTTCGTGGGAACGGAGCCAATACTCTTGCGCCACACACCCGCGCGGGAAACTCGTTCACGCAGCTGAAGTCTGTCCCGTTGGGCGAGTCTTTGATCAATGGCACCACCTACAGGTTCAAGATCATTGCGTCCGGAAACCGCATCAGCACGTTCCTCAACGACCGAAAGATCGACGAAACGGCCGTGCCTGACTCTTACGCGACAGGTTACTTCGGATTCCGCACCGGAGGCTCAGAAAGAAATTCCTGGGATAATCTTCGGGTGACTTCAGCGGATGGCGGCTCTCTTTACTCAGATAACTACGACGCTGCGTCCGCGGATTTTCCGTGTGCGTCGACGGTGGACGGCCGCCTTGCCGTAGGATCCGGTCAGAATTGTATTTACTCGGCGGGGTCCACCGACTGGTCTTTCTTTCGCGGTGATATTGACATCGCCGATAAAGATATTGCTTGGGCCACTGTTTACGCCACCGCAGCTTCCACTGCACCCACCCGTCAGTTCGTGTACAAGATGTGGTTGAACGGGGAGTTCGTCGGCCTGGGGCCGACGCAGCCGATTGCGCGTGAGACGAGGTACGACGGCTTCGACGTGACCGGCCTCCTGCGACGCGGGACAACCAACAGCCTCGGTGCTCTCGCCTACACGACGACTGACAAGCGCTTTCAGTCTCACCTTGTGGTCGAGTACTCCGATGGTTCCCGCGAAACGTTCGGTACGACGACGGATTGGAAAACGCTCAATGGCAGTCGGGTATTCCCCGCGGCCGGCAGTATCGGCACACAATACTTCACAGCTCCGAAAGAAAACATCAATGCCGCGTCATACCCCACTGGGTTCTCGGAGCCTGGCTTCGACGACTCGCGGTGGACGCGGGCTGAAGCCAAGAACGTTTTCTCCGATCTCGAAGCAACTCCGACCGCCAAAGTGACGCAACAGTTGCAGCTGCCCGAGCGGATCGTCGAGAAATCGCCGGGCAACTACTTCCTCGATTACGGACGTACCTGGATCGGCGGGCTGAGCCTCGACCTCGAAGGAGTCAATGGTCAGATCCTTGACCTGCGTTTCGGTGAAGTGCTGTCCGCTCCGGAAACCGTGCGATTCGCGATGAACACCGGCAACACCTACCAGGACAAGTGGACTCTTCGCGACGGACGTCAGCAGCTCGAGACGTGGGGAATGCGAGTATTTCGCTACGCGGAGGTCCAAGGGGCCCCGACAGGTCTGACCGCAAACGACTTCCCTGCGCTGGCACAAGTTTATCCGTTTGACCCCGAGGGTGCAGCGTTCTCCTCGTCCGATGACAACTTGGTCAAGGTGTGGGAGCTGTCACGTCACACGGTAGACGCGACGAACCACAACCTCTATGTCGACTCCTGGACGCGAGAACGCGACGCCTACGAAGCCGACTCGTATCTGCAAATGATGGCGAACTTCTACGTTTCAGACGATCCCACACTCGGCAATTACTCGTTGGAGTACCTTCTGACCGGTCGAACGTGGCCCACGGAATGGCCCATGTATACCATCCTCGCGTTCCACGACAGTTACACGCAAACTGGTGATACCACTGCGTTGGCCCGGAATTACAACAGTCTCAAGGCAAAGCTTCCTACTCGCTGGGTTGAACCAAGTACAGGTCTGATTCGCAAGAACTCCGGATCGAACGGAGCCAACAGCTGCACGGATTGTGACATCGTCGACTGGCCCGGCAGCGAGCGGGACGGCTACGTCTTCCGGCCGTACAACACGGTCATCAACGCCATAGGCCATCAGAGCTACGTCGACATGGCTGCTATCGCGACCGCGCTGGGTAAAAATGACGATGCCGCAGAGTTCACCACGATTGCCCAACGTCTGCGTTCGGCGGCCAATGAGCGTCTTTTCGACACAACGAAGGGGGCATGGCGCGACGGGCTCAATGCCGACGGCTCATCGATCGATCATTTTGCGATCCAGGCAACGGTATTCGCAACGGCCTTTGGTCTTGCCGACGAACAGCGCGCAGCGCAGGCTGCGTCATACATCGAGTCGCGGGGGATGGCATGCAGCGTGTACTGCGCGGCCTTCGTCCTTGAGGCGCTCTACGACGGGGACCGAGCCGATGTTGCGCACGCGATGCTTACGAGTACCGGACTGCGAAGTTGGATGAACATGATAAACAAAGGCGCGGGGGCGACCGCTGAAGCCTGGGACTCTAGCCTCAAAGGTAATCTGACGTACTCTCACCCTTGGGCTGCATCGCCGGCGTACAACATTCCGCAAGGCATGTTTGGAATTCGCCCGACAGTTCCGGGCTATGCGACTTTCGACGTCCGTCCCCAACCAGCCGCTGTCGAATGGGCATCAGTTCGACTACCCACCCTGAAGGGTTCGATTGGCGTCGCCCACCACACTCACGACGGGCGAACCGACATCGCTGTCCACGTCCCTGGAAACACCGTTGCGCGCGCCTTCGTTCCTGGAGCAGCCGAAGATCGCGAACCGATTGTCTACCTGGACGGTCGTGCGACCCCGGCGACATGGGAACGCGGGTATCTGCGGGTGGACGATGTGCCCGCCGGTTGCCACGTGCTGAGCCTTGAGCCCGGCACCGGCCCGCGGACCGACGAGCGTCTGCTTGATGCTTGCCCGGACGGAGGCCCGACCTCACCGATGGACGAGACTGCTCCGATCATCACCGGCCTGCCCGACACCGGATCTCTGATCCCAGACAACCAGCCGCTGAAGATACTCGCCACGGATGACGGGTATGGTGTGCGCTCGTTCACCGCGACCGTCGACGACCAAGTGGTCGACGCCACCCAATCGATCGATCTCAAGGGTCGTCGAGGGGATGTTGTTATCACCGCGCGCGCCGTCGACAATGCTGGGCTCAGCACCGAGGTCACCACCACTGTGACCGTCTTCCCTGAAGAGGGCAGCAAATCCGCGCCCGGAGTCGGCGTGCTTTCGACCGACCAAGGCCACATAACGGGTCTGCGTGGCGGTACGTATAGCGTCGTGATGGATATGTGGTGGGGCTCAAATGGCGGCATGTTCCGGCTGTATGAGAACGGCAAACTTATCGCGACCGATTACCCCAGCCCAGAGGCGCCGAAGGCGCAGAAGGTGAGTGTATTGGTCGAAGGTAAAGCAAACGGTACCTACACGTACACTGGTGAGCTGATTAATGCCAGAGGCTCAACGGCAACGAAGTCTTTGGTCGTCCAGGTGACTAATGCCGCCCCAGGCAAAGCCGTCCTGAGTAACGACAACTGGGATGGAGACGGTGCCTACACTGTCACGGGGAATATGTGGTGGGGGACGAACGCTACCTCATATCGGCTTCTTGAGAATGATGTCCTCATCGACGAGAAGTCACTCACATCCGCTACGCCGGCCGCCCAGAAGACGACCACATTGGTCACCGGTCGGGTAGCAGGAAGCTATCGCTATACGCTGATCTTGGTGAATGCTGTGGGGGAGACTTCATCCGAGACCATGGTGGTGAAGGTGAAATAACAGCTCACGGCCAGCTCACCTCGGCGATTCGTATCACGCGAACCGACTCGCCGAGGTGAGCGGACGCCGGAGCTCCGGTCCCCCATCCGGGTAAGCCCCCCGGCGTAAGACGCGTGCAATCGCTGGAGGCCGCTTCGGGCTGGATGGCACGTCGGACTTGACTGCCCGTCAAGGCCGACGTCGAAGCTCGACCCCTTCATCCCGGAGGAGCTTCAGAACGCCAGACTTCGACAAGCTGTACTCCGAGCACAGGGCTGGAGTCGTGGCGTCCCCGCAGTATTTGGCAGCAGTCTCCGAGCGAGTATCCGCGCCGAGTCTTCGACCCAGACGCCACGCTGGCGCGCCATCTGCCGCCAGCGTGGCGGGCGCCAAGACGGCCAGTGCGGCCAACTTCTCGAGGTCGCGGAGAGCTGGCGGAAGCAGGTCTGATTTATTCGAGTTGCCTAGGTTCGACTCCCTCCGCGAGGCCGGCGCTGAATACCTGCCCGAACGAAGGCTTGGCGTACGCCGTTGTAGCTGACGTCGAAGTGCTTGGCGATTGCTGCGAGCGACTTGCCGTCGCCATAAAGTGCAGTGGCTTCGCGGACCTGCTCGTCGGTGAGTGGCTGGCAGCGAAGCTGAGCACCTTCGTCGCGGAGTAGTTTCAGTACTCCGCCCTTCGAGAGGCTGTACTCGGTACAGAGAGCTGGTGTCGTCGCGCCGGACTGATACTTCTCCACGATCTCAGCGACGAGTGCGGGATTGAGCCGACGGCGCAGGAGCCGAGGCGGATGCTCTGAGGGCGAGTGTTCGGCTATCGAATCTGGCGATAGACCAGCCAGTTTCTGCAGTTCCGCCAGGGGTGGCGGCAGAAGAGCCGATTTATTCGAGTTGCGGTGTACTGGGCCTACTTTCGGGACAGGTTAGCTGTCTTACTCGAACAACTCCTCGGTGTTGCGATCCTGCATTCGCCCCTCCTCTCAGTGGTCCGCATAGCGCCCGCCTCTGAGAGCTTTCTTAGTGAAGTCCGGCCACGCTGGGCGGCATGAGTTCGAGCCGCCGTGCCGTTGAGTCGTCACGGGTCCCCGATCCATCGGTCGCCTTCTGGGCTGCGAAAGCCGCGTCTACCGCGCTGGGCGAGGCGGTCTCGGACTTCTCCATCCGAGCCCTGGATCCTGTCGTCGCCGTCCTCCTCGGGTTCGCCTTCTTCGTCGTCGCTGTGGCGTGGCAGCTGACACGTCGGCGATACGTGCCGGGCGTCTACTGGCTGGCGGTGGCGGCGGTCGGGGTGTTCGGAACGATGGCCGCCGACGTGGTGCACATCGTGATCGGTCTGCCTTACGTCGCATCCGCAGCGCTGTATGCGATTGCGCTGGCGGCCGTCTTCGTGCTCTGGCGCCGTGTCGAGGGCACCTTCTCCGTGCACGACGTGACCACGACCCGCCGCGAGTTCTTCTATTGGGCTGCCGTCGTCGGAACGTTCGCGCTCGGAACGGCTGTCGGCGACCTGACCGCCGTCACTCTCGGACTCGGGTACGGCACCTCGATCGCCGTTTTCGCCGTTGCGATCGCCGTCCCGTTCCTGGGGTGGCGCTTCGCGCGGTGGGATGCCGTCTTGTCGTTCTGGTTCGCCTACGTCCTGACGCGACCGCTCGGGGCATCCGTCGCGGACTGGCTCGGAAAGCCCGTCGCCGAAGGCGGCGTCGGGCTCGGTTCCGAGTGGGTGTCGCTCGGCCTGGCCGCCGTGATGGTCGCGCTCGTCGCGGTGATGCAGGCGCGTCGGCGACCGCCCGCTGCGGTCGAGCTCGAACGTGAGGTGCGGGCGGCCGCCGATGACGTCGACCGCCCGCACCCCGATCGTCGATCAACCGGTCGGTGCGTCGTCGGCCGTCTCGCCGTCGGCGGTGCCGTCTTCGTGCCCGGGGTCGTCGGCGGTCTCCTGACCGGGAGTCTCACCGACCTGGTCGTCGGCTGTCTCTCCATCGCTGCCGTTGTCCGTGGCGTCCAGACCCGTCTGAGGGGAGGGTGTCGACACGGACGTGGTCGCGCTCGCGCTCGCGGGCAGGGCGATCGCCGCCACGCCACCGACTCCGACCAGCGCGAGCGCGCCGGCGGCAAGGCTCGCGGTGATCCATCGACGTTTCGGTGTACTCATGATTCGTCCTCTCTCTTCGGCTCGGACGAGCCGTCGGGAGAAGACTCGCTCGGGGGCTGTAAGAAACGACGAAGATGAATCGAGTGGTTCCCCCCGAGGAGAGACTGTGGTGCAGATCAGCGTTTTCTGAGAGGCAGGGGTCCAGGCTGGAGACGAACGTGACGGATTCGGACGGAGGTGGGACATGATCGCTCCCCAGACGGATCGCCCTCGGCTGTTGCTCGTCGAGGACGACGACCAGCTCGGTCCGCTGATGGCGACAGTGCTCGACGAGGTGTACGACGTGACGCTCGTCGCGGATGGTGGTGAGGCTCTCGACATCGCAACCGCTCGAACATTCGACGTGATGGTCGTCGATCGGCGTCTCCCCACCGTGGACGGGGTGACGATCGTCGAGACGCTGCGACGGGCGGGAACCGGAGTCCCCCTGCTCATCCTCACCGCGCTGGGCACCGTGCAAGACAAGGTGCGGGGACTCGACGCCGGGGCCAATGACTACCTCGTGAAGCCTTTCGAGTTCGACGAACTGTTTGCCCGTCTCCGCGCCATCCGTCGCGTGAGCGGAGGAGAGGGGCCATTCGTCCGCATCGGCGATTGGGAGTTCTATCCCGATTCCCGAGCGGTCTACTCGCCCTATGACGGACGCATCATTCTCACGGAGCGCGAGAGTGCTCTGCTCACCCTGTTCGCGGCCCACCCGCAGCGGACGTTCTCGCGCGACGACATCCTTCGCTCCGTGTTCTCGCCCGATGACACCCCGGGCGCGGTCGATACCTACGTGCACTACCTCCGCAAGAAGACCGACCCCGCCATCGTGCAGACGGTGCGCGGGCGGGGGTACCGTCTGGGGCTGTTGTGATCGCGCGGAAGGCACCCCTCGACGCCGACGCCGTGCTCGTCCGCGCGGCCGCGTGGCGAGTGGCTCTCACCATCACCGGTGCCGTATCTCTGCTCGTCGTGGTGGTCCTCGTGGCGGCTTTCTCGGTGGTGCTCACGCAGATCCCCCTCGGTGACCTCCTCCATCCCGGACCCCGTGAGACGGTGGTCGACATCGACGGACTCGACATTCTGATGGCGGGCACGCTGATCGGCGTGGCCGCGATCGCCTCGGCGGGGCTGCTCGGGTGGCTCGTGACGCGCCGCGCGGTGCGCCCCCTCGTCGACGCCCTCCGACGCCAACGTGAATTCGTCGCGGACGCTTCACATGAACTGCGCACGCCCCTAGCGGTCCTGGATGCCAGAATCCAGGTGCTGCAGAGATCCCTGGCGTCGGCGGATCCGCACGCAGCGGTGGTCGCCGACCTCCGAGCGGACTCGCGCGCCCTCATCGAGGTGGTCGCCGATCTTCTCGAATCCGTCGAGGTTCCGAAGGAGGCGGTGTCGGACCCGGTGCCCGTCGTCCCCGCGGTGGAGTCGGCCGTCGCCTCGATGGGTCTGCTGGCGCGCCAGCGAGAAGTGACCCTCGTGATCCGGCCGTCTGGTGACGATCTGCGGGTATCGATGCCCGCGTCCAGCCTTCGGCGGTGTGTCGTCGCGCTGGTCGACAACGCCGTCAAACACTCGCCCGCGGCAGGGACGGTCACGATCTCCTCGAGGCGCGACGGGCGCCACGTCCTCATCGAGGTCACCGACGAAGGCCCCGGCATCCGAGGAATCAGTCCCGATCGCGTCTTCGACAGGTTCGCGCGATCGGCCCCCGCCGTCGGCGGTGGGGGTTCTTCGCGCCGCGGGTTCGGCATCGGGCTGGCCCTGGTGCAGGATGCCGTCACGCGATACGGCGGCTCCGCGATGGTCTCGGCCACCTCGGATGCCGGCACGACGATGAGGCTTCGCCTTCCGACCTCCGCGGCTCCGAAGCACTGAATTCTGAGTCGCATCTTAGGACGGTCTTTCTACCGTTCCCCCATGACGACTTCCCCGCCAGCGGTCCGTGTCTCCCGGCGCATCATGTCGAGCAAGGTGCCCCAGGTCACCGTCTGGTTCTGGATCATCAAAGTCCTGTGCACGACGGTAGGGGAGAGCTTCGCCGACTGGATCAATGTGACGCTCGGCGTCGGGCTGGAAGCCACGTCGGTGATCTTCACCGTCGTGCTGGCAGGCGTGCTGACGTGGCAGCTTGCGTTGCGCAGGTACGTCCCGTTCGTGTACTGGCTCACGGTCGTCGTCGTCAGCGTCACCGGCACGCTGTACACGGACATCCTCACCGATGATCTCGGCGTGCCCCTCGCGGCCAGCACGGGCGTCTTCGCCGCGCTCCTCGCCGTCGTGTTCGCGGTGTGGTGGCGCAGCCAGCGCACGCTGTCGATTCACAGCATCACGACGACGCGACGAGAGCTGTACTACTGGCTCGCCATCCTCGTCACTTTCGCCCTCGGGACGGCAGCGGGCGACGGCATCCTGGAACTCACCGGGTGGAGCCCGGGGGTGTCGGTGCTGCTGCCGGCCGGTCTGATCATGGCGGTGATCGTGGGGTGGCGGTTTGGTGCGAATGCCGTGCTGTCGTTCTGGCTGGCCTACATCTTGACGCGTCCGCTTGGGGCCAACCTCGGCGACTGGCTCGGGTTCGACCCCGCCCAGGGCGGCCTGGGGCTCGGCGTCGCGTGGACGAGCGTGATCTTCCTCGTCGCGATCCTCGGCACGGTCGTTTACCTCACGGTGACTCGCGCCGATCAGACGGAACCGGCGACGGCCCCTGATCCACGTTCGAGGGCCGCTGGGCGGGAACGTGTGATGCTCGCGTACTTCGCTATCGTCGGGATCGTCGCCGTGGCAGTTCTCACCTGGGCGCACGCGCAGCCCCACACCACGGCCGCTGCGAGCGAAGAGGCCCCGAGTACCCACGCCACCTTGGCTCCCGGGCAGTCGGCCACCGCCAACTTCCCCGCCGACACCGTCGACGCCTACCGAACGATCGTCCAGGACGCTCTGTCGATGGTGCGCGCGGGAGACCAGGCGGGGGCGAAGACGCGCATTACCGACCTCGAAACGGCCTGGGACCACGACCAATCCACGCTGGAGGGTCTGGATGCCACGGCCTGGAGCGTCATCGATGGACGCATCGACGCGGTCTTGAAGGCCGTGCGAGCGTCGACACCAGATCCGACGTCGGAGACGGACGCCCTCCAGGCTCTGCTGACCACCCTCTCGTCATGATCGGGACTCACGTCGTCGCCGCCTCCGCGGGTCTGCTTCCCGATGCGGCGTCCATCCTCCATGCCTTCGGGCCGTGGGTGCTCGCGGGGATCGCCGTCCTGATCTTCATCGAGTCCGGAGTTTTGTTCCCGTTTCTTCCAGGCGACTCGCTTCTCGTGACAGCGGCCGTCCTCGCCGGCCCTCTCGGCATACAGCCGTGGCAGGTCCTTCTCGTCGGCATTCCCGCGGCGATCCTCGGCGATCAGACGGGGTACTGGCTCGGCCGCCGGTTCGGCAGGCGCATGTTCCGCGAGGGCGCGCGTGTCCTCCGCCCCGAACGGTTGCACGACGCCGAACGGTTCTTCGCGAGATACGGCGGGGGCTCTCTCGTGCTCGGGCGGTTCGTGCCGATCGTACGCACGTATGTACCGGTCGCTGCCGGCACCGCTCACATGTCGTACCGAAGGTTCCTGGTCTGGAACACCGCGGGAGCGACGCTGTGGGTGGTGGGCATGACCGTCATCGGCCTCGTGCTCGGCGGCATCCCGTTCATCGTCGACAACATCGACGTGCTGATGATCGTCATCGTGCTGATCTCCGTCCTGCCCGTCGTCTTCGCTCTGACCCGGAAGTGGGTCGCATCGCGTCGCGAGAAGAAGGACGCGTCCGGCGGCGCAGCTTCACCAGAAGTCTGACGAGCGCCCACGGGCGATCCCGTCACCTCCATCCCGAAGGACAGCATGCATATTCTCGAGGTCATCATCCTGGGGCTCGTTCAGGGCCTCACCGAGTTCCTCCCCATCTCCTCCAGCGCCCACCTGCGCATCGTGGGCGAGTTCCTCCCGTCGCAGACCGACCCCGGCGTGACGTTCACCGCCATCACCCAGATCGGCACCGAACTCGCGGTGCTCCTGTACTTCCGCAAGAAGATCGCCCGCGTGCTCTCGCGCTGGTTCCTGTCCCTCACGGGCCGTGTTCCGCGCAACGACCCCGACGCGCGCACGGGCTGGTACATCATCATCGGCACCATCCCGATCGGTGTGCTCGGCTTCCTCCTGCAGAGCCTCATCCGCGACAACTTCCGCAGCCTCTGGATCACCGCGATCGTCCTGATCGTCTTCGGCATCCTGCTGGGCCTCGCCGATCACTACGGCAAGCGTCGTCGCGACCTCGACGACCTCACCGTCGGTCACGGCTTCGCCTTCGGTTTCGCGCAGGCTCTGGCCCTCGTCCCGGGCGTCTCGCGCTCGGGCGCGACCACGACGCTCGGCCGTGCACTCGGCTACAAGCGCACCGCTGCCGCCGAGTACTCGTTCCTGCTCGCCGTTCCCGCGGTGTTCGCAAGCGGTCTCTACGAGCTCTACAAGAGCTTCGACGAGGGCACCGGTCCCTACAACCTCGGCGAGACCGCCATCGCGACCGTGATCGCGTTCGTGGTCGGCTACCTCGTGATCGCCTTCCTCATGCAGTACCTGAAGAAGGGCAGTTTCTTGTCCTTCGTCATCTACCGCGTCGCCCTCGGCATCCTCCTCATCATCCTGTTGTCGCTCGGCGTGATCCCCGCGGTGTCGACCGTCATTACCAGCTGAGACCGGACGAAGAGGAAAATCATGAACGCAGGAACCGTCATCGTCATGGGTGTGATCGCGGGAGGCACGATCTTCCTCGGCCTTCCGGCCGGCCGCCTCTCCGCGAGCGCAGGAGGTCTTCGTGCCCTGTTCAACGCCATCACCATCGGCGTGCTGCTCTTTCTCCTGTGGGACGTTCTCATGCACGCCGTCGAGCCGGTGGATGCCGCCCTGACTGCCGCGGCGATCGAGAAGAGCTCTTCCTGGGGGGATTTCGTGATCCTGACAGCCCTGCTCTTCGCCGGAATCTCGGTCGGCATGCTCGGGCTCGTCGCGTACGACGGCTGGACCGCCCGGCGGACGCATCTCCGCGTGGCCACGGAGAAGTTGGGCGTGCTGCGGCTCGGCGAGCCGGCCAGCCGGTTGGCGTTCTTGATCGCGGTCGGTATCGGGCTCCACAACTTCGCGGAGGGTCTTGCCATCGGGCAGTCCGCCGCCGGCGGAGAACTCCAGCTGGCGACCATCTTGGTCGTGGGGTTCGCCCTGCACAACTCGACCGAGGGATTCGGGATCACAGCGCCGCTGGCGGGATCCGGCGGCCGCCCCTCGTGGCCGCAGCTCGCGTTGCTCGGGCTGATCGGTGGCGGCCCCACCCTGGCGGGCACCGTCCGCGGGAGCGTCGTCGTGAATGACCCCCTCGCCCTCACGTTCCTCGCCCTCGCCGCCGGATCGATCATCTACGTCCTCGTCCAGCTCATCGCCGTCGCGCGCGACATGAGAGGCGGGTACCTGACGTACATCGGTCTTCTCGCCGGCCTGATCGCCGGTTTCGGAACCGATTTCGTCGTGACCGCGGCCGGGGTGTGAGAGCGAACCTCCCCGCGCGGGGCTCGTCGTCGATGATCGATCAGTAGCCTGCAAGGGTGCCTACCGTCGAGATGCTCGTGCGAACGGGGCTGGCCACGCTGCTCCTCGCGGGCGTGAGTGTTCTCGTGCTGGTGGCCGGTGGCATCCGGGGATGGTGGAGCCCTACGGTCGCTGTCGCGCGCGCGGGCGTCCAACTCGCGGCGCTCAGCCTGGTGCTCGGTGGCATCATCGGCGATCCCATCTGGGTGGGCGTCGGACTGTGCATCATGTTCGCCGTCGCCGTCGCCGTGTCGACACGGCGAGCGGGTGAGCCCCTCGCCGCTTCATGGAGGGCAGCGGTCGCTCTCGGCGTCGGTGTCGGCGTCGCTGGCGGGATCGTGTTCGTCACGGGCGCGGTCGCGTTCACACCCCGCTACGTCCTGGCCGTCGAAGCAATGGTGATCGGCAACGCGATGACCGTCGCATCGCTCGCCGGTCGGCGCTTCGCGCAACTGCGTGCGGACCGATGGGCCGAAGTCGAGGGGTGGTTGGCACTCGGCGCGACCCCACGGCGAGCCACCCGTGATCTCGGACGAATCGCCGTCTACGACGCGCTCGTCCCGGGAATCGACCAAACCAAGGCGACCGGGCTCGTCGTTCTTCCCGGTGCCTTCGTCGGGGCGCTCTTCGGTGGGCTCTCTCCGCTGGAGGCAGGAAGATTCCAGCTGGTCGTTCTCGCCGCCATCCTGGCAGCGGGCGCGCTCACGGCGACCATGACGGTCTCGCTGCCGACGCGTCGAATGCTGAGGAGCGTCGATCCCCGCCGCGGGGCCTGAGCTGGACGCCCGCTCGAATGAGGGACTGTCGAACACCGTTGTAGCTGACGTCGAAGTGCATGGCGATAGCTGCGAGGGACATGCCGCCGTCGTAGAGAACAGCCGCTTCGTTGACCTGCTCGTCACTGAGGGGCTGGCATCGAAGCTGAACTCCCTCATCGCGCAGCAGCTTTAGCAGGCCGCCCTTCGAGAGGGCGTACTCCACACAGAGGGATGGGGTCGTCGCGCCGGACTGATACTTCGCGACGATCTCAGCGATGAGAGCTGGCTTAAGCCGACGGCGCAAGAGTCGAGGCGACGGCTCTGAGGGTGAGTTTGAGACAGGCGGATTCGTCGCTAGACCAGCCAATTTCCGCAACTCCACCAGGGGTGGTGGCAGGAGCGCCGATTTATTCGAGTAGTGGGGTACTGGCTCTACAGATGTCGAGAAAGCCCCGGTTCGCCGGGGCTTTTCGCATTCCCGGTCCGCGCGACCGTCGCTGGGCGTCGACGCCGACGCGGAGCCGCGCATGCACGGCAAGCACAGCGGCGGGATCCGCCCCGGACACGCCGCAGGGGCGGCCGGGCGCATCGGCGTGTCGAGCGTGATCCCCGCCGTCGTGCACGGGTCGAGCCGCGGCATCGTCACATCATCGTGTCGAGGATCCCCACCAGATCGTCGAACGTCGTCCGCGGATTCAGGATCGCGAAGCGGGCGTTGACGCGTCCGGCGTGGCTCGAGGGGGTCACGAAGGCGTGCTGCCCATCGAGCAGCTGCGCCGACCAGCGGTCGTAGTCGGCCTTCGCCCACCCGACGCGCTCGAAGACCACGACCCCGAGCTGGGGGCGGCGGACCAGCGTGAGCTCGGCGCGTCCGTCGATCTCGTCGGCGATGCGCTCGGCGAGGTCGATCGCGGTGGTGATGGCCTCGCGGTAGACCGCCGCGCCGTAAGTGGCGAGCGAGAACCACAGGGGCAGCCCGCGGGCGCGGCGCGTGAGGTGGGCGGCGAAGTCCGACGGGCTCCAGTCGCTCGTCTCGGTGAGGGTGTCGAGGTACTCGGCGTGCTGCGTGTGGGCACGGCGGCCGAGCTCGGGGTCGCGGTAGATGAGCGCGCACGCGTCGAAGGGGGCGAACAGCCACTTGTGCGGGTCGACCACGAGGGAGTCGGCGTGCTCGACGCCGGCGAACCGGTGCCGAGCCCGCGGGGAGAGCATGCCGGTGAGTCCGTACGCACCGTCGACGTGCAGCCACACGTCGGTGCCCTCGACCGCGCGGGCGATGTCGGCGATGTCATCGACGATGCCGAAGTTGGTGGAGCCGGCGGTCGCGACCACGGCGAAGACGCTGTCACCGTGCTCGTCGAGGGCGGCGCGCACGGCGTCTCCGCGCAGCACGCCGTCGGCACCCACGGGCACGCCGACGACCTCGACGTCCATCACGCGCGCCGCGGAGGCGATCGAGGAGTGCGCCTCGACGCTGCAGACCACGCGCCAGGCGTCGGGGCGGGGGCTGCCGGCATCCGCGAGCCGATCACGCGCCGCCTCGCGAGCGGCGACGAGGGCGGACAGGTTGCCCAGCGTCCCGCCCTGGACGAAGACGCCTCCCGCGCCCTCGGGGAGTCCGAACTCGGCGGCGAGCCAGCGCAGCACCTCGTTCTCGGCGTGCACGGCGCCGGCTCCTTCGAGCCACGAGCCGCCGTAGAGCGCGCTGGCCGAGACGACGAGGTCGAATGCGGCCGCGGCCTTGGTGGGCGCGCTCGGGATGAACGAGAGGTAGCGCGGGTCGTCGGTCGTGATGCACGCGGGGGCGAGGACGTGCTCGAAGATCCCGAGCGCCTTGCGCGCACCGATGCCCTTCTCGTCGATGGTGCGGCCCGCGAGGCGCCGCAGTTCGGCGGCAGGCAGCGGCTTGTCGAGCGGCGTGTCCTCGGACGTGAGCCGACCCCGGGAGTACTCGAGCACCATGTCGACGATGGCGCGAGTCTCGTCGCTGACCTCGTGCATGCGCGCGGCGGGGGAGTGGGTCATCGAAACCTCCGGATCAGGATGCCGATCGCGACCGCGACGGGAGGCGGCGTCGGCGTCGACAGGGGTGTGAAAGCGCGGGGCGGGTGGCGATCGGCTCGTGGGAGTCAGCTTAATTCGCCGTCGTCATCGCAGGAACGAGCAGCCGCACGAGTGGTGGGCGGGGATCGGGATGCCGGACGCCGGTGAGGCGGGCTTCCCGACGGCGCGTGCGGGACGGGGCCTCTCGAAGAGGCCTCACGCCGCGGTGAGCTGCGGGGCGACCCGCGCGATGCGCGAGCGCAACTCGCCGACCGTCCGGTCGAACTCCTCGTCGCTGCCGGTCCGAGCGGGGTCGCGGATCGACCAGTGCACGTCGTCGCGACCGCCGAGGGCCTCGTGCGCATGGTCGCAGACGCTGATGACGAAGTCTCCGGGCCGGGCGACGTCGCTGAGGGACCGGGGGCGGACGCGGTCGTCGAGGCGCAGATCGTGCCGGACCGCCGCGGCGACGGCGCCGGCGTGCACGCGTTCGCCGGGGTTCGTCCCCGCCGACTCCGCCGGAATCGCGCTGTGGGCCTCCCAGATGGCGCGGGCAAGTTGAGAACGGGCGGAATTCGCCGTGCAGACGAAGAGCACCCGGCCCTGGACCTTCCGTGGGGCGAGGGTGAGGTCGGAGAACGCTTCGGGAACGAGCTGCAGGTAGCTGCGACGCCCGTCTGACTCGGATGGCACGCGCCGCGCGATCCCGCGGTCTTCGAGCACGTTGGCGTGGAAGGCGACGAGGTTCGACTTCATCCCCAGCACGGACGCGATCTCGCTCGACGACATGTCGCCCATCGCGAGCAGATCGACGATGCGCAGACGTCCCGGGTCTCCGAGAGCGGCGAAGGCCTCAGCGCGCCGTCGAAGATCGTCCATTATGCCCCCGTCCGCCCGGTCTGTCATCCGTCAGCGGAAATCGCTTTTACTCAGTAGCCTTTGAGCGACCGCAACGGGCGGGCGCCCCCCAATAGTGCGCCCGTTGCGGTCTCTCACACCCTCGGGGCAAGAGGAGTTTCTCATGCGGCAGCGGCGCGTCGGGCGGCGGATCACGCCGCGTGTCGAAAGAAGCCGATGACCATGGCTGCGCAGGGCGACGGCGGGCGACGAGCGCTCCGGGCGCAACGCGAACAGGATGCCGCGGCGTCACTGCCTGCGGGCCTCGCCACGGTCTTCGCGGGGCGCTATCGGGCCGCGGGGCCCCTCGGCCGCCGGGGGGTCGACGGCCACGTCTTCCGCGCGCGCGACGACATCCTCGCGCGCGACGTCGTCGTGAAGGTGTTCCCCCTCGACCCCGCTACCGCGACCGAGCCCCCGCCTCGGCTGGAGGGGGCCCGCGTCCTCGCCGCCCTCGATCACCCGGCGCTCATCACGCTCTACGACGCCCACCTCGGACGCGACGGCCGCGGCTATCTCGTGACCGAGTTCATCAACGGTCCATCCCTGCGCGAACGCCTCGACGACGGCGGACCGCTCGCGCCGCTCCTGGTCGCCGGGCTGATCGAGGATCTCGCACGCGGACTCGACGCCGTTCACGAGGTGGGCATCGTCCACCACCACCTCACGTCCTCGCACATCCTGCTGCGTCCCGTCCGAAACGCCCACCGGCCGTTCGTCGCGGTGCTCGCCGACTTCGGCGTCGCCCACCTCCTGTCCGGTGGTGGCGGCGCCGCGGTCGACGACGCTTCCACCGACGA
Organism: Microbacterium sp. NPDC089190; assembly: GCF_040701795.1. Lineage (NCBI taxonomy): Bacteria > Bacillati > Actinomycetota > Actinomycetes > Micrococcales > Microbacteriaceae > Microbacterium > Microbacterium sp. NPDC089190. The sequence continues at coordinate 555,891 of NZ_JBFBHF010000002.1, read as the reverse complement.
CGAGGACTACCTGCCGCCGGAGCAACTGCGCGGGGAGGCGCCCGGCGCCGCCGCCGACATCTACGCCCTCGGCCTCCTGGCCGTGGAGGCGTTGACCGGTGAGAGCCCGGTGCTCGGGGGAGCGGCGCAGCACGTCCTTCTCGCGCCTCTCGATTTCGATCCCGTCATCCCCTCGCGGTTCGGGTACGGGTGGGAGGTGCTCCTCACCGCGATGACGGACCCCGATCCGGCTCGACGTCCGTCGGCGGCAGACGTCGTCGCCGTCGCGGTCGAGCTCCGGCAGGGCGCCGACGGCGGCGGAGCGATCCCCGTCCCCGATGTCTCCTCTTCCGGAGTCGGCCCGGAGTCGGAGCCGGAGTCGGAGTCGGAGTCGGACTCGGAGTCGGAGTCGAAGCCGGTGCCGGAGTCGGAGTCGGTGCCGGAGTCGGAGTCGGTGCCGGTGCCGGTGCCGGCCTTGCGCGCCGTGACGCAATCGCGCGAGGCGACCACGCGGCGGCGGCGCCCGCCCATCTGGGCCTGGGTCACGCACGCGCGCTGACCACGCCTCACCGGCCGTAGCTGGCAATCGTCTGACCTTCTCCGGTGCGCCCGGTCGCCGAACCGCGTCTTTCCGGGACTCGGGAGGAGCGTGTATGCAGCCATGCGCATATGCACGACGTAGCGTCGACCTCAGTCCTCGGCATCCGCCCATGGCTTCCGGCCTTAGCGGTCACCCAGAACCGAGGAGCATGCCATGGCTGCACCCGTCATCGAATCCCGGATGGGACCGATCCGCCAGACCTACAAGGGAACGGCCGACTTCCCCCCGATGGCCAAGGCGTACACGGAACTGTCGCAGGTCGTCCGCGAGACGGGACTGCTCACGCGTGCCCGCCGCTTCTATGCGCTGGTCGGCACGGTGCTCGCCCTCGGCTTCGGCGGGGCGATCACCGGTTTCGTCCTTCTCGGGGACAGCTGGTTCCAGCTGCTGATCGCCGCCGCTCTCGGCATCCTCTTCACCCAGGTCGCCTTCCTCGCCCACGAGGCGGCGCACAAGCAGATCTTCGCGTCGGGACGCGCCAACGACCGCCTGGCCCTGTGGCTCGCTGCCGGCGTCGTGGGCATCAGCCTGTCGTGGTGGACGTCGAAGCACACCCGCCACCACGCCAACCCGAACCGCGTGGGCAAGGACCCCGACATCGAGGTCGACACGATCTCCTTCGTCGACGAGGATGCCGCGACCGCGCGCGGCCTGCGCCGCTGGATCACGCGTCGCCAGGGGTGGCTGTTCTTCCCGCTGCTCACGCTCGAGGGCGCGAACCTGCACGCGCACGCCTTCCGCCACCTCTTCTCGCGCGGAGAGGTGAAGGGGCGGTGGAGCGAGCTGGGCATCATCGCGCTGCGCTTCGCCGTGTTCGTCGCGCCCGTCTTCGTCTTCCTCCCGATCGGCATGGCGTTCGCGTTCCTCGGCGTGCAGCTCGCCGTCTTCGGGGTCTACATGGGGGCGTCTTTCGCTCCGAACCACAAGGGCATGGCCGTGATCGCGCCGAACGCCAAACTCGACTTCTTCAGCAAGCAGGTGCGCACCTCGCGCAACATCACCGGCGGCTGGTGGGCGACGTGGCTGATGGGCGGACTCAACTACCAGATCGAGCACCACCTGTTCCCGAACATGCCGCGCCCGCACCTCAGCCGCGCCCGGGCGATCGTCAAGGAGCACAGCAAGACGCTCGACGTGCCCTACGTGGAGACCACGCTGCTGCAGTCGTACGGAATCGTCATCCGGTACCTCAACCGCGTGGGCCTGGCCGCGCGCGATCCCTTCGAGTGCCCGATGACCTCGGCGGCCGCGCGCGCCTGACGCGCCCCGCGCGGACCATCGAGGTGGCCGTCGGGGGTGGGCTGCGGCCGTCGGCTCAGACCGGGGACTACTCCGGCCAGTGCACCGACACGGGCAGTCGGCGCGTTTCGCCGGCATCCACTCCCGAGGTGAGGAGATCGACGAGGGCGGTCATGGCCTCGCGGCCGAGCTGCTCGCCGTCGACGTCGATCGCGGGCACCTCGTCGGCGCCGATCGCCTCGGCCACCAGTCGTTCCGCGCTCACCACGATCTCCCCGGGTGAGGACACACCCCGGGCGCGCAGGGCGAAGACGAGGCCGAGCCCGATCGAGGTCGCGTAGGGGACCACCGCGGTCGCACCGGAGGCCACGACCGCATCGGTGGCGGCGACCCCCGCGGCGAAGGTCGCGGGGAAGGGACCGAGCGTCGTCAGTTGCGCGCGGTCCGCGACGGCGCGAGCGATCGCGGCGCTGCGCTGCGCGTCCTGCCACGAGCCCTCCGGGCCGCCGAGGTAGGCGATGGCGCGATGACCGGTGTCGGCGAAGCGGGCGGCGAGGTCGGCGAAGGCGCTCGCCGTGTCGGCGACGATGGAGGTCATGCCCTGGATCTCGCGGTCCACGAGCACGGTGGGGCCGAAGACGGCGGCCGCCTGCACGATCTCGTCAGGCCCGCGCGGCGCGACGAGGACGCAGCCGTCGACCTGTCGCGCGAGGCGCTCGAACTCGACGAGGTCGTCGGCGTCGTCGAGGCGGTGCACCGCCACGGTGAGCTGAAGGTCGGATTCACGCGCGCGAGACTGCGCCCCCGCGACGATGGGGGTGAAGAACGCGTTGTCGAGCGTCGGGACGACGAGGGCGACGATCCCGCTGCTGCCGCGGGCGAGGTGGCTCGCGGTGCGATTGGGGACGAAGCCCAGCTGTAGGGCGGCGGCACGCACCCGTGCCACGGTGTCGGGGGCGACGAGGTCGGGGCGGCCGAGCGCACGCGAAGCGGTCGACTTGGCCACCCCGGCAAGAGCGGCGACATCGGCCAGCGTGGTCACTGCGCCCCCTTCCGACAGACGCGAGCACCGCGCGCAGTCCGTTCATCCTACTGAGCGGCCACAACCGGTTGCGTCCGCGTTTTACACGCTGTTTACACGGGAGGTCGCGTGAGCGACTCGCCGCCCCCTACGGTGGTAACAACCGGTTGCGCAACCGGTTGCAACCCCTCATGATCGGAGTCGGCCCGTGCTCTCACGCCGCACCGGACTGCTCGCCCTCCCCGGGCTGGCGCTGCTGCTGGTGGGCTTCCTGATCCCCTCGGTGGCGATGCTCTTCGCCCCGCCGGGGGTCAGCCCGCTCGACATCCTCGACCGGCTCAGCCGCATGCTGACTGACCCCTACGACCTCGCGATCATCGGTCGCACGGTCGGTCTCGGCCTCATCGTCACCGTGGTCTGCATCGTGCTCGGCTTCCCGATCGCCTACCTGTTGGCGCGGTCCACCTCGCGGTGGGCCGGCGTCCTGCTCGCCCTCGCGATCTTCCCCCTGCTGCTCAGCAACGTCGTCCGCACCTTCGGTTGGCTGGTCCTGCTCGGCTCGAACGGGGCCATCGGGCAGCTCCTCGTCGGCCTCGGCCTCGTCGAGAGGGCGCCGCAGCTGCTGTACACGGAACTCGCGATCGTGCTCGGTCTCACTCAGCTGTTCCTGCCTCTGGCGATCATCTCCTGCTACTCGGCCGTCGCGCAGGTCGACCCCGGTCTCGATGACGCGGCGCGCGGTCTGGGCGCCGGGCGTACCCGCACCTTCTGGGGGATCGTGGTGCCCCTGTCGGCCCCCGGCATGGTGGTCGCGGCCACGCTCGTCTTCGCCGGCAGCGTCACCGCGTACACGACGCCGTACCTGCTCGGAGGATCCAGCCAGCGGATGCTGTCGACACAGCTCTACTCGTACTCCAGCGTCACGATCGACTGGGCCGCGGCCAGCGCCACGGCCATCATCATGACGGTCCTCGTCTTCGCCGTGTCGGGCCTGTCGGCCATCGCCGGACGACGGGGGGCGACCTCGTGAAGACCTCGCGTCCCGTCGCGGCATCCCTCGCCGTCGCCGGCTACATCGTCATGATCGTGCCGATCCTGTTCGTCGTGGCGACCGCCTTCACCGGCGGGCGAACGCTGCGCTTCCCTCCCGAGGGCTTCTCGTTGCGCTGGTTCGGCGCGGCCTTCGCCTACAAGCCGTTCACCTCGGCACTGGTGTCCAGCCTCGAGCTCGCACTGCTGGCGACGATCCTCGCCCTCGCGATCGGCGTGCCGGTCACCCTGGCGATCCACCGCGGGCGCCTGCCCGGCAAGGGCATCGTCGAGGGTCTCTTCCTCTCGCCGCTCATCGTCCCCGAGCTCGTCGTCGGGCTGGCGCTCTACCAGCAGCTCATCATCGGGCTGCGCCTCGACAACTTCCCGGTGCTCCTGATCGGCCACACCGTGCTGATGCTCCCGTACGCCGTGCGGGTGACCGGAGCCTCTCTCGCGCTGGCCGATCCCAGCGTCGAAGAGGCCGCTCGCGGTCTCGGGGCGTCGCCCCTGCGGGCGTTCTTCACGGTGACACTGCCCCTCCTTCGGCCCGGCATCTTCTCGGCGGGGCTGCTGAGTTTCGTCACGTCGTTCAACAACGTTCCGCTGTCGCTGCTGCTGCAGAGCCGGGACTTCCGCACCCTGCCCGTCACGATGCTCGACTACGTGCAGCAGAGCTACGACCCCATGGTCGCGGCGACCAGCACCATCATCCTGGCGGGCACCGTCGTCGTGGCCGTCATCGCCGAACGCACCGTCGGCTTCGCCCGCATCTTCGGAGGGATCAACCGATGACCACTGCAGCAGAATTCGTCGGGGTCACCCAGCGCTTCGGCGACTTCACAGCCGTCGATGCGATCGACCTCTCCATCCCGACCGGTCAGCTCACGACGCTGCTCGGGCCGAGCGGCTGCGGCAAGACCACATCGCTGCGCATGCTCGCGGGGTACACGCAGCCCACCTCGGGGCGCATCATGATCGCGGGGACGGATGCCACGCGCACCCCGCCCGAGCGACGGGGCCTGGGCATGGTGTTCCAGTCGTACGCGCTCTTCCCCCACATGAGCGTCGCGGAGAACGTCGGCTACGGCCTGAAGTTGCGCAAGGTCGCCGGGCCGGAGCGGACGCGCCGCGTCGCCGAAGCCCTCGATCTGGTCGGGCTGGGGCATCTCGCCGCCAGCCGGCCCAAGAAGCTCTCGGGCGGGCAGCAGCAGCGCGTCGCCCTCGCCCGCGCGATCGCCATCCGCCCGACGCTCCTCCTCCTCGACGAGCCGCTGTCGAACCTCGACGCGCGGCTTCGTGTGCAGATGCGCGCCGAGATCCGTCGCATCCAAGCGGAGACCGGCCTCACGGTCGTGCTCGTCACGCATGACCAGGACGAGGCGCTGGAGATGTCGGACCGCATGGTCCTCATGCGCGAGGGACGCATCATGCAGGAAGGGGCACCGACCGAGGTGTTCACCGCCCCGGCGAACCGCTTCGTGGCCGAGTTCCTCGGGTACGAGAACTTCCTCGTCCTGTCCGACGGCGCGACCGCGACGATCCGTCCCGAGCACCTCGAGATCGACGGTCTCGCGACCGCCGGGGCTCTCACCCTCGACGGCACCGTCGTCGATGTCGCCTACCGCGGCGTGGACCGGCTCGTAACGGTCGACACCGTCGACGCGCAGGGTGAAGCCGTCCGTCTGATGGCCGACGTCCGCGACGAAGCGGTCACAGCCCGCCCGGGCGACCGTGTGACCGTCTCGGCGGCCGCATCGCGCCTGATCCGCCTCGCCGCCTGACAGCACCACCCGCAACAGCACCACCCCGTCCTGCCCCACCCGTACACACCTGCACCGCAGCCGCGGCTCCGCCGCCGCACGAGAGGAACCCGCATGACCCGCCCCACCCGCCGCCTGCTCGCGGCCTCGTCCGTCTTCGTCGCCACCGCTCTCGTCGCCACCGGTTGCTCCGGCTCGAGCGACGACGCCGCCTCGAGCGACACCATCGTCGTCAGCACGTTCCCCTTCGGTGTCGAGCAGTTCCAGCAGGCGATCATCGACCCCTTCACGGAGAAGACCGGCATCGCCGTCGAGGTCGAGACCGGCAGCAACGCCGACCGTCTCTCGCAGCTGCAGCTCGCCGCCGGTGATCCCGGCATCGACGTGATGCTGATCTCCGACACCTTCGCCGCGCAGGGCCAGGAACAGGACCTCTTCCAGAGCTTCGACGAGTCCGATGTGCCGAACCTGGCGAACATCGCCGACTTCGCCACCGAGGAGGGCTTCGACGGCCCGGCCTACAGCTACCAGCTGAACGGAACGATCTACAACACCGATCAGGTCACCGCCGCGCAGGCCGCGGACTGGTCCCTCTACGCCGACCCCGCTCTCGCCGGTCGTCTGGCCTTCCCCGACATCTCGGTCACCGCAGGACAGCTCGCGGTCTCGGGCGTCGCCTCGGTGTACGGCTCCGGACCGTACGACGTCGACTCGGCGTACACCACGCTCGGCGGCTGGGCCCCCGGCATCCTGCAGTTCTACACCTCGTCGACCGAGGTGACGAACCTGCTGACCCAGGGCGAGATCGTCGCCGCCGACTCGCTGAGCGGGTTCGCGACCACCCTGATCGCCTCGGGTGAGCCGGTCGCCTGGACGGCGCCGACCGAGGGGCGCTACATGGCGACCAACCGCGCCATGATCCCCTCCGGCGCCCCCAACCTCGACGGCGCCCACGCTTTCATCGACTACCTGCTCTCGGTCGAGGCGCAGAGCGCCTCGGCGAAGATCGTCGGCGACCTGCCGGTCGCCCTCGACGCGGAGATCCCCGAGGAGATCACCGCGGTCGTGGGCGACATCGCAGCCGACCCGGTGGCCGCCGGCTACGCCACCCTGGACCCCGCCGAGGTGCTGCCCAACCGCGCCCAGTGGGTGGAGCGCTTCGCCCGCGAGGTCTCCTCGCGCTGACCCCCCCCGACCGGCCGCCGGAGTTCCCCCCACCCCGGCGGCCGCCCGCCCATCGCGGCCCCACCGCGATGGGCGGGACCCCTTTGCTCCTCGACGCTCGAACGGCTCCATGACCTCCGCATCACCCCTCCCCGCCGACTACCTCCGCCGCCTGCCCAAGGCCGATCTGCACTGCCACCTCATCGGCACCGTGCGTCCCGCGACCTTCGCGGAACTCGCGCGGCGGGAGCGGCTGGCGCTGCCGGACGACCCGGAGCGCATCTTCGCCGACATCAACTCCCTCCCGCCCGACCCGGCGCTGTACGAGAACACCCGCATCCCGGTGCCGCAGGGACGCGGGGCCGACGAGCCCGAGGTGTCGTACTCGCTCTTCCAGGTGTCCAACTGGGTGGTGGAGGTGCTGCGCGACGCCGACGACCTCACGCGCATCGTCTACGAGGCGTTCGAAGACGCCCACCGGCGAAGCGGTACGCGCCACCTCGAGTTGTTCTTCGACGCCCTCCCGCCGCACCTGTCGTCACTCGGGTACACCGGAGCGGTCGAGGCCTACGCCGAGGGGATCCGCCGCGCCGAGCGCGACTTCGGAATGTCGGGACGGATGATCCAGGGCATCGACCGCAGTCGCAGCGGTGCGGAGGCCCTCGAGGTCGTCCGCCGCGTCGTCGACAACCCGCACGAGTACGTCGCGGGCATCGGGCTCGACAACCTCGAGACGGCCGGTCCCCCCGAGCGTTTCGTCGATGCCTACCGGCTGGCCGGCGAGGCGGGGCTGCGCCGGACGGCGCACTCCTCGGAGCACGCGCCCACCGCCGTCAACACCCTCACGTGCCTCGACGTGCTGGGCTGCGACCGCATCGACCACGGGTACTACGTGCTCGAGGACGACGCGGTCGTCGCCCGCCTGCGCGAGCAGCAGGTGGCGTTCACCGTCGCCTCCACGACGTCGCGACGATCGTGGCGGCCGTGGCGCCGCGCGTCCATCGCGGCGATGATCGACGCGGGGCTCAACGTCATCCCGTGCTCCGACGACCCCGGGATGTTCCCGACCACCCTCGCCCAGGAGTACGCGATCGTGTCCGAGCAGATCGGCGCCTCGCATGCCGAGGTGCGGCGCATGGCGCTCGCCTCTGCAGAGGCGTCGTGGTTGCCGGGCGAGGAGCACGCGCGGCTCGTGGAGTCGTTCACCGCCGAGATCGCCTCCCTCGACGAGGAGTTCGGGCTCGTCCCCGGTGCGGCCCAGCGTTGAGCCGTCGCCGTGGTCGGCGCGTTGCTGAGCCGTCGCCGGGCGGCGGCACATCAGTCCCCGCCCGTGTCGCGCTCATCGTGCTCACTCCGGTCGCTTTCCCGACGTCGCAGAGGCTCGGCCACCCTGGTCGGACGTAGCCTGGACCCGGGAACCGGGGAGGCGCGGATGACGCAGGGTGCGACCAGCGGGTCGACGACGTCGATCCGTCGCGTCCTCGCGTGATGACGGCATCCGCAGACCCGCGGCGGTGGCGCGCGCTGGCCGTCCTGCTGATGGGGCAGTTCGCGTCGCTCCTCGACCTCAGCGTCACCAACGTCGCGCTCCCCTCGATCGGGCGGTCGACGGGCGCCGGGGCGAGTGAGCTGCAGTGGGTCATCACGGGCTACGTCCTGGCCTTCGGTCTCGTCCCGGTGATCGGCGGACGGCTCGGCGACGGTCGCGGGCGCCGGCGCATGTTCGTGGTGTCCATGCTGGGCTTCGTGGTCGCGAGCGCCCTGGTGGGGCTCGCCCCGACGCCCGAGGTGCTCATCGCCGCGCGTGTGGTGCAGGGGATCTTCGGCGGCATGATCGGGCCGCAGGTGTCGGGCTACATCCAGAACGCGTTCCCCCCGCTCGAGAGGGGGAGGGCCTTCGGGCGGCTCGGCCTCACCGTCGGCGCGGGTACCGCGCTGGGGCCGGTGGTGGCGGGCCTGCTGATCGCCGTGGGCGGCGAAGCCGACGGCTGGCGTCTCGTGTTCTTCATCAACGTGCCGATCGGCGTCGCGGCGGTGCTGCTCGCGCGGCGCTGGGTGGCCGCGGACGCGCCGGTGGCGCCGGACGCGGGACGACGGCTCGACCTGCTCGGCGTCGTGCTGCTGGGGGCGGGACTTCTCTGCCTGCTCTTCCCGATCGTCGAGACGGGCCAGGCAGGGGGGACCATCTCGCTCCTTCTGCTCGTCCCGGCGGCCGGACTGCTCGTTGCCTTCGTCCGCCACGAGGCTCGTCTGACGCGGACGGACGCCGCCCCTCTGGTGGATCTCCGCCTGTTCCGCACGCGGTCGTTCGTGATCGGGGTCGTGTTCGCGGTGGTGTTCTTCTGCAGCAACACCGGGATCCCGCTCGTGCTCGCGTTGTACTACCAGGACGGTCTGGGTTTCACCGCCCTGCAGTCGGCCCTGGGTGTCACGGCCTACGCCGTCGGCACGGTCTTCGGGGCGCCCGTCGCCGGCCGCTTCGTGTCTCGCGTCGGCAGACCCCTCCTGCTCGGGGCCGTGTCGCTCTTCACGCTCGTGACGGTCGTGCTCGGCCTCGTCGTCCGAGCCGCGCCCGAGGCCACCGATGCGACCGGCGTCATCCTGCGCCTGTGCGTGCCGCTCTTCGTCCTCGGCGTCGCCGGCGGGGCGATCGTGACGCCGAACCAGACGCTCACCCTGGCCGAGGTCGACCCCGCGCGCGGCGGCGTCGCCGGAGGGGTGGTGCAGACCGCTCAGCGCGTGGGCGCCTCGATCGGCCAGACGGTGCTCGGTACGAGCTTCGTCCTCGTGCTGGCAGGGGCGACGCGCGCGTCGGGGCCGGGCTCCCCGGCGCCCGATCCGAGCGTCTTCGCCGACGCCCTCACGGTCGCCCTCGCCGTGTCGGTCGTCTTCTCGGCGGCCGCCGCCGTCCTCAGCGGCGTCGAGGTGCGGCGGTCGCGGGCGCGGTAGCGCTCAACCTTCGTCGTCCCAGCGCGAGTGCGGGCGGTCGTCGTCGTCGGCGCGCGCGGCGCCGCGTGCGGCCGGCCACTCCAACTGGAATCCGCACTCGCGGCACTCGTCGGCATCCTCCCCCTCGTCCACGAGAGGGTGCATCGTGATGCCGCACGCCGGGCAGATGGGCTGCCAGTCATCGACGGGCATGTCGGGGTAGGTCATGGCAGAGGGCTCCTGGAGGCACCGCCGACGGCGGACAGCAGGAAGAACGGCGCCGGCACCCGTCGTGTTCCCGCCCGTCCGATGCCGCGCGCGCCCGATAGCGTCGGAGCATGAGCGTCCCCGTCCCCCTCGGCCTCGGTCTCGCCGCCGTCGGGCGCCCGGCCTACATCACCACGGCACGCGACGCCGACCTGGGCGACCCCGCCGAACGGTCGATCGACGCCCTGCGCGCGCGGGCGCACGAGCTGCTCGACGAAGCGTGGGCACTCGGCATCCGGTATGTGGATGCGGCACGGTCGTACGGGTTCGCCGAGGAGTTCCTCGGGTCGTGGCTGGCAGTCCATCCCGAGCGCCGCGCCTCGCTCACGATCGGTTCGAAGTGGGGCTATGCGTACGTCGGCGACTGGAAGATGGATGCCGCGGTCCACGAGCGCAAGGAGCACTCGGCCGCGATGTTCGACCGGCAGTGGCCCGAGACGCTCGAGGCGCTCGGGACGGCCCCCGATCTCTACCTGATCCATTCCGTCACCCCCGAGAGTCCGGTCCTCATGGATGCCGCGGTGCTCGAGCGGATGCGTCGGTTGCGGGACGAGGGGGTGCGCGTGGGGCTGTCGACGAGCGGGCCGCGCCAGGGCGAGGTGCTGCGCGCGGCCCTGGCCCTCGCCGACACGCCGTTCCGCGCGGTGCAGTCGACGTGGAACCTGCGGGAGGCGTCGGCCGGTGAGGCGCTCGCCGCGGCGCACGACGCCGGCTGGACGGTGGTGCTCAAGGAGGTGCTCGCCAACGGCGCGCTGGCCGAGGCCGAACCGGGCGACACCCTCGCCCGGACGGCATCCGGGTCCGATCCCGACGTCTTCGCGATCGGCGTCGCGCGGGCGCAGTCCTTCGCCGACGTCGTGCTTCTCGGCGCGACCACGCGCGCGCACCTGCGCCGTGGCGCGGTCGCTCCGGCACGATCGATCGAGCGGTCCGAGCTCGACGCCCTCGCTGTGGACCCGGTGGTCTACTGGCGGGAACGCTCGGAACGTCCGTGGCGCTGACGCCGCGGATTCAGGACACGCAGCGCACGTCGGCGACCGAACCCGAGACGTTCGCCGAGGAGCCCGCGATCGCCGTGGCCAGCACCGCTCCCGCCGAGGTGCGCGCCTGAGCGTAGCCCGCCGACCGGGCGTTGGCGATCGAGCGCACGGTGATGCCCGGCGCGTACGTGCCGCACGTCGACCATGACACGCGCGTGCCCGACAGGCCGGTGCCGCTGAAGGCGCACACATTGCCGGTGGCGCAGCTGCCGACCGCCTTGTCGTCGTCGGCGGGCACGTCGACGCTCATGTCGAGCTCCGGCCACACCGCGTGGCGGGCATCGACGACGACCCCGCCGGGGATCGCGGCGAGGGCCGCGGCGATGTCGGGGTGGAGGTCGGCGGGCTGATCGTCGGTGCGGCTCATCGGGGAGCGCCCTCTCTGTCCTGCGCGTCCCACAGGGCGTATTCGGTGAGCGACCCGGCGGGCAGGTCGAGGTCGGTGTTCGCGGCGATCAGCGCCGACTCGAATCCGACGATGCGTCCGGTCTCGGTCGACAGCAGCAGCGTCACCTCGGTGTTCGCGGTCGATGAGGGGATGCCGGCCAGGCCCACGACCTCGCGCCCGAGGCGGTCCTGGGCCGTCCCGAGCGCCCGAAGACCGGGCGACGCGGCGACGACGTCCAGCAGCGCGGACTGCTGGGCGTCGTCCAGGGTCCACTCGCCCTGGATGCTCCGCACCCCCACGATGGCATCGCCGGCGTCCAAGGTGTCGGTGGCCCCCGTCGCCGTCGTCAGCAGCGTGCGCATCGCCTCGGGCGACGCCTCCGGCGGCGTCGGCGACAGGGGGCGGAACTGGTTGCGCACGTAACGCACGTCACCGACGACGGTCCCGGGAGCGGGGTCGACGTTCGGCACGGTGTCGCCGTCGGCGTTCGTGGCCTCGGCCGCCGTGGTCACCACCGACCCGGAGAAGTCCTCGTTCCACCGCAGATCCACCCACTCGCGTCGGAACACCGTCGCCTCGGCCCCGTCGGGGGAGGCGCTGAAGTACCAGCCGAGCGACAGGGAGCGGCGCTCCGCGGCGGCGCCGTCGTCCCCGGCGGCCAGCCGGGCCTGCGCGTCCGCGACCACCTCCGCGGCGCCGGTTCCGCTGGGCACGGCCGTGTAGACGAGGGGCTTGGGGGTGAGAGCGGATGCCGAGGACCCCGGCATCCACAGCACCCCCGTCACGATGGTCAGGATCAGCACGACGGCGGCGGCCGCCGACGTCCACGCCAGTGCGGGGCGACGGCGACGCACGGGCGGGCGGTCGAGGATCTGCCGCAGACGCCGCTCGGCGTCGAGGGGGAGGGGGGCGTCGAGCGGGGTCTCGGCGGGGTCGAGGCGGCGCAGCGCGCGCGCGAGGTCATCGTCGGTCATCGCCCACCCCCTTCGCGGGGACGACGGCGCCGTCGAGGAGAGGTCGCAACCGTGCCCTCGCTCGATTCAGTCGCGTCCACACCGCGCCGGCGTTCATCTCCATGACAAGGGCCACCTCGGCGGCCGAGAGCTCCTCCCAATACGTGAGCCAGAGGATCTCGCGTTCGCGCTCGGGAAGACCGCGGATGGCATCGACGAGGCGTTGCGCCATCGCGGGTTCGGCCTCGCTCGCCAGAGCGCGCACGTGGTCTTCGATGTGCGTCCACAATGCCCCCTCCCTGTCGCGTCGCCGATATTCATTCGCGATGAGGTTGCGCGCGGTGCGGTACAACCACGGCAATCCGAACGGATCACGCGGATCGCGTTTGCGCCACGCGATCTCGAAGCAATCCATCGTGAGGTCGGCGGCGGCCTCGCGATCCGACACGCGCCGTTCGATGAACCGCCGAACGGCGTTGTGGTGCTCGCGGAAGAGCGCCACGAATTCCGTCTCGTCGATCACCGGCGCGCGTCTCCGTGCGTTCGAGAGGGCTGTGTCGGAATGCCGGGAATCCTTACGCGGCGACGCGCAGGAAAAAGATTTCGTCCCCTTGTAAGGAATGCGCCCCCACTGACACCACACAGATGGGGGTGGGTGTCGTCTCCGGCTTCGAGACGACGCCCATACGCCCGTCGACAGATGTTCGGGACTGAGGTCGACGGGCGAGGGAGTGCACTGCATGGGGGCGGTGCACTCCCTCGGATCCTCGTCATGTCACCCAGGATGCCAGAGCACGGCGCGCGGCATCCCTTGCGCGCTCGCCGGGGCGGCCGTCGAACACGGCGGTGACCGCCTCCGGATGCCATCGCTGTGCTTCCCCGGGGCGTGCGTCATCGAACCTGGTCTGCGCGCGGTGAGACGGACGCTCTCAGTCCGGCTCGACGAGCAGGTTCGTGATGCGCGCCGTCGCGACCAGCCGGTCGTCGTCGTCGGTCACGCGCACGTCGTAGGTCGCGACACGGCGCCCGCGGTGGGCCGGGGTCGCGACGGCGTGGATGCGCCCGTCGCGGGCGCCGCGGTGGTGCGTGATGTTGAGGTCGACGCCGACGCAGACCTTCCCGAGGGTCGAGGCGTGGATCATCGCCGCCCACGACCCCACCGCTTCGGCGAGGGCTGCGGTGGCGCCGCCGTGCAGCCGACCGAGCGACTGCGTGTTGCCGTCGACGGGCATCGACGCGCTGACGCCGTCGGTCGACTGCGCCGTGACGACGATGCCGAGACGCTCGTCGAGGGCGCCGGGAACGATGGTCCACGGTGTCATGGCGGCTCCTTCCGCCGTCCTCTTGTCGGACGGTCGCGCCTCTGACACTATTACTGAACGCTCGGTCGGTAACAGTGCCCCCGAGATTCCCCGCCCACAGAACGACGGAGTTCTCATGGCCTCGCAGACAGCGGCATCCGCCCCCGCCACCACCGGCGTGACCCGAGAGGAGCGGCGCGTCCTCGCGGGCACGCTCGTGGGCACCTCGATCGAGTGGTACGACTTCTTCATCTACGCCCAGGCGGCCGGCCTCGTGCTCGCGCCGCTGTTCCTCGCCCCGCTCGCCCAGACCGACCCGGCCATCGCCCAGGTGCTGTCGTTCGCGACGATCGGCATCTCGTTCCTCTTCCGCCCGCTCGGCGCGATCGTGGCCGGCTACCTCGGCGACCGCCTCGGCCGCAAGAAGATGCTCGTCCTCACGCTCATCATGATGGGGGTCTCGACGGCCCTCATCGGCGTGCTGCCGACCTACGCGGCGATCGGTGTGGCGGCCCCCGTCCTGCTCATCCTGCTGCGCGTGCTCCAGGGCTTCTCGGCCGGCGGCGAGTGGGGAGGGGCGGCACTGCTCTCGGTCGAGCACGCTCCCGCGAACCGTCGCGGGTACTTCGGGGCGTACCCGCAGATCGGCGTGCCGGTCGGCATGATCCTCGCCACCGCGACGCTGTGGATCCTCACCTCGTCGATGTCGGCCGAGGCCTTCCTCGCGTGGGGCTGGCGCGTGCCCTTCCTCTTCTCGATCGTGCTCATCGTCGTCGGCTACGTCATCCGCCGCGCGGTGGAGGAGAGCCCCGTCTTCGAGGACCTCCTGCGTCGGCGCAAGGAGTCCTCCGCGCCGCTCGGTCAGCTGTTCCGCAAGAACTGGCGGCAGGTCGTGCTGACCGCGCTGGTGTTCATCGGCAACAACGCCGCGGGCTATCTGCTCATCGCCTTCTTCGCCACCTACACGGTCACCGTCCTCGGGCTCGAGCGCCCCACCGTGCTGCTGGCCACGACCCTGGCATCCTTCGGGTGGCTCGGATTCACCCTCTGGGGCGGTCGACTCTCCGACACGCTGGGTCGCGTGCGCACCTTTCAGCTCGGGTATCTCCTGCTGGCGATCTGGGCCGTGCCGATGTGGTTCCTCATCGACACGGGGAACATCGTCTGGTACTTCGTCGCCCTGTTCGTCATGACCCTCGGCCTCGGCCTGTCATACGGTCCCCAGGCGGCGCTGTACGCGGAGATGTTCCCGGCGAACGTGCGCTACTCCGGCGTCTCGATCGGCTACGCCCTCGGCGCGATCCTGGGCGGCGCCTTCGCCCCCATGATCGCCGAGGCGCTGCTGCGCTCGACCGGTGCGTCCTGGACGATCGGCGCGTACATCGCCGTCGCCGCCCTGGTGTCGCTGGTCGCGGTCTCGTTCATCAAGGAGCCCAAGGGCATCGACCTGAGGGCCTGATCCCGGATGCCACGACGGGGCCCTGCGCGACGGCGCGGGGCCCCGTTTCGGTCATCGCGCGCCCCCGGGCCGGAACGCCCGCGCCGGTCAGGACGTGCGCAGGCCCTCCAGTGCGATGCGCACGATGTCGGCCCCGAGGCGATCGCCGTCGACGCCGCCCCCGGGGCGGTACCACTCCACGACGGAGTTGATCATGCCGAACAGCAGGCGCGCCGCCACGGCGGCGTCGACGTCGTCGCGCACGTCGCCCTCGGCCTGGGCGTCGGCGACGAGCGCGGTCACGCGGTGGTCGAAGACGCGCCGGCGTTCGAGGGCCGCCTGCTCGACGGGGCTGTTGCCGCGTACGCGCAGCAGCAGGGTCACCGCCGGCAGCTGCGCGACGAGCACGTCGGTGGCTCCGGTCAGCACGTGCCGCAGGCGATCGGATGCCGCACCCTCGGCCGCGCGGGGGTCGTCGAGCACCGCTTCTAGCCCGCCGAGGGCCGCCTCGAGGGCGACCGAGAGCAGCTCCTCCTTCGAGGAGAAGTGGTGGTACAGCGCGGATTTGGCCAGCCCCAGGCGGCGCGCGAGGTCGGACACGCTCGTGGCGTCGTAGCCCTGCTCGTTGAACAGCTGCACCGCGACGGCCAGGATGCCGTCGCGGTCGTACCCGGGCCGGCCCCGCCGGGCGGGCACGTCGGCAGCGGTCGGGGCGGAGTTCGCGGCGGTCACGTTGTCAGTGTGTCACTCCAGCAGCGCCGGGGCGTCGGCGTGCAGAAGAGCGCGCGCCGCATTACCGATCACCGCGCTGTAGGTGGGGTAGGCGAAGCGCACCCCCGCCAGCGTCGCGACGTCGATGCCGGCCGCCATGGCGGTGGTGACCGATTGGATGACCTCGACCGCGTTCTCGCCGACCGCGTGAGCGCCCAGCACGAGTTCGCGGCGACGGTCCGCGATGAGCATCAGGAACCCGTTCTCCCGGTCGTCGATGACGGCCCGATCGAGGTCGGCGAAACGCACGGTGGCCACGACGCACGACGGGTCGCGATCGCGCGCCTGCTCCTCGGTCAGGCCGACGCCGGCGTAGTCGGGGTCGGTGAATCCGCCCGCGGGCAGCAGGTGGTGCGGCGTGCGGCGGTTCGCCCCCAGGACGGCGTTCTCGGCCGCGGCCTCACCCTCGAACTGCGCCGCCTGTACGAGCATGTCGCGACCGTTCGCGTCGCCGACCGCGAGGATGTGCGGAACGATCGTGCGGAAGTAGCGGTCGACGGGGATCGCCGAACGCTCCACCTCCACCCCCGCCTTCGACAGACCGAGGTCCTCGACGTCGGCGGGCCACCCGGTGGCCATCACGACGACGTCGACGTCGATGCTCCGGCTGTCGTCGTCCTCCCGCCAGGTCAGGTTGATCGCCCCATCGTCGCGACGATCGAGTCGTTCGACGGTGTCGATTCCGGTGCGCACGTCGACGCCGTTCCGGGTGAGCGAGTCGGCGATCACCCGCGAGATCGCGGCGTCCGACGCCATGAGCACGCGCGGCGCGACGTCGAGCAGCGTCACCTCCGATCCGAAGGAGCGGAACACCGTCACCAGTTGCGCGCCGGTGTTGCCCGCGCCGATCACGGCGACCCGACCCGGCAGATCGGGCAGCGACAGGACGTCCTCGGGGACGGTGGCGAGTTCCGCGCCGGGGATGGGAAGACGGCGCGAGTGCCCGCCCACGCACACGAGGATCGACTCCGCCCGGATGCGTCGGCCGCTGTCGAGCACGAGGGTGTGCTCGTCGGCGAAGCGGGCGCGGCCCTCGTGCACGAGGTCGACGCCGGCCTCCGCGAACCGTTCGGCCTCCCGCTTGATCGACCGCACGGCATCCACCCGCTCGTGCACGCGCGAGACGACCGCCGACCAGTCCACGCGCGGCTCATCGACGACGATGCCGTAGTCGTCGGCCGAGCGGGTCTCGCGCATGAGGCGCGCGGCCTTCGCGAGGACACGGGTGGGGACGCACCCCGTGTTCACGCATGTCCCCCCGACGCGACCGGCCTCGAGCACGACGACGCGCGCACCCAGCTCCGCGGCGCGGAGGGCTGCGGCGGTGCCGGCGGGCCCTGCGCCGATGACGGCGACGTCGTAGCGGTCGGTCGCGTCACCGGCGTCGCCGGGCGTGGTGGCGGGCTGAGCGGTGGCGTTCACGGTGGTCCTCCCGGAGGTCGAGGAGACCAGTCAATCCGCCGCCCGCACCTCGGCGCCGGGGCTTGTGCTCGCGGTCAGAACCGCTCGTACAGGTCGGTCGCGGTCAGGTCCGTTCCTCCGATCGCGTGCACGCCCGGAGCCGGGTGCAGGGCGAACGTGTCTCCCTCGTGCAGGAGGGTTGCGGTGTAGTCGCCGCGGGTGTCGAGCTTGACCTCGAACCGCCCGGTGTCGATGAGACGCAGGGTCACCACCGCTCCGCTGCGCGCGAGGAACTTCGTCTCCTTCTCGTGCGCCGTGGGCAGCGGGATCACCGGCTCGTCCGACGCGGGCGTGGGCGGCGCCGGTGGGGGCGTGTTCGGCGACTCATCGGCATCCATCCGGCGAGTCTGTCACGCCCCCACGGGCCGCGGGTCAGCGCCCGTCGCGCCAGGAGTGCTGCGGGTCGTAGCCCAGCAGGCGCCGCGCCTTGTCGATGGACAGCAGGGTCGTGTTCTCGCCCAGTTCGCGCGTCTCGACGCCCGGGAACACCTCGGCCACGAGCTCGTCGTTCGGCCGGGTCATGACCGTGTCGGCCGCGGCGATGATGAACGTCTCGAAGCCCGCCGGGGCCACCTCGAGGGCACGCTCGATCGCCTGGGCGCCGTCGCGTGCGTCGATGTAGCCCCAGAGGTTCCACTTGCGGGTGCGGGCGTCGGCGTCGAAGGGGAAGTCCGCGTAGTCCTCCGGGACCATCACGTTCGAGAAGCGCAGCGCCGTGACCGACAGGTCGGGGTTCCACCGCACCAGCTCGGTCGCCATGCGTTCTTCGAGCGTCTTGACGAGCGAGTAGACCGACTCCGGCCGCGGCGCGTACTCCTCGTCGACGGGGATGTAGGGCGGCGGAACATCGAAGGGGAGCCCCAGCACGGTCTCGCTGGAGGCGTAGACGATCTTCTCGATGCCGAGCCGCACCGCGGCCCAGAACACGTTGAACGTGCTGGTCATGTTGTTGTGGAAGGTCGCGACGTCGGAACGGATGCCGGGGGCCGGGATCGCGCCGAGGTGCACCAGGGCGTCGACGCCGCTGTGCTGGTCGTTCACGCCGGCGAGGGCGTCGATGACCTGGCCGTAGTCGGTGAGGTCGACCTGGACGAACCCTGGGCCGCGCTCGCCGCGGACGTCGAGGCCGATCACGTCGTGGCCGGCGGCGCGCAGTTCGCGGGCGACGACGGTGCCGAGTTTGCCGGACGAGCCGGTGAGGGCGATGCGCATAGGACTCCTGGGGTGTGGGGGAGGGGTGTCGCCGACGATAGCGGTCGGCTCCGACCCCGGTGCGTCCATTGACGCGACCCGCCGATCGGTTCGCCGCGCCGGGCAGAGGAAAGGCCCGCGAGCGGCGTGCTCGCGGGCCCGGACGACACGTCAGTGGACGCGCGCCTCCTCCTGCTCGTCGTCGTCGCCGGGGATGAAGACGTCGACCACGGTGACGTTGATCTCGACCGCCTTCATGCCGACGATCTCGGTGATCGCCTGGCGCACGGACGACCGGACGTCGTCCGCCACGCGCTGGATGCGCTCGGGGTAGTCGACCTGGATCGCGATGTCGGCGGCGACCTCGGTCTCGCCGACCTCGACACTCACGCCCTGCGCGTAGTCCTTGGCGCCGACGGCCTGGCGGATGTTGCCGATCACGCGGGCGGCGCCGCCGCCGAGGGCGTGAACCCCGGGAACCTCGGCCGCGGCGATGCCGGCGACCTTGGCGACCACGGGGTCGACGATGACGGTCTTGCCGCCGCTGGTGCGGGCGTCGGCGGAGAGGGAGGAGTTCTGTGCCATGAGGAGCGTCCTTTCGTCAAGATCCCCGTCCCCGAAGGGTGCGGGGTGTTTCGCTATGTGGACGGACCCGGTTCGTGAAACGTCACGACTCGAGGCTGGAAATTCGCTGACAGGAACCACGATGCCCTCTTTGTCCACCGCCACCGACGCCTTCCTCGCGTCGCGCGCGGCCGACGGCGACCAGCTGGCGTTCGGGGTCTTGGTGCGTCGACACGCGCCGTTCCTCGTGGCGTTCGCCACGCGCCTCACCGGTTCGCGGGCGGACGCCGACGACTGCGTCCAGGAGGCGCTCATCACGGCGTGGCGTCGCCTGCCTGATCTCACCGATCCCGAGAAGGTGCGAAGCTGGCTCACGACCATCGTGTCGCGGAAGGCGACGGATCGCCTCCGTTCCCGCAAGATCTCCGATCAGATCGACGAGGAGATGGTCTCGGCGGCCGATGACCCGGAGCGCTCAGCCGTGGCGTCGTCGCAGATGGACGCCCTGAAGAAGGTGTTGGCGGAGCTGCCCGAGGAACTGCGCGTGGTGTGGGTGCTGCGCGAGGTCGGCGGCCACAGCTACGACGAGATCGCCGTCGAGGTGGGGGAGTCGGCCGCCACCGTGCGAGGCCGCCTCGCCCGGGCTCGCAAGACCGTGTTGGAACGCATGCAGGAGTGGAGGTGACCGGAATGAGCGAATTCAACGACGACGTCGGCGGCTCCGGCTATTCGCTGGAGGACCTCTCCGCCTACCTCGATCGTGGGCGCACCCCCCGCATCTCCGCGATCGAACGCAACGCCGAGTGCCAGGCGATCCTCGCCTCGATGGAGCGCATGGGCCGGCTGTCGCGCGAGATCGTGGAGGAGCAGGCGGCCGAACCCCTCGCCGACTCCTGGTACGACAGCATCATGCGGGAGGTGATGCGGGAGTTCCGCTCCGGCCGTGACATCCCCCTGGCGCGCACCGAGGACGGGACCGAGATCGTCGTCACCGAGGGCGCGCTGTACGAGCTGATCCGTACGGTGGGCGACGGGATCGAGGGTCTGCTCGTCGGCCGGGTGCGGCTGAACCAGCTCGAGCCCGATGCGCCGCTCGACGTGCGCGTGACGGTCAGCGTGCGCTTCGGGCGCGCGATCACCGCCGCCGTCGACGAGATGCGCGACGGGATCCGTCTGGCGATCGAAAGGCACGGCGATCTGAAGGTGGGCCGCGTCGACGTGACCGTCGGCGACGTGCATCTGGACGAGGGGGAAGACGCATGACCCGCATCACCGCAGCCGAACTGGCTCCGCGCATCGACCTGGCCGTCACCGCGGTCGAGGGCGTGCGGGAGTGCTATTCCGCTCGGCCCGTCGTCGCACGGGCGTTCGAGCACGTCGCCGACGTCGAGGGCTCGCTGTCCGCCGTCGACGACGTTCCGGGCGCCCGGGCCATCACGGTGTGCATCGGGGTCTCGACGCAGGACGACAGCGCCGCCGTCGCCGCGGCGGTCGCGACGGCGGCTCGGGGTGCGGGCGGGGACGACGAGCCGGCGACGGTCCGCGTGCGCGTGGCCCGCCTGGTCGCCCCCGCGACCTGAGGCCGAGCTCTCGCGCGCCGAAGCTCCATCGCTGAGGCAATTCCCGGCCGGTGCCGTGCCCGGCGCAATACGCTGGATGCACCGCTCACCCCCGGAGGCCGTATGTCCACGCCGCCCGTCATCGCCGTCACCGGATCCACCGGTGCCGTGGGAGGCCGCGTCGCGCGCGACCTCGCCGCCCGCGGCATCCCGCAGCGTCTTCTCGTGCGCGATGCGTCACGCGCTCCGCGTCTCGACGGTGCCGAGGTCCACGTGGCCCGGTACTCCGACGCGGATGCCGCTCACGCGGCGCTGCAGGGAGTCGAGACGCTGCTGATGGTCTCCGCGTCGGAGACCGCCGACCGCGTGGAGCACCACCGCACGTTCGTCGAGGCCGCTGCCCGGGCCGGGGTGCGCTCGATCGTCTACACGTCGTTCCTCGCCGCCGCGCCCGACGCGGTGTTCACCCTCGGTCGCGACCACGCGGCGACCGAGGACATCATCCGGGCCTCGGGGATGAGCTACACCTTCCTGCGCGACAACTTCTACATGGACATGATGGAGCTCTTCGCCGGCGACGACGGGGTGATCCGCGGCCCCGCGGGCGAGGGGCGTTGCTCGCTCGTGTCGCGCTCCGATGTCGCCGCCACGGCTGTCGCGGTGCTGCGTGATCCGTCCGCCCACGCCGACGTCTCCTACGACCTCACCGGTCCCGAGGCGTTGACGATGACCGAGGTCGCCGAGAAGATCTCGGCGGTGCGGGGTCACCCCGTGCGCTTCCTCGATGAGACGGTGGACGAGGCGTACGCGTCGCGGGCCGCATTCGGCGCCCCGCGCTGGCAGGTCGATGCGTGGGTGAGCACGTACACCTCCATCGCCAGCGGTGACCTCGCCGCGGTGTCCGCCGATGTCGAGCGCGTCACGGGTCGTCCCGCGCAGAGCTTCGAGGAGTTCCTGGGCGCGGTGTCCTGAGGCCGGAGCCACAGACGCCGAGCCGGAGACGGATCGGTCTCGCGTGACGTCGCCCTGCCGACTCGGGTATGCTGACCGCGTGCTGACCTGTCGCTGTTGTCGCTGAACGCCCCCGCGTTCCTTTCGACGACCCCGTCAGCCGCGCCCAGCCGGGTGCACCCAACCTTCCAGGATGCCATCGTGCGTTACGCCCAGAGCGTCGCCGACCTCGTCGGCAACACCCCCCTCGTCCGTCTCACCCGCGTCACCGACGGCATCGCCGCCACGGTGCTCGCGAAGATCGAGTACTTCAACCCCGGCGGATCGGCCAAGGACCGCATCGCCGCGAACATCGTGGATGCCGCCGAGCGCGACGGCCTGCTGCGACCCGGTGGAGTCATCGTCGAGCCCACCAGCGGCAACACCGGCGTCGGTCTCGCCCTGGTGGCGCAGCAGCGCGGATACCGCTGCGTCTTCGTCGTGCCCGACAAGGTCGCGGAGGACAAGCGCGCGGTGCTGCGCGCCTACGGGGCCGAGGTCGTGGTCACCCCCACGAACGTCGAACCCGACGACCCGAACTCCTACTACAGCGTGTCCGACCGGCTCGTCCGCGAGATCCCGGGTGCCTTCAAGCCCAACCAGTACGCCAACCCGAACGGTCCGCGCAGCCACTACGAGACCACCGGCCCCGAGATCTGGCGCGACACCGACGGGCAGCTGACGCACCTCGTCGCGGGTGTCGGCACGGGCGGCACGATCACCGGCACCGGCCGGTACCTCCGCGAGGTCGCAGGCTCTGCGGTGCGCATCGTCGGCGTCGATCCCGAGGGCTCGATCTACTCGGGAGACGACATCCACGGCTACGACGTCGAGGGTGTCGGCGAGGACTTCTGGCCGCCGGCGTTCGACCCCACCCTCGTCGACGCCTATGAGCGCGTCTCCGACGCCGAGTCGTTCGCGATGACCCGTCGCCTCGCCCGCGAGGAGGGCCTCCTCGTCGGCGGCTCCAGCGGCATGGCCGTCGTGGGCGCGTTGCGCGTGGCCCGGGAGCTCCCCGCCGACGCGGTCGTCGTCGTGGTGCTGCCCGACCACGGTCGCGGCTACTTGAGCAAGATCTTCGACGACGACTGGATGACGCAGCGGGGCTACGACGTTGCACCCGTGGCATCCGTCATCCCCCCGAGCACCCAGGAGCACTCCGCATGAGCACCCACGACGCCGCCCGCGGTTTCGACAGCCTCGCCGTCCACGCCGGTCAGGCGCCCGATGAGACCACCGGCGCGGTCATCCCGCCCATCCACGTCTCGACGACCTACGCGCAGGACGGCATCGGCGGCCTGCGCGGAGGCTACGAGTACGGCCGCAGCGGCAACCCCACCCGCACCGCGCTCGAGACGCAGATCGCCGCGCTCGAGGGCGGCGCCCGCGCGCTGTCGTTCGCCTCCGGTCTCGCCGGCGAAGACGCTCTTCTGCGGGCCGCCCTGGCACCCGGCGACGAGGTGCTGCTCGGCAACGACGTCTACGGCGGCACGTACCGCCTGCTGGCGCGCGTGCTCGGCCCCTGGGGCGTGAAGCTCCGCGTCGTCGACATGAGCGACCTGGATGCCGTGGCCGCCGCCATCGCGGAGCGCGCGCCGAAGATGGTCTGGGTCGAGACGCCCAGCAACCCCATGCTCCGCATCACCGACATCGCGGGTCTCTCGCGTCTCGGGCACGACGCCGGCGCACTGGTCGTCGTCGACAACACCTTCGCCTCGCCCGCCCTGCAGCGCCCGCTCTCGCTCGGCGCCGACGTCGTCGTGCACTCCGCGACGAAGTACCTCGGCGGACACAGCGACGTGGTGGGCGGCGCCCTTGCGTTCGCCGACGCCGCGTTGGCCGAGAAGGTGCAGTTCCTGCAGTTCGCCGCGGGGGCCGTGTCGGGCCCCTTCGACGCCTACCTGACGACGCGCGGCATCAAGACCCTGGCCGTGCGCATGCAGCGCCACAGCTCCAACGCCCAGGCCGTCGCCGAGCATCTGCTCGCGCACGACCGCGTCGCGAAGGTCTACTACCCCGGCCTCCCCTCCCACCCCGGCCACGAGTTGGCGGCCCGGCAGATGAGCGGCTTCGGCGGCATCGTCTCGCTCGAGCTCGCCGACGGGGCAGCCGCGCGCCGCTTCGCGGAGTCGACCCGTCTGTTCACCCTCGCCGAGTCCCTCGGCGGCGTCGAGTCGCTGGTCAACTACCCGGATGCCATGACCCACGCCTCCGTCCGCGGCACCGAACTCGCGGTGCCCGAGACGATCGTGCGCCTGTCGGTGGGCATCGAGTCGGTCGACGACCTCATCGCCGACGTCGACCAGGCGCTCGCGTCGCTCTGAGGCTGCGCCGCCGATACGACGAACCCGGCGCCCGCACGTGCGGGCGCCGGGTTCGTCTTTTCGCGTGAGTGGCCGATCTCCGTCGCTTGCGTGTCTCCCGAAGCGACGAGAATTGGCGACTCACGCGGGGGAGCGGCTCAGCGCTCGGCGCGGGCCAGGTTCTGCTCGAGCTCGCCGCGGTTCTGACGCACGACGTAGGCGGGCTGGTCGCGCTCGACGCGCCAGCTCTCGCTCAGGGGACCGACGTTCACGGTGTCGAAGCCGAACTCGTCGTAGATGCGGGTGACGAGGGCGACGGCCTCGTCGGAGTCGCTCGAGGTGGCCAGAGCGCGACGGTCGTCGGTGCCCGCCGGCGCGCCGCCGGTGAGGATGTCGGCCGCGGGGATGTGATTGAACGCCTTCACGACGACCGACTCGGGAAGGTGCTCCTGCAGCATCTGCGAGGTGGTGGTCTTCTTGTCGTCGAGGGCGGCGATGTGCCCGTCGCGCTCGAAGTAGTAGTTGTTCGTGTCGAGCACGGTCTTACCGGCGAGAGGGGCGACGGGGATGTCGTCGATCGCCTTCAGCGGCACGGTCACCACGACGATGTCGCCGGCCTCGGCGGCTTCCTGCGCGGTGGCGGCGCGAGCGCGCTCTCCGACGGAGGAGACGAGGTCGCCCAGGGTCTCCGGATCGCGCGAGTTGGCGATGACCACGTCGTAGCCGCGATCCGCGAACCCCTGAGCGAGAGCCGAACCGATGTTTCCTGCGCCGATGATTCCTACGGTTGTCATGCACGTCTCCAACGGCACCAGCGGCGAGGGCATTCCCGGGAGCGCTACCAAGAATTCAGTGGTCTGAATAATTAGCACCTCTAGATATCAGTGTCAACCGGTGCGATCCGGACGAACGGGGTGTCTATCGTCATCTTTGTCGCACCCTCACGCGAGTGGTCGCAGTCCGGTGTTCGGGTCACCGTCCTGCTTGACCTGTGAGGGCGACGGCCCCCGGTGGACGCGGCTTCGGATCACCGGGGGCCGCTTTCGTTTCTGCGTCCTCGATGGTGCCGACCGATATCCGTCCCACCGGCGTCCGTGCGCAGGAGTGGAAGACTGGGGCGTCGGCGAGACGCGCTCGCCCCCCCTGATTCCGAGGATCTCCGTGACCAGCGCCATCCGCCCGCCCCGTACCGCCCGCCTCTACGTCGTCTGCGTTGCGGTCGGTCTGCTCGCCGGGTTGATGTCGGGTCTGTTCGGCGTCGGCGGCGGCACCGTCATCGTCCCGCTGCTCGTCCTGCTTCTCGGATTCGACCAGCGCCTCGCCGCAGGTACCTCGCTCGCGGCGATCGTCCCCACGGCATCCGTCGGGGTCATCACCTATGCCGTCGACGGGCACGTCGCGTGGCTGCCGGCGCTCATCCTCGCGGCGGGGGCCGTCGGCGGGGCGCAGATCGGCACGTGGCTGTTGCCCAAGCTCTCGCAGACGGCGCTGCGGTGGGCGTTCGTCGCCTTCCTCGTCGCGGTGATCGTCAGCCTGTACTTCGTCATCCCCTCCCGCGACGCCGATCTCGTGCTCACGTGGGTCACCGGACCCGGCCTGGCCGTGCTCGGCGTGATCACGGGCATCCTGGCGGGACTGCTCGGCGTCGGCGGCGGCATCATCGTCGTCCCCGCACTCCTGCTGCTGTTCGGGACGAGCGACCTCGTCGCCAAGGGCACCTCGCTGCTGATGATGATCCCGACGGCGGTGTCGGGCACGGTCGGCAACCTCCGCCGTTCCAACGTGGATCTGCCCGCCGCGCTCTGCGTCGGCGTCGCCGCGTGCGCCACGACCGCTGTCGGTGCGCAGATCGCGAAGGCCGTCGATCCCTTCGTGGCGAACGTGCTGTTCTCGATCTTCCTCGTCTTCATCGCCTCGCAGATCGCCGTCAAGGCCGTGCGCGGTCGCCACCAGCGCTGAAGCGCCCACGGCGTCGCGGTCGGCGCCGAACTCCTCGAGGCCGGGCCGGACCGGCGGATGCCGGCGGCACGGCTCTGTCGGGGCCTCTCGGTAGACTGACCCGGTGCCCGTGAACCCCGAATTGGTCGGCCGAGTCTTCCCGCCGACCGTGCCGTACCTCGTCGGTCGCGAGAAGGTGCGCGAGTTCGCCCGCGCCGTCTTCGCCGACGCCCCGCAGCATTCCGACCCGGACGCCGCGCGCGCCCTCGGCTACGACGACGTCGTGGCCCCGCCGACCTTCGCGATGGTGGTGCAGGACCTCACGCTGCAGCAGCTGCTGGGCGACCCCGATTCGGGCATCGAGCTCTCGCGCCTCGTCCACGCGGAGCAGCGCTTCCGCTACACGCGCCCGATCGTCGCCGGCGACGAGCTCGTCGCGACGCTGTCGGTCACCGGCATCCGGTCGATGGGCGGCAACGCGATGATCACGAGCGAAGCGGAGATCGTGGATGCCACCGGCGCCCACGTCGTCACGACGACGAGCGTCCTGCTCGCGGGGGAGGCCGGCGCATGAGCGAATTCACCGTGGGCGAGGTCGTCGCCGAACGCTCCGTGCACCTGACCCGTGAGTCGCTCGTGCGTTACGCGGGGGCGTCGGGAGACTTCAACCCGATCCACTACCGCGACGACGTCGCGGCGGCCGTGGGGCTCCCGGGCGTCCTCGCGCACGGGATGCTCACGATGGGCATCGCCGTCGGCACGCTGGCCGAGGCCCTGGGCGACAGCGGACGCATCGCGGAGTACGGCGTGCGCTTCACGCGCCCCGTCGTCGTCGACCCCGAGACCGGGGCCGACCTGCACGTGAGCGCGAAGGTGGGCGCGGTCGACGACGACATCGCCCGCATCGACCTGACCGTGACGTTCGCCGAGACGACCGTGCTCGGCAAGGCCCAGGTGCGGGTGCGGCTGCGCTGATGCCCCAGGTCGCTCCGGTCCCGTTGGCGCAGCTCACCACGCTGCGCACCGGCGGTGAACCCGCTCGTCTCATCGAGGCGACGACGGTCGACGAACTCGTCGCCGCCCTCCGCGAGGCGTGGGCCGCCGGCGAGCCGTGGTTCGTGCTCGGCGGAGGATCCAACCTCTTCGTCGGCGACGAACCGTTCGAGGGCACCGTGATCCGCGTGCGCACCTCCGGTATCGACGAACTCCCCGGCTCCCGGCCCGACACCGTCCGCTTGCGGGTGCAGGCCGGACACGATTGGGACGCCCTCGTCGCCGAGACGGTCGAGCGCGGGTACGCCGGTGTCGAGGCGATGTCCGGCATCCCGGGCACCGTCGGCGCCGCTCCCGTGCAGAACGTCGGCGCCTACGGGCAGGAGATCGTGCAGACGCTCGTCGAGGTCGAGCTGATCGACGAGTCCACGGGTGACGTGTCGACGGTCCCGGCATCCGAGCTCGGTCTGGGCTTCCGTACCTCGGTGCTCAAGCACCACTACGGCTCGGTGCCTGAGCGGCCCGCCGTCATCCTGTCGGTCACGCTCGAGCTCGAGCGCGTCGGCACCGACGAGCGGCCGATCGCGGGCGATCAGCTGCGCGGCGCCCTCGGACTCGAGGCCGACCAGGCCGTATCGTTGCGGTGGATCCGCGACCACGTCCTCGCCACGCGTGCGCGCAAGGGAATGGTCCTCGACGCCGAAGACCCCGACACCTGGAGCGCCGGCTCGTTCTTCCAGAACGCGATCGTCTCGGAGGCGTTCGCGCGCACCCTTCCGGACGCGTGCCCGAAGTGGCCGATGGGCCCCGCCCTCGACCCGGTGACGGTGATCCCGCTCGCCGCGTTCGACGGCATCCTGCCTCCGCCGCCGGTCGAGAACCGCCAGGTGAAGGTGAGCGCCGCGTGGTTGATCGAGAACGCGGGGCTTTCGCGCGGGTTCCGGTTCCCGCGCTCGCGCGCCGGCCTCTCGACGAAGCACACGCTGGCCCTCACCAACCGCGGCGAGGCGACCGCGGCCGAGATCGCCCAGCTCGCGCGCTTCGTGCAGAGCCGCGTCGCCGCCGAGTTCGGTCTCGTCTTGCAGCCCGAGCCCGTCCTGGTGAACGTCGAGCTGTAGCCCCCGGTCCGGCTCTCGTTCCGCGCCGTCCCACCCTCCGGGTGAGGGGTCAGACCCCTCACCGCGAGGGTGGGAGCGCGAGAGCGCGAGGAGCTCAGGCGAACAGGCGCTGGAGGCGCTGGACGCCCTCGAGAAGCTGGTCGTCGCCGAGGGCGTACGACAGGCGCAGGTAGCCGCTCGGACCGAACGCCTCGCCCGGCACCACGGCGACCTCGGCCTGCTCGAGGATGAGGTCGGCGAGCTCGAGCGAGGTCGTCGGGGTCACGCCGCCCCACGAGCGGTTCAGCAGGCCCTGGACGTCGGGGTACACGTAGAACGCGCCGAGCGGGTTGGGCACCTGCACGCCGTCGATCTTCGACAGTTCCGACACGATCAGCTGACGGCGACGGTCGAAGGCGAGACGGAACTGCTCGGCCTCGTCCTGCGGGCCGTTGAGGGCCTCGGCGGCGGCGATCTGGGCGATGTTGTTGACGTTGCTCGACAGGTGCGACTGCAGGTTGCCGGCGAGCTTCATGGCATCCGCGGGTCCCACCATCCAGCCCACGCGCCACCCGGTCATGGCGTAGGTCTTCGCGACACCGTTGACGAGGATCGTCTGCTCGGCGAGCTCGGGCACGGCCTCGACGATCGAGACGGCACGCACGCCCTCGTAGGTGAGGTTCTGGTAGATCTCGTCGGTGATGACCCAGATGCCGTGCTCGAGGGCCCAGCGGCCGATCTCGGCCGTCTCCTCGGCGGTGTAGACCGAGCCGGTCGGGTTCGAGGGCGAGACGAACACCAGCACGGTGGTCTTGTCGGTGCGCGCGGCCTCGAGCTGGGCGACGGTGACCTTGTAGTCCTGGTCGGCACCGGCGAACACCTCGACGGGCGTGCCGTCGGCGAGCGCGATGGCCTCCGGGTACGTCGTCCAGTACGGCGCGGGCAGCAGCACCTCGTCGCCCGGATTCACCACGGTCTGGAACGCCTGGTACACCGACTGCTTGCCGCCGTTGGTGACGATGACCTGCGACGGTGAGACCTCGAGGCCCGAGTCGCGCAGCGTCTTCGCGGCGATGGCCTCGCGCAGCACGGGGAGGCCGGCGGCGGGGGTGTAGCGGTAGTTCTTCGGGTCCTGCAGCGCCTTCGCCGCGGCATCCACGATGAACGACGGCGTGGCGAAGTCGGGCTCGCCGGCCGCGTACGAGATGACGGGGCGACCGGCGGCCTGGAGGGCCTTGGCCTTGGCGTCGACCTTGAGGGTCGCGGACTCGGCGATGGCGGACAGCTTGCGGGAGAGCGGGGCGCGGGAAGTCACGGTTCCGAGCCTAGTGTTCCCGCGCTTTCGCGCCGAGGGTCATGACGGCCAGGGCGCGAGGATCAGCAGCGCCGGAACGAGCATCAGGATGCCGAGCCCCAGCGCCACGACGGACCACGCCCGGCGACCGGATCGACGCGCGGCGACGACGAGACCGACGACCGCCAGGAGGACGACGACGATCCCACCGACGAAGAGCAGCGGCAGCAGGATGATTCCCATCCACCAGATCGCGTTCATCTCGGGGATGAGGCCCACGACGAAGACGAAGAGCGTCGGGACGAGGAGGACGGCGGAGAGGATCACCGCGACGAGTCCGAGCACGTCGAAGGGTCGGCGGGTCGTGACGGGCGGGGGCGTCATGCGGTCAGGCTACCGTCGGTCGGAACACGAAACATGGGTCGATTAGCGTGGCGGGGTGACAGCTCAGACCGCCACGCCCCTGCGCTCCCGTCGACGGGGATTCGCCTCCCTCATGCGGCTGGGGATCGCGACTCTCATCGTGGGCGTGACCACCGGTCTCGCCGTGCTGCTGCTCGTGTGGATCGTGCACAGCCTCGAGCATCTCGTGTGGGGTCACGAGGAGGGGCCGTTCCTCGACGGCCTCGCGTATCCCGAGACCTGGTGGCTTCCGATCGTCACAGTGGGCGGGGCGGGAGTCGTGGCCGCCCTCGGCTGGTACCTGCTGCGCCGCTTCGGTCGCCGGATCGCCACCGTCGAGCAGGGCGTCGACGGAGCCCGGATGCCGTGGTGGGAGACGCTCGCCGACACCGTCATCCAGGTGGGGTCGGTGGCGATGGGCGCGTCCATCGGCAAGGAGGTCGCTCCGCGCGAGCTGTCGGCGATGGCGGGCTCGAAGGTCGTGAAGTGGTTCGGCCTCGACGCGCGGTGGTGTCGCATCCTCATCGCCTCGGCCGCGGGGGCGGGTCTCGCCGCCGTCTACAACGTGCCCCTCGCCGGCGCCCTCTTCGCCGTGGAGATCCTGCTCGCGCAATTCAGCGTGGGTGCAGCGGTGGTGGCGCTGACCGTCAGCACCATCGCCACCCTCGTCGCGCGTCCGCTCGTGGGGGACGGTTCGCTCTATTCGATCGGCTCGGTCGAGGTGAACGCGTCGCTCATCGTCGCCGCGGTCCTCATCGGCCCGCTCATGGGGTGGGGAGCGACGAGCTTCGCCATGGTGACGAAGAAGCTCGCTCGTTTCCGTCCCGAGGGGTGGAAGCTGCTGGTGGCTCTGCCGCTGACGTTCACGGCCGTCGGCGCCGTCGGAGCGGCCTTCCCGCTCATCCTCGGCAATGGCCGCGCGCTGGCGACCGCGGGTTTCGACCTCTCGCAGCCCGCCCTGCTGCTCATCGCGCTCGCCGTGCTGAAGTACGTCGCGACCGCGATGTCGCTGGGGTCGGGCGCGATCGGGGGAACGCTGCAGCCCTCGGTCGCCATCGGTGCCGCTCTCGGAGCCGCGGCGGCGGCCGGGTGGGCGTTCGTCTGGCCCGGTGCCGACGGAACGGCTCTCGCGATCGTCGCGGCGTCGGCGTTCCTGGCATCCAACATGCGGGCTCCGTTCACCGCGATCGCCCTCATCATCGAGTTCACCAACACCGGCTTCGACCTGCTGCTGCCGATCTTCCTCGCCGTCGCCGGGTCGCTCGCGGCGTCGAAGCTCACCTCGCGCGAGAGTTTGAGGCCC
The DNA here is from genome assembly GCF_040701795.1 of Microbacterium sp. NPDC089190. NCBI lineage: Bacteria > Bacillati > Actinomycetota > Actinomycetes > Micrococcales > Microbacteriaceae > Microbacterium > Microbacterium sp. NPDC089190. Next base: position 524,914 of record NZ_JBFBHF010000002.1, on the reverse strand, counting down.
TTCGCTCCGATCGACCCGGCGCGTTCCTGACGCCCCCCGCACCGCACGAACGCTGCCGGAGGCGTGACCGAGGGGCCGAGGCCTCCGGCCCCGGCCCCTCGGCATTCGGTCAGTCCAGGTATCTCGCGTACGCGGGCAGGGTCAGGAAGGCCGGGAACTCCTCGCGCAGGGCGACCTCCTGGAACACCGCGGCGGCGTCGTCGAACCGGTCGGCGGTCGAGCGCGGCGCCTCGGCGAGCACGTCCCGCACGAGCGACTCGACGTAGTCGCGGCTGATCGGCGTGCCCTCGGCGGTGGCGTGGTCCTGGTGGATCCACTGCCAGATCTGCGAGCGCGAGATCTCGGCGGTGGCGGCGTCCTCCATGAGGTCGTCGATCGCGACCGCGCCCAGGCCCCGCAGCCAGGCCTCGATGTACCGGATCGTCACCGACACATTGCCCCGCACGCCCGCGGCGGTCACGGGTCGTCCGATGCGCACGTCGAGCAGATCGGCCGGTGCGACCGACACCTCGTCGCGGGTGCGCCCGAGCTGGTTCGGCGCGTCACCCAGCACGGCGTCGAACTCGGCCCGCGCCACCGGGATGAGGTCGGGGTGGGCCACCCACGTGCCGTCGAAGCCGTCTCCGGCCTCGCGGCGCTTGTCGGCGGCGACCTTGTCGAACGCCGCCTGGGTCACCTCGGGCTTGCGGCGGTTGGGGATGAAGGCGCTCATGCCGCCGATCGCGTACGCGCCCCGCTTGTGGCAGGTCTGCACGAGCAGCTCGGTGTAGGCCCGCATGAACGGCACCGTCATCGTGACCTCGCTGCGGTCGGGGAGCACGAAACGCGCTCCGCGGCCCCGGTAGGTCTTGATGATCGAGAAGATGTAGTCCCAGCGACCCGCATTCAGGCCCGCGCAGTGGTCGCGCAGAGCGAAGAGGATCTCCTCCATCTCGAACGCCGCGGGCAGCGTCTCGATGAGCACCGTCGCCCGGATCGTGCCGTGCGCGAGGCCCAGACGCTCCTCGGTGAACGAGAACACGTCGTCCCACAGCCGCGCCTCTTCGGCCGACTCGATCTTCGGCAGGTAGAAGTAGGGTCCGCGGCCCGCGGCGATCAGCGCGTGCGCGTTGTGGAACACGTACAGTCCGTAGTCCACGAGCGAACCGGATGCCGGCAGCTCGCGGCCGGCACGATCGATGAACGTCACGTGCTTCTCGGGCAGGTGCCAGCCGCGGGGGCGCATCACGATCGTCGGGGTGCGCTCGGCGGTGACCTCGTAGCGCTTGCCCTCGGGGCTCGTGAACGAGAGCTGCCCGCGGATCGCGTCGAACAGCGAGAGCTGACCGCCGATGACGTTGCGCCAGGTGGGGCTCGTGGCATCCTCCTGGTCGGCCAGCCATACGCGTGCCCCGGAGTTGAGCGCGTTGATGGTCATCTTCGGGTCGGTGGGCCCGGTGATCTCGACGCGGCGGTCTTCGAGGCCCGGTCCCGCGCCCGCCACGCGCCACGACGGGTCGTCGCGGATGTGCGCGGTGTCGGCGCGGAAGTGCGGGTCGTCACCCGTGCCGATCTCGAAACGCCGACGCAGGCGCGCGGCCAGCCGGTCGTGCCGGCGACGGGCGAAGCGGTCGTGCAGCTCGGTGACGAAGGCGAGGGCGGCGGGGGTGAGGATCTCGGCGTCCCGTCCTTCGAGGGAGCGCTCGAGGCGCAGGTGCGGGATGGATGCCGGCGGGCTCGGCATCCGGGATCCTTCGGTGGCCGTGCGGGCACCGGTCGTCGTGGTCGGCGAGGTCGCGGTGGTGGGCGGGGGTGAGGTGTCGATGAGGGTCATGGTCGTGGCTTTCTGTCTATGTCGCTCGCTCGCCCGCTCGCTCCCTCCCGCCGTCCGCCACCCGCCGCAGGATGCGGGACGTGTGTGTCCTGCTGAGTGTCCAAGACACCCGGACGGATTTTCGCCGGGTCCGGGTGTTTCGGACACTCAAGTGGGGGTTGGGGGCAGGGGGCGGGACAGGGGGAGGAGCAGAGAGGGCGAGCGGGGACGGGGAGGGGGAGGGTCAGTGGAACTGGGCCGTCTCGGTGGAGCCGGCCAGGGCGAGGGTCGCGCTGTCGGGGTTGAGCGCGGTCGAGACGACGTCGAAGTAGCCGGTGCCCGCTTCGCGCTGGTGGCGCGTGGCGGTGTACCCGTTGGCTTCGGCGGCGAACTCGGCCTCCTGCAGCTCGACGTACGCGCTCATGGCGCGCTCGGCGTAGCCGCGGGCGAGGTCGAACATCGAGTGGTTCACGGCGTGGAATCCGGCCAGCGTGATGAACTGGAAGGCGTAGCCGAGAGCGGCCAGGTCGGCTTGGAACGTGGCGATCTGCTCGTCGTCGAGGTGGCGCTTCCAGTTGAAGCTCGGCGAGCAGTTGTAGGCGAGCTTCTTGCCCGGGTAGCGGGCGTGGATCGCCTCGGCGAAGGCGCGGGCGAGCTCGATGTCGGGCTCGCCGGTCTCCACCCACAGCAGATCGGCGTAGGGGGCGAAGGCGAGGCCGCGCGCGATGACCGAGTCCAGTCCCGGCCGCACGCGGTAGAAGCCCTCGGTCGTTCGCTCGCCGGTGAGGAACTCGGCATCCCGCGGATCGACGTCGCTGGTGAGCAGGTCGGCGGCGAGGGCATCGGTGCGGGCGATGATCACCGTCGGCACGCCCGCGACGTCGGCCGCGAGACGCGCGGCGTTGAGGGTGCGGATGTGCTGCTGGATCGGCACGAGCACCTTGCCGCCGAGGTGGCCGCACTTCTTCTCGCTCGCGAGCTGGTCTTCCCAGTGGATGCCGGCCGCCCCCGCCGCGATGAGCGACTGCGCGAGCTCGTAGGCGTTGAGGGGACCGCCGAAGCCCGCTTCGGCGTCGGCGACGATCGGGGCGAGCCAGTCCTGCGTGATCTCGCCCTCGGCCCGCTCGATCTGGTCCTGACGCAGCAGCGCGTTGTTGATGCGGCGGACGACCGCGGGCACGCTGTTGGCGGGGTAGAGGCTCTGGTCGGGGTAGGTCTGGCCCGCGAGGTTGCCGTCGGCAGCGACCTGCCACCCGCTGAGATAGATGGCCTTCAGCCCCGCGCGCACCTGCTGCACGGCCTGGCCGCCGGTGTAGGCGCCGAGGGCCCGGACGTAGTCCTCGGTGTGGAGGAGGTTCCAGAGGTTCTCGGCCCCGCGGCGGGCGAGCGTCGACTCCTCCCGGACGCTGCCACGGAGGCGGACGACGTCTTCGGCGGTGTACGTGCGCTCGATGCCGTCCCAGCGGGGGTCGTCCTCCCACGAGGTGCGGATCTCATCGGCGGTCTCGGTCTGGTCGCCGGGGCGCAGGGGCTGCGGGGCGGGGGTGGCCTGGATCGTCATGTCGTCCTCCTTCGGGTGTCGGGGCGTCGGTGCCCCGTGGAGACCACTGTCCGCGAAGAACAACCCTCCGCAAGAAGAATCGATGTGTGAAGATCGCGCGATCTTCCGCTGCTGTGAGAACCTGCCGGTATGGACACCGGCGTCTCGATTCCCGCGGCATCCCTCCCGCTCGACCATGAAGAGGTGGACACCCTCACCATCGGTCGGCGCATCCGACAGCTGCGCACCGCGCGCGGTATGACCCTCGACGACCTCGCCGGAGCGGTCGGTCGTGCGCCCAGCCAGATGTCGATGATCGAGAACGGCCGCCGCGAGGCGAAGCTGACGTTGCTGCAGGCGATCGCCCGAGCGCTGCAGTGCACGCTCGATCAGCTGCTGGATGCCGAGCCCCTCGATCCCCGCGCCACCCTCGAGCTGTCCGTGGAACGGGCGATGCGCGGGCAGACCTTCCAGGCGCTCGGGATCGCCCCTTTCCGTGTGGGGCGTGCGGTGCCCGACGAGGCGCTCGCCGCGATGCTCGCTCTCCAGGCCGAGATCGAACGGTTGCGCGAAGAGCGCTCCGCGACCCCGGAGGAGGCGCGCCGCGCCAATGTCGCCCTCCGCCGACTCATGCGCACGCAGGACAACCACTTTCCGGAGCTCGAGCGTGTGGCATCCGAGATGCTCGACGCGATCGCGCACCCCGGCGGACCTCTCACCCAGCGCGGGGCGAGCGACATCGCCGCCCACCTGGGCTTCTCGCTGCACTACGTGCCCGACCTGCCCTCGTCGACGAGGAGCATCGCCGACGTGAAGAACGGGCGGCTGTACCTGTCGACGAAGGTCGCGAAGGGCGACCCGCGCGCGGCGGTGCTGCAGGCGCTGTCGAGCCGGATCCTGAGCCACGGCGAGCCGACGAGCTACGACGAGTTCCTCCGCCAGCGCGTCGAGACCAACTACCTGACGGGCGCGCTGCTCATGCCCGAGGCGCATGTCGTCCCGGCGCTGCGCGAGGCGAAGCAGCGGCGCACGATCAGCATCGAAGACCTCCGCGACGCCTACTCGGTGTCGTACGAGACGGCCGCGCACCGTTTCACGAACCTCGCGACCGTGCACCTCGGCATCCCGGTGCACTTCCTCAAGGTGCACGAGTCGGGGACGATCACGAAGGCGTACGAGAACGACGACGTGAACTTCCCCACCGATCGGCTGGGTTCGATCGAGGGGCAGTTGTGCTGCCGTCGCTGGACGAGCCGCGTCGTGTTCGAGGAGGACGACCTCTTCAATCCGTATTACCAGTACACCGACACCGGCAATGGGACGTACTGGTGCACCGCGCGCGTGGAGCAGTCGAGCGAGGGGGCGCACTCGGTGAGCGTGGGGGTGCGGTTCGATGACACGAAGTGGTTCCGCGGGCGCGACACCCCCCACCGCGGCGTCTCGCGGCACGCGGTCGAGACGTGCTGCCGCCGGCCGCCGGCCTCGCTCGAGAACGCCTGGCGCGGGCAGGCGTGGCCGAACGTGCGCACACCGCGGACCTTGCTCGCGACCCTGCCGACGGGGTCGTTCCCCGGGGTAGACACCACCGAGATGTACGAGTTCCTGGAGGCGCACGCGCCGGGGGCGTGAGGCGCGCCCCGGGCCGCCGGGCGGTGGGCCGGCGCGTGATGCGGGCCACCGACTCCCCGTCGCCGTCGCCGCGCCCCCGTCACCGCGCCTACCCTGCCAGCCGCAGCGCCGTCCACAGCTCCGCACGCGCGGCGAACGACGACAGGTCGCGCCCCAGCACGCGCTGCGCGAGGGCGATGCGCGCCCGCACGGTGTGGCGATGGATGCCGAGCGCCGCCGCGGTCGCCTCGTGCGAGCAGTCGTTGGCCAGCCACGCGTCGAGGGTGTCGACCAGCGCCGAGCCCTCGGTCTCGTCGTGCCGGCGCAGGGGAGCCAGCGCGCCCGCCGCGACCGTGCGCGCGGCCTCCGACTCCAGCGCCGAGAGCAGTCCGGCCCGTGCCGTGTCGGTGAAGTCGGCGAGGCCGGCGTCGTCCGAACGGTCGCGTGCGGTGCGGGCCTGGGTCAGGGCGCGCGAGAACGCGTCGTAGCCCGAGGGGGCCGAGCACCCCACCGTCAGCTCGAAGCGGTCGGCGATCTCGGCCAGGCTCTCGCGGGCGGACACGGGGACCACGAGCACGAGGCCGTCGTCGCCACGACCGAAGAACAGCTCGCCCCGGCCCTCCTGCGCACGCACCTCGAGCCACTCCGCCAGTGCCGTCGACTTCGCTGCGGCGGCGGGGGTGAGTGCGACGATGACCGGCGCCGCGGGCAGGGGACCGAACAGATCGCGGCCGGCGCGCCGTGCGAGGGTCGGATCGTCGGTCGCCAGCGTCTGCACCAGGCCCGCGCGGAAGGTGCCGATCGCCCGGCCCAGTCCGTCCTGCTGCTCGAGGGCGAGGGCCGCCATGGCGACGACGGCGGTCACGACGCTGCGGGCCTCGTGGTCCAGGTCGTCCGCGGCGATCGCGAGGGCTCCACGCAGGTGCCCTCCGCGTCCGAGCGTCTGCACGCTCACCGCGCGGTCGCCGGCGGTCAGCGTTCCCGCCGCGCGTGTGCCACGGCGCAGCATCGTCGTGACCTCGAGGGTGAGGGCGTCGGCGGTCGCAGCGGGCAGGGCGCCGGACGGGAAGGCGGTGCGCAGCGCACCGGCCGCGTCGTACAACCCCACCCAGCAGTCGAGCTGCCGCGAGAGTTCGGCGAGCGTCGCCGACAGACCGTCGGGCCGCAGCGCGGCGAGCGACACCGCGCGCTGCGCCGCGAGCGACCAACTGCGACGCGCATAGGCGTCGGCCGCGATCGCCTCGGCGCCCGCGCGCGCGACGGCGATGAAGGGGGTGCGGTACGGCACCTCGAACAGCGGCATCCCCGCCCGCCGGCACGCGTCGACGAGGGGAGCGGGGATGCCGTCGCGCACGACCTCCGTGCCGAAACCGAGCCCCTGCACGCCGCGCGCGAGCAGGCGGCCGATGTACGCCTCGTAGTCGGCGGCGGTCGCGTCGGCGAATTGGGTGCCGGTGGTCAGCAGCACGAGGCCCTCGCTGAGGAAGGGCGTCGGGTCGGCGAGGTCGCTCGAGTGCACCCATCGCACGGGGCGATCCAGGATGCCGGGGGACAGCTCGTCGTCGGCGACGAGCCGAAGGTGCAGGTCGCGGCGGGACAGGAGCGCTCGCAGGCTGGGTGGGGCGGGGGCGGTGTCGGCCATGACAACTCCTGTACGACTCGTATACGACGGCGCCTGTGACTGTACAGGCAGGAGAGTGCGGGGCGCCGCACGGCGTCCGTAGCATCGCCGCCATGAGCCTCGACACCCTTCCTCTCGTCGGCGGTCCGTCCCTCGCCCAGGAGCGCCGCATCGTCACCGCCATCCCCGGCCCGCGTTCGCAGGAACTGCTGGAGCGAAAGGCCGCCGCCGTGGCATCCGGTGTCGGCCACACCGTCCCGATCCAGGCGGTCGCCGCCGGCGGCGGAGTCGTCGTCGACGCCGACGGCAACTCGCTCATCGACCTCGGCTCGGGCATCGCCGTCACGAGCGTCGGCAACGCCCACCCGGCGGTCGTGAAGGCCGTGCAGGAGCAGGTCGCCGCCTTCACCCACACGTGCTTCATGATCTCGCCGTACGACTCGTACGTGTCGGTGGCCGAGGCGCTCAACCGTCTCACCCCCGGCGACCACGCCAAGAAGAGCGCGCTGTTCAACTCGGGGGCCGAGGCCGTCGAGAACGCCGTCAAGATCGCCCGCAAGTACACCAAGCGTCAGGCGGTCGTCGCGTTCGACCACGGCTACCACGGTCGCACCAACCTGACCATGGCGCTCACGGCGAAGAACATGCCCTACAAGAGCGGGTTCGGACCCTTCGCCGCGGAGGTCTACCGCGCCCCGCTGTCGTACCCCTTCCGCGACGGACTGACCGGCCCCGAGGCCGCGGCGAAGGCGATCTCGGTCATCGAGAAGCAGGTCGGTGCAGAGAACCTCGCCGCCGTCATCATCGAGCCCATCCAGGGCGAGGGCGGCTTCATCGTCCCCGCCGACGGCTTCCTCAACGCGATCGTCGACTGGTGCCGAGACAACGGCGTCGTCTTCATCGCCGACGAGGTGCAGTCGGGCTTCGCGCGCACCGGCGCGATGTTCGCGAGCGAGCACTTCGGCATCGTCCCCGACCTCGTCACCACCGCCAAGGGCATCGCGGGCGGACTGCCGCTCGCGGCCGTCACGGGCCGTGCCGAGATCATGGATGCCACCCACACGGGCGGGCTCGGCGGAACCTACGGCGGCAACCCGATCGCGTGCGCCGCGGCTCTCGCATCCATCGACGCCTTCGAGAACGAGGGCTTCGTCGAGCGCGCCCGCGAGATCGGCGTCCTGCTGAAAGACCGCCTGCACGCGCTGCAGCAGAACGACCCGCGCATCGGCGACGTCCGCGGACACGGCGCGATGATCGCCGTCGAGTTCGTCGATCCCCCCACCGGCGCACCCGACGCCGCGCTGACGTCCGCGGTGGCGAAAGCGGCGATCGCCGAGGGTGTGATCGTGCTCACGTGCGGAACGTACGGCAACGTCATCCGGTTCCTCCCGCCGCTGTCGATCGACGACGACCTGCTGAACGAGGGCCTCGACGTGGTCGCGGCCGCCCTCGCCCGTAGCTGACACCCGTCCCGGCGGCGGCGGTCGACCCGAGAGCCCGCCGCCGTCGGGGCCATCCACGAAGACGTGAACGACACAACGAAGGAAGCTCCCATGGATGACATCACCCGCGACGTGGTCGTGATCGGGGCCGGCGCCGCCGGTCTCACCGCGGCCAACGACCTGCGCAAGGCCGGCCTGTCGGTCGTCGTGCTCGAGGCGCGCGATCGTGTGGGCGGACGCCTGTGGACCGACGTCATCGACGGCGCGATGCTCGAGCTCGGCGGCCAGTGGGTCTCGCCCGACCAGACCGCGCTGATCGACACCGTGGCCGACCTCGGCCTGTCGACCTACAGCCGCTACCGCGAGGGCGACAGCGTCTACGTCGGTGCCGACGGCGAGGCGAAGCGCTTCACGGGCGAGATGTTCCCCGTGGCACCCGAGACCGAGAAGGTCATCGACGAGATCACCGCGCGCCTGGATGCCATGGTCGCCGAGATCGATCCCGACAAGCCGTGGGAGCACCCGCAGGCCGCCGAGTGGGACAAGATCTCGTGGGACGCGTGGCTGCGCGAGCAGACCGACGACGACGAAGCCGTGCGCAACCTCGCCTTCGCGACGGGCTCGGCGATGCTCACCAAGCCGACGCACACGTTCTCCCTGCTGCAGTCGCTGCTCATGGCGGCATCCGCCGGCTCGTACTCGCACCTCGTCGACGCCGACTTCATCCTTGACAAGCGCGTGACCGGCGGTCTCCAGCAGGTTCCCGAGCTGCTCGCCGAGCGCCTGGGCGACGACGTGCTCCTCAACCAGCCGGTCCGCCGCATCATCTGGGGCGACGAGTCGGCGCCGTCCGACCGCCCCGCCGCCGCGGACACGGGTCGACGGGTGGACGACCTGCGCGCCCTCACCGCGCGCGTCGAGGCCGCGGCCTCGTCCTCCTCGGGGGTCACGGTGATCGCCGACGGCGTCACCGTCCGAGCCCGCCTCGCCGTGCTCGCCCTCGCGCCGGTGCTGTACTCGCGCATCTCGTTCGAGCCGCCCCTGCCGCGTCTGCAGCACCAGATGCACCAGCACATCTCGATGGGCTTCGTCATCAAGGTGCACGCCGTCTACGACCGCCCGTTCTGGCGCGAGCAGGGCCTGTCGGGCACCGCGTTCAGCCCGTACGAGCTGTGCCACGAGGCGTACGACAACACCAACCACGGCGACGAGCGCGGCACCCTGGTCGGGTTCGTGTCGGACCAGAACGCCGACGACCTCTTCCGTCTGAGCCCCGAGGAACGCAAGGAGCGCATCCTCGACTCGCTCGCGCGCTATTACGGCCCCGAGGCCAAGAACCCCGAGGTCTACTACGAGAGCGACTGGGGTACCGAGGAGTGGACCCGCGGCGCGTACGCGGCGAGCTTCGACCTCGGCGGCCTGCAGCGCTACGGCGCCGACCTGCGCCGGCCCGTCGGGGCGATCCACCTCGCGTGCAGCGACATGGCGGGCGCCGGCTACCAGCACGTCGACGGGGCGATCCGCCAGGGTCACCGCGCCGCCGACGAGATCCTCGAGCGGACGCGCGGATGAGCGGCGACCGCGTCGTCGTCGGCTACACGGCGACCGACGCGGGTGCCGACGCCCTCGCGCTGGGCGCCCGCCTCGGCGCAGCCCTCGGCACCTCCGTCCACGTCGTCGTCGTGCTGCCGTCCCCGCAGGGCAACGTCTCCATCCCGACGGCCGCGTCCTACGACCGTCTGGTCGAGGACACGGCGCGCGGGTGGCTGCGCGACGCCCTCGCGCGCATCGGCGACCCGGCCGGCATCCGGGGACACGTGCGCTACGCGCACGACGTCTCCGACGGTCTGGTCGCGGCCGCGGAGGAGTTCGGTGCGGGCCTGATCGTCGTCGGCACCGGCGGGGGCGGTCCGCGCGGACGGCACCGACTCGGTACGACCGCCGAGGAGCTGGTGCACTCGGCGCCCGTCCCGGTGGCGCTCGCTCCCGAGGGCGCGCGCGACGTCGACCCGTCGGTGGGTCTGCCGCGCGTCACCGCCGCCATCGGCACCCGCCCCGGCGCTGACCTGCTGCTCGACACCGCGGTGGGCGTCTCCCGCCGGGCGAAAGCACCCGTGCGGCTCCTCTCGCTCGCCGGTGTCGATCTCCCCGATCGCGTCGACGCGTCGCTGACTCGTCTGACGGGACACGCCCACGCCGAGAGCGTGCTCGAGTCCGTCCGCGCGGATCTGCCCGCCGGGATCGCCGCCGAGGCGGTCGTCGGCACCGGCAGCGACATCGAAGACGCGGTGTCGCGCATCGAGTGGCAGCCGGGCGAGATCGCGCTCGTCGGCTCGAGCCGCCTCGCTCAGCCGCGACGCCTGTTCCTCGGCTCCACCGCAGGACGCATCCTCCGCGCCCTGCCCGTCCCCATGATCGTGGTGCCCCGCACCTCGGAGGCCTCCTGATGACCACCTCTCGCAACGGAGCGAGCCCCGCACCCGACAGCGCCGTCACCACCGGCATCTCGAACAAGGGCCTGCGCGTCGGATCCATCGGCATGATCGGCGCCGTCGTCATCGGCATCTCGACCATCGCCCCCGCCTACACCCTCACCGGCGCCCTCGGCCCGACGGTCTCGGCCGTGGGCTTCCAGGTTCCCGCGATCATCCTCGTCGGCTTCATCCCGATGCTCCTGGTGGCGCTCGGCTATCGGGAGCTGAATTCCCGGATGCCGGATGCCGGCACCTCGTTCACCTGGGCGGCCCGCGCCTTCGGACCCTGGGTCGGCTGGATGGCCGGGTGGGGGCTGGTCGCGGCCACGGTCATCGTGCTGTCGAACCTGGCCGGTATCGCGGTCGACTTCCTCTTCCTGCTCATCGCGCAGATCAGCGGCAATCCGGAGATCGCCGAGATCACGCGCATCGTGCCCGTCAACGTGGCCGTGTGCCTGCTGTTCATGCTGCTCGCCACGATCGTGTCGTACCGCGATCTGCAGACCACCCAGCGCCTGCAGTACGGCCTGGTGGGGTTCCAGATCCTCGTGCTGCTCGTCTTCGCCGGAGCGGCCGTGGTCGAGATGATGAACGGCAACGCCTTCGACGCCAGCCCCGTTCAGGCGTCGTGGTTCAATCCGTTCGAGGTCGACTCGTTCAGCGCGTTCGCCGCCGGGCTCTCGCTGTCGATCTTCATCTTCTGGGGGTGGGACGTCATCCTCACCATGAACGAGGAGACCAAGGACCCCGACAAGACGCCGGGCCGCGCGGCCACCGTGACGGTGTTCCTCATCGTGGCGCTGTACCTGCTCATCGCGGTCGCTCTGCTGATGTTCGCCGGCAACGGCACGGGCGAGCTGGGCCTGGGCAACGAGGACATCCAGGAGAACGTCTTCTTCCACCTCTCGGGGCCCATCCTCGGCCCCCTCGCCTTCCTCGTGTCGCTCGCGGTGCTGACCAGCTCGGCATCCTCCCTCCAGGCGACCTTCGTCGGCCCCGCCCGTACGCTCCTCGCGATGGCGCACTATGACGCGCTGCCGCGCAAGTTCGCCAAGGTCAGCCCGCGGTTCTTCACCCCGGGCTACGCCACGATCGTGTCGGCGATCGTCGCCTCGGCGTTCTACGCGATCATGCGTGTGCTGAGCGAGAACGTGTTGACCGACACCATCACCGCCCTCGGCGCGATGATCTGCTTCTATTACGGCCTGACCGCGTTCGCGTGCGTCTGGTACTTCCGCAAGCAGTGGTTCGACTCGGTGCGCAACGTCTTCCTCACCCTCCTCGCGCCGCTGGTGGGCGGCGTCATCCTGGCCGTGCTGTTCGTCACGACCCTCATCGACAGCGCGAGCCCCGATTACGGCTCGGGCTCGCAGATCGGCGGCGTCGGCCTCGTGTTCGTCATCACCGTCGTGATCATCGTCGTGGGGGTGGTGCTGATGATCGCCCAGCGCATCGCGAGCCCCGCCTTCTTCCGCGGTGAGACCCTGGGACGGGAAGCGCCCGCCAGCGCCCGCCGCCGGCGCGCGATCTGACCCCGGCATCCGACCGCACCATCTGACAACGAAACGAAAAGGAGCAGCCCGATGAGCGACTACGCCGTCGTCAATCCCGCCACCGGCGAGACCCTCGCCGAGTACGACACCCTGACCGACGACGCGGTGGAGGCCGCCATCGCCTCCGCCCACGACGGGTACGGCATGTGGTCGCGCACCGCTCCGGCCGAACGCGCCGCTGCGATCCGCCGCGTGGCGGAGCTCCACCGCGAGCGCCGCGACGAGCTCGCCGCGATCATCGTGCGCGAGATGGGCAAGCCCCTGGCCGCCGCCGAGGGTGAGGTCGACTTCGCCGCCGACATCACCGAGTACTACGCCGACAACATCGACAAGATCACCGGCGACACCCCGCTCGACATCCTGGGCGAGGGCACCGCGGTCATCCGCCGCTCGCCGCTGGGCGTGCTGCTGGGCATCATGCCCTGGAACTTCCCGTACTACCAGGTGGCCCGGTTCGCGGCGCCCAACCTCGCGGTGGGCAACACCATCCTGCTCAAGCACGCTCCCCAGTGCCCCGAGTCCGCCGAGGCGCTGCAGGCGATCTACCGCGACGCGGGTCTGCCCGAGGGCGCCTACGTCAACATCCGCGCGACCAACGACCAGGCGGCGACCATCATCGCCGACCGCCGCGTGCAGGGCGTCTCGGTGACCGGATCGGAGCGCGCCGGCGCCGCCGTCGCCGAGATCGCCGGCCGCAACCTCAAGAAGGTCGCACTCGAGCTGGGCGGGTCCGACCCCTTCATCCTGCTCTCCACCGATGACCTCGATGCCGCCGTCCAGGCCGCCGTCGACGCCCGCCTCGACAACAACGGGCAGTCGTGCAACGCCGCGAAGCGCTTCATCGTCGCCGACGACCTCTACGACGGGTTCGTGTCGAAGTTCACCGCCGCCCTGGGTGAGGCCAAGGTCGGCGACCCGTTCGCCGACGACACGGTGCTGGGTCCGCTGTCATCGCTCACCGCGGCCGAACGCCTCGACGAGCAGGTGCAGCGCGCCGTGGCGCAGGGTGCCACCGTCGAGGTGGGCGGCACGCGCGACGGCGCCTTCTACCCCGGCACCGTCCTCACGGGCGTCACGAAGGACATGGACGCCTACGGCGAGGAGTTCTTCGGCCCCGTCGGTGTCGTCTACCGCGTCTCGAGCGAGGACGAGGCGGTCACCCTGGCCAACGACACCGGGTACGGTCTCGGCTCCTACGTCTTCACGACGGATGCCGCGCAGGCCGAGCGCATCGCCGACAAGATCGAGGCCGGGATGGTCTACATCAACGTCGTGCTGGCCGACTCTCCCGAGCTGCCGTTCGGCGGTGTCAAGCGCAGCGGCACCTCGCGCGAGATGGGCCTGCTCGCGGCCGACGAGTTCGTGAACAAGAAGCTGATCCGCACGGTCTGATCCGGCCGCTCGCGAATCCCCCGGACCCGCTCGACGGGGTCCGGGGGATTCCGCGTTTCCGGGCGTTCGACAGCGGGGGCGGAGTCGGGGAACCGGGGCGACGGGCGTCGCGGGCCAGGGCGGACCGCAGGACGACTCCGCCCCGCCGGCACCGGCCCGGTTCGCCTCACCGGGGGACATGACATAGACTGGGGAGTGCAGTCGAAATCTGCAATCTTTCGCCGTGCCCTCGGGTACGCGGCATCCCTCCCCGAGAGATACCAGGCGGAAGCGCGCCGGTTTCGCATCCTGGATCCTTCGGGATCTTAGGGCGGTAGCTCAATTGGCAGAGCAGCGGTCTCCAAAACCGCAGGTTGCAGGTTCGATTCCTGTCCGCCCTGCGCACAGCGCACGCTGGCACAGACAGAGACCTGGGTGGTTCGATGACGCAAGACGAGGCGAAGGGCGAGGTCGTCGCAGACCGCGGCGCGCCCCGCGAGAAGAAGCTCAACTTCTTCGCGCGGATCGCTCTCTTCATTCGTCAGGTCTTCGCGGAACTCCGCAAGGTCGTCACTCCGACGCGGCAGGAACTGTTCAAGTTCACCGCCGTCGTCCTCGGGTTCGTCGTCGTCATGATGGCGATCGTCTACGGCCTCGACGTGTTGTTCGTGTGGATCACCACCGCCGTCTTCGGCGTCCCCGGTACCGCCGGCGCCTGACCGGCGTCTGGGCGGACGCGCGGCGCCGAGAGCGGCCGCCACTGAACGGAAGAGATCACAGTGTCTGAAAGATATGTCGACGACGCCGATTGGGCGACGGCCGCCGAGCAGTCGAGCGAGGATGACGAAGCCCAGGAGGGCAACGTGCTCGCGTCCCAGGAGCGCGCCTCCGACTCCGCCGAGCACACCGCCGTCCACATCGTCGACGACGAGACCGACACCGACGATGCCGACCTGGGCGACATCGACATCACCGACCCGGAGGCGGACGCGATCGTGAACGACGCTCTCGAGATCGACGAGACCAGCGAGGCCGAGGCCGCCGCCGAGGTGCTGACCGACTCCCTCGCGGAAGAGCAGGCCGAAGAGGCCGCCGAAGCCGCAGACGAGGTCGCGCCGTACGACGGCCCCGACGTCAATGGCGAGCCCGACGCTCCCGTCCTCGACGAGGACTTCGTCGACGAGGTCTCCGCCGCGGCATCCGTCGTCGACGAGGTCGAGGCGGAGGAGTCGCCGGCCGACGCCGCCGAGGCGCCGGAAGACCTGGACGCCGCCGATGACGAGGACGTCGACCCGTACGAGGCGTTCCGCACCGAGCTGCGCATGCTCCCGGGCAAGTGGTACGTCATCCACTCGTACGCGGGCTTCGAGCGCAAGGTGAAGGCCAACATCGAGCAGCGCAAGTCGACGCTCGAGGTCGAGGACGACATCTACCAGGTCGAGGTCCCGATGGAGGACGTCGTCGAGATCAAGAACGGCCAGCGCAAGATGGTCAACCGCGTGCGCATCCCCGGCTACGTGCTGGTGCGCATGGACCTCAACGAAGACACCTGGTCGGTCGTGCGTCACACCCCCGGTGTCACCGGCTTCGTGGGCAACGCCCACAACCCGACGCCGCTGCGCTTCGAGGAGGCCTTCAACATGCTGAAGAGCCTTGTCGAGGTCAAGGAGTCCGCTCCGGCCAAGGCCGGTGCCGCCAAGGGCGCCCCGACCGCCCAGCGCGTCATCCCCGCCGAGGTCGACTTCGAGGCCGGAGAGACGATCACGATCAAGGAGGGCTCGTTCGCGGGTCTGCCCGGAACGATCAGCGAGATCAAGCCCGAGAGCGGCAAGCTCACCGTGCTCGTCTCCCTCTTCGAGCGCGAGACCCCCGTCGAGCTGTCGTTCGACCAGGTCACCAAGATGGTCTGACGCGCGCCCTGCGCGTCTCGCGAACGCCCCGCCCGGTTCCGTCCGGCGGGGCGTTCGCCGTTCCGGCGCCCGCGCCGCCGCTTCCTTCCCAATAAACGCCGTCGGTGCCGAGACACGCTGCGTCGCACCGTGTCTCAGCATGAACGGCGTTTATCACCGCGCGCCGTCGCACGCCCGCGCCTCCGCACGCCCGCATCTCCGCACCGTCGCACGGCGTGCCCGGTCGCCGCATCCGGGACGAGACGGCTCGATAAACGCCGTCCGTGCTCAGACACGCGGCGCCCCACCGTGTATCGGCACGCTCGGCGTTTATCGCCCGAGCATGGTCACTCGGAACGCGGGTTCAGTCCGACGCCGCGCACGTTGCGCCCGTCGACCCGCGCGACCACGGGCAAGCCCGCCGCCTTCAACGCCTCGCGAAGGCCGTCGACCCTCAGCGCACCGCCGTAGTCCCAGCGCGCGATCCGCCACCCCGCCCGCCGCAGTGCGTCCTCGCGGGTCTTCTCAGCCCGGACGGCTGTGGCGGCGGCATCCGGGTCGTGACGGTCGTACTTCATCCAGCCGTCGAACTCGCCGATGACGCGGTGCTCCGGCCAGCAGAAATCCGACCGGTAGGCGCGGCCCCCGACACGATGCTCGGTTTGCAGGTCGGCGGCGGGGAACCCGCACCACTCGATGACCGCTCGGCTCAGCGACTCACCCACGGACTCCGACCGTTGATCGCCGCGGGCCAGGACCCAATCGACCCTCCTCCGACCGCGCGGGTTGCGCTGGGCTGCGGCGAGGTCGAGCAGTTCGCTCGAGGTGACCGTCCCGGTCCGGAGGGCGGCATCCGCGACCGCCAGTGCGAACGCGGGCGGCAGGACGCGCGCGAGGTCCACCACGACGTCGGCGAGGAGAGAGCATCGGAGGCCGTCTTGCTCGACGGTGCGGCGACGGTCGGCGCTCGTGTGCACGCGCACGTCGCCGTAGGCCAGCGAGCGTTCGCGCCGCCCGTCGAAGAGGTGGATGTGCCGGGGGTGACCGAAGGTGGGCAGGCCGTGCAGAGCGGCCGCCGACTCGTGCGAGAACACCGCCTCGGGGTTGACGATGCGGAAAGCGTGCACGCGCAGGAGATATCTGTTCCACGGCGGCAGCTCCCCCCATCCGGCCCGTTCCGTGTACACCCCCGGCCGGATGCGGTGCATGTGGGGGTCGCGCGACGGGTGCGACCCGGGGGAGGGCGTCGCGGCCGCGGCGAACAGAGGGAGGGGCGCGCCACGGAAGGCGGGAGGATCGGCATCCATTCGCCGAGGGTGGCGCAAACGGGCCGCCCGCGGTGACCGGGTGTGCATAACCCGGGCGCCCTTCGCCGATAAACGCCGTCCATGTCGAGACACGCGTCGCCACACCGTGTCTCGACACGAACGGCGTTTATCGAGGAGGGGCGGCGGGGAGCAGGGCGCGGGATGCCGCAGGCGGCGGCATCGCGTATGATGAGGAGGTTGCGTGCGTCTGCGCGTGCGACGACCGCTGCCCGGAACCGCCGGGCGGGCGGGAGAGAGGGAACCGCGAGGGTCCCGCTCGAGAGAGGAAAAGGATATGGCACCCAAGAAAAAGGTGACCGGCCTGATCAAGCTCCAGATCAAGGCGGGCGCGGCCAACCCCGCGCCGCCGATCGGTCCGGCGCTCGGTCAGCACGGCGTCAACATCATGGAGTTCTGCAAGGCGTACAACGCGGCGACCGAGGCCCAGCGCGGCAACGTCATCCCCGTCGAGATCACCGTCTACGAGGACCGCAGCTTCACGTTCATCCTGAAGACGCCCCCGGCAGCAGAGCTCATCAAGAAGGCCGCCGGCCTCGCGAAGGGCTCGTCGACGCCCCACACGGTCAAGGTGGGCAAGCTCACCAAGGACCAGGTCCGCGAGATCGCCACCACGAAGCAGCCCGACCTGAACGCGAACGACATCGAGGCCGCGTCGAAGATCATCGCCGGCACCGCCCGTTCCATGGGCATCACGGTCGAGGACTGAGGGAGATAACAATGGCTACCAAGTCCAAGGCATTCCGCGCCGCTGCTGAGAAGATCGCGGCCGACACGTTCTACACCCCGACCGAGGCCGTCGCCCTCGCGAAGGAGACCGGCTCGAAGAAGTTCGACTCGACCGTCGAGGTCGCGCTGAAGCTCTCGGTCGACCCCCGTAAGGCCGACCAGATGGTCCGCGGCACGGTCATCCTGCCCCACGGCACGGGTAAGACCGCGCGCGTCATCGTCTTCGCCAACGGCCCCGCGGCCGAGGCGGCCCTCGCCGCCGGCGCCGACGAGGTCGGTGGCACCGAGCTCATCGAGAAGGTCGCCGGCGGTTACACCGCGTTCGACGCGGCCGTCGCCACGCCCGAGCTCATGGGCCAGGTCGGTCGCCTCGGTAAGGTCCTCGGACCCCGCGGCCTCATGCCGAACCCCAAGACCGGCACCGTGACCCCCAACCCGGCCAAGGCCGTCGAGGAGATCAAGGGCGGAAAGATCGAGTTCCGCGTCGACAAGCACGCCAACATCCACTTCGTGGTGGGCAAGGCGTCGTTCTCGGCCGAGCAGCTCGACGAGAACCTGAAGGCGGCGCTCGAGGAGATCGTCCGCCTCAAGCCGTCCAGCTCGAAGGGCCGTTACATCCAGAAGGGCGCCGTCTCGACCACCTTCGGTCCCGGCATCCCGCTGGACGTCAACGCCATCGTCTGACGTTCGTCTCACAGAAGCCCCGCCGCGCCCCGTGCCGGCGGGGCTTCTGCGTGCGAGCCGTGCACGGACGTGCAACACGGCGTCATCCGGGAAGAGGTTCGCGCCTCGACGTGTTGTGCTGGAGGGTCGCGGCCGTCCTGCACCGCGCCACACGAACGTCATTCCCACACCACACATGTCTGGAACAGCTATGCCCCGTCGTCGTCTGACCGTCCTCGCCGCCACCCTGGGCCTGAGCGCCCTCGCGCTGACCGCCTGCAGCGGGGGAGCCACCTCGAGCGCGTCGTCCGACGCGGGCTCCGAGTACGACCTCGTCTCGGGCGGCACGCTGACCGTCGCCACCGAGGGCACCTACCGTCCCTTCTCGTACCACGAGGGGGCGGGGGAGCTCACCGGCTTCGACGTCGAGATCGCCACGGCCGTCGCCGACAAGCTCGGCCTCCAGGTGAAGTTCCAGGAGACCCAGTGGGATGCCATCTTCGCGGGCTTGGATGCCGGACGTTTCGACGTCATCGCGAATCAGGTGACGATCAACCCGGAGCGTCAGGAGAAGTACACCTTCAGCGCGCCCTACACCGTCTCGCGCGGCGTCGTGGTGACCACTGAGGACGACAACGCCATCTCGAGCTTCGCCGACCTGTCGGGGAAGACCACCGCGCAGTCGCTCACCAGCAACTGGTACGAGCTCGCCACCTCCAGCGGCGCCCAGGTCGAGGCCGTCGAAGGCTGGGCCCAGGCGGTCGCCCTCCTCAAGCAGGGCCGCGTGGATGCCACGGTCAACGACCAGCTCACCTACCTCGACTACGAGAAGACGAACAGCCCGACGGGCCTGAAGATCGCGGCCGAGACCGAGGACACCTCGGAGAGCGCGTTCGCCTTCAAGAAGGGTCAGGACGCGCTCGCGGAGGCCGTCGACACGGCGCTCGAGGAGCTGCGCGCCGACGGCACGCTGACGCAGATCAGCGAGAAGTACTTCGGCGCCGACGTCACCCAGTGAGCGCACGGCGCGTGCGCGCGCTGTAAACCCCGCGGATCATCCGCTTCTCACCCTCTAGCGTGAGAAGCGGATGATCCGTTCCCGCGTGTGACGCGGGTCCGAGAGAAGAAGGAGGCTCATGAACGACCTGTGGACGTTGCTGCTCGACTCGTTCTGGCCGATGCTGCTGGCCGGGATCACGGGCACGATCCCGCTGTCGTTGGCCTCCTTCGCGATCGGTCTCGTGATCGCGCTCCTGATGGCCCTGCTGCGCCTGTCGCCGAACGTCGTGTTGTCGGGTGTGGCCCGCTTCTACATCTCGATCATCCGCGGCACGCCGTTGCTGGTGCAGCTGTTCGTGATCTTCTACGGTCTGCCCGCGGTCGGCGTGGTGATCGATCCGTTCCCGGCCGCCGTGATCGCGTTCTCGCTGAACGTCGGCGGCTACGCGGCCGAGGTGATCCGCGCCGCGATCCTCTCCGTGCCGCGCGGGCAGTGGGAGGCTGCTCACACCGTCGGGCTGTCGCCGCGCAAGACGCTGACGCGCATCATCCTGCCGCAGGCCGCCCGCGTGTCGGTGCCGCCGCTGTCCAACACCTTCATCTCGCTCGTGAAGGACAGCTCGCTGGCATCCCTGATCCTCGTCACGGAGCTGTTCCGTCAGGCGCAGAACATCGCGGCGTTCTCGTACGAATTCATGGCCGTCTACCTCGAGGCGGCGCTCATCTACTGGCTGTTCTGCCTTGTGCTGTCGTTCGGGCAGAACGCCCTCGAGAAGAGGTTGGACCGCCATGTCGCCCACTGACACCCCGCTGTTGAGTGCGACGGGACTGCAGAAGAGCTTCGGCGCGAACCGCGTGCTCGACGGCGTCGACCTCGAGGTGCGCCGCGGCGACGTCCTCGTGCTGATCGGCCCGTCCGGCTCCGGCAAGACGACCGTGCTGCGCTGCCTCAACGGCCTCGAGACCCCCGATGCCGGTGTCGTGGCGTTCGACGGCGGGCCGTCGGTCGACTTCGCCCGGAAGGTGGCGAAAAGCGACCGGGCCGCGCTTCGCGACCGCTCGGCGATGGTCTTCCAGCACCACAACCTCTTCCCTCACCTGACCGTCATCCAGAACGTCATCGAGGGCCCCGTGCAGGCGCACGGGGTGCCGAAGGCGGAGGCCGTCGCGAACGCCGAGCGCCTGCTCGCGCGCGTCGGCCTCGCCGAGAAGCGCGACGCGTACCCCGCGGAGCTGTCGGGCGGCCAGCAGCAGCGCGTCGGGATCGTCCGCGCGCTCGCGCTGCAGCCCGACCTGCTGCTGTTCGACGAGCCCACCAGCGCCCTCGACCCCGAGCTGGTCGGCGAGGTGCTCACGGTGCTGCGGGAGCTCGCGAACGAGGGGTGGACGATGGTGATCGTCACGCACGAGCTGGGCTTCGCCCGCGAGGTGGCCGACGAGGTGCTGTTCTTCGACGACGGCGTCATCGTGGAGCGCGGGGCGCCCGCGACGCTCTTCACGCGGCCGGAGAAGGAGCGCACGCGGCGGTTCCTCGACCGTCTGCTCCGGCCGCTCGACGGGCCCGACCCCGCCTGAGCCGGCGGCATCCGTCCGCTGCGCGTGATCATGAGGCGTGGCACGCTGAGAGGATGAACCGCCTGCAGCGCCTCCTCGGCATCGACGTGCCGATCGTCCTCGGTCCCTTCGGAGGACTCTCGTCGGTCGAGCTGACGGCGGCGGTGAGCGACGGGGGAGGCCTCGGTTCGTTCGGGCTCTACGGCTACCCGCCCGCCCGCATCCGGGAGACGGTCTCGGCACTGCGCGCAGCGACCGCGCGCCCCGTCGCGGTGAACCTGTGGATGCCACGGGGCGACGAGGTGACTCCGCTCGACGTGGACGTGCAGCCCTTCCTGGATGCCGCCCGGCCCCTGTTCGATGCGGCGGGAGTGGCCGTGCCCACCCCGCCCGACTCCTTCCTCCCGCCGATCGACGCGCAGATCGACGCGGTCCTCGACGCGCGGCCGGATGTGGTGAGCGTCGTCTTCGGGGTGCCGGATGCGAACACCCTCGACCGTGCCCGCGAGCGGGGCATCGTCGTGATCGGCACGGCCACCTCCGTCGCGGAGGCCCGCGCGCTCGAGGAGGCGGGGGTCGCGGCGATCGTGGCGACGGGCGCCGAGGCGGGAGGGCACCGGGTCTCGTTCCTCGCAGACCCGTCGGAGTCCCTCGTGGGGACCTTCGCCCTCGTGCCCCAGGTCGTCGATGCCGTGTCGGTCCCGGTCATCTCGGCCGGCGGGATCGCCGATCGCCGCGGCGTCGCGGCCGCGTTCGCCCTCGGCGCCGAGGGCGTGCAGGTCGGGACGAGCTTCCTGCGCACGCGTCAATCCGCCGCGACCGCCGGTCACCGCGCCGCGATCTCCACGGCTGCCGACACCGACACGCGACTGACCCGGGCGATGAGCGGACGCCTGGCGCGGGGGATCCCGAACCGCGCGATGCGCGAGATCGAGACGGCGGGCATGATCGCCCCCTTCCCGGCGCAGAACTGGCTCACGGGGGTCTTCCGGGCGGCGGCGACCGCGTCCGGCGATGCGGACCTGGTGTCGTTGTGGGCCGGTCAGGCCGCGGCCCTCAGCCGCTTCGACGACGCCCGTGACGTGCTCGCTGAGCTGCGGGCAGGGCTCCCCGACTGAGCGGCGGGGACGCCCGTGACGTGCTCGCTGAGCTGCGGGCAGGGCTCCCCGCCTAGACGGTGTCGCGGATCTCGAACGCGGCGGGGATCTCATCCGCGCCGCCGGTCTCGAGCACGTCGACATCGGCGACCCGGGCGGAGGGCGGGCCGTCGTGCGCCCACGCGATGACACCCTCGACCGCGTCGGGGTCGCCCGCGACGAGCGCCTCGACCGTGCCGTCACGGCGATTGCGCACCCATCCGCGCGTCCCGAGCCGCTCCGCCTCGGCGCGCAGGGCGTAGCGGAAGCCGACACCCTGGACGCGGCCGGTCACGGTGATGGTCACTGTTCGCATCCACCCATTGTCCTCGCGTCGGAGGTGGGGATGCGGGAGGTCCGGGGCGCCGCTCCGGCTTCAGGGCGGGTGACCCGCCCCGAACGCGCGTACGTGCTCCGAGACCGAGGATCGCCCGGCCGTGAAGCCCGGGATGCCGCGCATCGACCCCGCGGCGGCGCCGCCACCGGTCAGTGCGTCAGCACGAGCGAGATCGCGATGGCGATCATGACCACCGCGATCAGCGCGTCGAGGATCCGCCAGGCCCGCGGTGTGTCGAGCCAGCGGCCGAGGTAGCGCGCACCGAATCCCAGCGCGGTGAACCACGCGAGGCTCGCCAGGCACGCGCCGGCGGCGAACGCCCAGCGGCCGTCCCCGTGCGTGGAAGCGACCGAGCCGAGCAGGAACACGGTGTCCAGGTAGACGTGGGGGTTGAGCCATGTGAGCGCGAGGCACGTCAGCAGCGTCGCTGTGAGGGTCGTCCGCGTCCGCAGCGCTGTGCCGCCGGCATCCGGGATCGCCGGGGATGCCGCGGTGTCGACGCGCAGCGTCTCCCCGCTCGGGCGCAGCGCTCGGCGCGCGGCGAGCACGGCGTATCCGAGCAGGAAGGCCGCGCCCGCCCATCGCACGACGGCGAGCAGCCAGGGCACCGCCTGCAGCACGAGGCCGATGCCCGACACGCCCAGCACGATCAGCACGGCGTCGGAAGCGGCGCACACGGCGACCACCGCCGGCAGGTGCTCCCGCCGCACGCCCTGGCGCAGCACGAAGAGGTTCTGCGCTCCGATGGCGACGATGAGCGAGAAGCCGAGACCGAGGCCGGCGAGGAGGGAGGTGAGCACGTTCCGACGCTAGGCCCGGCGTACTGACAAGACCAGCTCAGGATTCTGGAGGAGCATTAGCATTCCTTCATGTCGATTCCGCTGGATCTCGCCCGGACGCTGGCCGTCGTCGTCGAGGAGGGCACCTTGGATGCCGCCGCCCGTCGTCTGCACATCACCCCGTCCGCCGTGAGTCAGCGCGTGCGGGCGCTCGAAGACCGCGTGGGACGGGTCGTGCTCGTGCGATCCAAGCCCGTCCGCACGACGGAAGCGGGCGACGCGATCGTGCGGCTGGCGCGCCAGCTGGCGCTGCTCGAACACGACGCCCTCGCCGCGATCGGGGCCGACGACGGAGCCACCGCCTCCCTGCCGCTCGCGGTCAACGCGGACTCGCTCGCGACGTGGTTCCTCCCGCCCCTGGCCCGCGTCGCGGCGCAGCACGCGGTCGTGTTCGACCTGCATCGCGACGATCAGGACTTCACCGCGGGGCTGCTCGAATCGGGCACGGTCATGGCGGCCGTGACGTCGCGCGAGGCGCCGGTGGCGGGCTGCCGCGTGCGCCCCCTCGGCATCCTGCGCTACGAACCCGTGGCGACGACCGCGTTCGCCGCGCGCTGGTTCCCGCGAGGTGCGGACGCCGACGCCCTGGCGCAGGCACCGCTGGTCGACTTCGACCGCCGCGACGATCTGCAGACGCAGTGGCTCGCGCGGCGGGGCGTGGCCGCCGCAGACCCGCCGCGGCACCGCGTTCCGGCGTCGCAGGACTTCGCGACCGCCATCGAGCTCGGGCTGGGGTGGGGACTGCTGCCGGGGTTCCAGTCCGCCGCAGGGCTGGAGGACGGCTCCCTCGTGCGCCTCGCCGCCGACGCGATCGACGTGCCGCTGTTCTGGCAGCAGTGGAACCTGACCTCGTCGCTGCTCGACCTCGTCGCCGACGAGATCGTGGCGGAGGGCCGCCGCCGTCTCGCGAGCCCCTGACTCAGTCGTCGCTGACGCGCAGCACGACCTTGCCCCGCGTGTGGCCGCGCTCGACCGTCTCGTGCGCTTCGCCCGCCTCGGCGAGGTCGAACACGCGCTCGATGTAGACGCGGACGGCTCCGGAATCGAGCAGTCGGCCGATCGTGGCGAGAGCACCCCCGTCGGGGATGGTCTTGAAGTCGGTGGAACGGATGCCGCGCGCCGCCGCCGCTTCACGGAACTCGGGCCACGCGCCGGTCGGCACCTCGATCAGCAGCCCGCCGGGACGCAGCACCTCGAGCGATCGGGTTCCGGTGTCGTCCGACACGTTCCCGATCAGGTCGATGACCACGTCGACGGTGTCGACGACGTCTTCGAAACGGGTCGAGGTGTAGTCGACCACCTCCGCCGCCCCCAGCTCCCGCAGCCAGGGGAGGTTGCGCGGCGACCCGGTGGCGATGACATGGGCGCCGAAATAGGCGGCGAACTGCACGGCGAAGTGCCCCACGCCCCCGCTGCCGGCATGGATGAGGATGCGCTGGCCCTGGTGCGCGAGCGCGGTCTCGACGACCAGCCCCCAGGCAGTGAGGGCGGCGAGCGGCACGCCCGCGGCCTCGACGTGGGAGAGGGACACGGGCTTGCGGGCGAGCGAGAGCGTGGGGACGACGACGTACTCCGCGTAGGTGCCCGGGGTGCGCGGCACCGCCGCCATCCCGTAGACCTCGGTCCCGACGGGGAACGGGTGGGCATCGAAGGGCGTGCGCACGACGACCCCGCTCACGTCGAAACCGAGCACGGCCGGCCACGACGAGATCGCCGACGACATCCCTCGCCCGGCTCGGGTCTTCGCATCGATCGGGTTCACCCCGGCCGCGACCACACGGATCAGCACCTCGCTCAACACGGGCGTGGGCACGGCGACCTGATCGACGCGCAGGGTCTGCGCCGATCCCGGTTCGTCGAGGACGACGGCATCCATCGTCTCGGGCACCGCGGGAACGGGCTGGAGGGCGGCCTCGGGACGCGTCGATCTGAATCTCATCGGGCGCTCTCTCTCGCGTGCGGCGGTGTCCGCAGCGGCTCCGCCGCGGTCACCACAGTCAAGCGCGCCATTGTCTCGACGGTGTTACACCTCGGTCACCGTGTCGCGAAGCCGCGGGTCTCCCGCGGTCGCGCACCTGGCCGGTCGCGGGGCGATCAGTCCCGCGCGGGGACCTCGCCGACGGCGAGGGCGTGCAGCAGCGTCGAGAGGTGGCGGATGTCGCCGATCGACCAGTCCGCGATGGCCTCGAACAGACGGCTCTCATGGGGAGCCCGCGCGTCGGCGAGACGGCTGTGCCCGAGCTCGGTCACCGCGATGAGGCGCGAGCGACGGTCGTTCGGGTCGGGCGTGCGGGTGACGAGCCCGAGCTCCTCGAGCTCGGTGATCGAGCGGCTGAGGAAGCCCTTGTCGGCCGCGAGGCGCTCCGCCAGGGCGGACAGCGTCAGTGGGCCGAAGCGGCTCACCACCGACAGCGCCTTGAACGTGGCCGGCAGCATCCCGGGGCTGACCCGTTCCGCCGCCTCGGAGACGAAGCGGCGGAACACGGTCATGAGCTCCGAGAACGACGATTCCAGGGCCTGCACGGCCTCTCGGCGGTCATCGTCCACGTCGCTCATCACGTCAGACATCCTCTCCCATCCCGGCGTCTCGCCGCGCGCGGCGCGAGGACGCGGCATCCTGGGTCGGCACGGTTCCGGTCGCGGCGAGGGTCGCCATGCCCTCGGGGACCGACACGGTGGCGAAGTCGGCTTCGCTTGCGGCGACCCGCTCCGTGGTCGTCATGCGGGTGAGCGGACGGTTCGGCAGGAACAGGATGGCGATGAGGCTGACCACGGCGACGGGCACCGCGATGAGGAACGAGTGGGCGATCGACTGGGCGTAGATGTCCTCGACGATCACGCGCACGCTCTCGGGCAGGGTGGACACCTGGGGGATCGTCCCCGACTGCAGCGACTGGGCGACCGACGCGCCGTTCGCGCCCAGTCCCATGATCGCGGCCTTCAGGTCGTCGGCGCGGTCGGTGAACAGGCTCGTGGCCATGCTCGCCAGCGCCGCACCCATCACCGAGACGCCGATCGTGCC
The DNA here is from genome assembly GCF_040701795.1 of Microbacterium sp. NPDC089190. Lineage (NCBI taxonomy): Bacteria > Bacillati > Actinomycetota > Actinomycetes > Micrococcales > Microbacteriaceae > Microbacterium > Microbacterium sp. NPDC089190. The sequence goes on along the minus strand of NZ_JBFBHF010000002.1, from coordinate 499,020 downwards.
GCCGAGGCTGCGGAAGAACGTCACGCCCGAACTCGCAGCGCCCATCTGGGTGGGGTTGGCGGTGTTCTGCACGACCAGCACGAGGTTCTGCATCGTCATGCCGACGCCGGCCCCGAGCAGCGCCATGTACAGCGAGACGAGGGCGAAGTTGGTGTCGTAGTGGATGGTCGACAGCAGGAACGAACCCGCGATCAGCAGCACGCCACCGGCGATGAGGAACGGCTTCCAGTGCCCGAAGCGGGAGATGAGCGCACCGACCACGATGGAGGACACCAGCAACCCGCCGATCATGGGGATCGTCATGACGCCGGCCTCGGTCGGGGTGGCGCCGCGGGCCATCTGCATGTACTGGCTGAGGAAGACCGAGGTGCCGAACATCGCCAGGCCCGTCGCGATGGAGGCGATGGTGGCCAGGGTGAAGGTGGCGTCACGGAAGAGGGTGAGCGGCACGAGGGGCTCGGAGGAGCGCAGCTCGACGACCACGAAGAGGATCGCGGCGACGACGGCGCCGCCGACCATGAGCATCGTCTCGGTGCTGGCCCACTCGAAGGAGTTCCCCGCATTGGTGACCCAGATCAGCAGCAGGGAGACGGCGGTGGACAGCAGCACGATGCCGACGTAGTCGATCTTCACCTTCCGCTTGGCGCGCGCCGGGAGGTGCAGCGTGCGCTGCTGGATGAGCAGAGCGGCGACGGCGAAGGGGAGGGCGACGAAGAAGTTCCAGCGCCATCCGAAGGCGTCGGTGATGACGCCGCCGAGAAGCGGACCGCCGACGGTGGCGACGGCCATCACGGCGCCGAAGAGGCCCATGTACCGGCCGCGTTCGCGCGGGCTGATGATGTCGGCCATGATCACCTGGCTGAGGGCGGCGAGACCGCCGGCGCCGAGGCCCTGGACCGCGCGGAAGGCGATGAGCATCTCGGTGTTCTGCGAGAAGCCGGCGGCCGCGGTGGCGAGCACGAAGATCGCGATGGCGACCTGGATCAGCACCTTGCGGTTGAACAGGTCGGCGAGCTTGCCCCAGACGGGGGTCGAGATCGCGGTGGTGAGCAGGGTCGCGGTGATGACCCAGGTGTAGGCGTTCTGGTCGCCCGACAGGTCGTGCACGATGACGGGCAGCGACGTCGAGACGACGGTCGAGGCGAGCATCGACACGAAGGTGCCGAGCAGCAGGCCGATCAGTGCCGGCAGGACGCGCCGCTGTGCGGGCGCGTCCGAGGAAGTGGCTGTCATGCGGAGCTCCACGGAAAGGGGGACGGATGCCGCGACGACGATGGCGCGATTAGTTGACTGATGTCAACGATACGCCTATTGCTTGACTTGCGTCAACTATTAATCGAGGAGCGCGAGGGCGCGGTACCTGTCCGTGGGTTCCGGTCGCACGGGTTCGGGGCGCGGTTGGCGCGCCTGCATGGTGCGGCGGTACAGCTCGTCGATGAGCGAGGTGGCCAGGCCCACGAGCTTGGCGATCTCGCGCTCGTCGCGCTCGATCCACTGGCAGCGCGGCTCATCGTGCAGGGGTACGAAGCCGTCGTGCTGCTCCCAGGCCACGAGCGTGCGCTCGGCGCCGAGCACGTGCTGCTGCCACCAGATCTGGCGCATATAGGTCTTGGGGATCGAGCGCCACGCCTTGTTCGTGGTCTTGATCTCGGCGAGGATCACGCGTCCTTCGCCGTCGACGACCACGCCGTCGGGGGTCGCGAGATGCCGCTTCTCGACGACCGCGTGATAGAGCGCCGAGGAGGGGCGGATGCCGTGCGTCGCGGCCACCCAGGCGGCGATCTCGGGTTCGCGGCGGCGGCCGTGCGCCGTGAAGGCGTTGCCCGAGAAGCTCGAGCCCATGAGCTTGGCATCCGCCGCTCGCGAGATCGCGTTGGCGCTCGTGAGGGCCGCGACGTCGGTGGCGGTGATGCCGCGGGAGCGGGCTCGGATCCACGAGACCCGATCGCGCGAGTCGGCGACGATCCGGGCGTCGAGGTCGGCGCTCCGGGAGGCGACGAGCTCGGGGGACATGCGTTCGACCCTAACCCCGCGCGGCCGTGGAGTGCATGCGAGCCCCGGCGCGTCGGCATCCGGGTCTTGCCTGCAAGGTAAGGGTGACCTAAGTTGATCGCATGAACGCGAAGCCCGAGGCGCTGCGACGTCCCGACGGCGGCCTCTGGAGTGACCTCGGGGGTGCGGTGCTGCTCGGCGGAGACGCGCAGAACATCCCCGAGATGCGCCGGATCGCCGCCGCCCTCTCGCCCGCCGCTCACGTCACCGTGGTGGTCGAGGTGTGCGGCTCGGAGCAGGTCGGCGTCATCGACGCGGGGGAGGGGCGCGTGAGTTGGCTCGACCGCTCGCTCGAGGGGGAGCTGCGCCCGCGCGGCGAGCGTCTGGCGCAGGCCATCCACGCCTGGTGCGCCGAGTGGGCGTGCGGCGACGATGCGGTGTGCACGGTCTGGCTCGGCGCGCGCACCCCGTCGCGCATCGTGCGGATGACGCAGGCACTGCTGCCCGAGCCGCGGGTGTCGTAGGGCGGGCGGTCGCGGTGGCCGGGCGGCCGGGCGGCGACGCGGCGCAGCGGGCGGCGAGACGACCGGCATCGCGCGAGATGACGCGGATTTCGCCGCCATCCAGGGTCATCTCGGCGGACGGGGGTCATGTCGATCGGTGAGAAGCGGGGGAGGTGACGTGTCCTCCACAGGCGGCATGCGAGGGGAGCTGTCCACGGACGGGAGCGGCGGGGGAGCGGGGCCGCAAACGAGTGGCCGAGGATCGCTGCGTGCGGTCGGGGCAACTGAGGTGGAGCAACGGAGTCGCGATGTACACCCGCGAGCATCTTCTCTTACGCGGGGTCACCGCCCGCGAGCTTGCGTCGGCATCACGAGAAGGTCGCTGGCTGCGTCTTCAGTCGGGTGTCTACGTCGATCGCGTGGCGTATCTCGGGCGGCGTCCCGCTGAGCGGCATCGGGTCGCCGTCGATGCGGCCATGTGGTCCGCACGCGGAGGGTCTGCGGTCGTCTCGCACCTGTCGGCGGCGGTGGTCCACGGACTCCCGCAGTACCGCTTCCGCGACCGCGAGGTCGAGGTGACGCTGGCAGGCGAGAGCGGAGGATCCAGCCGCCCCGGCCTTCGCCGTCACCTCGACGCGCTGCCGGCGACGGACGTCGTGGTGGTCGACGGCATCTCGTGCACGAGTCTCGATCGCACCGTCGTCGACGTCGCGCGAACCGCGCCCCTGGAGATGGCTGTTGCGTGCGCCGATGCGGCTTTGCGACGGGAGGTGATGTCTTCTCGACGCTTCGACGCCGGAGCGCAGGAGCGGTGGCGTCAGCGCCTGCGAGAGCGCATCGATCGCGCTGCCGGTCGGCGCGGCATCCGCCGGGCGCGGTGGGTCGTCGAATTCGCCGACGGTCGCGCGGAACTCCCCGGCGAGAGCGTGAGTCGGCTGCAGTTGCACCGCATCGGGTTCCGCGACATCAGTCTTCAGGTCCCCGTCGCCGGACCGCGCGGTACGGACTTCTTCGTCGACATCGCGCTGGCCGAGGTGAAGACCTTCTTCGAGTTCGACGGCGAGGTGAAGTACCGAGATGCCGCTCTGCGCGGCGGTCGCTCCGCCGAGTCGGTGGTGCTCGACGAGAAGCGCCGCGAGGACTGGATCCGCGGGACGACGCAGTGGCGACTGTGCCGGAGCGGATTCGGCGACATCCGCACCCCCGAGGTGCTCGCCGCGCGCCTCGCCGCGTTCGGTGTGCACCCTCCCCGCTGAGTTCCACCCCGGCTCGCTGGGCGGGCGTGAGCGAAGCCGCGAAATGACGCGACAACGCCGAGATGACGCGACCTTCGCGCGAATCGCGGGTCATCTCGGGAAAAGCGGAGTGTTTCGGTGGGTCGGCAGGCGGCCGGGCAGAGGGGCGCGGGGACGAAGCCCGGGGCGTGGGGGTGAGGCGCGGGGCGCGTGGGGGGCTGGGGCGGGCGGATTCGCGGGGCGGGGAGGGATCGGGTACAGTAGGGGTCAAGCCAAAGACCGTCGGTCATCGGAGTGCTCGCATTCCGATCGAAGCGTCTGCTGAGAAGCAGGGGACCTACGCAGGTAACGAAACTCCTCTCGAGCTCCGTGCGCCTGCGCCGGAGCTCTTCTTTTTTGTCTGGACCCCGGTGTCTTCGGCCGGCGCCCCGCCTCCGCGGAGCGCCTCGTACACACAAGGAGTGGCCATGGCGCAGAAGGATGCATCGGTCGCCGAGCTCACGAAGAACTTCGAGAACTCGACCGCCGTTCTGCTGACCGAGTACCGCGGTCTGACGGTTGCCCAGCTCAAGCAGCTGCGCAACGACATCCGTCAGGACGCGGATTACGCCGTGGTGAAGAACACGCTGACCAAGATCGCCGCGTCCAACGCGGGGGTCACGGGACTGGACGACGAGCTCAAGGGCCCGTCTGCCATCGCGTTCGTGCACGGCGACCCCGTCGCCGTCGCGAAGAGCCTGCGTGCCTTCGCCAAGGCTAACCCTCAGCTCGTGGTGAAGGGCGGCTACTTCGATGGCGCCCCCCTGACCGCTGCTGAGGTCAACAAGCTCGCCGATCTCGAAAGCCGTGAAGTCCTGCTGGCGAAGCTCGCCGGCGCGATGAAGGCGACGATGACCAAGGCGGCATACGTCTTCCAGGCGCTTCCGTCGAAGGCCGTTCGCACGGTCGACGCGCTGCGCGAGAAGCAGGACACCGCGGCCTGACCCGGCCCGGCTGATTAACCCGATCAAGGAGATACAACATGGCTAAGCTCAGCACCGAAGAGCTGCTCGACGCGTTCAAGGAGCTCACGCTCATCGAGCTGTCCGAGTTCGTCAAGGCGTTCGAGGAGACCTTCGACGTCACCGCCGCCGCCCCCGTGGCCGTGGCCGGCCCCGCCGCCGGTGGCGCCGCCCCCGCCGAAGAGGTCGAGGAGAAGGACTCGTTCGACGTCGTCCTCGAGGCCGCCGGCGACAAGAAGATCCAGGTCATCAAGGTCGTCCGCGAGCTCACCTCGCTCGGCCTCGGCGAGGCCAAGGCCGTCGTCGACGGTGCTCCCAAGGCCGTGCTCGAGGGCGCGAACAAGGAGACCGCCGAGAAGGCCAAGGAGGCCCTCGAGGGCGCCGGCGCCACGGTGACCCTGAAGTAATTTCAGACACACCGTCGCTTTCGCGACAGACAGGACCCCGGATGCCGATCGGCATCCGGGGTCCTGTCGTTTCCGCGTCCTGATCGGGTGCGCACCTTCCGTGCACGAGCGGCGTGACAGGCTCCACCGTGCACGGGATGAGACGGGGTTCCGGTGGTCGGGGAACCGGAGTTCACCGGATCGAAACGAAAAGAGTCTGGGAAAACCGTATGGGCATCGTTTACGGTCGTTGAGAACACCCCCCGTCGATCCCCCCATCCGACGTCGTTCTCGTTCACACGTTCGTTCGTGCGTCGGTACCTGGAGACCCATGCCCATCGCTGCATCCGGCGTGCCCGCACGCCGCTTCACGACCGCTCTCAGCGCCGCCCTCGGTGCCGCTCTGCTCGGTTCCGCCCTCGTCCCCCTGCCCGCCTTCGCGGCCGACGGTGCGAGGGTGGTGATCAACGAGGCCTATCTCAAGGGCGGGAGCGCCGGCGCCCCTTATGCGCAGAAGTTCGTCGAGCTGTACAACGCCGGCGACACCGCGCAGGACCTGAGCGGCTGGTCACTGCAGTACCGTTCCGCCGCCAGCATCGACGCCCCCACCGGTGCGAACACGCAGGCCCTGAGCGGATCCATCTCCGCGGGCGGCTACTACCTCATCGCGCTCCCCGGCAACGGCAACGGCGACGTCGGAGCACCGCTGCCGGCCGCCGACGCCACCAGTACGGGGCTGAACCCGTCGGGGACGACCGGCCAGCTCTTCCTCGCGAACGTCGCGGAGCCGCTCGCCCTGCCCGCCGGGTCGGTCGACGACGACCGCGTGGTCGACTTCCTCGGGTACGGCGCCGGCGTCAGCTTCGAAACGGCCCCCGCCGTCGTCGACGGCCCGAACGGCACGCCGAATGCGCTCGTGCGCACCGACTTCGTCGACACCGACGACAACTCCGCCGACTTCGCCAACACCGCCACGGTGACGCCGCAGGGATCCGGGGGAGCAGCCCCCGAGCCGCAGCCGACCGAGGAGCCGTCGCCCGAGCCGAGCACGCCCGTCCCCGGTGAGGTCACGCCCATCCGCGACATCCAGGGGACCGGAGCGACCACGCCCCTCGCCGGCACCGTCGTCACCACCCGCGGCGTCGTGACCGCCGCCTACCCCACCGGCGGATACAACGGCTTCTTCCTGCAGACGGAGGGAACCGGGGGCGCCATCGACCAGGCCTCCCACAGCGCCTCGGACGCGATCTTCGTCTACGGCACCGCCGCCGCGGCATCCGTCTCCCTCGGCGACCACGTCGAGGTGACCGGGACCGCGGACGAGTACTACGGACAGACGCAGCTCACCACGGACGCGGCGAGCGTGCGCATCCTCACCGAGCCCGCCGACGACGTCGCGCCCGCGGAGATCGCGTGGCCCAAGACCGACGAGGAGCGCGAGCGTTTCGAGGGCATGCTCCTCGCACCGCAGGGCGACTTCACCGTCACGAACACCTACTCCACCAACCAGTACGCCGAGGTCGGGCTCGCCGCCGGTACGACGCCGCTGCGCACGCCCACCGACGTCGCGCGTCCCGACACCCCGGAGTACGTCGCGGCCGTCGCCGACAACAAGGCCCGGGCGGTCGTGCTCGACGACGGGGCATCGCTGGACTTCCTCCGGACGGCGCAGGACGTGCCGCTTCCGTACGTCTCGCTCACCGACCCGGTCCGCGTCGGCGCCCCCGTCACCTTCACGCGACCGGTGATCCTGGACTACCGCAACAACGCCTGGAAATTCCAGCCGACGCAGCAGCTGACCGTCGACAACGCCGACACCGTGCAGCCCGCGACCTTCGCGAACACCCGCACGACCGCCCCGGAGGCGGTCGGCGGCTCGGTGAAGATCTCGAGCTTCAACGTGCTCAACTACTTCACCACCACGGCGGAGAGCGTCGGGTGCACCTCGACCTACGACGACCGCGACGGCAACCCGATCACGGCGGACACCTGCCCCGCCCCCGGCCCCCGCGGCGCGGCCGACGCGGCGAACCTCGAACGTCAGCAGGCCAAGATCGTCGCCGCCGTGAACGGCCTCGGCGCCGACGTCGTCTCGCTCGAGGAGATCGAGAACTCGGCCGTCTTCGGCAAGGACCGCGACGACGCCCTCTCGACCCTCGTCGACGCCCTGAACGACGCGCTCGGGTCGGACGCCTGGACCTTCGTGCCCTCGCCGGCGGACCTTCCGGCGTCGGAAGACGTCATCCGCACCGCGTTCATCTACAAGAAGGCCGTCGTGGCCCCGGTCGGCGACAGCGTCATCCTGGACGACCCGGCGTTCGCGAACGCCCGGCAGCCTCTCGCTCAGGCGTTCGCCCCCGTCGACGACGCGGATGCCAAGATCCTCGCGATCGTGAACCACTTCAAGTCCAAGGGCGACAGCCGCCCCGCGGCGACGGGCGACAACGCCAACGGCATCCAGGGCGCCTTCAACGGCGACCGCGTGCGTCAGGCGCAGGCCCTCGGTGCCTTCGCGGAGGAGCGGTCGGCCGCGGTGGGAACGGATGACGTCTTCCTGCTCGGCGACTTCAACGCCTACACGCAGGAGGACCCGATCCAGACGCTGCGCTCCTTCGGCTTCGAGCCGCTCGAGGGGGGCACGGGCAAATACTCGTACTCGTTCAGCGGGCAGTCGGGTTCACTCGACCACGTGCTCGCCTCGGCCTCGGCGCGAGAGCTGGTGACGGGCGTCGACATCTGGAACATCAACGCCGTCGAGGCCCTCGCCCTCGAGTACAGCCGCTACAACTACAACGCGCTGAACTTCTACGACGAGTCTCCCTACCGTTCGAGTGATCACGACCCGGTGGTCGTCGGGCTCGCCCTCGGCGCGCAGACGACCGATCTCACCCTGCTCGGCATCAACGACTTCCACGGTCGTATCGACGCGAACACGGTGAAGTTCGCGGGCACCATCGAGCAGCTGCGGGCGGGAGCCGGCGAGGACGGCACGCTCTTCCTCTCCAACGGCGACAACATCGGCGCCTCGTTGTTCGCGTCGGCGTACTTCGACGACGAGCCAACCATCGAGGTCCTGAACGCGCTCGAGCTCGCGGCATCCGCCACGGGCAACCACGAGTTCGACAAGGGCGCGGACGACCTGACCGGCCGCGTGTCGGATGCGGCCGACTTCCCGTACCTGGCGGCCAACGTGTACAAGGACGGGCAGCCGCTGCTCGACGAATACGCGGTCTTCGAGGTCGACGGGCTGCGCGTGGGTGTCATCGGCGCCGTGACGCGGGAGACGGCGCAGCTCGTCTCGCCCGGCGGAATCGAGGGCATCGAGTTCCGCGAGCCCGTCGCCGAGGTGAACCGGGTCGTCGGCGAGATCGAGGACCAGGTCGACGTGATCGTCGCCCAGTACCACGAGGGCGCGGCGGAGGGGGATGCGACGGGCGAGACCCTCGAGGAGGCCGTCGCGGCGGGCGGTGCGTTCGCGAAGATCGTGAACGAGACGGATGCCGCGGTGGACGCGATCTTCACCGGTCACACCCACCAGAAGTACGCGTGGAATGCACCGATCCCCGGCGAGGAGGGCACGCGCCCGATCGTCCAGACCGGGAGCTACGGCGAGAACATCGGCGAGATCGTGCTGACGGTCGATCGTGAGAGCGGGGATGTGCTCGCCTCCTCCGCGCGCAACGTCGCCCGCCTCGCGGCGGAGACGGTTCCGGACAAGCCGGACGAGACCGCGGAGAACAGTGCCGCGTTGGATGCCGAGCTGATCGCGACCTACCCGCGCGTCGCCGAGGTCGACCGGATCGTGACGCTCGCGCGCGCCGAAGCCGATCGCGTCGGCGCCCAGCCGGTCGGATCGGTGACGGCCGACATCACCACCGCCTTCCGCGGCGGGTCGTACGTCGACGGCGTCTACACCGGGGGTCAGCGCGACGACCGGTCGAAGCAGTCCGCCCTGGGTGGCCTCGTCGCCGACGCGCTGCGCGAGACCCTCGCCGACCCCGCTCGCGGGGGAGCCGAGATCGCGGTGGTGAACGCCGGTGGTCTGCGCGCCGACCTGCTCTTCGGCGACGACGGCGTCATCACGCTGGCCGAGGCCAACGCGGTGCTGCCGTTCGTCAACAATCTCTGGACCACCACGCTGACCGGTGAGCAGCTGCGGGTCGCTCTCGAGCAGCAGTGGGGCGACACGGCCGGCCGCGACCGGGATCTGGCGCTGGGTCTCTCGGACAACGTGCGCGTCACCTATGACGCGTCTCGGGGACCGGGGCAGCGCATCACCGGCATCTGGATCGACGGTGCCGCCGTCGACCCCGCGGCGTCGTACCGTGTCGGCTCGTTCAGCTTCCTCCTCCAGGGCGGCGACGCCTTCGACGCTCTGGGCGAGGGGGCGGACACGCGCGACTCGGGCCTGATCGACCGAGACGGGTGGATCGCCTACCTGCAGGCGCACCCGGGTCTCGTACCGGACTTCACCGCCCGTGCGGTCCAGCTCGTCGGGGCACCCGCGGACGTCGCCGCCGGAGACGACATCACCGTGATCGTCTCGGACCTCGACCTCACCTCGCTCGGCGCTCCGGCGAACACCTCGGTGTCGGCGTCGTGGAGCGCGCAGGCCGGAGCTCAGCCGACCGCGTTCCCGGTCGCGGACGGTTCAGCCGCGGTAAGCCTCGCGGTCCCGGCCGACGCGACGGGCGCGATCGCTCTGCAGCTGGTCGCGGAGCCGAGCGGGACCGACGTCACGGTTCCGTTCCAGGTCGGAGCCGCCGCGGGCGACGACGGTTCGGGTTCTGGTTCGGGCGGTGGCACCGACCAGGGCGAGGGCGACGGCCGGGGCGGGGCGCTCCCCGTCACGGGATCCGACACGGGGTGGATGGGTGCCGGAGTGCTCGCGGCTCTCGCGCTGCTCGGACTCGGTGTCGTCGCGCGTCGACGGGCAGCCCGCCAGAGCGACTGACCCGCACCGACGACGCGGACCCCGGATGCCACCGCCTGGCATCCGGGGTCCGCGTCATTCACGCGGAGCGCGGGGGAGCGGTCGTGGAGCGCACGACCAGACGGGTGTCGGCCTCGGTGCGCCGCGGCACCTCGCCGGCGCCCTCGATCATGCGCACGAGCATGCGGGTGGCCTCGATGCCCTGGGCCTGGGGGAACTGCTCGATCGTGGTGAGCGAGAACATCTCGGCGTAATCGTGACCGTCGATGCCGACGACGCTGAGCTCGGTCGGTACCGAGATGCCCATGCGCCGCGCGGCGATGATGACGCCGATGGCGACCTCGTCGCAGGCGGCCACGACGCCGGTGGGGCGCGAGGCGGCGTCGGCGAGGAACGACGCGGCGGCAGCGTAGGCATCGGTGATGGTGAGGGTCGACGGCACGTTGCGGATGCGCACGGCGAGACCGTTGTCGTTCATCGCGTTGCGGTAGCCGATCGAGCGCTCGTCGACGTCTTTGGCCGGGGCGTCGGTGGGGGGAGTACTGCCGACGAAGGCGATGTCGGTGTGCCCGAGGGCGATCAGGTGCTGCGTGATGATGCGGGTGATGGCGATGTTGTCGAGGCCCAGGGTCGGGACGCCGGAGAGGGCGTTGCCGATGCTGACGACGGGCTTGCCGATGTTGGCGAGGCGTTCGAGATCGGCGTCGTCGGGCTCGAGCGCGACCGCGATGATGCCGTCGAAGCGCTTCCGCGCGAGGTACGTGGAGTACAGGCTCTCGCGGTCGCGCGAGCCGGGCTCGGCGACGTAGAGCGTGACGTCGTAGCCGAGCGGGATCAGCGTGCGCTCGACGCCCTCGACGATCGAGCCGAAGTACCAGCGGTTGACCTTCGGGACGATGAGCGCGATGGTCCGCGTGCGCCCGGTGGCCAGGCTCACGGCGCTCGTGGAGGGGACGTACCCCAGGGATGCCGCGGCGTCGGCGACGCGCCGCCGTGTGCCGTCGGAGACGTAGCCGCCGCCCGTGAGAGCGCGGCTCGCCGTCGACTTCGACACGCCGGCCAGGCGTGCCACATCGGCGATTCCGCTCATGCGCAGGGTCTTCCTCGTGACGTGTCGACGTCTGTGTCGACGTCGAAGAAGAGTATCCGATATTCGACGAATCTGGAACCGGTTCCGGCAGGGTGAAATGCCATCCTTCCGCGTCATTTCGCGTGTTATCGGTTCGTGACCTGACTCGTGTTGCAACTCTTGTGGATTGCCTCTACGGTTGCCTGGAATCGGTTCCCGACAGGGTCCGATGCACCACCGAACTCAAAGAGGAGAGACCACATGGGTATGTCACAGCGGTATCGCCTGCTGGCTCCCGTCGGGCTGCTGGCGGTCGGAGCGATCGCTCTCGCGGGCTGCGCCGAGGGTGACAGCAGCGGATCGGGCGGATCGGGCAGCGGAGAGACCACCGTGCGCATCGCCGGCGGCATCACCGGTACCGAGGCCGACGCGCTGAACCAGAGCTTCGAGCAGTTCACTCAGGACACCGGCATCAAGGTCGTGTACACCGGCGACAAGAGCTTCGAGGGCAACATCGTGACGAAGGTGTCCGGTGGCGACGCCCCCGACATCGCGATCGTGCCGCAGCCGGGTCTGCTCAAGACGCTCATCGGCACCGGCGAGGTGCAGAAGGCGTCCGACGCCGTCTCGTCGAACGTCGATGAGTACTGGGGCGAGGACTGGAAGTCCTACGGCACCGACGACGGCACCTTCTACGCCGCCCCGATGCTGGCCAACCTCAAGGGCTACGTCTGGTACTCGCCGGCGAAGTTCAAGGAGTGGGGCGTCGAGGTCCCCAAGACCTTCGACGAGCTGATGACGCTCACCCAGACCATCCAGCAGAAGACCGGCGCGGCCCCGTGGTGCGCCGGCTTCGCCTCCGACGCGGCATCCGGGTGGCCGGGAACGGACTGGATCGAGGACATGGTCCTCCGCCAGTCGGGCCCCGACGTGTACGACCAGTGGGTCGCCAACGAGGTCAAGTTCACCGACCCGCAGATCAAGCAGGCCTTCGACTCCGTGGGGGAGATCCTCCTCAACCCCTCGTACGTCAACGCCGGCTTCGGTGACGTCAAGAGCATCAACTCCACCGCCTTCGCCGATGTCGCGGCCAAGGTCGCCGACGGCAGCTGCCCGATGACGCACCAGGCGTCGTTCCTCTCGGCGAACTTCCTCACCGTGACGAACGCAGCGGGTCAGACGCCCACGATCGCCCCCGACGGCGACGTGTACGCGTTCCTGCTCCCGGGCGTCAAGGAAGGCGAGCTGGCGGTCGAGGGTGGCGGCGAGTTCGTCGCGGCCTTCTCCGAGGACGAGAGCGTGCAGAAGGTCGTCGAGTTCATGTCGACGCCCGAGTTCGCCGACGCCCGCGTCAAGCTCGGCGGTGTGATCTCCGCCAACAAGGGCGCCGACCCCTCGCTCGCGTCCAGCGAGTTCCTCACCGAGGCGATGAAGACGCTGCAGGACCCGAACACCACCCTGCGCTTCGACGCCTCCGACCTCATGCCGGCCACCGTCGGCGCCGGGTCGTTCTGGAAGGGCATGGTCAGCTGGATCGACGGCACCCCGACCGACGAGGTGCTCAGCAACATCCAGGCCGGTTACGACAACTGATCGAACCGATCGAAAAGGATGGGCCGCCCGCGACGCGGGCGGCCCATCCGGTCCATACTCATATTCCGCCCCAAGCACCACACGGGCACTCATCGATGAGCACGAAGGCGTGTTCGGGAGGGACGTCATGACCGATATCAAGAACGCGGAGACGACGCCGGCGGCGTCGCCCCCGCCGACCGGCCGGGGCAAGGCCGCGTCACGCGGCTCCGCGGCCGCGAATCGCACCACGCTGCTCGTGGTCGTCGTGGGGCTCATCCTCGTGGTGGCGCTGTTCCTTTTCATGGTGACGCGCGCTCCCGCCGACACCAAGCCGACCACACTCGGCTTCTCCCTCAACAGCTTCTTCATCTGGCTCGGCGGGCTCAGCCCGATCGTGCAGATCCCGCTCGTCCTCGTGGTCTTCGGAGCGGTCGTGGGCCTGCTCCTGCTCCTCATCGAATACGCGCCCCGCTCGGGCAAGGGCTACTTCTGGCTGCGGCTCGCGGCGTGCTTCGCCGTGCCGATCCTCGCCTTCATGCTGCTGCGTCCGTACCAGAACGCTGTCATCTACGTGCTCGGCATCGCGGTGCTCCTCGGCGCGATCCTCTTCTACGCCGACTACCGCTCCCGCCAGGGCGCGGGGTACCTGTTCCAGCTCATCCTCTTCGCCGCGCCCGCCGCGATCCTGCTGCTGATCGGCCTCGTCTACCCGGCCATCACGACCTTCTTCCAGTCGTTCTTCGACAAGACCGGCGACAACTTCGTCGGGTTCGAGAACTACATCTGGACCTTCACGAACCCCGAGGGCTTCTGGTCGGTCATCAACACCCTCATCTGGGTGCTGCTCGCCCCGACGATCGCGACCGCGATCGGTCTCGCCTACGCCGTCTTCATCGACCGCGCGGCGGGGGAGAAGTACCTCAAGGTGCTCATCTTCATGCCGTTCGCCATCTCGTTCGTGGGTGCGGGCATCATCTGGAAGTTCGTCTACGACTTCCGCCAGGGCGACCAGCTCGGCATCCTGAACGCGATCGTGACCGCTTTCGGCGGTCAGCCGATCTCCTGGCTGTCGGCCTCTCCGCTCATCAACACCCTCCTGCTCGTCGTCGTGTTCATCTGGAGCCAGACCGGTCTGGCCATGGTCATCCTCTCGGCCGCGATCAAGGCGGTCCCGCCGGAGCAGAACGAGGCGGCGGAGCTCGACGGGGCGAGCGCGTGGGAGCGGTTCATCAACGTGACCCTGCCCGGCATCCGCTCCTCGCTCATCGTGGTGCTGACCACGATCGCGATCGGCGCCCTGAAGATCTACGACATCGTCGCCGTCATGACCGGTGGCCGGAACGACTCGACCGTCCTCGCCTTCGAGATGGTCAACCAGCAGCAGCGCTTCCAGAGCTACGGCCACTCCGCCGCGCTGGCCGTGGTGCTGTTCCTCTTCGTGCTGCCGCTGATCATCTTCAACGTGCGCCAGATCCGGAAGCAGAGGGAAGTGCGATGACCACCTCCACCGTGGTGCTCGAGCCCACCACCGACACCCGCTCGGCCCGTCAGGTCGCCCGCGACACCCGCAAGCACGAGGCGATGGCGCGCAAGCGCCTGACCTCGAAGGGGGCGACGATCGCGGCGATCGTCATCGCGTTCTTCTGGACGATCCCGACCTTCGGTCTGTTCATCACCTCGTTCCGACCGGGGTCGGACACCCAGTCGACCGGGTGGTGGACCGTCTTCACCGACCCGTCGTTCACGCTGGAGAACTACCGTCTGGCCCTGACGTCGGGCGGCACCGCCCTGACGCTCGCGCAGTCGTTCCTCAACTCGCTCGCCATCACCATCCCGGTGGTGCTGTTCGCGCTGGCGATCGCCTCGCTCATCGCCTACGCGTTCGCGTGGATCGACTTCAAGGGTCGCAACTTCTTCTTCATCTTCATCTTCGCGCTGCAGATCGTGCCGCTGCAGATGGCCCTGGTGCCCCTGCTGAGCCTGTTCTCGCGCGGACTGACGATCAACGAGGTGACGATCTTCCCGGGCTTCGACCTGCGCGGGGTGGAGCACAGCTTCGCCACCGTGTGGATCGCGCACGTGATCTTCGCGATGCCGCTGGCGATCTTCCTGCTGCACAACTTCATCGCCGAGATCCCCGCCGAGGTCATCGAGGCGGCGCGCGTCGACGGCGCGGGACACGGGCAGATCTTCTTCCGCCTGATCCTTCCGCTCGCCGCTCCCGCCCTGGCATCCTTCGCGGTGCTGGAGTTCATCTGGGTGTGGAACGACCTGCTGGTGGCGACGATCTTCGCGCCCTCGTCATCGTTGCCGTTGACGCAATCGTTGAACTCCCTGTCGGGCACGTGGGGCGACCAGTGGTTCCTGCAGTCCGCGGGAACGTTCATCTCGATCCTCGTGCCGCTGATCGTGTTCTTCCTGCTGCAGCGCTTCTTCGTGCGCGGCCTGCTGGCAGGTGCCACGAAGGGCTGAGATCCGCCACGACGCGAAGGGCACGGCATCCGGGATGCCGTGCCCTTCTGCATGTCCGCGGCACGCCGTCGGCCGCTCGGCGCGGGCGGCGCGGGCGGGGACGCGCGGCGGCGCGGGGCGGGACGCGCGGCGGCGCGGGGCGGGACGCGCGGCGGCGCGGGGCGGGGTGCGCGGGGGCGCGGGGCGGGGCGCGCGGGGCGGGGCGCGCGGGGCGGGACGCGCGTAAACGGCATTCCTGCGGAGAAACGGTGCGAGGGCCTGTTTTCACGCACGAACGGCGTTTATGCGTGGTGAGGGACCGGCAAGGCGCGACGCGGGGAGGCGGCGGGCGCGGGCCGGACAGGCGGGCGGGCGCGGACCGGGCGGGCGCGGACCGGGCGGGCGCGGGCAGGACAGGCGCGGAGCGGGCCGAGCGCGGGTCAGCCGGCGCAGGACAGACGGGACTGGATGTCGCGCATGGCGTCGAGCTCGGCCGACTGCCCGGTGACGATCGCGCCCGCGACCTCTTTCACGCGCGCATCGTCGCCGAGCTCGATGACGGCCTGGGCCATCGGGATCGCGCCCTCGTGATGGCGGGTCATCAGCTCGAGGAAGAGGCAGTCCGCAGGCTGGCCCTGGGCGCTGCGCAGCTCGTCGAGCTGGGCATCGGTGGCCATTCCCATCTCGGAAAGCAGCTCCTCCTGCGTCTTGGCGGCGGTGTCGCCGTGGCTGTGCGCGCCGGACTTCTCCATCCACGTCATGAGCGGCTGACTCGAGGCCTGCGGCAGGCCCCACTCGACCAGCCATCCGAACATCTCGCCGCGCTGGCCCGACTGCGTCGTGGCGATGTCGTACGAGAGGGTGCGCAGCTCGTCATCCGCGGTCTTGCGGTAGATCTCCATCGCCATGAGGACCGCCTGCGTGTGATGCACCTGCATGTCGCGCGCGAAGCCGGCCTCGGCCGAGGTGTCGGAGGGGTGGGCCGGCGCCGCCGTCGCGCCGAACGCCGTGAAGCGTCCGATCGCGAAGGCGACGGCCATGACGGCGACGGCGACCAGCGCGACGACGGCCCACCGGACCGCGGGACGCGCGACCGGGGTGTCGTCGCTCACGTTCAGGCCTTGCCCGGTCCGTCGATCGCGCCGGAGCACGACGCGTTCGGCTCGGGGGCGTTCTGGCTGCGCCAGTACTCGGTGAAGAACTCGGAGATGCGCGGGTCGCTCGGGTCGTCGACCTTGAGCTGGTGGTTCCACGCGCTCACGGCGACGGGCGTGTCGAGGCCGGGGTAGGGCGAGAGGAGCGCGTAGCTGGAGGGCATGACGGCCTTCAGCGCGTCGATGCCGGCCTCGTCGATCTCGTCCGGGTTGTAGGTGATCCAGATGGCGCCGTGCTCGAGGGAGTGCACGGCGTTCTCGTTCTGCTGAGGCTCGGTGTAGACGCCGCAGTTCAGCCAGTACGGGTTGTGCGGCCCGCCCGCGGGGGGCGTCTGCTCGTAGGTGACCGCGCCCTGCACGTGGTCGGAGCGGTTCTCGAACGTCTGCACGCCGTCGATCTCGCGCCCGGTGCTGTTGCCCGCCTGGTAGCTGGTGGGGGGTGCCGGGGCGAAGGCGAAGGATGCCACGACCAGACCGATCACCGCGAGAGCCGCCGTGGAGCCCACGACCCACCACACGAGCTTGCCGCGCTTACGCTTCGCGACCTGCTTCTGGTATTCGGCGAGCTTCTCCTGGCGCTTCTGCTCGCGCTGCTGCTTGACGGTGAGGTCGATCTGGGCCTGTTTCGCGGGGTTGCCGCTCGCTCGCTTGTCGGAGGGGGAGGTCATGCGCTGTGTTCAGTCTCTCTTCGGGGCGGGACACATCGGCATCCGCCGACCTGTCCAGACTATTCGGATGAATGGGCCGTTGGCCTGGGAGGAAACCCCGAGCCGGGATGGTGGCCGACGGGGGAGTCACGGTAGTATGACGATGTCGAATCGATTCGAGGTTCGACGATCCCCCCTTTTTCTCAGCCCGGCTCGCGCCGGGCTGTCCGTGTTGCGAAACGAAACCAGACGCGTGCTCGATACTGCCTCCCACCCCGTCATCCCGACGTCGTCCCACCCGGTGCCGACGACCACCGGCGCGATCCGCTCGCTGGGCAAGAACCCCGCGACCGCGCCCATCGTGCTGCACCCCGGCGATTCGATCCCCGCCTCGCGCCGGGTGCTGTACATCATCGTCCTCGGCGCGCTGACCGCTCTCGGCCCGTTCACGATCGACCTCTACCTGCCCGCCTTCCCGGTGCTCGAGGCCGACTTCCAGACCACCGCCGCTGCGATCCAGCTCACCCTCACCGGCACGATGATCGGATTCGCCCTGGGGCAGTTGATCGTCGGACCGCTCAGCGACAAGGTCGGTCGTCGTATCCCGCTGCTGTCGGTGACGGCGCTGCACGTGGCGGCGAGCATCTTCGCCGCCCTGGCCCCGACCCTCGGCACCCTCTCGATCGCGCGCGTGCTCATGGGGGCCGGCGCGGCCGCGGGCGGCGTGGTGGCGGCCGCGATCATCCGCGACCTGTTCGGCGGCAAGCGGCTCGTCGTGATGCTCTCGCGCATGGCGATGGTCTCGGGGGTCGCGCCCGTGCTCGCCCCTCTCGCCGGATCCGCCCTGCTGCTGGTGATGAACTGGCGCGGCATCTTCGTCGTGCTGGCCGTCTACGGCGCGGTCATGCTCGTCTCGGCGATCCTCTTCGTCCCCGAGACGCTGCCCCCGGCACGTCGCGGTGGACCGGGCTCGAGCACGGTGTGGCAGCGCTACGGCAGCGTCTTCCGCGACCGCGTCTTCATCGGCGTGCTCATCATCGGCGCGATGGCGTTCAGCGGACTGTTCTCCTACCTGTCGGCATCCTCCTTCCTCTTCCAGGTGACCTACGGCTTCAACCCGCAGCAGTACGGCGTCCTCTTCGCGGTCAACTCCGTGGGCGTCGTCGTGGGCGTGCAGATCGCCTCGCGTCTCGCCGCGCGCTTCGGCCCGCAGTGGGTCCTGGCGGTGTCGACGGCGGTGCTGGTGATCGCGGGCGGCGCCATCGTGCTCACCGATCAGTCGGGCCTGGGGCTGTGGGGGACCGTCATCCCGCTGTTCTTCTTCATGACCGCGTGCGGGTTCACCTTCCCCTGCGCGCAGGTGCTCGCGCTCGACCGGCACGGCAAGGCCGCCGGGACCGCGCAGTCGATCATCGGCGCGGCGAACTTCGGTGTCGCGGGGATCATCTCCCCCGTCGTGGGCCTGCTCGCGACGGGCTCGGGCATCACCGCCACGACGATGGCCGCGGTCATGGTCGGGTGCGCGGTGATCGGGGTGCTGGCTCTGTGGCTGCTGGTGCGCCCGAAGACGGTGGAGCGCCTCGCGCCGTGACACCCGCGCGCAGTCGCGAACAGTAGCAGGGCGGACGGTCTGCGCATCGACCGTTCCGCCCGCGCCCGCGACGCGGCATCATGAGTCGATGGATGCCACCGCGATCGAGGACGTGCTCGACACGCGTCCGCAGCGTTTCCGCGCCGTCGTCGGGGTGGTGCTGATCGCCCTGGCCTGCGGGCTGGGGGCGTGGGTGTTCTTCCGGGGGCCGAGTCCCTTCGCGATCGACGTGTGGTGGAACCAGCTGTTCGCCGCCGCGCCCTCGCAGCCGGTATACGTCTTCGCCCTGGTCATGGACACCGTCGGGGGACACCTGACGGCGGTGCTGATCGTGCCGGTGCTGGGCGCTCTCGCCTTGTTCCTGTCGCGACGGCGGTGGTCGGCGCTGTACTTCCTGAGCGCCTCCGTCGGCAGCGCGCTGCTCGTGCAGGTGCTCAAGCACACGTTCGGGCGGGCGCGCCCCGAGGACATCCTCATCCTGAGCGACTACGGCTCCTTCCCCTCCGGTCACACCGCCAACGCCGCGACGATCGCCGTCGTGGCCGCCGTGCTGTTCCCGCGCGCCTGGGTGCGCATCGTCGGTGTGGCGTGGGTCGTGCTGATGGCGTTCAGCCGCACCTACCTCCACGCCCATTGGCTCTCCGACACCGCCGGCGGGGCCCTCGTGGGCGCGGGGGCCGCCTTCGTCCTCGCCGCCGCGTTCTCGCGTCTGCGTGCCCGCGACGAGGACCGCTTGACGATCCGACGCCTGCGCAAGACGGATGCCGGACCGGCGGTGTCGTCGTAGGCTGACGCGCATGAGCGAGCCCGACGACGCGCCCTCCGTCCCCGCCGCGGCCGAGGCCGAGGTCGCGCGGCTCAGAGCGGAGGCCGAGGCGGCCGAAGCGGAGCTCCGACTCGCCCGTGCCCGCGCCGACCTCGCCGCGGCGGAGGCCGCTGCCGCGGCGGCACGGGTCCGCGCCGCGGGAGGCGGTGAGACGACGGCCGCGGGAGGTGCGCCGTCGGAACCGGCTGCGGAGACGCCCGGGGCGTCGGCATCCGTCCCCGCACCGGCGGGGCCCGCACCGTCGACACCCGACGCGCCGCTGACCGACGCGCAGGTCGCGAAGATCGCCGCCGGCTACGCGGCCGACGGCGCGGCGCTGGACCTGGGCGTGCTCATGAACGGCGGGCCGGTGGCATCCGTTCCGGTGCGCATCCCCCTCGCGATGATGAACCGGCACGGGCTCGTGGCGGGCGCGACGGGTACGGGCAAGACGCGCACGCTGCAACTGCTGGCCGAGCAGCTCTCGCAGAACGGCGTCCCGGTGTTCGCCGCCGACATCAAGGGCGACCTCTCCGGGCTGGCGGCCGCGGGCACGCCGAGCGACAAGCTCTCTGCCCGCACCGCCGCGCTCGGACAGCAGTGGTCGGCGCGGGCCTTCCCGACCGAGTTCTACGCGCTCGGCGACGACGTGGGTTCCGGCATCCCGGTGCGGGCCACCGTGTCGGGCTTCGGGCCGCTCCTGCTCAGCCGCGTGCTGGGCTTGAACGCCACGCAGGAGTCGAGCCTGGGACTGGTGTTCCACTACGCCGACGAGAAGGGCCTGGCGCTGGTCGACCTTGCCGACCTGCGAGCGGTGCTGACGTACCTCACGGGGGACGAGGGCAAGGCCGAGCTGAAGGGCATCGGCGGGCTGTCTGCGGCGACGGCGGGGGTGATCCTGCGCGAACTCGTGGCGTTCTCGGCCGCGGGTGCCGACACCTTCTTCGGCGAGCCCGAGCTCGACGTGTCGGTCTTCCTGCGAACGGGCGCGGAGGGCGCCGGCATCGTGAGCCTGCTCGAGGTGCCGAACGTCGCCGCGCGCCCGGAGCTGTACTCCACGTTCCTCATGTACCTGCTCGCCGAGCTGTACGAGGTGCTCCCGGAGGTGGGTGACCTCGACAAGCCCAAGCTCGTGTTCTTCTTCGACGAGGCGCACCTGCTCTTCCGCGATGCCTCGAAGGCCTTCCTCGAGGCGATCACGCAGACCGTGCGCCTCATCCGGTCGAAGGGCGTCGGGGTGTTCTTCGTGACCCAGACGCCGAAGGACGTGCCCGGCGACGTGCTCGCCCAGCTCGGCTCGCGCGTGCAGCACGCCCTGCGGGCCTTCACCCCCGACGACGCCACGGCGTTGCGCGCGTCGGTGCGCACCTACCCCGACTCGGGCTACGACCTCGAGCGCGTGCTGCAGGAGCTCGGCACGGGTGAGGCGATCATCACCGTGATGAGCGAGCGCGGCGCCCCCACCCCGGTCGCGTGGACGCGCCTGTTCGCGCCGCGGGCGTCGATGTCGCCGATCACCGCGGACGCCATGGCCTCGGCCGTGTCGGCATCCGCCCTGTTCCCGATGTACGCGACGCCGATCGACCGGGAGTCGGCGCGCGAGATCCTCGGTGCCCGCATGCAGGCGGCCGCCGACGCCCGCGAGGCCGAGGAGCGGGCGAAGAAGGCCGCGGCCGACCAGGCCGAGTACGCGAAGCAGAAGGCGGCGATCGACAAGGCCAACGCCGAGGCGCAGAAGAAGGCGCAGCGCGAGTACGAGCGGATCCTCAAGAGCACCGCCGCCCCTCGCAGCCGCTCGAGCGCGCCGACCCCGGGCCTCGACGGGCTGCTCGGGCGCGGAGCCACGAAGAGCATCGTGAACGGTGTCATCCGCGGATTGTTCGGCAACAGCCGTCGGCGCTGAGCGGGCGGGGTCGGCTGTCGGCCCGGTGGCTGCGGCGCGCGCTCAGCTGGTGAGGTGCGCAGGGCGGTGATCTGCGCAGGGTCAGGGGGTTCGCGGCGCGCGGGCCGAGGGTGGGCGGATCGCTGAGCGCAGAAGCGCGAGAGGAGTACGGCGAAGGGGATACGCGGAGCGCGGAGGGGGCGGAGGCCGGTGGTCCCGTCATTCGCCCCCTCCGCGTCACGTCACGAGCGGCGGATCGCCAGCGGCATCGTCGAGGTGTCGATGAGCGGGTCGTCGTCCTGGCGCTCCACCAGGGCCTCGGCCTCGGCGGGGGTCTCGACCGTGGGCACGGAACCCAGGAGCGGGCGCTTCGCCGTCTCGCGCATCGACAGCAGCGCGACGAGTCCGAGAGCGGCGAAGAACATGATGTAGAACGCGGGCATGAGCGTGTTGCCGGTGAGATCGATGAGCGCCTGGCTGAACAGCGGGGTGGTCCCGCCGAAGAGCGACACGGCGACGTTGTAGGCGACGGCCATGGCGCCGAAGCGCGACGCCGTGGGGAACAGGGCGGGCAGGGCGGATGCCGAGATGGCGACGTAGAACGCCACCGGGACCGCCGCCATGAACAGCGCGATGATGACCGCCCACAGCTCGCCGATCTGCATGATGAGGAAGGCCGGGACGAGCAGGACCAGGGCCGACCCCGCGGCGATCGCGTACACGGGCTTGCGGCCGATGCGGTCGCTGAGGCGACCGATGAGCGGGAGTGTGGCCGACATGATCAGCAGGACCGGCACGGTCGCGATCGCGGCGGAGAGGTTGGAGACGCCCACCTCCTTCTCGAGGTAGGTCGGCATGTAGCTCGTGAGGGCGTAGCCGGCGGTGTTCGTCGCGGCCACCAGGGCGATGCCGATGAGCAGCGCCTTCCAATGGTGGCGCACGATGCCCACGAGCCCCTGCCGGGCCATCGGGTCGTCGGCGTCGGCCTCGACCGCCCCGGCCTGCTCGAAAGCGGGCGTCTCGGGGATGCGGAGGCGGAAGTAGATGGCGACGATGCCGAGCGGGACGGCGAGGAGGAACGGGATGCGCCATCCGTACTCGGTCATGGCGTTCTCGCCCGAGACGGAGGTGGTGATCGCGGTCGTGATAGCCACCGCCGACGCGCCCGCGGCGAAGCCGACGTACGAGCCGACGTCGAGCCACGACGACCAGAAGCCGCGGCGCTTGTCGGGGGAGAACTCCGACACGTACGTCGTGGCGCCGGCGTACTCGCCGCCGGTGGAGAAGCCCTGCACCATCTTCAACAGGTACAGCGGGATGATCGCCCACAGCCCGATCTGCGCGGAGGTGGGCAGGATGCCGATGAGCGCGGTGGCCGTGGCCATCATCGCCATCGTGAGGAACAGCACCTTCTGCCGGCCGATGCGGTCGCCCAGGGGCCCGAGCACGAAGCCGCCGAAGGGGCGGACGAGGAAGGAGATCGCGAAGCCGAGGAGCGTGACCAGCAGACCCCACGGGGCGGGGACGTCGGAGGCGAAGACAGCGGTGAGCGTCACGGCCAGGTAGCCGTAGATGCCGAAGTCGAACCACTCCATGAAGTTGCCGACGACGGTGCCGCCGATCGCGGTGCGCACGCGCTTCTTGTCGACGACGATGACGTCGTCGACCTCGAGCCGGGGTGCTCCGGATGCCGAGGGGGATTTCTCGTTCATCCCTCTACCGTTACCCCCATCGCGTCCGCGTTTCCAGTCCGCGCGCTGCGCGAGGGGTGGTGCTACCGGCCGTGGCCGCCGACCGCACGGTGCCTCTCGTCAAGCCCCCGGAGATGTCGGAGGCCCGGCGTACCGTGTCGGGCATGACCGAGCTCTCCGCCCCCACCGGCCGCGAACCCGCCCTCGTCGCGCAGCCCCGACCCGACGGGTCGGCCCCCCGCGCCCTCGTCCTGGGGGCGACCGGCTACTTGGGCGGACGGCTCGTTCCCCGACTGCTGTCGGCGGGCTACCGCGTGCGCGTCCTCGCGCGGGATCCGCGCCGTGTCGAAGCGTTCCCGTGGGGCGATGAGGTCGAGATCGCGGCCGGTGACGCCACCGACCGCGAGGCCGTGCGCGCCGCCGTCGAGGGCGTCGACGTGCTCTACTACCTCATCCACTCGATGGGCAGCGCGCGCGACTTCGAGGCGACCGACCGCGTCGCCGCGCAGACCGTCGCCGACGCCGCCGCCGCGGCATCCGTGTCGCGCATCATCTACCTGGGCGGCCTGCACCCCGACGACGCCACCCTGTCGGCGCACCTGCGTTCGCGGGTGGAGGTGGGCGACATCCTGCTGCACAGCGGGGTGCCGACCCTCGTGCTGCAGGCCGGCGTGGTGATCGGGTCGGGCTCGGCGTCGTTCGAGATGGTGCGCCACCTCACCGACGTGCTGCCGTACATGCCGGCGCCCAAATGGGTGCGCAACCATATCCAGCCGATCGCGGTGCGCGACGTGCTGCACTACCTGCTCGGAGCCGCCCGCGTCGCGCCGAACGTCAACCGCGCCGTCGACATCGGCGGGCCCGACGTTCTGCGGTACGGGCAGATGATGAACGGCTACGCCATGGAGGCCGGTCTCCCGCAGCGGGCCATCGCCTCTCTTCCCGTGCTCACCCCGCGCCTGGCCTCGCACTGGGTCAACCTCGTCACCCCGATTCCGAAGTCGATCGCGCGCCCGCTGGTGGAGTC
The DNA here is from genome assembly GCF_040701795.1 of Microbacterium sp. NPDC089190. Classification (NCBI taxonomy): domain Bacteria; kingdom Bacillati; phylum Actinomycetota; class Actinomycetes; order Micrococcales; family Microbacteriaceae; genus Microbacterium; species Microbacterium sp. NPDC089190. Next base: position 475,078 of record NZ_JBFBHF010000002.1, on the reverse strand, counting down.
GCTGCAGAACGACTGCGTCGTGAAGGACCGCGCGATCGACGATCTCGTCCCGCGCCCCGAGGGCGGCCTGCTGCCGTATCGCGAGGCCGTGCGTCGGGCGCTCGGCCGGGTGAACGACGACGCCATCGAGACCAGCTGGCAGGATGCCGAGGTGTCGGGCGCTCCGAGCGACCCGCTGCCGAGCGACCCCGAGTGGGCGGGGCGGCTCGTCTACACCGATGTCCGCACGATGACCACGAAGGCCAGCGCCGCGCAGCTCTGGTCGGTGATCGAGGGCATCGGCGGCGAGAACGGGTGGTACTCGTCGCCACTGCTGTGGGCGATCCGCGGCTGGATGGACCGGCTGGTCGGCGGGGTCGGCCTCGCCCGCGGTCGGCGCAGTCGCTCGGTCGTCACCGTCGGCGATGCGCTCGATTTCTGGCGGGTCGAGGCCATCGAGCCGGGCCACCTGCTGCGTCTGCGGGCGGAGATGAAGGTGCCCGGGGGAGCGTGGCTCGAACTGCGCGCCACGCCGGAGGGTGAGGGGGCTCGCTTCGACCAGCGCGCACTGTTCTTCCCCACGGGCCTCGCCGGTCGCCTCTACTGGCTCTCGGTGCTGCCGTTCCACGGCCTGATCTTCAGCGGCATGGCGCGGCGCATCACCGCGGCCGCCGAGCACGTGCAGCGGGAGGACCTCGCGCCGAAGGCGAAAGCGGGACGCATCGCCCCGGAGATCGCCGAGGTCGAGACCACCGCGGCCCCCTCGGCGTGAGGCGGGGCCCGTGAGCGCGGACGACGGTCAGGCCGCGACGGGGGCGCGATGCAGCCGCCGGGGCGGCGCGGCCGGAGAGCCCATCCCAACGACGGCGGCCTAGGCTGAACCACGTGCCTCATCACGCCCGCGTCCTGACCGTCTCCGATCGCTCCGCCGCGGGACTGCGCGAAGACCGCGGGGGTCCGCTCGCGGTGTCGTTGCTGCAGGAGGCCGGCTTCTCCTGCGACGAGCCCCTCGTCGTGCCCGACGGGGCCGACAGCGTCGAGTCCGCTCTTCGCGACCTCGTCGCCCAGGGGCCGGGGCTCATCGTCACCACCGGCGGCACCGGGATCGCGCCGACCGACCGCACGCCCGAGGGCACCGGCCGCGTCCTGGACCGCGAGCTTCCCGGGATCGCCGAGGAGCTGCGCCGTCGAGGACTCGCCGACACCCCTCTGTCGGTGATCTCGCGCGGGCTGGCCGGGATCGTCGACCCCGGTGTCCTCGTCGTCAATCTCCCCGGATCGACGCGTGCCGTGGCATCCGGGATCGCCGTCGTCGCGGAGCTCGCCCCGCACGTCCTCGACCAGCTCGCCGGAGGAGACCACTCATGAGCGCCGTCCGCATCGCCCGCCTGTCGGAGCAGCCCCTCGACCTCGACCTGCACCTCGACGCCGTCGAGGACTCCTCGTCGGGGGCCGTGACCACCTTCGTCGGTCGCGTGCGCGACACCGATCCCGACGCCTCCGATGCCGTCGTCGCCCTGGAGTACAGCGCGCACCCCGACGCCGAGCAGACCCTGCACCGCATCGCCGCCGACGCCGCCGCCGGCACCGACGCCATCGTCGCCGTCAGTCACCGTGTCGGGCGACTCGAGGTGGGCGAGGCCGCGGTCGTCATCGCCGTGGCATCCGGTCACCGGGCTGCCGCGTTCGAGGTGTGCCGCACGGTCATCGAGACGATCAAGACCGACTTGCCCGTGTGGAAGCGGCAGGTCGAGGCCGACGGCACGACGGAGTGGAAGGGCCTGGGCGGCTAGAGACGGCCGGGCACCGGGGCCGGTTGCGCGCCTCGAGCCGAGGTGAGGCGAGGCGGGCTCAGCCCCCGGCGAAGGGCGGCAGAACGTCGACGTGCGTGACGCCGTCGAGCGCGGCGTCGTCGTCATGACGGGTGCCGTCGACGAGCACGGCGCAGCGGTCGAGGATCCCGCCGAGAGCGGGGTGGTCCGCGACGACCCCGGAGCGCAGTGCCGCGAGGGTCGGCTCGGCGCGGTCCTCGGCGTCGGTCCCCGCGGCGTCGGCGGCCGCGGCGAAGTAGCGCACCCGCACGCTCATGCGGTCACCGCCGTGCCGGACTCGCCGGGACGATGCCAGTCGCCCGATTTGCCGCCGGTCTTCGACACGATGCGCACGTTCTCGATCGAGGTGCCCTTGTCCAGGCCCTTCACCATGTCGACCACCGCGAGGGCTGCCACCGAGACGCTCGTGAGCGCCTCCATCTCGACGCCGGTGCGGTCGGCCGTGCCGACGGTGGCCTCGATCTCGACGCCGGCGTCGGTGATCCGGAGGTCGACCGAGGCGCGGTGCACCCCGATGACGTGAGCGAGGGGGAGCAGTGCGGGGGTGGATTTGGCGGCCTGGATGCCGGAGATCCGCGCCACGGCGAGCACGTCGCCCTTGGGGGCGGTGCCGTCGCGGAGCGCCGCGACGACCTCGGGCGCGCAGCGCACGAACCCGCGTGCGGTGGCGGTGCGGACGGTGGGCTGCTTCTGCGTGACATCGACCATGCGGGCGTGGCCCGCGGCATCCAGGTGGGTGAAGGTCATGGGATCAGCATGACATCGACGACGTCGCCCACCGACACGGTGGACACCTCGGCCGGGACGATCGCGAACGCCTCGGCACGGGCGAGAGAGGCCGCGAGGTGCGAGCCGGAGCCGCCGGCGGTGGCCGGGCGGACGGTGCCCGCGACGAGGTCGACCGCCGCGGGGAGGTACTGCCGTCGGCCGGGCGGTGTCGTCCAGGTCTCGGATGCCGTGAGCCGGGCGAGGCGTCGATCGATGACCGCGCGGCCCTGCAGCGCCAGCAGCGCCGGGCGGACGAAGACCTCGAACGAGACGGCGACGCTCACGGGGTTGCCGGGCAGCCCGAACACCAGCCGTCCGTCGGGGAGTGCCCCGAACGCCTGCGGCTTGCCGGGCTGCATCGACACCTTCTCGAACGCGATGCGGTCGCTGAGGGCGAGGCGTACCGGTTCGTAGGCGCCGGCGCTGACGCCGCCGGTGAACACGACGACGTCGGCGCGCGACGCTCGGTCGAGCACGGTCTCGATGCCGGCGGGATCGTCGCCGACGCGGTCGACGAGTTCGAGGTCGGCATCGGCGCCGTCGACGAGCGCCGCGAGCAGAGTGGCGTTGGAGTCGGGGGTCTGCCCTCTGCCGGGCGCGGTGCCCGGCGCCACGAGCTCGCTGCCGGTCGACACCACGGCGACGCGCGGGCGGCGGGTGACGCTCACGGCATCCACCCCGGCGGCGGCCGCGGCGGCGAGGGCGAGGGGGCCGAGACGCTCCCCGGCTGAGAGCACCGTGTCACCGGCGCGCGTGTCGCCGCCCCGGCGGCGGATGAACGCCCCCTCTCCGGCGGGGGAGCGACGCACGGTCACGGTGCCCAGCGAGTCGGCGAGGCCGCCCGCGGTGTCTTCGAACGGCACGATCGCGTCGGCCGTGGCGGGGACCGGCGCTCCCGTCATGATGCGGGCGGCCTCACCGGGCGCGAGCGCGGGGTCGTCGGTCGTGCCGGCGGGCAGATCGGCGACCACTCGAAGGGTCGCCGGGTTCTCGGCATCCGCTCCCGCGACGTCGGAGAAACGCACGGCGAAACCGTCCATCGACGAGTTGTCGAAGCCGGGCAGATCGTGCGCCGCGAGAACGGGTTCGGCGAGCGTGCGTCCGGCCGCGTCGGCGAGGGCGACCCTCTCGGCGGGCAGGAGCGACACGGCGGCGAGCACGCGGTCGCGGTGCTGTTCGACGGTGCGCAGCTCGGTCATCGGGGCCTCCGTGGTCAGGATCCGGCCGCGGGGCGGGCGGCCGGGGTGAGCGGGATCACGTCGTGGCGGGCGCGCAGCGCGTCGATCACGACGAGGCGGCCCAGCAGCGGTTCTCCGGCGCCGGTCACGAGCTTGATCGCCTCGGTGGCGAGCAGGCCGCCGACCTGCACGCACAGCGATCCCAGCACGCCCACCTGGGCGCACGTCGGCGGTTCGCCGGCGGACCCCGTCGGGAACAGATCGCCGAGCACGACGGGGGAGTGCCCCTCGGGCGGGGCCGACCAGAACACCGTCACCTGCGCGGCCCACTCCTGCACCGCACCCCAGACGAGGGGGATGCCGAGATGCTCGGCGGCGGCGGCGACGGCCTCGCGCGTGTCGAAGGTGTCGCTGCCGTCGATCACGAGGTGAGCGCCGTCGAGCAGCGCGACGGCGTTGTCGGAGGTCAGCCGTACCGTTCGCTCATGGACGACGGTCAGCGGCGAGAGATCACGCACGGCGCGCGCGGCGGAGGCGGTCTTCGCGGTGCCGATGTCGTCGACGCGGTGCGCGAGCTGCCGCTGCAGGTTGGTGCGCTCGACCGTGTCGTCGTCGATGATCACGAGTTCGCCCACCCCGGCGGCGGCGAGGGCGAGCAGCACGGGGGACCCGAGCCCGCCGGCGCCGATCACGGCGATGCGGGCGGCCGCGATCCTCCGCTGTCCCTCTTCGCCGATGGCCGCGAGGACGGCATGGCGAGCGGTGCGGATCAGCTCTTCCGGGGCGAGGGATGCCACCGGCTCGACGAGCGGCCTCATCCGCCGATCGCGCTCATGGTGCGCTCGGGCTGGACGAAGTCGGCACGCGCGAGACCGACGCGGTCGGAGCCGTGCGCACGGGGCTTGGCCCACATGGCATCCCGCCAGATCTGGGCGATGCCCTCGTCGTCGGCGCCGTCGCGGACGGCCGTGAGCAGATCTGTCTCCTCGTGCGAGAACAGGCACGAGCGCACCTTGCCGTCGGCTGTCACGCGCGTGCGCGTGCAGGCGGCGCAGAAGGGTTCGGTGACCGAGGAGATGATGCCGACGTGCCCGGCCACGGCGGTCTCGCCGGGGCGGCGGACCTCCCAGCGCTCGGCGGGAGCGGCTCCGCGGCCGCGCGGGTCGGCGGTGAGCGTGAAGGCCTCTTCGATGGCGGCGCGGATGTCGCGAGCGGGGATGACGTTCGTGGCGCTCCACGAGCGGTCGCCGTCGAGGGGCATGTCTTCGATGAAGCGCATCTCGAAGCCGTTCGACACGGCCCAGTCGACGAGGGGCACGATCTCGGTGTCGTTGACGCCCGCGAGCAGGACCGCGTTGATCTTGATCGGCCCGAGGCCTGCTGCGCGAGCGGCCTGCAGACCCGCGAGCACCTTGTCGAGGTGCGGGCGCCGGGTGAGCTCGGCGAACGTCTCGGGGTGGAGGGTGTCGAGCGAGACGTTCAGGCGGGTCAGGCCCGCATCCTTGAGCGCCTGGGCGCGCCGGTCGAGGCCGACGGCGTTCGTGGTCATCGAGATGGGCAGATCGGGGGCGTCGGCGCGGATGCCGGCGATGATGTGCTCGAGATCCTTGCGCACGAGGGGCTCGCCGCCGGTGATGCGCAGCTCCTCGGCGCCGAGCGAGCGGACGGCGACCCGCACGATGCGGCGGATCTCGTCGGCGCTCATGAGCTGCGTCTGCGGGAGCCACGGCATCCCGTCGGCCGGCATGCAGTACGTGCAGCGCAGGTTGCACTTGTCGATGACCGAGACGCGCAGGTCGGTCGCGACGCGGCCGAAGCGGTCGAGCAGGCCGCCCTCGCGCGGGGCGCCTTCGTGCGAGGCTTTTCCGCGCGGGGTGCCGGTGGCGGGGAGCGCGGTCGCGTGGGACGTGCGCCCCGCGCTCGGGCCTGCGGGGGCGCCGGTGGCGGGCAGCGCCGTCGCGCCCGAGGCGGTCACGGTCGCGCCGAGGGGCACGGCGACCGGTCGTCGCGTCGTGCTCGCGTCCTCGGCATCCATAGGTCGAGCCTAGGCGAGCGCGGAGGGGTGAGGGCGGTCCGGCGCGTGGGTGCGGATCTCACCGCGGGCGGACGCCGCCGGGACCGCGACCTGCATCGGGGTGCCGCCGCGGGCGCGGGTGGCGCGCAGCGCTGTTCCGGCGTCACCGGCGGTGCGGAGCCGGTGACGCCTGCCGCCGTGAGACGGCATGCTGCTGACGACTCGGTTGCAGGGTGTCGCCGACTTGTCAGCAGGATGCTGTCTCGGCGCACGGCGCCGACGGGTACGGTCGTCGCATGCCGAACACCTTCCGTATCGCCACCGCCGCCCGTCTGCTCGGGGTCAGCGACGACACGGTGCGGCGCTGGATCGATCAGGGGACGCTGCCCACGACGGGGGCGTCGCCGGTCGAGATCCCCGGCGCCGCCCTCGCCGAACGCGCGGTCGCGCTCGCCGACGAGCCGGACGACCCCACGGGGGTCTCCTCGAGCGCACGGAACCGTTTCACCGGCATCGTCACGCGCGTGCAGATCGACGGCCTCATGGCGCAGGTCGATCTGCAGTGCGGCCCGCACCGGGTGGTCTCGCTCATGTCGGCCGAGGCCGCGCGGGACCTCGCGGTGGAGCCCGGCTCGCTCGCGGTCGCCTCGGTCAAGGCGACGGTCGTGACGGTGGAGGCGCCCCGGGGCTGAGACCGGGCGCCCCGGTCATCACGGTGTGAAGCGCGGCCCGATGGCCTCGTGCGTCAGTGCCCACACCCGCCGGGCGTCGTCGGCGGAGCGGAAGGGCTCCCACGGTTCGCTCGCCCGCGCGGGGCCGCCGATGAGGCGCGACGGGCCGAAGAACGTGCCGTCCGAAAGCGGCGCCGTCGCCGCGAGCACGGCGGGTTCGGCGGCGGATGCCACGGTGCCGGTGATGCGCAGGTGGGTCAACAGCCGGATGACACGGCGCGCTCCGAGTTCGCGCTCGCGGCCCACGCCGGGCTGCGCCGCGAGGAGGTTGGTCGGCGAGACGCCCGGGTGAGCGAGCGTGCTGGTGAGCCCCCAGCCCTCGGCCCGGCTGCGCGCGTGGAGCTCGCGGGCGAAGAGTCCGATCGCGATCTTCGACTGCACGTACGACGCCATGGCGTCGTAGGGGGTGGCGGAGATGACGTCGGGGTCGAAGCGTCCGCGCCGTGCGGCGATGCTCGTCTGGTGCACCACGCGCGCTGTGCCCGCGCGCAGCACCGGGAGCAGGGCGAGGGTGAGCGCCGCGTGACCCAGGTGGTTCGTGCCCCACTGCAGCTCGAACCCCTCGGCGGTCTCCTGCCTGCGGGGAGGGGTCATGACGCCGGCATTGTTGACGAGCAGGTGGATCGGGCGACCTTCCTCGCGGAGGCCTGCGGCCAGAGCGTCCACCGAGTCGAGGCTGGCGAGGTCCAGCGCGCGCGTCGAGGCGACGGCATCCGGGACCTCCCTGCGCAGGGCGTCGAGCGCACGGCGGCCCTTGTCGGGGGAGCGGACGGGCAGCACCACCTCGGCGCCGAGCGAGGCGAGCCGCGTCGCGATGACGGTGCCGATGCCGTCGCTGGCCCCGGTGACGACGGCCAGCCGACCGCGGAGGGGGCGGGGGGAATCGGGAGACATGGGCGGTCCTTTCGTGGAGTGCCTCGATGCTCGCGCCCCCGGGTGCCGGGCGGCCAGTGCCCGCTCAGCCGCTGATCGACGATCCACCCCTCGGCGACCGGCGGTGCCCGGGCGCAGCGGGCTCACCGTCTGCGCGGCCCGCCCGCGGTGCTCGCCCGCCGGGGATCCACCCCTCAGCGGCCGCCGGGGGCTCCGATCACCGCGAGCAGCCGCAGTTTCTCGGCGCTCTCGCTCCCCGGCTGCGCCGTGTACACGAGCAGGCGGTGCGCATGGTCGGGGTCGACCAGGGTCTGGCATGACAGCTCGAGGCGGCCGACCTCGGGGTGGAGGAAGCGCTTGATCGCGGGCGGTCGCGCGCCGACTTCGTGAGCGAGCCAGAGAGCGGCGAACTCGTCGCTGCGCACGCGCAGGTCGTCGGCCAGGGCGGCGACCTGCGAGTCGGGTCCGCGAGCGGCGACGAGCTCGCGGAGACCCGCCGCGTAGACGCGCGACAGCGTCGCCTGTTCCTCGGGCGGGTAGGCGGCACGCGCCGACGAATCGGTGAACCAGCGGTATCCGATGCTGCGGGCGGGCCCCGATCGCAGCGTGGCATCCCCCAGCAGCGCGACACCCAGGCGGCTCTGGCGAAGGGTCTCGCCCAGCTCCGTGACGATCTCGGCGGGGGTGTCGTCGAGGCGGTCGAGGACGCGCAGCATGCCGGGGCTGATGTGCTCGGTGCCCGCGTGGCGCAGGGGAGGCCGGTGGCCCGCGAGGTGGAACAGGTGATCGCGTTCGGCGAGGCTCAGGTGCAGCCCCTGGGCGAGAGCGGTCAGCATCTGCTCCGACGGGGTGGGGCCGGTGCCCCGTTCGAGGCGCGCGTAGTAGTCGGTCGACATGTGGCTCAGCAGCGCGACTTCCTCGCGGCGCAGCCCCGCCGTACGACGGCGCACGCCTCGTGCGAGCCCCACGTCCTCCGGCTGAAGGGCTTCGCGTCGGCGCTGCAGGAAATCGCCCAGGCTGGTCAGGTCGCTCACGTCGTTCCTCGCACCCCCCGTTCCTACCCGGTGGGCGGTCGCCATGCCAGGACCCGCTGATCCACCCCTCGCTTTATCCGCACATTCGGTATTAACGCGGCCATGAGTCCGCTTATACGGAATACTGGAGCGGCGGCCCGCCGGCGTCGCCGAAAGGATGCCATGTCCCGCCCCCTCCGTCTGCTCACCGTCGTCGCCGTCGCCGCCCTCCTGGCCGGGTGCGCGGGCACGTCGCCCGCCCCCGCGGCATCCGCCGACGGCCCGTCCGGAACCGTGGAGGTCTACGCCGCGGCCTCGCTGCAGCGGTCGTTCGACGAGATCGCGCGGGCGTTCGAGGAGCAGAACCCCGGCATCACGGTCACCCCGGTCTACGACGGCTCGAGCACGCTCGCCACGCAGATCGGCGAGGGGGCGCCCGCCGACGTCTTCGCCTCGGCGGACGAGAAGAACATGGCGAAGGTCGCCGCGCAGGCGCCCGATCCGCGGATCTTCGCGGGCAACACCCTCGTCATCGCCGTGCCGACGGGCAACCCCGGGAGCGTGCAGGGCCTCGCCGACCTCGCGCGGGTCACGACGGTGCTCTGCGCCCCCGAGGTGCCGTGCGGAGCTGCCTCGCAGACGCTGCTGTCGAACGCCGGGGTCGCCGTGACCCCCGCGAGCGCCGAGCAGAACGTCACAGCGGTGCTCACGAAGGTCGCCGCCGGCGAGGCCGACGCGGGCCTGGTCTACGCCACCGACGTGGTCGGTCGCGACGACGTCGAGGCGATCGTGCCCGCGGGGGCGGATGCCGTGGTCAACCGCTACCCGATCGCCGCACTGTCCGAGGCCCCGAACCCTGACGCCGCCGCCGCTTTCGTCGCGTTCGTGCTCTCGGACGAGGGGCAGAGGATCCTCGGCGACGCGGGTTTCCGAGCGCCGTGACGGGCGGTTTCGTCCCGCGTTGGCTCGTCGTGCCGGCCGTCGCGGGGCTCCTCTTCCTCCTCGTTCCGCTGACGGCGCTCGTCGCCCGGGTGGAGTGGGGGACGCTCTGGAGCGATGTCACGTCTCCCGCGGCCCTGTCGGCTCTCGGCCTGTCGCTGAGCACCGGCGCTCTGGCGACCGTGGTGTGCGCGGTCGTCGGCATCCCCCTCGCCCTCGTGATCGCCCGCAGCCCCGCGCGGCTCGCGGCGGTGCTGCGCGCGCTCGTGACCGTTCCCCTCGTGCTCCCGCCGATGGTGGGGGGCGTGGCCCTGCTCTACCTGTTCGGGCGCAACGGGGCGCTCGGCGTCCTCGGTCTGCCGTTCACCACCGCGGCGGTCGTGCTGGCGCAGGTGTTCGTGGCGCTGCCGTTCCTCGTGCTCGCGGTCGAGGGCGCCCTGCGCAGCACCGGCGTGGAGTTCGAGCGCACGGCCGCCTCGCTGGGCGCGTCGCGCGCGACGATCCTGCGGCGCATCACGCTGCCGCTGGCGGCGCCGGGCATCGTCGCGGGAGTCGTGCTGTGCTTCGCGCGCGCGATCGGGGAGTTCGGGGCGACGGCGCTCTTCGCGGGCAACCGCCCCGGCGTCACGCAGACCATGCCGCTCGCGATCTACACCGCCTTCAACGGGGCGGGCGTCTCGCAGGGCGCCGCTGTCGCGCTGTCGCTGCTGCTGCTGGTGACCGCCGTCGCGGTGCTGCTGCTGGTGCGGGGCTGGCGCCCGGGGGTGGGGCGATGACGACTCCGGATGCCGGCAAGCCCGGACGTGATCGGCGCGACGCCGACGAAGCGGGTGGGCGCCGAGGGAGCCCCGGACCGCGCGATGCCGGCACCACCGCGTCGCGCGACGGGCGCATGCCGCTGCCGGATGCCGCCGCCCTGCGCGCCCGCGTCGTCGTGCGCCGTCGCGACTTCACCGTCGACGTCGCCCTCGATGCGACCCCGGGGGAGACCATCGCCGTGATGGGCCGCAGCGGCGCGGGCAAGTCGACGCTGCTCACCGCCCTCGCGGGACTCACTCCTCTGGACGAGGGTGAGATCGCCGTCGACGCGCGCGTGCTCGATCGTGCGCCGCGTCTGCGCACCGCCCCCATGCACCGCGGCATCGTGCTCCTGAGTCAGGACGCGCGACTGTTCCCGCACCTCACGGCGCGCGAGAACGTCGCCTTCGGTCCGCGCTCCGCCGGGGTGCCGGCATCCATGGCCCGTGCGGATGCCGACGACTGGCTCCGCCGCGTGGGGCTGCCCGACACGGGGGAGCGTCGGCCCGCCCAGCTGTCGGGCGGGGAGCAGCAGCGCGTCGCCGTGGCGCGGGCTCTCGCCGCGCAACCGCGGGTGGTGCTGCTCGACGAGCCGCTCGTCGCGCTCGACGCCGTGACGGCGTCCGAGATCCGCTCGATGCTGCGCGATCGGCTGGCCGGGGTGACCACGATCGCCGTGACGCACGACGCGGTGGATGCCGCGGCCCTCGCCGACCGGCTGCTCATCGTCGAGCGGGGCCGGGTGACGCAGGACGGGCCGGTGCCCGAGGTGCTCGCGGCCCCGGCGACCGAGGTCGCGGCGAAGATCGCGGGTGTGGAGCGGCTCGTGGGCGCGGCGCAGCGCGGGGACTTCGTGCGGGAGGGGCTGCGGCTGACCTCGACGGATGCCGCCTCCCTCGCCCTCGCGTCGACCGAGGGGCGTGCGCTGGCCGCGGTCTTCCGCGCAGCCGACGCGCGGCTCGGCGAGGGGGCCACGGCGACGGTGTCGCACCTCGAGCCCACGCCGACGGGGGTGCGCGTCGTGATGGACTCCGGCGTCGCCGAGGTGCCGGCGGCCGAGGCCGCGGCGCTCCGCCCCGGTGACACGGTGCGATGGAGCGTTCCTCCGGACCGCGTGCGCTTCGTCGCGGCATCCTGAGCGGGTTCCTCTCCGTCGAGTGTCCAGGACGCGCCGCTGGACTTCGCGTTTCCCGGCGTGTCCGGGACACTCGGCCGGGTCGATCGCGGCGCGAGGCGGGGGCCTGCGGTGGCTCAGTCCGCGACGACGCGCCCGCCCTCCAGCCGCACCTCGCGATCGACCAGCCCCGCGGGGACGTCGACGTGCGACACGAGCACCACCGCCTGATCGCGATGGACGGCCCCCAGCAGATCGGCTAGCAGGGCATCGGATGCCGCGGGGTCGACGCCCGCCGTGGGCTCGTCGAGCACGAGCACGGGGAAGCCGCGCAGCAACGCCCGGGCGAGGGCGAGGCGCTGGGCCTGCCCGCCGGAGACGAGCCCGCCGCGATCGCCCACGCGGGCGTCGAGACCACCGCGCTCCCGGGCCCAATCGGCCAGGCCCACGCGCGACAGCACCACCCACAGGTCGGCGTCGGTGGCGGTGTCGCGGGCGAAGAGGAGGTTCTGCCGGATCGATTCGTCGAACAGGTACGGCGACTGCTCGATCAGACCGATCGTGCGGCGCAGGTCGTCTCCCGAGAGTCCGCGCGCGTCGACGCCGCCGATGCGGAACGATCCCTCGTAGTCGAGGAAGCGCACCAGCACGTGCGCCAGCGTCGTCTTGCCCGCTCCGCTCGGGCCGGTGACGAGCACGCGCTCGCCGGGGCCGACCCGCAGGTCGACGTCTTCCAGCCGTCCGGCGTCTGCGTCGGAGTCCGATCGTGCCGGCCACCGCGCCCCGACACCGTGGAGCTCGATCCCCTCGCCGAGCGCGGGCGCCCGGCCCGTCGGTGCGGGCTCGTCGCGGGGGAGGCCGTCGGGAATGCGCTCGGGCACGGCATCCGCGATCCGCTCTGCGGCGGCGCGCACCTGCCGCCAGGACGCGAGCGCGAGGGGGACAGGTCCGAACACCTCGAACACGGCCATCGGCAGCAGCACGACGACGGCGAGCCCCGGACCCGTCAGGTCGTTCCCGGTCACGGCCGGGGCGGCGACCAGCAGCGCCGCGAGAGAGGCGACGCCGGCGAGCACCGAGACGGCGCCCGAGGTCAGTCCCTGGGCGCCTCCGCGGCGCACCAGCGCCCGGCGCAGGGCGGCATCGGCGGAGCGGACGCGAGCGCGGGCGGCATCCACCGCTGCGTACGCGGTCAGCACGTCGAGATTCGTGAGCAGGTCGTGCACGGCGTCGGCGACGGCGGTGCGCAGCGGCGCGATCGAACGCTCCGCGCGAGCGCCCGCGGCCCAGCCGACCGCCACCGATACGGCGAACGCCGCGAGCAGGCAGACCAGCATCGCGAGCGCGGCGGGCCACGAGACGAACGCCGTGAACACGACGGCGGCCAGCGCGGTGGTCGCCGCCGTCACGAGCGGGAGCACCACGCGCAGCGGGAGGTTCTGAAGCTCCTCGACGTCGTCGACGACGCTTGAGAGCAGCCCGCCGCGGCGAGAGCGCGCGAGGCCGTCGGGGGCCAGCGGCACGAGGTCGCGCACCAGGTCGGCGCGGACCCCCGCGAGCTGATGCAGCGCCGCATCGTGGCCGCTGAGACGTTCGAGGTAACGGAACACCCCGCGCGACAGCGCGAACGCGCGCACCCCGACCACGGCGACCGACAGGTACATCACCAGCGGCTGCTCCGCCGCGCGGGCGATGAGCCACGCGCTCGCCGCGAGCAGAGCCACGGCACTGGCCGCCGTACCGAAGCCGGCGAGCAGCGCCGGGGCGAACCGCCGCCGCGACGGCATCGCCGAGCGCAGGATGCCGCGCACGCGCCCGTTCACGGGTGACTCCTCTCGGGAACGAAGCTCCCGGTCCCTTCGACAGGCTCAGGGACCTCGGTTGCGGGGTCGGGACGGAGGAGGCTGAGCCTGTCGAAGCCTCCGGACCCGCGCCGCAGCTCGACCACGCGGTCCGCGATCGCCCGCGCGGAAAGACGGTGCGACACCAGCAGCACGCCGCGGCCGGCGTCGGCCTCGCGGCGGAGGGTCGTCCACAGGTGCGCCTCGGTCGTGGCATCCAGGGCGCTCGACGGCTCGTCGAGCAGGAGGAGCGGCGCCCCCGTGACGCGGACCCGGTACAGGGCGCGGGCGACGGCGACGCGCTGGGCCTCGCCGCCCGAGAGCCCGGCGCCGGCGGCCCCGAGCACCGTTCCGGGGTCGAGATCCGCCGCCCCCGCGTCGGCCAGCGCCGCGGTGACGCGCCGGGGATCGGGCGCGCAGCCGAGAGCGACGTTGTCGGCGACCGAGCCGGTCACGAGCCCCGGTCGCTGGCCCGCCCAGGCGACCGCGCCGCGCGCGTGCGAAACTGGGGCGCCGTCGATGCGCACCGAGCCGTCGTACTCCGCGAAACCCAGCACCGCCGCGATCAGCGACGACTTGCCGACACCGCTCGGGCCGGTCACCAGCACGATCTCGCCCGGCTCGACCGACAGCGACACCTCCGGCAGCACGTGCCCCTCCCGCCGCACGCGCACGCGGTCGAGCGTGAGGACGGATCCGCGCGCCGGGGTCTCGGCATCCGCGTCGGGGGTCGTGCGGGCAGCGTCCAGGGCGTCGAAGATCTCCTCCGTCGCGGCGACTCCCTCGCTCGCGGCGTGGAACTGCACCCCCACCTGCCGCAGCGGCAGGTACGCCTCCGGCGCGAGCAGGAGAACGAACAGCCCCACCAGCAGCGAGAGGTCGCCGGCGAGCAGGCGGAACCCGATCGTCACGGCGATGATGGCGACCGAGATGGATGCCAGGAACTCCAGCGCGAAGCCCGAGAGGAACGACACACGCAGGACGGTCATCGTCTCGCGCTTGTAGTCGCGCGTCACCGCTTCGATGGAGTCGGCGGCACGGTGCTGGCGACCGAAGGCCTTCAGGGTCCCGAGTCCGTCGACGGTGTCGGCGAAGCGCGCCGCGAGCCGGCCCAGCGTGCGGTACTGCTTCTGCTGCACCCCGCGTGTGGCCAGGCCGATCAGCACCATGAACAGCGGGATGAGCGGGATCGTCAGCACCACGGTCAGACCGGAGAGCGGGTCGGCGAGGGTCATCGCACCGATCAGGATCGGCATCGTGATCGCGGTGGCGACCAGCTGAGGCAGGTAGCGGCCGAAGTACGCGTCGAGCGCCTCGAGACCGTGTCCGGCCGTCACCGCGAGGGCGGCGGTGTTGCGCGCACCGAGCCAGCGCGGTCCGAGCCGCGTCACCGCGGCGATGAGCGCCTCGCGCAGCTGCGCCGACGCCGCCGCCGCCCCGCGGGCCGAGGTGCGCTCGGAGGCGGCGATCAGCAGCCCCCGGAGCGCGGCGAGGGATGCCGCGATGCCCACGTATCCCCACAGCTCGGCGAGCGGCCGCCCCTCGATCGCCCCCACCAGTGCGTGCGTGAGCGCCCCGGCGAAGCCGACGATCACGCCCGCCTGCGCGAGCACGATCGCCGCGGTGACGACGAAGTAGCCGCGCGAGGCGCTCGCGTACCGCAGGAGGCGGGGGTCGACGGGTTTCATGGGTGGGTCCGGGGATCAGTGCGCGACGAGCGCGGCCTTCTCGATCCGGGCGCGGGTGACGCGCTTGCGGAACACCCAGTACGTCCAGCCCTGGTAGGCCAGGATCAGCGGCAGGAAGATGAGCGCCGCCCAGCTCATGATGGTGAGCGTGTAGTCGGTGCTCGAGGCGTTGTCGATCGTGAGGCTCGCGCCCCCGTCGAGGGTCGAGGGCATCACGTTGGGGAACAGCGCGAAGAACAGCGCGGCCACGGCCGACACGATCGTCACGGCCCCGAGGGCGAACGCGGTTCCCTCGCGGTCGCGGGAGTTGGCGACCCACGAGCCGATGAGGGCGAGTGCGGCGACACCCGACAGCGCCACGACGCCGAGGAACAGGGGCGCCTGCGTGGACCGGGCGACGGTCCACCCCAGGAAGACGGCCGCGAGGGCGATCGTGATCAGACCGGCCCGACCCGCCAGGCGCCGGGCGTCGGCGCGCACCTGGCCGTCGGTCTTGAGTGCGACGAAGTACACGCCGTGCGTGAAGAACAGCAGCAGGGTCGTGAGCCCGCCCAGGATGCCGTAGGGATTCAGCAGCGTCAGCACGGTGCCGGCGTATTCGTGGTCGGCATCCAGTGGCACGCCCTGCACGATGTTCGCGAAGGCGACGCCCCACAGGAACGCGGGGAGGGCGGACCCTGCCACGATCATGCGGTCGAACGAGCGCTTCCACCGCAGCGAGTCGCGCTGATGGCGGTACTCGAACGACACCCCGCGAGCGATGAGCGCGAGCAGGATCACCAGCAGCGGGAGGTAGAACCCGCTGAAGAGCGTGGCGTACCACTCGGGGAACGAGGCGAACAGCGCCGCGCCGGCGACGATCACCCACGTCTCGTTGAGGTCCCACACGGGCCCGATGGTGTTGATGATCTGGCGGCGGGCGATGTCGTCCTTGCCGAGGAAGGGGATCGACATGCCGACGCCGAAATCGAACCCGTCGAGCACGAAGTAGCCGACGAAGAGGAAGGCGACGATCCAGAACCAGAGGTGTGCGAGATCCATGATGTTCTCCTGCGTTCTCAGTAGACCGTGGTCGGCGTGTTCTCGACGGAGTCGTCGCGCTCGGCATCCGGGTCGGGCAGGGGGTCGGGACCCTTCTGCGCGAACTTCACGATGAGACCGAACTCGACGATCGCAAGGCTCAGGTAGACGAGCGTGAAGGCGACGAGCGAGACGAGCACGCTCCACCCCGGGACGCTGGGCGAGACGCCGTCCTGCGTGAGCATGAGACCGAAGACGATCCACGGCTGGCGGCCCATCTCGGTGAACACCCAGCCCACCAGGCTCGCGAGCATGGGCAGCGGAGCCGCCCAGATCGCGATCCGCCACATCCAGCCGGCGACGGGGCGCTTCGCGTTCTTGCGCGTGACCCACAGGCCGACGACGCTGACGAGCGCCGCGATGCCGCCGAGCGCGATCATCCAGCGGAAGGCCCAGTACGTGACCCACAGCACGGGGGCGAAGTTGCCGTCGACCTGGTCGGCGAACTGCGGGAACATCTCCTGGCTGTACAGCGTGTTCAGGTCGTTGATCCCCTCGACGCAGCCGTCGAGCGAGTGCGTCGACAGGATGCTGAGCAGGAACGGAACGCGGATCGAGAACAGTTCGCTCGTCCCGTCGGGGGTGCCGAGGGTGAAGATCGAGAACGACGCGTCCTGTCCGCAGACCGTGTTGAACGTCGCCTCGGCGGCGGCCATCTTCATCGGCTGGGTCGCGACCATGACCAGGCTCAGCTGGTCGCCGACGATCGCGACGAGCACGAACGACACCACGGTCGCCCACAGGCCGAACCGCAAGGTCTTGCGCATCATGTCGGTGTTGCGTCCGCGGGCCATGTGCCAGGCCGACACCGCGACCACGACCATGGCGGCGAACATCCAGCCGGCGAAGATCGTGTGCGGGAAGGCGGCGAGGGCGACGGGGTTGGTCAGCAGCGCCCAGAAGTCGACGAGCTCGGCGCGGTGACCCTCGGCCGACATCTGATACCCGACGGGATTCTGCATGAACGCGTTCGCCGCGATGATGAAGTACGCCGACAGTGTCGCGCCGATGGAGGCCATCCAGATGCTCGCGAGGTGGGCGAGACGGGGGAGCTTGTCCCACCCGAAGATCCACAGGCCGATGAACGTCGCCTCGAGGAAGAAGGCGAGAAGGCCCTCGAACGCGAGCGGGGCGCCGAAGACGTCGCCGACGAAGCGGGAGTAGGCCGACCAGTTCATGCCGAACTGGAATTCCTGCACGATGCCGGTCACCACGCCCATGGCGAAGTTGATGAGGAAGATCTTCCCGAAAAAGCGGGTGAGGTGCAGCCATCGCACGTCGCCGGTGCGGTACCAAACGGTCTGGAAGACCGCCACGATCAGCGACATCCCCAGCGTCAGCGGAACGAAGAGGAAGTGGTACAGGGTCGTCAACCCGAACTGCCAGCGGGCGAGAGCCAGGGGGTCGAGCCACTCCATCGGGAGCCTCCGATCGAACCGGATTATGTGGTCAGACCACATGCTACGCCGGGCCCTCCCGCGCCGCCCGGCGATGATTCGGCGTCGAACCACCTCGTCGGTCTACGCTGAGACTTACCGGGAAAGTCTTTTCCCTGCGAACCGGTCCGGAGGCCGCATGTCGGTGCGTCAGAGCCTGCTCGCGATCCTCGATCGCGGCGTCTGCTACGGCTCCCAGCTGCGCGCCGAGTACGAGAGGCGCACCGGGGCGAGCGTGAACGTCGGCCAGGTGTACACGACCCTCGAGCGACTCGAGCGCGACGGGCTCGTCGCGGGGGCGGGCGTCGACGACGAGGCGCGGGTGCTGTGGCGGCCCACCGCCGCGGGCCGCGCCGAGGCGCGCGCCTGGCTGACCACCGCCTCCCTCGCAGAGGGCCGCGACGACGTCGCCCTCAAGATCGCGCTCGCCGTGACCCTCCCG
Organism: Microbacterium sp. NPDC089190; assembly: GCF_040701795.1. Classification (NCBI taxonomy): domain Bacteria; kingdom Bacillati; phylum Actinomycetota; class Actinomycetes; order Micrococcales; family Microbacteriaceae; genus Microbacterium; species Microbacterium sp. NPDC089190. The sequence goes on along the minus strand of NZ_JBFBHF010000002.1, from coordinate 457,352 downwards.
GGTGCCGACGTCGATGCCATCCTCTCGGTGCAGCGTGCCGCGGTCCGAGCGGCGTTGGACGCGAGCGACGCAGAGGTCGCCGACGCGGATGCCGTTCCCGCGGCGATCGTCCGAGCGGCCCGGAAGGCGCGGCTCGAGGCCGACCTGCGATGGCTCGACGAGGTCGCCCGCCTCACCGCCGCAGCCGTGCCCTTCGGTCTGTCCGAGGAGCGCCCGCGTCGCGGTCGGCCCGCCCGCTCTACGGTGTAAGGCTCGCGTAGCCCCGGCGGAGGGTTTCGTCAAGGGAGGCACGAGGCATCGGGAGAGCGTGCACGCTGAGAGCACCCCGGACGAGCCAAGGAGTTCTCACATGGTCATGGAAGCACCGCTCAGCCGCCGGGGTCCGCTCATCGGCGCGGCGCCCGCGGCGGCCCCCATCGACACCGTCGTCGCCCCACCGGCGCCCACCGAGATCCCCTGGACGCGAATCGACCTCGACCTCTACGAGGTCGCCCGTGGCGGCTACATCGTCGGATACGTCGAGGTCGTCGGTGCGGTGTTCGTGGCCCTCGGCGGCGCACGGTACGACCGCGCGGTCGAGGTGTCACAGCACCTCACGTTCCACTCCGCCGTCGACGCCCTCGTGCGTCGCGTGCTCTGAGCCTCGGCGGTCTCTCGCGCTCGCGGCGTCAGGGGGCCAGCGAGTAACCCGCTTCGTCGATCGCGGCGGCGAGGTCGTCGTCGGTGACGTCTTCCGTGCGCGTGATGCGCACCACCGACGTACCGCCCGCTTGCAGGGCGATGTCGACGACGCCGACGCCCACGAGCGAGGAGAGCTCCTCGGTGACGGCGCGCACGCAGTGCTCGCAGGTCATGCCCTCGACGCGCAACTCGTCCGTCGCCGCCGCGGCGGCGGGAGCGGATGCCACTGCCGCGTGGCCGCACCCGCAGGCGTCGCCGCAGCCCCCACCGGCGGGGGCGGCGGCCGTGAGGCCGAGCTCGATGCGCTGTTCCGACATGGTGTCCTCCTCAGGAACGGACCAGGCGCGCGATGGCCTGGTTTGCTTCTTTCAACTTCTCTTCGGCGACCGGCCCGCCCTGCGCGGCCGCCTCGGCGACGCAGTGCGAGAGATGATCGTCCAGGAGTGAGAGGGCGACGTTCTCGAGGGCCTTCGTGACCGCCGACACCTGCGTGAGGATGTCGATGCAGTACTGGTCATCGTCGACCATGCGGGCGATGCCGCGCACCTGCCCCTCCGCCCGACGCAGGCGCTTGAGGAGGTCGTCCTTGTTGCCCTCGTATCCGTGCATGCCTCGATGATACCCCCGTGGGGTATGCCTAGCACCGTCTCGTGCGGTGTCAACCCCCTCGGCGCACGGCTCCCATTGGCGGACAGTCGAAGCATCAGGAGGTCGACATGCTTTTTCGTCAGACCGGTGGTGGTCGGCGATGACCACCGAACCTTTCCCCACCGGACCCCACCGCCCCGTGCGCATCCCGCACCTGCCCCCGCTGCGCTCGCAGCGGCGAGAATCGGAGGATGACGCGAACACTGGCAGCGCTCCCGGGCGCCGCCCGGAGGCTGTGCCTCAGCCGACGAAACGGCGAGATCTGCACTCGTGAGGACGGGCACCGGGGCCTTCACCACCGCACCGGTGGGCGTCTGCTCTGGAGCGACCTGCAGGCCGATCCGCCCGAGTGCCCCGGTGCGGGCTCACCGGCCGAACCGGCAGCGATGCTCGACGACGGGTTCCCTGACGGACGCGCGGTCTGCCCGGTCTGCTGGGCTTTCGTGGCTCTGACCGACGACCGGACACTCGAACAGCACGATTCGTGGCGCGGTGACGAGTCGCGCGCGGAGGCCGGTCGTCGTCGCGAATGGTTCAACGCCTTCGGCTGGTGACTCCCGCTCCTTCGGCCCACGGCGGCCGATGGGGAGGCGGCACTCACGTCGAGGCCCGGTCGCGGCGACGTGGGTCCGTCACGCTCGGGTGACGGCAGAACCCCGCTTTACCTCGGCCCGAAAGTGCGCGCGGGGACGCTCGGCGACGTTCGGGTGAAGGGTCGATACGACCGGGCGTGCTCCCTCGTGAGATAGCCCCCCATCCGAGCGGATGGGGGCCGCGCGTGGCTTCATCATTGCCCTCGAGGGGCTGCGCTGACGCGCTCCGCGGCACCTCTGCGTGATCCTCGGTCTGCTCCTCCGCGCCATCGAGGAGACCATGCCCGCCACGTACACCCGTGCGATCCGCCGGTTCGTCGCATCCGTCGTCGTCGTCGCGTTCGCCGTGATCGGACTGGTCGCGGCGACCGTCGTCGACGCGCCCCCCGCGGCCGCGGCGACGTGGAAGCCGTTTCAGTGCCTTCCCCGCTACGAGTACGCCGTGTCGTCATCCGGGGAGATCACCCAGATCGCGCCCGACGGGTCGACGTCGTCGATGGGCTCGTGGAAGGTGCCCTTCGCCAACGGCTTGGGAATCACCGCCAGTGGCGACCGTGCGTACTCCTACGACAGAAGCTGGGGGAACGGGGGCAACAACAAGGCCCGCATCCTGACGTACGACGCCCGAGGTCAGACGTTCACCACCACGTCGGACTCTTACATCGCCGCATTCGCGGGCGACCTCGTCGGTGGAGCGCTCGACCTCGACACCGGCGACTTCTACTTCGGTGGGTTTGAGAAGGCGGACCATGCCGGCGTCCAGGAATATCGCTTCCGCATCTTCGAGTATGCGCCGAATGCGCGCTCCTTCTCCGACCGCGGGTTCGCCTGGACGGGTATCACCGATTCGGGTCAGCCGAACGGCGACATCGCCTTCGACGCCGACGGGAATCTCTACATCGTCCGCGGTTCGTGGGACGCGACCAACCTCATCATCGTCTCCGCGGCCAGTTTGGCGGCCAGCACGGGAGGCGAAGTCCCGGCGTCGACGTCGAAGACCATCGCCGGTGGCCTGCCGGGCACCAACGGTCTGGACTTCGACAATCTCGGAAACGCCTACCTCAGCAACGGGACGACCGTCGCACGCTTCGACCCCACCACCTGGACGAAGTTGGACACGGTGACGACCTCCCTCTCCTCCAACACGGACCTCGGGAGTTGTCTGGCCCCGCCGACGATGACGGGGACCGTGAGCGTCGACGCCCGCAATGCTCCGAGCGACCAGTTCACGCTCTCCATCCGCAGCGGCACGGTCACGTCCATGACGAACACGACCACGGGCAGCGCGACGGGAGTGCAACCAGCGGTCGTCGGTCCTCTGCCCGTGCTCGCGGAGGCCACGTACGACGTCGTGCAAGACCCAGCCGGAACGACCGATTCGAACGACTACCGAACGACGTGGTCGTGCCGGTCGGCATCCGGGGTCATCTCGTCGGGGAGCGGATCGACGGCAACGGCCACTATCCCGACCAATCCCGCGACGCCGGATCGGGGAGTGCGCGTCAGCTGCGCCTTCGTGAACGTGCTGAAGCCGAAGCTCACTCTGGTCAAGGCGTTCGACATCCGTCATGACGCGCCCGCCGACGCGTCGACCTGGCAGCTCTCCGCGACGGCGGGCACCACGTCGCTCGCCTTCACATCCGGGCAGACGCGCGTTGTGGAGCCGACGACGTACACGCTGGCCGAGACGGCGCAGCCGGGGTACGTGCTCGAGGCGGTGTCGTGCGCCGATGCGTCGGGGACGACCGTCGCCGTGGGGAGCAGCTCGACAGTCGCGATCGCCGACGGTCAGCGCGTCACGTGCACCCTCACCAACGCCGACCAGCCCGGATCGGTGACGTGGAGGAAGACCGATGAGGTGAGCGGGAAGGTGGTCGGGGGTGCGACCTTCACCCTGACGGCTCCGAGCGGGACCTCCGTCGACGTCGGTGACAACACCGGTCAGACCGGGTACTCCGGTGCCGACACCGACGCGCGTCCCGGCGTGTTCCGCGTCACGGGTCTGTCCTGGGGCACGTACACGCTCACTGAGAAGTCGCCGCCCGACGGCTACCACCTCGCCACCGCGTCGACCTCGTTCACGATCGGTGCCTCCCGCCTCGACGTCACGACGGCCGACGTGACCGACGAGCGCATCCTGACGTTCGACATCGAGAAGCACTCCTACAGCGACCGCGGACAGACAGCGCCCGCACTCCTCGACGGCGCGGCGTTCGACCTCCGCGCGGACGATCACGGGCATCCCGGAGCCGCCGTCTCCGGAGTGCTGCAGACGGGAGCCCAGCCCGGCCGGTTCGCCCTCGTCGACATCGCGCCGGGGTCCTACTGGCTCGTCGAGACGGCGGCACCGAGCGGGTACGCGCCCCTGGTCGCCCCCATCGCCTTCGCCGTGCGCCACGACGCCGCCCACCCCGACGGCGCGATCGACCTCGGCTCCACCACCGACCCGCTCGTCTCCTACGACACCGCCTCGCGCACGCTGCGCATCTGGGACGCCCGCGTCGTGGCCCTGCCGTCGGCGGGAGGCCCGGGCACGATCGCCTTCACGAGCGCCGGGGTCGCCCTGATGGCGTCGGCCGCCCTCTTGTGGGTGCGCGCGCGGCGTCGCCGCGGGGCGGCATCCGCTTCCGAATCCTCTCCTCCGACACCGACATCCATCGATACTCAGAAAGCAGAAGGACTATGACCACCACCCGGTTCTCGCGCCGGCTCCGACTCCTCGCCTCGGCGGGGGTGGCGGCCGCACTCCTGGCCGCGGCCGCACCGGCTCACGCCTCGTCGGCCGATATCGACACCTCCGCCTCGGTCTCGCTGACGATCCACAAGTTCGAGCAGCCCGCGACCGGCACCCTCGGCACGAACGACGGAACGAAGATCGCCAACCCCGGTGGTACCCCGCTTGCGGATGTCGAGTTCACGGTGCAGAAGGTCACCGACGTCGACCTCACGACCGACACGGGCTGGGCGACCGCGAGCGCGCTGACCGTCGCCGACGTGTACGGCTCGACGGCCACGCACACGCTCGGCACGGGTATCGTCCGCACCACCGACAGCGCGGGTGAGATCACGCTGACGTCCCCCGCCGTGGGGATCGGCCTGTACCTCGTGCGCGAGACCGCCCCCGGAACGTCGTCGGTGGTCTCGCCCGCCGTCCCCTTCCTGGTCGCGCTCCCGCAGCCGGCCAACGGAGCGTGGAACTACGACGTGCACGTCTACCCGAAGAACGCGGTCTCGCGCCTCACGAAGACCGTCGACGAGAGCAAAGCGCACGTGATCGGCGACACGCTCCCGTGGACCATCACCAACGACGTCTCCAAGGCGCCGGCGGGCACCTCGATCTCGTCCTACGAGATCAGCGACACGCTCGAGAGTCGTCTCGGCTATTCGAGCACCACCGTCTCGCTCGTCGACGGGTCGACGACCTCGACGCTCGCGACGCCGCGCGACTACACGCTGACGGCGCCCACCGTCGGAACCTCCGGCGATGTCGTCGTCTCGCTCACCGCCTCGGGGCTCGCCAAGCTCAACGGCGTGGCGAGCACGGCGAAAGTGATCGTCGAGATCGACACCACCGTGCTCTCGATCGGTGACGGCACCATCAGCAACACGGCCACCGCGTACATCAACGATCCTCAGCACACGCACGGGACCAGCTCCACGCCGACTCCCTCCACGTGGGGTGCCCTGCGCGTCGTCAAGCACGTGACCGGCGACAGCACCAAGACGCTGGCCGGCGCCGTCTTCGACGTCTACGCCGTCGACCCGAGCACCGCGGGCGCGACGGCCGTCGTGACGGGCGCGACCACCGGCGCGAACGGTTCCGTTCAGGTCGCCGGGCTGCGCACGGGAGACTACTGGCTCGTCGAGACCACGGCCCCCACCGGGTATCAGAAGCTCGCTCAGCCGGTGAAGATCACCGTGGCCGTCGGATCGACCACGTCGCCGAACGTCGCCGACATCGCGGACTCGCCCATCCCGCCGTTCACCCTCCCGCTCACCGGTGGATCGACGGGCGCGGCGTTCACCGCGGCCGGAGGTGCACTGGTGGTGCTCGCCCTCGGTGTCGTGCTGGTGCGCCGGGCGCGTCGCCGGGCCTGAGCGGCCCTCGCATGAAGACCGGGAGGGTCTCGGACGCCGGTCGGCGGCCGGGGCCCTCCTCGGTGCCGTCTCGGACGGCGCGCACCCTGCGCACCCGCGCGCGACGCGCCCGCCACGATCTGCTGCTCGCCACAGCCGCCCTCATCGGGGTGGCGGTGATGATGTATCCCCCCACCGCGAGCTGGTTCGACCTCATCCGCACCAATACGGTCGTCGAGGGATACGCCCAGGTGGTCGATGCCGCCGATCGACAGGTCGTGGACCAGTCGCTCTCCGCGGCGCGGGAGTACAACCTCCGCGAGGCCACGGGCCTGCTCATCGACCCCTTCGGCGACGACGCCGGGAAGCCGGGCGTCGATGCCGCCGCCGCGCGCTACCTCTCGCAGCTCTCCCTCGACCCGAACGGCGTGATCGCCCGCGTGCGCATCCCCGCCATCGCCGTGGATCTGCCCGTCTTCCATGGATCGACTCCCGACGTCCTCGACCGCGGGCTCGGTCACCTCTACGGCTCGTCGTTGCCGGTCGGCGGGCCGGGGACGCACGCGGTCCTGACCGGCCACTCGGGCCTCCCCGACGCCACGCTCCTCTCCGACCTCGACAAGCTCCACCCGGGTGACGAGGTCGATGTCGACGTCCTCGGGCGCACCCTGCGGTATCGGGTGACAGATTCCGACGTGGTGCTGCCGACCGACATCTCGCGCCTCGCGGTGCAGGACGGTCGCGACCTCGTCTCCCTCGTGACCTGCACGCCCATCGGCATCAACACCCATCGCCTCGTCGTGCACGCGGAGCGCGTCGCCGACGAGGACGCTCCGGAGACGGGGGCTCCGGAGCGGACCACCCTGCCTCCGCCCTGGTGGCTCGCCGTCCTCGCCCCGGCGGCGGTGGGCTGGCTCGTGGTCGCGGCGCGCGCGATGCGGTGGGCCCGCCGCGCCCGACGTTCCCGCGCGGGCCGGGGGTCACACGGCGACTACGCGGGTCGCTCGGCCGTCGACGACCTCGACCTTCTCATCCAGGGCACCCGCGTGCACGAGGTCGTGCGTCACGAGGAGGGTGGCGGTACCGCGGTCGTGCGTGAGCCGTGAGAGCAGCGCCATGATCTCCGCGCCGCGGGCGCTGTCGAGCGCGCTCGTCGGCTCGTCCACCAGCAGCACGCGGGGCTCGTGCACGAGCGCGCGGGCGATCGCGACCCTCTGGCGCTGACCGCCCGACAGCTGAGCGGGGCGGCGATCGGCGTGGTCGCCGAGGCCCACGGCATCCAGCAGCCCGTCGACGCGACCCCGCACGGCGGCGCGCCGCTCCCGGCGGCCCCGTCCTCCGAGCTCGGCCATCACGCGCAGCTGCTCGCGCGCGGTGAGGGCGGGCAGAAGCTGCGGCTGCTGGAACACGATGCCGATCCGCTCCCGCCGGAGCGCGGTGCGACCCGCGGCGTCGAGCCGAGTGGCATCCACTCCGTCGACGACGACGCGACCGGAGTCGGGACGGACGAGGGTGGCCGCCAGAGCCAGCAGGCTCGATTTGCCCGACCCCGACGGTCCGGTGATGCCCGTGACGAGGCCGGGGCGGCCCTCGAGCGCGACGCGGTCGACGGCGGTGACGCGGGCGTCGCCGTCGGGGTAGGTGAGGGTGACGTCGTCGAGAAGGATCATCGGGTGCTCCCCAGGGCGGTGAGAGGGTCGGACTTCGTGACGGTGCGCAGTGACACGGCGGCTCCCAGCACGCCCAGGGCGATCATGACGAGCGCCGGGGCGAGGGTGGTGAGGGGGCTCAGCACAAACGGCAGGGCGCCGCCGGCGAGCGCGCCCAGGGCGGCCGTCAAGGCGATGCCGACCCCCACTCCGACGATGAGCACGACGAGGGCCTGGCCCAGGGCGTCGCGCACGAGGGCGGGGGTGCTGGCGCCGAGGGCCTTGAGCACGGCGACGTCTCCGGCTCGTTGCATGGTCCACACGGTGAAGAACGCGCCGACGACCAGCGCCGAGACACCGAAGAGCATCGCGATCATGAGACCGAGCGATCCGATCTCGGAGCGGAACGTCGGCAGCGCCGACAGGCTCGCCAGGGGAGTGGATGCCGTGGTCCCGGTGTCGGTGGCCACCGCGTCCCACGCGGGGTCGCCGGAGACGGCGAGCACGGTCGCCGCGCCCGTCCCGCCCAGGCGCTGGGCGAGCGTCTTCCACGCCGTCGAGGTGAGGGCGACGACGGGGGTGTGGCTGTAGGAGAGGTCGTCGCCGACGGAGGCGACGCGGAAGCCCTCACCGGCGATCGTCACCTCGCTCCCCACGGACGCGCCCAGGGTCTTCGCCGCGCCCGCGGACAGCGCGGCGTCGGTGTCGGACGAGACGTTCAGCGCGAAGGCGGGGGAGTCGAGACCGAAGAGGGCCACAGCCCCCGACGCGGAGGGGCCCTCGGCGCGGGACTGCAGGATGCCGATCGGCACGACGACGGTGACACCCGCAGCGTCGCGCCACGCGGCGACGGTGGCGTCGTCGATCGCCGACTCTCCGAAGGTCGCCGCCGCGTCTCCGACCGGCTGCAGCACGAGCCGGTCGCCGGGGAGGGCCAGCACGGCCGAGACGTTCTGGGCGGCGAGGCCGCCGGTCAGGCCCGCGAGGAAACCCACGAGCAGGGTGATGAGGGCGACGACCGCCCCGATGAGGGCGAATCGCCCGCGGGCGAACCGCAGATCGCGCCATGCGACGTACACGTCGCCTCCTTCCGCCGGCGGATCTCACCGGCACCCCTCCAGCGTCGTCACCCGGCCCTCCGCGGTCATCGGCGCAAGGGGCGTTCCTGCTCTCCACCTTTCGGATGATCCGCCGCGGGCCCCGCATCCGTAGCCTGGAGATCGTCATGCCGCACCGCACCCTCGCTCCCGTCTTCGCGGGCCTGCGCGCCGGGCTCCACGTCCTGTTCGGGGCCCTCCTCGCGCTCGTCGTGGTGCGCGTGCTGGCGACCGACGGCTCCGTGACGGCTCTCGTGCTCGCGGGGCTGCTCGGCGGGGTCTACCTCGGCGGGCTGGCGGTCGCCCGCGCACGCCGCCGGGCGGCGGCCGTGGTGTGGGTGGCGGTGCTGACCCTCGTCTGGGCGGCGCTGGTCTGGCTGGTGCCGGAGGCCGCCTACCTCGTCTTCCCGCTGTTCTTCCTCTACCTGCACGTGCTGCCCGGGGCCGCCGGGCCCCTCGTCGTGCTCGGGACGACAGCGCTCACGATCGCCGCCTTCGCGGTGCACGGGGGCCTGACGGTGGGCGGCGTCGTGGGCCCCCTCGTCGGCGCGGGCGTCGCACTGCTCATCGGCCTCGGCTATGCCGCGCTCGACCGGCGGGCGGCCGAGCGCGAGGCGCTCATGGCCGAGCTGCTGGCCACGCGCGACCGTCTCGCGGCCGCCGAGCGCGAGCAGGGCATCCTCGCCGAGCGGGCGCGGCTCGCGCGCGAGATCCACGACACCGTCGCGCAGGGGCTCTCGAGCATCCAGATGCTGCTGCACGCGGCGGAGCGGGCGGATGCCACGAGCCCGGGCCTCGCGCACGTGCGTCTGGCCCGGGAGACCGCCGCCGACGGACTCGCCGAGACCCGGCGCTTCATCCGGGAACTGTCCCCGCCCCGCCTCGACAGCGGTCTCGGCCCCGCGCTCGAGCGCCTCGCGCGCGACTGGGGAGCACGCGAGGGGGTCGCGATCGACGTCGAGGTGGATGACGACGCGTCGCTGCCGATGGACGCGCAGACGGCGCTCCTGCGCATCGCGCAGGGAGCCCTCGCCAACGTCGCCCAGCACGCCGGCGCGGCGCGCGTCGGCATCCGTCTCACCCGGCTCGACGACGCGGTGCGGCTGCGGATCGCCGACGACGGCGTCGGGTTCGATCCCGAGCGGGCGGAGGCGGTCGCGGCCGAGACCGATTCGTTCGGGTTGCGGGCCATGCGGGAGCGGGTCGGCCAGCTCGACGGCGCCCTCGAGGTTGACAGCGCGCCGGGGCGGGGCACCGCCATCACGGTGACGCTCCCGGGGGGTGCGTCGTGATCCGCGTCGTCATCGCCGACGACCACCCCGTCGTCCGCGCGGGGGTGCGCGCCCTGCTCGATGCGGAGGCCGACATCGAGGTGGCGGGCGAGGCCGCGACCCCCGACGAGGCGGTCGCCCTGTCCGAGCGTCTCGCGCCCGAGCTCGTGCTGATGGACCTGCAGTTCGGCGACCGTGCCGCCGGTGCCGAGGCGACCAGGCGCGTCCGCGCGCTCGCCGCCCCGCCCTACGTGCTCGTGCTCACGAACTACGACACCGACGGCGACATCCTCGGTGCCGTCGAGGCGGGGGCCAGCGGGTACCTGCTGAAGGATGCGCCTCCCCACGAGCTGCTGGCCGGTGTCCGCGCCGCTGCGGCGGGGCAGAGCGCGCTCGCACCGGCGATCGCGGGTCGACTGCTCGCGCGGATGCGCGAACCCCGCGTCACCCTGTCGGCGCGCGAGATCGAGGTGCTGCATCTCGTCGCCCGCGGCGCGTCGAACGCCGACGTCGCGGCGCTCCTGCACATCACCGACGCGACGGTGAAGTCGCACCTCGCACACGTCTTCTCGAAGCTCGGCGTCACCTCGCGCACCGGCGCCGTCTCCGCGGCGCGGGCCCTCGGCATCCTGCGCTGACGGTTCGGACGCCGAGGCGGACGGCGCAGGCGGACGACGTACGATGGGCGTCATGATCCGGGTGCGAGTGGTCGGCGTGGCCCTCGACCCGGCCCAGCAGCACGTCATCCTGCTCTCGCCGTTCGACGCCGAGGCCGACGGCGAGCGCGTGCTCCCGGTGTGGATCGGTCCGCAGGAGGCGATGTCGATCCTCGTCGCGATCGAGGGCACCGCCTCGCCCCGCCCGCTCGCGCACGACCTCATGACGGCGATGCTGGGGGAGTTGTCGGCGACCGTCGACCGGGTCGAGATCACCCATCTCGAGGACGGCACGTTCTACGCCCGCCTCGTGGTCGACACCCCGCGAGGACAGCGCTCCTTCGACGCCCGCCCCTCCGACGCGATCGCCCTGGGAGCCCGTGTCGATGCGCCGATCTGGGTCGCCGACAGCGTCTTCGCCGAGGCGGGAGTGCCCGACGACGCGGTCGAGCTCGACCCGTCGCCCGAGGAGGAGCGGGTGGAGGAGTTCCGCCGGTTCCTCGACGACGTCGACCCCGAGGACTTCCAGGGCTGACGGTCCGCCGCCCCCTCGACGCTCCTAGACTCGCGGAGGGGCCGCGCGCCGCGGCCTCATCACGACGAACGGGGTACGAATGCAACTCGCCATGGTCGGACTCGGACGGATGGGCGCCAACATCGTGCGCCGACTCATGAGGGACGGTCACGATTGCGTCGTCTTCGACGTGAATCAGGATGCCGTGGCCTCCCTCGTCGAGGAGGGGGCGACCGGGGCGACGAGCATCGCCGACCTCGCTTCGAAGCTGCAGAAGCCCCGCGCCGTGTGGCTCATGATCCCCGCCGGACTCACCGGGTCGGTGGTCGACCAGGTCGCCGAGGTGCTCGAGCCGGGCGACATCATCATCGACGGCGGCAACTCGAACTACCGTGACGACGTGCGTCGCGCGAAGAAGCTCGACGACAGCGGCATCCACTACGTCGACGTGGGGACCAGCGGCGGCGTGTTCGGCCTCGAGCGCGGTTACTGCCTGATGGTCGGCGGTCACGACGAAGCCGTCGCGCACCTCGAGCCCGTGCTGCGCACGATCGCGCCGGGACCGGGAGAGGTCGAGCGCACGCCCGGACGCACGGGCGACTACACGACCGAGGAGCGCGGGTACCTGCACTGCGGTCCCTCGGGGGCCGGGCACTTCGTGAAGATGGTGCACAACGGCATCGAGTACGGCATCATGGCCGCGCTCGCCGAGGGGCTCAACGTCTTGAACAACGCCGACGCGGGCCTGCACCAGGGCGAGCACTCGGCCGAGGTCGCCCCGCTGGAGGAGCCCGAGTACTACCAGTTCGACATCGACACGGCGCGGGTGACGGAGCTGTGGCGCCGGGGATCAGTCATCTCGTCATGGCTGCTCGACCTGACCGCGGCGGCTCTCGCGCAGAACCCCACGCTCGACGGACTCGCCGGTCGCGTCTCGGACTCGGGCGAGGGGCGCTGGACCGTCAAGGCCGCCGTGGACACCGGGGTGCCCGTGCCGGTGCTGGCCGCCTCGCTGTTCGAGCGCTTCGCCTCGCGGGGCGAGGACCACTTCGCCAACCAGGTGCTGTCGGCGATGCGTCTGCAGTTCGGCGGTCACCAGGAGCTGCCCGCCGGCGACGTGCTGGAAGCCGGTCAGAAGAAGGCCGAGAGCGGCCGGAGCTGACGGCCCGCGCGCGCGTTCAGCGCGTCAGCAGGATCTGACAGATGAAGAGGCCCCCGCCGTCGTTCCACACCTCGACGGCGGGGGTTTCGCATGCGCCGTCCTCGGCGGTGAGCAGTCGGACTCCGGCGTCGTCGTAGAGCGCGTAGGGGCCTACGGTGCCGCGGACGGCGGCCGAGACGCCCTGCGGGAGCTCGCCCACCGAGGCGAGCGCCTCGCGCAGCGGAGCACCGGCCTCTTCGGTGTAGTACGTCGCCGCGGCGTAGTCGCGGCAGTTGGCCGTCCCCCCTGATCCGAGAGGGAAGCCCGTGCCCAGGCAGTAGCCGCCCGCGGGCATGTCGGGGAGCGTGCCGTGAGCGCTGCGGTACTTCTCGAAGATCTCCTGCCACTGCACGAGCTTCTGGGTGGCCTGCTGATTCGGGGTGGACTGCGTCGAGGTGAGCAGCCAGGCGAGGAATCCGAGAGCCCCGAGGATGACGACCCCGCCGACGATGAGGGCGGTGAGAGCGGCGGGGTGGAGGCGGGCGCGAGACGTGGACGACATGGCGGGCTTTCTCGAGGGGGCGGGACGCGGGCGACGCGATGACGGATCGCGCCAGACTCGCATCCGCGGTGTCGGTCTCCGCGCGCGCTCACCGTCCCTCCCGCGGGGAAGCGTCGCAGGTTCACCCGCGTGCTCGCCCGCCCGGGGCCCCGCGTCGGATCGCGCCGGGCGGGCGGGGGAGACTAGGGGGATGAGCAGTTCGGCATCCACCCCCTCCGACCGTTACGTCGTCGCCACCGACGGCGCCTGCAAGGGCAACCCCGGCCCCGCGGGCTGGGCGTGGGTCGGCGAAGACGGCCACTGGGCCGCGGGCTCGATCCCCTCGGGGACGAACAACATCGGAGAGCTGCTCGGGCTCCTGCACGCGATCACCGACCACGCCGACGTGCGCGAGCTCGTCGTGCAGGCCGACTCGAAGTACGCGATCGACACGTACTCGTCGTGGATGGACGGCCACCGCCGTCGCGGGTGGGTGACGAGCGCCAAGAAGCCGGTGGCCAACCGCGGGATCCTCGAGGCGCTCATCGCCGCTCGCGATGCGCGACGCGAGGCGGGGCTCCCCGACGTCGTGCTCGAGCACGTGCGCGGACACTCCGGCCACGTGCTGAACTCGTGGGCCGACGAACGCGCGGTGCGCGCCTCGCAGCATGCGGCGAAGGGCGAGGAACTCATCTGGACCTCGCTGCGCGGTCTCGATCGCCTCGAGGTGCAGAAGGCACCGCCCCGTTCCGCGGCGGACCGCAACGGCCGCTGAGACCGCCCGGTCAGCCGGCCAGCACCTCGGCCTCCTCCGCCGGGGCGAGTCCGGCGCGACGGGGCCGGTCGATCCCGCGCGCCCGTTCGTCGTCGAGGACGCGTCGCATCGTCTCGGCCAGAGGGCGGCGCCGACCATCGGATGACAGGAACGCGGCGTCGCTGCGACGAGAGAAGCCCCGCGCCTCGGCGGGCAACCAGAGCGGGAGCGACCGCGGGCCCATCCAGTACTGCACACCGCGGGACAGGAGGGTCTCGTCGTCGAGCGGGACGGTCTCGACGCTCGCACCGGCGGCCTCACGGGCGGCCGCGAAGACCGCGGCGAGCGGGAACTCCTCACCGACGGCGTTGACCGGACCGGTCACCCCTGCCGACCCCGCGCGCACGATCCATTCCGCGAGATCGTCGACGTCGATGCCCTGCGCGTGCCGGCCGCTCGGCTCGGGCACGACCGCCCGGCCTCCCCGCGCGAAACGGGCCGGCCAGTAGCCGAAGCGATCGGTCGGGTCGCCCGGTCCCACGATGAGCCCGGCGCGAGCGCGCAGCGCCCGCTCGCCCACGCGTGCGGTGGTCAGTCGCTCGGCGTGCACCTTGGCATCCGCGTACTGCTCGAGGTCGACGGGCTCGACGAGGTCCGCGGACTCGTCGGCGAACGGCGCGGCGGAGTCCGCGTACACCGACACGCTCGACACGAGCGTCCAGTGCGCCGCCCGGTGGGCGAGGGCGTCGAGACCGGATGCCACGAAGCCGGGGTCCCACGAGAGCTCGACGACGTCGTCCCACTCGCCGTCGAGGTCGGCGTAGGCGTCGGGGTCGTTCCGGTCGGCGCGCACCAGCCGTGCTCCGGCGGGGACGGCTCCCGACTCTCCCCGGGCGAGACAGGTGACATCGGCGCCGGTGGCCAGCGCCGCCGTGACGAGGGCCCGGCCGAGCCAGGCGGTTCCGCCGAGGATGAGGATGCGTCGCATGCGGCCAGCCAAGCAGCCGCCGGCCCGCGCGGCGAGCGGGTTCGCGCTCGGCGGACGCAACCCTCGCGGGAGCCACCGGCCGTCGGCGGCTGAGTCGGCTCAGTTCCCGCTGTCCGACGGCGCAGGCGTCCCCTGGTGAAACGTCAGGCGCGGGGGCGAGCCCTGCCACACCGACGAACGGCGACTGACGCGCTCCTCGACCGTGAGCAGGTAGTCCAGGAGCACCGTGTCGGGGGCGATGACGCGGCTCGACCGCTCAGCGATCTCGGCCGTCGACGTGCCGGGCTCGGCCCGCAGGGCGGCGACGATGGCCTCCCGTGTGAAGCGGCGCCCCGATTGCCCGATCTCCACGAAGTCGTCGTCCAGCAGTGGCTCGACCCGGGCGGGGTCCTGGCGCACCCGCGGGTCCAGCAGTCGCTCCTCGGCCGCCCACGCCGCGGCGACGAGGGTCGCGGCATCCCGGTCTCGTCCGCGGATCTCATACCGGCGCTCGATGCCGACGGTCGCTGCGCCCCACGCGCTCGCCGCGACGCGGCGCTGATGGGCGTCGAACGCGGCCTCATCGACGAAACGCTCCTCGACGCGCCACACGAGGGGGTCGTCGGTGGGGTCGACGTCGAAGGAGACGCAGCCCGGTTCGGCCCGGGTGAGGGCGAGGTGCGCAGGGAGGTGTGCGCGCACCCGCGCGGCTTCGGTCTCGTCGGCGCAGCGGAGCGAGCCCGACAGCGTGACCTCGCGGCCGCGGTGGGGAGTCGAGGCAGACGTCATCCGCTCACGCTACGGGGTCAGGTGGCGGGGGATGCCAGCGACGGGGTCTTCGCGATGGCATCCCTCAGCACCTTCTCGCCCGGGAAGAGGGCGTCGTGGTACACGTCGCCGAAGGCGAAGGGGGCGCGCATGTGCCAGATCGAGACGCCCGTGCACCACGACGACCGCAGCGGGGCCTTCAGGACTGAGCGGTAGAGCAGCGCTTGCACGTCGTGGTTCGGGGCGCCCGTGGGCGGGGTACTGCCCTCCTGCTGGGCGAGACCGTCGACCCGCGGCTGCACGCCGACCTCGGTGATGAGGAAGGGGATGCGCAGCTGCGCGCACACGTCCTCGAGCTTTCCGAGGTGGTCGTCGGTGCGACCGTCGGCTCCGCGCCAGCCGCCGGCGAGCTCGTCGACGGTGATGTTGGGCGCGGACGGGGTGTAGACCTTGTCGGTCAGGCGGATCCACGAGTTGATGCCGAACACGTCGAGCAGCTGGGCCATGTGCGGGGTGCCCTGCGGCAGCCAGTACGTGTGCAGCAGATACAGCTCCAGCGTGGTGAAGGCGGCGGTGAGCTTCACCCCGGGCTCGGCCGTTCGCACCGTCTTCACAAGGTCGACCCATTTCGCGTACTGCGCCGCGTCCGTCTGGCCCGGCTGCTCGCACGCGAGGGAGAGGTACTCGATCCCGTTGTCGGCGCAGAGGCCCGCGAAATGCACCATCTGCTCGGTCCACCGCGAGAAGAAGCCGTCGACGGATGCCGGGGCGTAGTTCGCGCGATAGAAGCCGTCGCCGTCCTTCTCGGTGGCGATGTGGGGCTTCAGCAGAGTGATGCGGACGCCGCGATCCTTCGCGAGGGCGAACACCTTGCGGATGCGATCGTCGGACACGCGGGTGAACGTCGTCGAGGTGGCATCCGGGATGTAGCAGAGCACGACGAGGGTCGCGTGCGCGCCGAGGAGGGCGATGCGGTCGAGTTCGCGCGCCGTCGCGGAGAGGGGGGTCTTCTCGTCGAGGCTGAGCGAGATGCTCAGGTCGCGCCTGATGTCGCCGACCGTGCCGGCGAATCGGCGCCGCCGACGGTCGTCGTCCCGGCGCACCTCGATCGTGAAGGCGTACGGGCCCTGGGTCGTCGGTCGTCCGGCGAGGGCCGCACCGACGATCGCGAGGCCCGCGGGGAGTTCGCCGTCGACGAGCGCCAGCGTCGCGTCGTCGGCTTTCGACAGCGGGCGGCGGACGGTGTCCCACACGTGGAGGTCGAGGTCGGCGGGCGTGCTCGCGCTCGGAGAGGGGGATGCGCCGGAGGCGCTGTTCGACGCAGACATGACGGGCTCTGCCGGAGCGCCGTTGGTGATGACCGTTGCCGCCGCGGCGCTGGCGGCGCCCAGGGCCACCACTCCGAGACCGCCCAGGAGAAGGCCGCGTCGTGAGACGTCCATGTCGGCCCCTTCCCGATGCGATGGCGTGAGATGCGCGATTCCGTGTGATGCGCGGTGTCGACGTCGACCGGTGAGGGCCTCGGGGCCCGCCGTCCCAGGCTAGGGCGCGCCGCGGGCGGCGCGACGCGTCACCGAGGGGATCTGCGGCGATTCTGGGTCTTCTCCCGGGCGGACGGCGCCCGGACCACGCCGGTTACGCTGGAAGACCCGTCACCCGAGGAGTCACCGTGTCATCCGACGAGCGCGCCCGGCGCATCCGCATCCTCCGCACCGCATCGCTCGCCGTCGCGGGTGTCGGAGCGTCGATCGCGATGGCGGTCCTGGGGTCGTGGTGGGCGCCGCTCATCCTGCTCCTCGCCACGGCCGGCGCCGTCCTGGTGATCTGGAAGTCCGACAGCGCGCTCGCCGCCCCTCGCGCCGTCATCCCCGTGCTGGTCGTCGTCAGTGCTCTCACCGTGGCGGGTCTTCTCGGCATCGCCGGTGTGCTGCCGACGGGATGGGCGTGGGCGGCGCTGGGCGCGTACGCGGTGGCCTGGGGCGAATACCTGCTGTCGCAGACGGTCGCCCGCTCGCGCGGCGTCACGGCCTGGCGCTGACCGGCGCCGGCCGCTCCAGACAGATGAGATCGGGGCGGTCGTCCCACGAGGCGACGACCGTGAAGCCCCGCCGTCGGTAGAGGCGGACGGCGTCATCCCGCCAGCGCCAGACCGAGAGGCGCACGGGTGTGACGGCATCCGCGAGGGCCGTGTCGAGGAGCGCGGACCCGACCCCTCGACCCCGTGCCGGCGGAGTGGTCCACAATCGCGAGAGCTCCACGGCGACGGGCGAGATGCGCACGACGACGATGCCGCAGTCGACGCCGTCGACCGTGGCGACGAGCACGCGATTCCCTGCGAAGGCCGCCGCGGGGTCGTCGATCTCACGGGCGTAGCGAGCGGCCAGCGCCGCCCCCGGCGTCGCGAGCCCGCGCTCGGCCTTCTCCGACTCTGTCCGGCGCAGGTAGTCGCCGAGCAGTTCCGAGACCGCGGCGGCGTCTCGGGGAAAGACGGCGGTCCGAACGACGGTCATTCCTCCACCGTACGACTGCTTCCGAGACGACGAATGGACCCGGATGCCGAGGGGCGGCATCCGGGTCCATCCGGGGTGGTCAGACCGTCGCGAGCGTCGGCTGCCAGCCGAGGGCGGGCGCGACGTGCTTCGCGAAGTTCTCGACGAGGCGGAGGTTGAACTCCACGCCCATCTGGCTCGGGATGGTCAGCATGAGGGTGTCGGCGCTCATGACGGCCGCGTCGTTCTGCAGCTGCTCCACGAGCACCTCGGGCGGCGCGGCGTAGGTCTTGCCGAACGTCGAGCGCATGCCGTCAATCACGCCGATCTGGTCGCTGCCCGCGGACCCGCCGAAGTACATCTCGTCTTCGGCGGTGACGATCGGGAAGATGCTGCGGCTGACCGAGGTGCGCGGCTCACCGGCGTGCCCCGCCTCGCGCCACGCGGCGCGGAAGGCGTCGAGCTGCTGGGCCTGCAGGATGTCGAACGGCGTGCCGTCGGCCTCGGTGAGCAGCGTCGACGACATGAGGTTCACCCCCGTGCGCCCCGCCCACTCCGCGGTTGCGGTGGTGCCGGCGCCCCACCAGATGCGCTTCTTCAGGCCGGGGGAGTGGGGCTCGATGCGCTGCAGACCCGTTCCGCCGCCGAAGGGGCTCATCGGGTCGCGCTCGGCGAGACCCTCGCCCTCGATCGCGCGCAGGAAGAGGTCGAAGTGGTCGCGGGCGATGTCGGCGCCGCGCGGGTCCTGCGACCCCGTGTACCCGAACGCCTCGTAGCCGCGCTGCACGGTCTCGGGTGACCCGCGGCTCACGCCGAGGGCAAGGCGGTTGCCGCTGATGAGGTCGAGGGATGCCGCTTCCTCCGCGAGCATGAGCGGGTTCTCGTACCGCATGTCGATGACGCCGGTGCCGACCTCGATGCGGGAGGTGCGCGCGGCGATCGCCGCGAGCAGCGGCATGGGCGCCGCCTGCTGACGGGCGAAGTGGTGCACCCGGAACGAGATGCCGTTCACGCCGAGGTCGTCCATGCCCTGGGCGAGGTCGATCGCCTGGAGCATCGAGTCGCCCGCGGAGAGATGGTGTCCCCCGCCGAGGGGGCCGTAGTGGCCGAAGGAGAGTGTGCCGAAGGAGCGCATACGCGGTGCAACGCACGGCATCCTGATCTATTCCCACGCATGTAACGCGAGATGGCCCGGACGCCCGCGAGGTGTGGAAGCATTTCGAGGATGGACGATGGCGTGCGGGAGGAGCTGCGGCGACTGCGCGCGCGGGCGTACGGACCGAGCGCCGACATCTCCGCCGACCCGGCCGCGTACGAGCGGCTGCTCGCGCTGGAAGACCTCGAGCGGTCCGAGCGGGCAGCTCCGGCAGCCGCGACGGCCCCGGTTCCGTCAGCCTCGGCTCCGACGGTCCCGCCTCCCTCGGCCCCGGCGGTCGGCGCCGCGGCGCCCGTCGACGGCGACGAAGAACCCGAGCCCGAGGAGGAGGTCGAGCGCGAGCGCGCCCCGCTCCTGCGCTCCAAGCGCACCGTGTGGGCGTGGGCACTGTCCCTCGCGCTCGTCGCGGCGCTCGCGAGCGCGGCGACCACCGTGGGGGTCGGGTTCGTGCCGGTCGCCGCGTCCGTGGGAGCGCCGCAGGTGGCGACCCTCGTCGAGGATCCGGGCGCGCAGAGCCCCACCATCTTCGGACAGCGCACGGGGGACGAACGGGGTTTCGCGGACTTCTACGGAGTGAGCGCCTTCGTCGGCACGGCCCAGGTCGATGCGAGCGAGAATCGCAGCTCGTGCCTGTATCTGCTCGACACCGACGAGGTCGGGCAGGACGGCACCACCGGCTTCCGCGGCAACTTCGTCTACGGCGGATGCGGGGCGGGGATCTTCCCCGCCACCGTGCAGTTCGTCGTCGCCGACGGCATGCCGGACGCCTTCATCGAGCGCTTCCCGGTCGGCACGAGCGTGCAGTTCGTGTACGACGGCGAGAACGTGGGCGTCTTCAGCGACGCGGGGTGAGGCACGGGGGCGCCAGGCGCGAGCGGTGGGGCCGGTGGCTTCGACGGGCTCAGCCACCTCGGGTGCGGGCTCAGCCGCCTCGGTTCGGCGCAGCCGCCTCGGTTGGGCGCAGCCGCCCTGGTCGGGTCCGGGCGCCTCGGTTCGGGCTCCGCCCTGGCGGCCCCGAGCCTGTCGAAGGGTCCGCCCGCCCGGCGGATGAGAGGGTGGGGGAGTGACCCCCCTCCTCGAGCACGTGCCGACCGGCAGCGAACCGGATGCCGTGTACCTCGGCTTCGTCGAGTGGGCGGCCTCGCGCGGGCTGACGCTGTACCCGGCGCAGGACGAAGCGATCATCGAGATCGTGTCGGGGGCGAACGTGATCCTGTCGACCCCGACCGGCACGGGGAAGTCCCTGGTCGCGGTCGCCGCGCACGCGGCATCCCTCTCCCGAGGCGGTCGCACCTATTACACGGCGCCCATCAAGGCGCTCGTGAGCGAGAAGTTCTTCGCGCTCGTCGACATCTTCGGGGCGGAGAACGTCGGGATGGTCACGGGCGACTCGTCGGTGAACTCCGACGCCCCGATCATCTGCTGCACCGCGGAGATCCTCGCGAACCTGGCCCTCCGCCAGGGCGCCGACGCGGACGTCGACCAGGTCGTGATGGACGAGTTCCACTACTACGGCGAGGCCGACCGCGGCTGGGCGTGGCAGGTGCCGTTGCTGCTGCTGAATCGCGCGCAGTTCATCCTCATGTCGGCCACTCTCGGTGACGTCGAGGACATCGCCGACGACCTCTCGCGCCGCACCGGTCGGCCCACGGCGAGAGTCACCGGCGTCGAGCGCCCAGTGCCGCTGCACTTCGAGTACGCCCGCACGCCCGTGCACGAGACCGTGCAGGAACTGCTCGACACGAAGCAGGCGCCGATCTACGTCGTGCACTTCTCGCAGGCCGCGGCCATGGAGCGCGCGCAGGCGCTGTCGTCGATCCGCATCATCGGCCGCGAGCAGCGCGACGAGATCGCCGAGGCGATCGGCGGCTTCCGCTTCACCACCGGCTTCGGCAAGACGCTCTCGCGCTACGTGCGCGCCGGCATCGGCGTGCACCACGCCGGCATGCTGCCGAGGTATCGCCGGCTCGTCGAGACCCTCGCGCAGCGGGGGCTGCTGCGTGTCATCTGCGGCACCGACACCCTCGGCGTCGGCATCAACGTGCCGATCCGCACCGTGCTCATGACGGCACTGACCAAGTACGACGGCACCCGTATGCGCCAGCTCTCGGCGCGCGAGTTCCATCAGATTGCGGGGCGCGCGGGCCGGGCCGGCTACGACACCGCGGGCACCGTCGTCGTCATGGCGCCCGATCACGAGATCGAGAACGCCGCGCAGATCCTCAAGGCCGGCGACGACCTCAAGAAGCAGAAGAAGATCGTGCGCAAGAAGGCGCCGCAGGGCTTCGTCAACTGGACCGAGCAGAGCTACGACCGTCTCGTCGCGGCCGAGCCCGAGCCGCTCCAGCCGCAGATGAAGCTGTCGGCCGCCATGTTGATCAACGTCATCGCGCGCGGCGGCGACGTGTTCGGCAACGTCCGCGCGCTCGTGTTCGACAACCACGAGCCCCGCCCCCGCCGGTACGAGCTCGCGCGGCGGGCGATCGCGATCTTCCGCACGCTCGTGCAGGCGGGGGTGGTGGAGGTGGGGGCCGACGGCATCCGGCTCACCGTCGATCTGCAGCCGAACTTCGCACTCAACCAGCCGCTGTCGCCGTTCGCGCTCGCCGCGATCGAGATGCTCGACCCCGAGGTCGAGCTCGGTCGGGGGCCGGATGCCGTCGCCCCGGCGTCATCGGTCGGCACGGGGCACTACGCGCTCGACGTCGTCAGCGTCATCGAGGCGACGCTCGACGACCCGCGCCCGATCCTGTCGCAGCAGCAGTTCCGGGCGCGGGGCGAGGCGGTCGCCGCGATGAAGCGCGAGGGCATCGAGTACGACGAGCGGATGGAGCTGCTCGAGGAGATCACCTGGCCGAAGCCCCTGGAGGAACTGCTCGCGCAGGCGTACGAGGTGTTCGCGTCGAGTCAGCCGTGGATCCGCGACTTCGAGCTGTCGCCCAAGTCGGTCGTGCGCGACATGTTCGAGCGGGCCTGCTCCTTCGGCGAGTACGTCTCGCTGTATCAGCTCGCGCGCAGCGAGGGTCTGGTGCTGCGCTACCTCAGTGACGCGTATCGCGCGATCCGGCAGACGGTGCCGGTCGACGCGCAGACGCCCGACCTGCTCGACCTCATCGCGTGGCTCGGCGAACTGGTGCGGCAGGTGGACTCCAGCCTCGTCGACGAGTGGGAGCAGCTCATCAACCCGGCCGACGATCCGGACGCCCCCGTGGTGCCTCCGGCGCCGCCGTCGATCCTCACCAACCGCCGCGCGTTCGTCGTGCTCGTGCGCAACGAGATGTTCCGGCGCGTGCAACTCGCTGCTCTGCAGCGCGACGAGGAGCTCGTCGAGCTGGATCCGGATGCCGGTTGGCCCGACGTTCTCGATCGCTACTTCGACGAGCACGACGCGATCGGCACGGGCGGAGCGGCACGCTCGTCCGCTCTGGTCGACATCGACGAGTCGTCGACCTCCGACGGAGTGTGGCGCGTCGAGCAGACCATCGACGACCCCGCGGGCGACCACGACTGGCGCATCCGCGCGGAAGTCGACCTCGCGGCATCCGAGGAGGAGGGCACCGCGGTCGTCCGGGTCACCGAGGTGCTGCGGCTCTGACGCCTCCTCCCCGATCCTGCGATGGGTGAAGTTCTCCACCGATCGCACGTGCGCATGTGATTCCCGGTGAGCGGCGTCGTACAGTGAACGCACGCCGCGCACAGGAAGGATCGGCCGTGACTCTCGACATCGCACAGGTGTTCATCGCCCTCGCCGCGTTGTTCCTCACCTTCTCTGCGGCGATCCTGGGCGGCGTGAAATGGATGCTCGATCGGGTCGAGCGTCGGACCGACCGCAACTTCGCGCAGGTCGATCAGCGTTTCGCGCAGATCGATCAGCGTTTCGCGCAGGTCGACCGGAGGTTCGAACAGGTCGATCAGCGGTTCGAACAGATCGATCACCGGTTCGACCGCCTCGAGGCCCGCATGGAGCGGGCGGATGCCCGCATGGACCGCGCTGACGCACGGTTCGACGAGCGCATGACGCGTATCGACGCCCGCGAACGGCAGATCGACGACCGGCTGCTCAAGATCGACGCGAACATCCTCGACATCACCGCGAGAATCGCCGGCATGAGCGACAGCATCGTCGAGATGAAGGCCTCGCTTGCGCGGCTCGAGGGCCCGCACCCGCCCCTGCTGATCGCGCGCGGCTGACGCTTCCTGTCCGCGCCGACCGTCGGTGCGGCGCCCGGGCCCTCGCACGAACGCCGGATGCCGAGGCCCTGAGGCCCCGGCATCCGTCGTGATCGATTCCGCTCAGGACTTGCGGGCGACGCGGTTCTCGGCGCTGACCATCCACGACAGCTGCTCGAGGCGCTCGAGCACACCGTGCAGGATGTCGGCGCTCGTGGGGTCTTCCTCGTCGACGTCGTCGTGCACGTCGCGGACGGTGCCGACGACGGCATCCAGACGCTCGGTGATGAGGTCGATGACCTCGGCCGTGTCGACCTCGCCCTGCGGGAACTCGGGGAGGGTGGTGGTCTCGGCGACGGTGTCGCTGCGTCCGTCGGGGAGGGCGTGCAGCGCGCGCATGCGCTCGGCGATCTCGTCACCGAACTCGCGGGCGGCGTCGATGATCTCGTCGAGCTGCAGGTGGGTGTCGCGGAAGTTCTTGCCGACGACGTTCCAGTGGGCCTGCTTGCCCTGGATCGACAGCTCGATGAGGTCGACCAGCACGGCCTGGAGGGCGTCGGTCAACTGCTCCGACGCCTGGAAGCCCTTCTCGGCGTTCTGCTCGTCGGTGGTCTCCGGACCGCTGCCTCCGCGCGCGGGGCGGCGACGGTTCTTGGTGGGGGCGGCGTCCTTGGTGGTGGTGGCGGACATGCGCGTTCCTTTCGCTCACGGTCGGTAGCGACGTTAGGCCGCAGGCTCGAGCGGGCGGCGGGGGTTGCGAGCGCGTCGGAGGAGAGGTACCGGAGCCGCTTCCGTAGCCGCTCGGACGCCATACGACAACCCCGGGGGAGCCTCGGCACGCGATTCCTAGCGTGAAGACGTGTCTCCCACTCCTCCCGCACCGTCTCGGCCGCTTCGCGACTACGCCGCGATCGGCGACGGCCGGACGGTCGCGCTCATCGGCCTCGACGGCTCGGTGGACTGGCTTCCGCTGCCCAACATCCACTCCCGCCCGGTCTTCGCGCGTCTCGTCGACGAGTCGGCGGGAGGCTGCATCGAACTGGCACCCGTGGAGGAGTACGAGGTCACTCGGCGGTACATCCCGCGCACGAACGTCCTCGAGACCACGTTCACGACCGCCTCCGGGGTGGCCACCCTCACCGACGCCATGGTCACGGGCATCGCCGGGCGCCTGCCGTGGGCTGAGCTCGCCCGCCGCGTCGACGGGGTGAAGGGCGAAGTGGAGTTCGCGTGGTGCGTGCAACCGGGCACCATGCTCCGCTCCGCGGCGCCGTGGACCGAGCGCATCGACGGCTTCTCGATCATGCGCATCGGCCATGTCTCGCTCGCGGTGACGGGCCACGAGCACGGAGTCCACGGAGACCCGGATGCCGGCGACGAGAGCATCGACGGAGGGTTCACGACCACGAAGGGATCGCGGCACCTCCTCGTCATCGCCGCCACCGAGGGCGAGCCGCTGCGCATCCCCGACGCGAAGAACGTGGACCGGGGCATCGACCGCACGATCGGCGGCTGGCAGATGTGGTCGGACGAGTTCTCGTACGAGGGTCCGTGGGCCGACGACGTGCAACGCAGTGCCCTCGCGTTGAAGCTGCTGCTGTTCAGCCCGACCGGGGCGATCGCCGCGGCGGCGACGACATCGCTGCCCGAGAACCCCCGCGGCGGCAAGAACTGGGACTACCGCTTCGCATGGGTCCGCGACCTCGCTTACACCGCGCACGCGTGGGTGGGGTTCGGTCTGCGCGAGGAGACGCACGCGGCGATCTCGTGGCTGCTGCGGACGATCCGCAAGAACGGTCCCGAGGTCCAGGTGATGTACACGCTCGACGGGGACGCCGAGATCGGGCTCGAGAAGCACGAGGTCCCGGGGTGGAACGGCAATCAGCCGGTCGTCACGGGCAACCCCGCGCAGGGGCAGCTGCAACTCGGCGTCTACGGCGACCTCATCGCGCTGTGCCGCACCTACGTCGAGGCCGGCAACCGCCTCGACACCCAGACCGGGCGGCTCCTCGCCGACGTCGCCGATCGCACGTGCGACCTCTGGCGCCGCGAGGACTCGGGCATGTGGGAACTCCCGGAGCTCCGCCATTACACCTCGTCGAAGATGGGGTGCTGGAAGGCCCTCGACGACGCCCAGTGGCTGGCGGACGGCGGTCACATCCCCGACAACGGCGACCGCTGGCGCGCCGAGCGCGACCGCATCCACCGCTGGGTCGAGGAGCGCTGCTGGTCGGACGAGTTGCAGGCCTACACGATCGCGCCCGGCAGCGAAGACCTCGACGCCTCCGTGCTGCTGCACGCGCCGACGGGATTCGACCGGGGCGAGCGCATGTCGAAGACCCTGGATGCCATCACGGAGCGTCTCACGACCGAGAACCACCTCGTCTATCGCTACACCGGCATGGACCAGGAGGAGCAGACGTTCGTCGCCTGCGCCTTCTGGCGAGCCACCGCCCTGGCCTGCGTCGGTCGGCACGACGAGGCCCTCGAGGCGATGGACGCCCTCGTCGCCCAGGGCAACGACGTCGGGATCTACTCCGAGATGATCGCGGAGTCCGACGGGGCGTTCTGGGGCAACCTGCCGCAGGCGCTCAGCCATCTCGCCCTCATCAACGCCGCCCTTGTCATCCGCGACCTCGTGGACGACGTCGCGCTGAAGAACCGCTGACCCTCCCCGTCGAGGCGGCCCCGCCCCGGCATCCCCCATGAAAGGACTCGCCATGAGCACGCAGTACACCTTCACCGACCCGGCGAAGCTCTACGCCGACATCGACCCGCAGTCGCAGGACCAGAAGGAGCCCGGCCTCGATGCCGAGCTGACGCCGAAGGCCGCCCTCGGCGAGGACACCTACGTCGGCAGCGACCGACTCACGGGGCGCAAGGCGCTCATCACCGGCGCCGACTCCGGCATCGGCGCGGCCACCGCCATCGCGTTCGCCCGCGAGGGGGCCTCGGTCGCGATGTCGTACCTGCCGCAGGAGCAGGTGGATGCCGATCGCATCGCCGGCATCCTGCGCGAGGCCGGCGCGACCGTGGTGCAGATCCCCGGCGATCTGCGCGAGCGCGAGTACGCGCGCACGCTCGTGAAGGAAGCGGTCGAGGGCCTCGGCGGGCTCGACATCGTCGTCAACAACGGCGGCAAGCAGATCTTCAACGAGGACGTCACCACGCTGACCGACGAGCAGTTCGACGACACCTTCAAGACGAACGTCTATGCGATGTTCTGGATCTGCAAGGAGGCCGTGCCGCACCTGCAGCCCGGCTCGACGATCATCAACACGACGTCGATCCAGGCGTACTCGCCGGCGCCGATCCTCGTCGACTACGCCTCGACGAAGGCGACGATCAACACCTTCACCAAGGCTCTCGGCCAGCAGCTGGCGCCCAAGGGCATCCGCGTCAACGCGGTGGCACCGGGACCCATCTGGACGCCGCTGCAGGTCACCGACGGACAGCCCGACGAGAAGGTCGACGAGTTCGGCGAGGAGACGCCGCTCGGACGAATGGGTCAGCCCGCCGAGCTCGCCCCGGCGTACGTGTACCTCGCGTCGGCCGAGTCGAGCTACGTCATCGGCGAGACGCTCAACGTCAACGGCGGCATGCCCACGCCGTAAGCGCTGCGCCGCGAGGGGCCGTCGTCCGGGTTCGGACGGCGGCCCTTCGGCGTGTGCGGGGTTGCGGTCCCTTCGACAGTCTCAGGGACCTCGCGTGCGGCTCGCGGGCCTTGCGGGCGGCTCGCGCGCGGCACGCTGGCGAAAGGTGGCTGAGCCTGTCGAAGCCACCCGAAGCGGGTCAGGCGTCGAGGCGTTTGCGGTAGAAGATCTCGCCGTCGGCGGTGGTCTCAGACCGGTGATAGCCCTCGCGCTCGTACAGGCGCTGGTTCGCCTCGCTCAGCCCGCCCGTGAACAGCTCGGCCTCGGTCGCCCCGGCCTCTCGTCCGCGCTCCTCCACCGCCGCGAGCAGGAGCGTTCCCAGGCCCTCGCCCTGCTGGTCCGGCGCGATCGCCAGCCGGCCGATCAACAGCAGATCCCCGTCGCGGCGGGCCCTCACGGCGCCGACGATGCGGGTCCCGCTCACCGCGACGCAGCCGAGGTTCTCGACGAGCTCGGCGGCGAGCTCCTCGAGGGTCTGGGTGAGCGGCGGCATGTCGGGGTTGCCGTAGATGAGCGCCTCGCTGGCGAAGGCGGCGCGCTGGATCGTCAGCACCTCGCCGGCGTCGTCGGGGTGGATGGAGCGGATGACGGGCTCATCGGTCATGGGGTTCTCTCCCGGCGGTTTCGAAGCGGAGGTTAACTATCATGGGGCGTGCTGCGACGTCTTTCAGGGGTCTCGCGCATCTCGTTATGAACGACTTCTTCGACTCGCGCGTCCGCACCGACGGCGTCGCCGACACGCAGGCCTGGCTCCAGGCGCAGTATGGGCGCGTCGACGTCTTGGCCGACCACGCGTCGATCTCCGAGCACGCCGTCGGCGACGAGTCCTTCGCACTGCGACGCCTCGCCTGGGAGTGCCGAGCCGAGATCGTCTACGAGGCCGACCGCTTCTTCTTCGCCACCTCGGGCCCCGGATACGCGTGGAGCATCGGATCGCGCGAGGGTGACTACAGCGTGGAGCCGGGCATCGTCGAGCCCGGGCACGAGCTGATCGGCCGCCCGGACGAGACCGAGGTGCAGCTGCTGTCGTTCGATGCGCAGTGGCTCCGCGAGGCGGCTCGGACGATCTACGGCGACGAGGCGCTGGAGATCCGCTTCGGCGACACCGGTCCCGTGTCGAGGCGGCTGCGCGATTATTGGCTGGCGACGGTGCGCTGGTCGCTCACACAGACGCCGCTGCTCGCCGAGCCGCTCGTTCGAGCCCACGTGCGCCGCGCGCTCGTCGCTGCGACGCTCGAAGCGTTCCCCCTCCTCGGCGATCCGCGCGAGCGGCGGGCATCGGCGATCGAGCAGGCGGCGGTTTACGCCGCGGCGGTCTCGTGGATCGACGATCACGCGTCGCTGCCCGTCACGATCGACGACGCCGCCCGGGCGGTCGGGACCTCGACGCAGGGCCTGCGTCGGGCATTCCTGGCCAATGGCCATCTGGCATCCACTCCCGAAGGCCACTTGGCGCACGCGCGGCTGAGCGCCGCGCATGCGGACCTGCTCGCTGCCGACCCGACGGCGACCAACGTGGCCGACATCGCGGCGCGCTGGGGCTTCGTCGATCTCGCGGCCTTCGTCCAGGCCTACCGCGACGCGTATCGCACGACGCCGCGGCGGACGCTGGATCGCTGACTCAGCGATCGCGGTCGGTGTACTCGCCCGGGTCGTCGAGGTCCTCGCGCGATTCGTGGCCGCTCGGCTGCTCGACGTCGGTGTAGGCGCCGGCCTCGTCGGCGCGCGGGCGGCTCTCGCTGCCGTCGGCGTTCTCGCGGTCGACGTACTCCCCGGGCTGGTCCGCGCTACCGCGGTCCATCTCGCCGTCGGGCAGTTGGACGTCGGTGTACTCGCCCTCGCCGGGTCCGGTGCCGTGTCCGCCTGCGTGTTCGGTGACGTCGCGATCGGCCATAGCCGCCTCCTCGGGGTCGTGGTGTGCTCGACGGTAGCCGCCGGATGCCGAGTCGGCGACCGTCTTGACACGTCCTTGTCGGCCGGCTCGGCGCGTGTCAAGGCCGCGGCGCGGGCCCACCCGGAGGTGCAGGGTGGAGGTTATGCCAGCTCTCGCCATCATCCTCGTCATCGTGGGCCTCGTGCTCCTGTTCCTCGGCGTCTTCGTCGAGGCCGTGAAGTTCCTGCTGTGGATCGGGATCATCATCCTGATCATCGGCATCATCGCCGCGCTCATGCGCTTCATCCGTCGACAGGTCTGACCACCGGTCTCACCGACGCCGCTCCGCGCGTGCCGCCCCCGGGAGGCCGCGCCGGGGCGGCGTCGTCGTTCAGGCGGCGAGAATGTCGCGCGCTCGGGGCCGACGCGATGCAGCGACGTCGTCCAGGGCGCCGCCGAGCTCGGCGAACCGGAAGGTGAACCCCGCCTCGGTCAGTCGGCGGGGGAGCGCCCACCGGCTCTTGAGCACCAGCTCGGGCTCGTTGCGCAAGACCGCCATCGCCGGGTCGAGCATCCATCTCCACGCGGGCAGGCCCCACGGCATCCGGGCCACCCTCCGAAGCTCTCGCATGAGGGTGCGGTTGTCGCTGACGCCCGGAGCGGAGAGGTTGACCGGCCCCGAGAGCGTGTCGTGGTCGCGCAAAAAGCGGACGGATGCCACGACGTCGTCGATGTGGATCCAGCTGAAGCGCTGATGTCCGCTCGTCCGGTGCCACGACGACCACACGGGTCCGGTCGGACGGGCGCCGATGCCGCGGTAGCGTCGGTGCGGGAACCACCAGCTGTCGATCTGGGGCCCGCCGACTCCGAGTTTCGCGAGGGCGAACAGCATGCGCGTGGCGGGGCCGTCGCCGAGGACGATCGCCATACGCAGCGCGACGCGGCGCGTCGCGGGCAGCTCGCCGGCGAAAAACGCACGCTCCCACCTCGTGGCGACGTCGACCGAGAACCCCTCACCGAGCACGCCCTCGACCTCGTCGTTGCCGCGCTCGGTCTCGTGCCGGTAGATCGTGGCGGTGGAGGCGTTCATCCAAACGCGTGGCGGCGTCTCGGCCGCAGCGACGGCGGTGTGCAGCGCACGCGTGGTCTCGACGCGGGAGCGGAGGATCTCGTCGCGATTCGCGTCGGTGTACCGGCACGACACGATCTTCCCGGCGAGGTTGATCAGCACGTCGGCGCCGTCGACCAGACGCGCGATCGCCGGTGCATCCCCCCATACCGCGGACCCCGTGCGGCCGACGGTGTAGACGTCGTAGCCGTCGTCCTCGAACGCGCGGGTCAGTGCCCGCCCGACGAAGCCGCTCGCGCCGGCGATGACGGCGCGCGGGCGCGAAGCGGGTCGCGGGTCGCCGTCGCGGTCTGCGGGGTGATCGGTCACGGGGGCTCCTGTCGTCGGTCGATGCTACCGACCGAGTCGGGCGAACCGCCGATCCTCGTCGCACAGCCTGTTCGTCGGGCGCGGAGGGGGTCCTCGCGTGCTGCCACAATGAGTCCATGCGACGACAGAGCCGGGCCCCGCGCGTCGCGCGCGGTGCGGTGGCGGCATCCGTCGCCACCTTCGTCGCCCTGCTCTCCCACGTCTCCGGCGGCGGGGAGGTACCCGGGCTCGTCGGGGTCGTCGTGCCCCTCGCCCTGTCGTTCGTCGTGTGCACCGTCCTCGCCGGACGACGGCTCTCGCCGGCGCGTCTCGGGCTCGCGGTCGCCCTCAGCCAGCTGCTCTTCCACACGCTCTTCGTGCTGGGCAGCTTCCAGCCCGGGGTCGCGGGTCACGTCCACGGCGCGCCGCTTCTGCTGACGGGTGACGCCGCGGCACCGGTCGTCTCGGTGGATGCCACGATGTGGGCCGGTCACCTCGTCGCGGCCGTCGGGACCACGGCGATGCTGCATCGCGGTGAGCGCACGGTCGCCGTCCTCGGGGCGCTCGCCGGTCGCTGCGTCGCGTGGGTTCGCGCGCGGGCGCGCGTCGCCGCCGTCTCCGTCGGCCCGGCGCCGACTCGCCGCGTGCACGCGATGGTCGTCGCCGATGTCGTGCCGATCTCGACCGTCATCGTCGCGTCGGCTCGCCGTCGCGGTCCGCCGCTCGCGGCATCCTGAGCTTCTCCCCGCCCTCTTCCGGGTGGGGATCCGGCCGCGCGATACGCGCGCCGGTTCCTCCCGCATCCCTCTCGGATGCGCCCCCTTCCTCTCCGCGCTCCTCCGCACGCGCCGGCCCGCGGGCCGCCCGTCGGAGGGCGCGGCACCGGTGCCGCTGTGCGCGCCGGATGACGGGCGTTCGCGCCCGGAAAGCGACATCCCCATGCCCTCTTCCCGTCTTCGTCCGGTGGTCGTCGCATGACCGCCACCGACTCCCCTCCTGCGGCCGCGGCCCCCTCCCCAGCCGTCCGCCCGCCCGGCAGCGCAGGGTGGTTCACCCCGCTGCTGCGGCGCCTGCACTTCTTCGCCGGTCTCCTCGTGGGGCCGTTCATCCTCGTCGCGGCGGTGAGCGGGGCCCTGTACGCGGTCGCACCGACCCTCGAGAAGGTCATGTACGCGCACGAGCTGACCGCGGCCTCGGACGCCCCGGGGGTCTCTCTCGCCGCCCAGATCGAGGCGGCGCGGGCCCACCTCGGCGACGGATCGACGCCCGTCGCGGTGCGCCCCGCGCCCGAGGCCGGCGCGACGACGCGCGTCATGTTCGCCGACGAGACGCTGCCCGAGAGCACGACGCGAGCGATCTTCGTCGATCCGGCCACGACCGAGATCCGCGGCGATCTCCCCGCTTACGGCACGAGCGGAGCGCTGCCGCTGCGGCACTGGATCAGCGACCTGCACCGGTCGCTGCACCTCGGGGATGCGGGGCGCTGGTACAGCGAGCTCGCGGCATCCTGGCTCGGGATCGTCGCCCTTGCGGGGCTCGGACTGTGGATCGGACGCTTCGTGCGCTCGCGCCGGGGCCGCCGCGACCTCGTGCGTCCGAACCGCCGTCACACCGGTTACCGCCGGTTGTCGGGGTGGCACTCCGCCGTCGGGATCTGGGTCGTGCTCGGCGCGGTCTTCCTCTCGGCGACCGGCATCACGTGGTCGACGTTCGCCGGAGCCCACGTGTCCGACCTCCGAGCCGCGGTGGGGGAGGGCACTCCGACGCTGACGACCTCGCTCGACGGCGCGGCAGCGGGTGGAGAGCATGCCGGGCACGCGGGGCACAGCGCCGCGGCAGCGACCGGCCCCGCCGACTCCGCGACCTTCGACGCGGTCCTCGCGATCGCGCAGCGCATCAACGTCGACAGCGGCGACGTCGAGATCAAGCCGCCCGCCGCCGCCGGGAAGGCGTGGGTGGTGCAGGAGATCCACCGCAGCTTCCCGACCGAGGTGGATGCCGTCGCGATCGATGGATCGCGGATGCAGGTGGCCGATCGCGTCGACTTCGCCGACTACCCCCTGCTCGCGAAACTCTCGCGGTGGGGCATCGATCTGCACTCGGGGACGATGTTCGGCCTCGCCAACCAGCTCGTGCTGTTCGCGCTCGCCCTCGGCATCGCCGCTCTCGTCGTGCTCGGGTACGCGATGTGGTGGAGGCGTCGACCGACCCGCGGTCTCGCGGCCGCACCGGCCCGAGGGGCTCTGGGGCGCGCGCCGTGGTGGGGGATCGCGGCGGTGCTCGTCGTCGCGATCGCGATCGGGCTGTTCCTGCCGCTCGTGGGCTACACGCTCGCCGCGTTCGTCGTGATCGACGTGCTCGTCGGGTGGCGGGCGCGGCGCGCTGCCCCGTCGGGGACGCGCGGCACGGCAGCGCGCTGAGTCCCGGGGGACGGTATGCCGCGGACGGGGGTCCGGCGGATGTCGTCCCGCGCCCCGGCCGCTTCGCGCACCTCCGTCGAGAGGGGGAGGTGCGCGAAGCCGCCCGCTCGTAGCGTGGGAGGACCCCACCGGAAGGAACCTCGTGACCCTCGCCCGTCGCCTGACCGCCCTCGTCTCGCTCGTCGCCGTCGCCGCCCTCACCGCATGCACGAGCGCGAAACCCGTCCCGACCGCGAGCGCCGCGGCATCCGTCGAGATCCCCTCCACCCCCGTCGGGGAGCGGTTGACGTGGGTCCTCGACCTGTTCGAGGCCGAAAACGACACCACGGCCGGGGAGTGGGCTCGGGTGCTGGACGAGAACTTCCAGAAGCAGGTGCCGGCGGAGCAGGTCGCCGAGATGGTGAACCGCCAGATCCGCCCGGCGGCGCCGTTCACCGTCACCGCCTACACCGGCACCGAGACGCAGGCGCGCGCCACGGTCGCCGGCGCCCTCGGCGACCCGTTCGACCTCATCCTCGCGATCGACTCCGCGGGGCGGATCACCACGATGCTGCTGAGCCCCGTCGCCCCGGCCTGGGAGCCGTCGACCTCGCTCGACGAGGTCGAGCAGCGGCTGCGCGAACTGCCCGGCGAGGTGAGCGCCCTCGTCCAGCGGGGCGACGAGACCGTGATGTCCCTCGACGCCGACCGCTCCGCCCCGCTGGCGTCGGCGTTCAAGCTGTACGTGCTGCTCGCGACGGCGGAGGCCGTGGCATCCGGGGAGGTGTCGTGGGACGACACCCTCGTGCTCGCCGACACCGACCGCAGTCTGCCCTCGGGCGAGTTGCAGGATGCCCCCGCGGGCACCGAGGTGTCGGTGCGGGATGCCGCGTCGGCCATGATCCGCATCAGCGACAACACGGCGACCGATCTGCTCATCGCGCGGCTCGGTCGGGAGCGCGTCGAAGCGGCGGTCGCGCGCAGCGGCCACGCCGACCCCGCGGCGCTGACGCCCTTCCCCTCCACGAAGGAGATCTTCACCCTCGGGTGGGGAGACCCCGCGTTGCGGGCGGAATGGCAAGCCGCCGACGAGGCGGGCAGGCGCGCGGTGCTGGACCGCATCGCCGCGGCGCCCCTCGCCGTGGAGGGCGAGGCGGTGACCACGTCGCAGTGGCAGAACGGGTTCGACTGGTTCGCGTCGGCGGCCGACGTCGCCGCCGTGCACCACGCGCTGCAGCGGACTCAGGATGCCGAGGTGCTCGGCATCCTGAGCGAGAACCCGGGCCAGGGACTCGATGTCGGAACCTGGCCGTACGTGGCGTTCAAGGGCGGTTCGAGCCGCGGTGTGCTGACCGGCAGCTGGTTCGTGCGCGACGACGCGGGGGACGCGACGGTGGTGCTGCTGATGGCCGACACCGACGTCGCCGCGGTGTCGGAGGCGATGCCGAGCTTCTTCCACCTCGCCGAGGACGCCCTGCGCCTGACGCACTGACGCTCGGGACCGGCCCGGGTCGCGGGTTGCGGAGGCTCCGACGGGGTCAGCCTTCCTTCTACGTGGGGAGGTCCCTGAGCCTGTCGAAGGGACCGGGCGCGGGAGGCCCGGACGACCGAACCTCCCGCGTCCGGCCGGTCAGGCCTCGTCGGGGTCGGGGAGGCCCTGGGCGATCTTGCTGGATGCCGCGGAGTCGCGACCGACGCCCGGCTGGAAGGCCGCGATGGGGTCGTCGGCGTCGACGTGCGGTTCGCCGCCGTCGTCGCTGCGCGGGGGAGAGGCCGGAGTCCGCACGTCCTCGCTCTTCTCCGTGGGGAGGTCGTCGTGGTCGGCGCCCCCGGTGTCCTCGGTGTGGCGCGATGTCGACCCGCCCTCGCCGCGCGCGTCGTCCGTGCCGCGCTCGGTGAGTCCGTCGGCGGCGCGCGTGCCGACGCCGGGCAGGTCGTTCTGGCTCGAGATGCCCTGCAGGCGCGCTTCGTCGTCGGGGTCGATGCGAGCCGTGCCGACGGCTCCCGAATCGGCGCCCGCGGCGCCCGCGGGCACATCGGCGGCGAGACCGTCGGAGTCGGGGACGATGTTCTCTTCGTCGGCTCCGGGGAGCCGCTCGGCGGGGGTGTCCATGCTGTTCCTTCCGTGGGTGTGTCGCCACGCTAGGCGTCGGGTGCGCGAGCGCATCCGGGGTTGCGCTCGCCGGGTCACCGGCATCCGTCGTCGATCGGCCCCGGTGTCGGAGGGGCTGGATAGGCTCGGAGAAGCTTCGAAAGGAACCGCAATGCAGCAGCGTCCCCTCTCCCGTACCGGCCGTGAGGTCTCGGCGATCGGCCTCGGCACCTGGCAGCTCGGCGCCGACTGGGGTGATGTCAGCGAGGGCGATGCCCGTGCCGTGCTCGAGGCCTCGGCCGATTCCGGCGTCACCCTCTTCGACACCGCCGACGTCTACGGAGACGGCCGGTCCGAGCAGATCATCGGGGCGTTCCTGAAGAGCAGGC
This sequence comes from Microbacterium sp. NPDC089190, assembly GCF_040701795.1. Classification (NCBI taxonomy): domain Bacteria; kingdom Bacillati; phylum Actinomycetota; class Actinomycetes; order Micrococcales; family Microbacteriaceae; genus Microbacterium; species Microbacterium sp. NPDC089190. The sequence continues at coordinate 422,357 of NZ_JBFBHF010000002.1, read as the reverse complement.
CGGATGCCGGCATCACCGTCGCCACCAAGATGGGGCGCCGGGAAGACCAGGTGCCCGAGAACTACGTGATGGAGAACTTCCGCGGCTGGCTCGATCGCTCGCGTCGTCTGCTCGACACCGAGACGCTCGATCTCGTGCAGCTGCACTGCCCGCCGTCGGCCGTCATTGACGGCGACGCCACGTGGGACGCCCTCGACCAGCTCGTGTCGGAGGGCGTGATCGCCGCCTACGGGGCGTCGGTCGAGACCATGGATCAGGCGCTGTCGGCGCTGCGGCGGCCCAACCTGACCAACCTGCAGATCATCTTCAACCCGTTCCGCCTCAAGCCCCTCGACGAGGTGCTGCCCCTCGCGGCCGAGAAGAACGTCGCGGTCTTCGCGCGTGTGCCGCTCGCGAGCGGCCTGCTGTCGGGGAAGTACACGACGAACACCACTTTCGACGAGAACGATCACCGCACCTACAACCGCAACGGCGAAGCCTTCGACAAGGGCGAGACGTTCTCGGGAGTGCCGTTCGAGGAGGGCGTGGCCGCGGCCGACGAACTCAAGGCCTCGCTCCCCGAGGGCGTGACGCTGCCGGCCGCGACGCTCGCGTGGATCGCGTCGCGCGAGGGTGTTACGGCGGTCATCCCGGGAGCGCGTTCGGTGCAGCAGGCCCGCGCGAACGCCGAGGCGGGCGGCCTGCTCGACGGCGGCTTCGACCTCGACGCGTTCGACACCCTCGTGCGCGACGTGTACGACCGTCGTCTGCGCGCGGAGATCCACCCGAAGTGGTGACGCCGCCATGACGAGAAGCCGGGCCCGCCTTGAAGGCGGGCCCGGCTTCTCGTCGAAGGGGGAGACGTCAGCTGACGTCGCCGCGCCAGGCGCCGGACTCGGCGCCGCGCGACTCGATGTACTCCTTGAAGTTCGCGAGGTCCTTTTTCACCGAGTGGTCGTCGGCGCCGAAGACGGCGCCGAGCTTCTCGAGGGCGCCCGCGGGCTCCCAGTCGATCTGCACGGTCACGCGCGTCTCGGTGTCGGACAGGCGGTGGAAGGTCACGACACCCGCGTGGTTCTCGTCGCCGCCGACGCTGTTCCACGCGACGCGCTCATCGGGGTGCTGCTCGGTGATCTCGGCGTCGAACTCGCGCTCGGCACCGGCGATCTTCACCTTCCAGTGCGTGAGCGTGTCGGACTTCTGCGTGATGGACTCCACGAAGCTCATGAAGTGCGGGAACTCCTCGAACTGGGTCCACTGGTTGTAGGCGACGCGGACGGGAACGTCGACGTCGATGGTTTCGATGACCTGTGCCATGGTGCATGTCCTCTTCTCGTGGGTTTCCGGGGTGCCCCCAGTCTTCGCGCGATCCCGACGGCCCGCCCCCGGGGTTGAGGGATCGGCGTTCGTGCCCTATAGGCGCGAGCGGGTCCCGTCGCTCGCTTCCCACCCGCATAAACGCCATCCGTGCGCGGAAACGCGGTGTCAGGGCGTTTCTGCGCACGGATGGCGTTTATCGCGACCCGACGCCGGGCGCGAGCGACCGGACGCGCGCCCCGTGGCCGCGGGCCGGTGCCGTCAGGCGCGCCCGCGCAGGATCAGGTGCCAGTACACCCACGGCAGCACACGGCGATCGGCGATCCACGACAGGCGGCGCTCGCGGTAGAGCGACCGCCAGAAGGGGATGGTGGGCTGCAACCGACCCGCGCGGTCGAACTCGGCGAACACGACGGTGCCCCGCGACACCGTGAACGGAACCACGCTGTAGCCGTTGTACCTCGCGGTCGGGGTGCGGCCGGCCAGGACCGCCGTCATGTTCTTCACAAGCGCTTTCGCCTGCTGCCGGATCGCCCCGCCCGAGCGGCGCGTGGCGACGGTCGCGGCGTCTCCGAGGGCCCAGATCTCGGGGTGGCGCACGTGCTGGAACGTCTCGGGGTCGACGTCGACGAACCCGTGCGGATCATCGGATGCCGACAGCCCGCTGCCGGCGATCCACTCCGGCGCCCGCTGGGGCGGAACGGCGTGCAGCACGTCGTACGCGATGGTTTCGCGCGCCTCGCCGTGTCCGATCTCGATCGTGCGGCTGTCGGCATCCACGTTCGTGAGTTCGCGCTGGTACCGCACCTCGATGCCGTACTCGTCGAGCTTGCGACGAAGTTCGCGATCGATGGCCGGGATGCCGAAGGGCACGGGATCGGGGCAGACGAACACGACGCGGATGTCGTCACGGACGCCGATCGCGCGCCACCAGTCGCACGCGAGGTACATCGGCTTCTGCGCGGCGGCACCGCAGGATGCCGGCTCGGGCGGCTGGGTGAACACCACCGTGCCCCGACGCAGATCGCGCAGCACCGGGGAGGCCTTCGCGGCGAGGTCGTAGTCGTAGTTCGACACGCCCTCGGGGGTCGCCATCGCTTCGGTCAGGCCCGGGATCTGCTCCCACGCCATCCGCATCCCGGCGCAGACGACGAGCTGGTCGTAGTCGATCCGTCTCCCCGAGACGAGGTGCACGCGCCGGGTCTCGGCATCCACGGTGAAGGCCTCGTCGCGCAACCACCGCACCCCCGGCGGGATGACGTCGGCTTGACGTCGCACGGCCTCGGACGCCCGCGCGGCCCCTCCCGCGATGTGGGATTGCAGGGGGGCGAAGACGTGCTGCTCGCGCGGCTCGATGACGGTGATCTCGCCGACGCGGGCGCGATGCAGCCGCCCGGCGACGGAGAGTCCGGCATTGCCGCCGCCGATGACGACGACGCGCACGGGCGCGGCGGAGGAAGAGGGGGTCATCCCTCCACGCTCCGCCGCCGGGGGCCGGGATGCCAGCGCCTTGACAGCCGCGTCAGGCGTACGACTCGGGCGCCACCGTCTCGTCGGCGGGTTCGGGGACGACGTACAGACCCGTGGGGGAGTTGGCCGTCGACATCAGCGCCTCGAGCCACGCGCGGTTCAGCGCGGGCGGGCGTCCGCCGTTGAACTTGAAGACGATGTTGGCGCGGGGGTGCACCCAGACCGACGTGCGGCCGCCTCCCGTGCTGATGTCGTCTTTCCACACGAAGTAGAACGGCTCCCCGCGGCGCAGCTTGTTGCCGACGACCACCTGGAGGTGCGCGAGGAGGCGGTCCTCGAACTCGTTGCGAACGCCGCCCTCGTAGATGAACTTGCCCACATCTGTCCTTTCGCGGGCTGTCGTGCCCCGCCGTCTTCACTGTGCAATCGCTGTGTGGTCGAAAGGTCTCGCCGACACCCCGTGCGCAACGGCGAGACCGAACGCGACGCCTCAGAACATGCGCGCCACCTGCGCCGGGTTCTGTCCGTAGTGCTCCCGGTGGTACCGGGCGAAGCGCGAGGCGCTGGAGAAACCCCAGCGCTTCGCAACGTCGGAGACCGACACCGCGGTGCCCGAGCGCAACTCCTCGTGGGCGGCACTGAGCCGCACGCGGCGCACATATTCCATCGGCGTCATGTCGAGAGTGCGGCGGAAGGCGTGCTGCAGCCCGCGCCCCGACATCCCCGCTGCCGCGGCGATGTCCTCGAGGGTGAGCGGCTCGTGCGCGTGCGCCTCGATGTGCGCGACGGCGCGGCGCACGGCGCGCGGCGCCGACGAGCGTTGGTGGGCCCGCTGCACGGCCTCGGCGTAGGAGGTCGAGAACGCCGACAGGGTCGATAGGAGCGCGTGCCGGTGCAGCTCCGCGGCCAGGATGCCGTCGTCGTGGACGGCGGCCAGCGACGACGACACGTGCGCGAAGGAACGTTCCCACTGGGTCGCGGCGTCGCGATCCCGCGGCTGCGGATCGATCCGTCGCAGCACGAGGCGGTCGTCACCCGAGGCGATGCGCGCGACGCGCTCGGCGTCGCTGCGGTCGAAGACGAAGGCGCGCACCCGCGCCGAACCCGTCCATTGCGCGTCGGCCCCGGCATCCGAGGTCACCCATGGTCGCCGCGGGTCGACGGGACGCCCCTCCGACTCGATGCGCACGTCGTCCGCGATCATGCGGCACGCCATGATCTGGTCGGTCATGCGCACCGAGGAATGGACGGCTGCCGCGAGTTCATACGACACCGCCGAGAAGTGCGCGAGCTCGACCGAGGTCCACGAGAACGACACGGTACGGGGGTCGACCCGCTCGAGACGGGCACTGGGGACGAACTGGCGCCACACGCGTTCGACGTCGTCGATTCCGCGTGAGCGCACCGAGAGGAACTCTCCCATGGCTTTCCTTCCGCCGCGTCGTGGCGCGGCCCGGGGTGGGGTGGTGGAGCGGAGCGCGGGCCGGACGTGACGTCCGGTACGGGCGCGCCGAGAGGCTGTCAAGGGGCGGGCCGGTTGCGCGGGGCCCGCGTTGGATGGGTTCACCGCTGATTCCGGCGGCCCCCCGCGTCCGACGGAAGGACCCCTCATGAGCGACGCTTCGATCGACCCGACCCCCGACGCGACCATGCCGGCCGCGGACGTGGGAACCGCGGGTGTGCAGCCCCTGCGCGACGGCGACACGTCCATCGAGCCGGATCCCGCGCTCGACCCGGCGCAGGCGGAGTGGGACGCCACCACCGCTCTCGACGAGGGCGCCGATCCCGACGACATCAACCCGGCCACCGCGACCGGCGCCGACCCTGCCGAGATCCCGGCAGACGACAGTGACATCCCCCTCGAGGACATCCACCCCGAGTCCACCGGTACCGACTCGCAGGGCGAGGACCCGGGCGTCGTCGAACTGGGCGAAGAGGGTCAGGGCGATCTCGCTCCGGAAGACCTCTGACGCACTCCCGACGCCCCGGTCACCGCTCCCGGTGGTCGGGGCGTCGTCGTGCGCGTGGGCCCCTCTCCTGCCGGGCCGCCTACGCATGGTCGCGGGCGTCCGCGACCCCGCGTCGCAGCGCGCGTGAGGGCGTGGCCGACCGACGCACGAGGTCGTGAGGGTCGTCCGCGAGCTCGTCGAGACCGGCGTCGTCCCTCCGTCGCAGCGGCAGCGCGTCGTCGGCGTCGAGACGCATCGGGGCGAGAGCCTCACTCCTCGGTGCGGAAACCCGACGCCTTGTGGGTTCCGTCGCAGAGCGGCTTGATGGTCGACAGTCCGCAGCGGCACAGGGCGACGGTGCGGCGGGTACGGGGCACCTCCGCCCCCTCGCTGGTCAGGAGGTGGGCGTCACCGCGGACGAGGAGGGGACCGTCGGGGTAGGCCGTGATCGTGACGCGGTCGTCGGTCATCGTTCGTCCTCCGTGCGCAGCGACGACGCACCCCGCGACCACGCGTCCAGCATGTGTCGGCCGACGCGGTCGTCGACCTCGAGGCACGCGGCCGCGCCGAACAGGATGTCGGGGAGCAGGTCGGGCCGGTCCTCGGCCAAGGCGCCGGCGAGGTCGCGTCCGGCGATCTGCTCGTGCACGGCGTCGGCCTCGACGTGCTCGTCGAAGTACCCGCACACATCGTCGCCGAAGCCGAGCCGGCGCAGCCCCTCGGAATAGAGACGGTTGGGGATCGAGGAGGTCATCTCGAACGCGGCGAGGTGACCGACGATCGCGCCGAGCAAGCGGCGGTTGAGTCCGAACATCGACATCGTGTTGTGCGACGCGAGGGTGACGGCGGGAACGTCATCGACATAGGCGCCGTACGCGTCGGTGAGTCCGGCGCCGCGGACCGCCCGTGCGAACAGGGTCGCGTGAACGCGGTCGGGGCGACCGGCGCCGTACTCGTCGGACTGGATCTCGACGAGGGCGGCCTTGGGGCGGCCGGTCAGGCGGGGGATGGCCCAGGAATGGGGGTCGGCCTCGCGCAGCGTGTACACCGTGCGGTGCACGAGGAACTCGTGCGCCTGCTCGAGCGTGGCCTTGCGCGCCAGGTGACGCGAGAGGCTGGGGCCGCCCTCGGCGCCGGTCAGGGCGAAGAGGTCGCGGGCCACGGCATCCGCGGTGGGCGCGGGTGGTTGCGGGACGGCGATGCTCTCGCGCAGCGAGGCCTCGAAGGCCGTCTCGATGACGCGTCGGGTGGCGACGAGCGCGGGATCCCACTCGAGCTCGGCACGAAACGCCGCGATCGATCCGTACGACGAGGCGTACAGCGCGAAGAGCGCGAGCTGGAGATCGTCGTCGCACGCGATGTCGGCGGTCGTGGAGACCGCCGCGTCGGCGAGTGCCGTGTGCCCGGTGGCGACACCGTCCACGAGGTGACGCAGAACCGCGGCGCTCACGGGTCCGCGGGCGTCGAACGGCACCAGCCGGGCCTCGACGTCGTCGACGGGCGCAGCGGGCGGGGGCGAGGACAGAGTCGGCGGCACCCAGGCACTGTGCGTCAGGGAGCGGCGGTTGTTCGAGACCCTTGACAAGCGGAGGCGCCCGGGCGAGGGAGCGGGTGGATGGGACCGCTCCCTCGCTCGGTGGTGATCACTGCTCGATGGGCTGCGGCGTGCTCTCGTGCGCTTCGATCACGCCCTCGCCGTCGTCGGTCGACACGGCGATGCGCCGCGGCTTCGCCTTCTCGCTGACGGGGATCGTGACCGAGAGCACGCCGTTGCGGTAGGCGGCGCTGATGCGCTCGGTGTCGATGCCCTGCCCGAGGTTGAGCTGTCGGACGAAGGATGCCGTCTCGCGTTCGCGGGTGATCCACTTCACGCCCTCGCCCGAACCGAGGGTGCGCTCGGCGCGGATCGTCAGCAGCTGGCCGTCGACGTCGATGTCGACCGACCCGGGGTCGACACCGGGCAGGTCGGCCGCGAGGACGTAGTGATCGCCGTCGCGGTACAGGTCCATCGGCATCCGGCGCGGACCACCGCCGCGGCGGGCGTCGAGGAGCGTCGACGCGAGGCGGTCGAGGTCGCGGAAGGGGTCGTAGGTGGCCATGGTCGTTCTCCTTTTCGATCAGTCCGGACGTGGCATCCGGGGCTCCAGAAGTTGAGTCATGTTCGCTCAACTCGGCAGAAGATTAGCACTCTTGGGTCGAGAGTGCCAAGAGGTCGGGCGCGCGATTGTGGCCCGCGTCGACCGCGCCCGCAACCCCCGTGCCGGACCCCTGCGAGGAAGCGTTTCGTGGCCGTCGATGCCGAGCCCCCCGGTCGGCGTCCCGACGACGAGGAGAGACATGTACTTCCACCGACAAGAACTCCAGCACAGCGCCACCCCCGACAAGCCCGACGCCGTCTACGCCCGCAAGCTCCAGGAGGTGCTCGGCGGCCAGTACGGCGAGATCTCGGTCGCGATGCAGTACCAGTTCCAGGCGTGGAACATGCACATGCCCGGCAAGTACCGCGACCTCGTGTTCGGTATCGGTGCCGAAGAGATGGGTCACGTCGAGATGCTCGCGATCATGATCGCGCAGCTGCTGGAGAAGTCGCCGCTCGGCATCACCGAGGAGGCCGTGCAGGACGACCCGACCGTCGCCGCCGTGATCGGCGGCACCGACATCCAGCACGGGATCGTCGCGGGCGCTGGTGCCCGCCCCGTCGACGCGAACGGCAACCCGTGGCAGGGCAGCTTCATCACCGCGAGCGGCAATCTGCTCGCCGACTTCACCGCCAACGCGAACGCCGAGATGCAGGGGCGCGTCCAGGTCGCGCGGCTGTATCACCAGACCGATGACCACGGCGTGAAGGACCTGCTCGCGTTCCTCCTCGCCCGCGACACGATGCACCAGAACCAGTGGGCCGCCGCGGCCGCCGAGCTGCAGGCCGAGGGCTACGAGCAGATGCCCGTGCCGAGCAACTTCCCCCTCGACAAGGAGGATCGCGACGTGTCGTACCAATACATCAACTTCAGCAACGGTGCGCAGGCCGGTGACGGCACCTGGGCCTCGGGGCCGACGCCCGACGGCAAGGGCGAGTTCACCTACCTCCCCGAGCCCCCCGCGGGCGTGCCGATGCCCCCGCCCACCAAGCCCGACGTGCGGTTCTACGGCACGACCGAGCTGCCGAACACGGTCGAGAAGCTCGCCGGGCGCGCGCAGGACGCGCTGCACAAGGAATGAACGGGATGGATGCCGCGGCGCCGGGGCCCTCGACGGTCTCGGCGCCGCGGAGCGGAGCGAGCTTTCCCGCGATGCGCGCGGCCAAGGTGCCGCGGTCGATCGTGGCGGGGCCGTACGGGCACCCGTTCCATCCGGTCGCGGTGACCGTGCCGATCGGGGCGTGGTCGTCGAGCCTCGTTTTCGACCTGCTGGCTCTCGCCGCCGACGATCCCCGGGCGTTCGCGAAGGGCTCGCGCTGGCTCATCGCGATCGGTCTCGGCGGGGCGGTGGGGGCGTCGGTGCTCGGCCTGCTCGACATGTCGCGCATTCCGCGCGGAACGCCGGCTCGGCGGACGGCCGTCGCTCATCTGGTGATCAACGTCACCGCGATGGCGCTGTTCTCGACCAGCCTCGTCGTGCGGGCGTTGGATCTCGCGCGGGTCCCGGTCGTGGCCTTCGGGCTCAGCGTCATGGCCTCCGCCGGGCTGAGCGTCTCGGGCTGGCTCGGCGGAAAGCTCGCCTACCGCTGGGGCGTGCGGGTCGCCGACGAGAACACCCAGCGCGAGGGCTTCGAGACGGCCGCCTGACCGATCGGTCCTCTCGACCGCGGGGGCTTCGACAGGCTCAGCCTCCTGTGGCGGGAGGTCCGTGAGCCTGTCGAAGGGACCGGAGGCTTCGACGGGCTCAGCCTCCCGTGGAAGAACGCGGGCGCCGCAGCGGCACGCGCGCCCAGCCGCCGCTCACCGCGCCGGGGTCGTGCTGCGCCTCCAGCACCGCGCCGCTGGTCGGTGTCGCGGGCCGGCGGCGCAGGCCGAGCGCGTGCTGCAGCGCGCGGATGAAGCGGTCGTAGACGCGCGGCGCGAGGAACTGCAGCGGACGGGTGACGAACTGCGCGGCCCCCACGCCCACCTCGTGCCGGCGTCCGCGCGTCACACGCACGATGGCGCGGGCCACGCGGTCGGCGGCGACCACCGGCGGGAGCGGGAAGGCGGTGCGCCCGGTGTAGTTCGCTGCGCGCTGGTAGATCGGGGTGTCGATGCTGGCCGGCAGCACGACCTTCACCCGGATGCCGCGGTGCGCGAGCATCTCCTGCCGCAGCGAGCGCGCGAAGCCGAGCAGACCGTGCTTCGCGGCGACGTACGACGAGACGTAGGGCCCGGCCACCTGCGAGTAGAGCGAGCCGACGAAGACGATCGTGCCGCCCCCGCCCGCGCGCAAGTACGGCAGCACGGCGCGGGCGGCGCGCATGTGTCCGAGGAGGTTCGTCTCGATCACCCGATCGCGCACCTCGTCGGGGGTGTCCTCGACCGAACCGTAGGAGAAGACCGACGCCGACCCCACCCACACGTCGATCCGTCCGTAGCGGGCGACCGTGGCATCCGCCGCCCGTGCCGGTCCGTCGGGGGTGGCGAGGTCGATCGAGAGGGTGAGCACCTCGGCCCCGCGGCGGCGGCATTCCTCGGCGGCCGCGGCGAGGGCGATCTCGTCGCGCGCGACGAGCGCGAGCCGGGCACCCCGGCGGGCGAAGCGCAGGGCCGCCGCCCGTCCGATTCCGCGCGAACCGCCGGTGACGACGACGACCTGACCCATGCTGTCCCCTCCGCGTGAGGCCTCGGCGGCTCCTCGCGGGGCGACGCTAAGCGGCGGAAATGGGCACCCCGAGGGGGTTGACGCCGGCCCGACGCGCTAACAGCGCCTCGGCGCACCCGCAACCCCGTGTGCGGTCCGCCCGTCCCCGCACGAGGGTGTGCGACATGTCGAAAGAACACGCAGGACCCGGGCGCACGCCCGACGGGGTGAGAGAGGTCGCCGACGGCGTGCTGATGATCACGCGCGCCCTCACCAACAGCTACCTCATCGCCACCGATGACGGCCTGATCCTCGTCGACACGGGATTGCCACGGTCGTGGCCGTACCTCGTCGCCGCCCTGGCCGCGCGTCGCTCCGGTCCCGACGACGTGGTGTCGGTCGCCCTCACACACGGCCACTTCGACCATGTCGGCACCGTCGACCGCCTGCAGCGCGAACACCACGTCCCGATCCACGTGCACGAAGCCGACGTGCCGCTCGTGCGGCATCCCTACCGCTACGACCGCGAGGCGTCTCGCGCCCTGTATCCGCTCCGTCACCCCGGAGGCATCCCGGCTCTCGCGAAGATGGCCCGAGCCGGGGCACTCTCCGTCCGCGGTGCGGCCGCGCTCGGCGACATCCGCCCGGGCGAGCCGCTGCTGGGCGGCCTCGTCCCGATCGCGACCCCGGGTCATACCTACGGTCACACAGCGTTTCACCTCCCCGACCGCGACCTGCTGTTCACCGGCGACGCCCTGGTCACCCTCGACCCGTACACCGGGCGGGTGGGGCCGCAGATCGTCGCCCGCGCGGCGACCGCCGACAGCACCGGGGCGCTCGCGGTGCTCGGCGCCCTCGCCGAGACCCGGGCCGGCACGATGCTCCCGGGCCACGGCGACCCGTGGACGGCCGGGGCCGAACACGCGGTGCGGGACGCGCAGGCCACCGGGGCCCACTGATCGCCCCGAGCCCCCCACATGGCCTTTCGTGCGGCCGGTGTCGCCCCGCGGGACGACCTCGCGCGCTCGTCATCGCGCGGTGCCGCGAACGCGCCTCGCCACGGTAGCGTCGTCGAGGTGACGGATGCCGCGGCGAAGCCGCCCCTCGTGCGGGCGCTGTGGGGCGCCACTCACCCCGGGCCGACGCTCGTGGTCACGGCCCTGTCGCTCGCGCTGGGCATCGCGGCCGGAGTGGAGCCCGCGCGTCTCGTGCTGCTGGTCGTGGCCGTGTTCGCCGGGCAGGTCTCGGTCGGATTGTCCAACGACGCGATCGACGGCGCCCGCGACGCGGCGGTCGGCCGCACCGACAAGCCCATCGCCGGGGGAGCGGTCACCCCGGAGCGCGCGCTCGCGGTGGCCGTGGCAGCCCTCGTCGTCGCGGTCGCGCTGTCGGTACCGCTCGGGCCGGGGCTGCTCGCCGCACACGCGATCGCCCTCGCCTCGGCGTGGGCCTACAACGCCGGGCTCAAGTCCACGCCGTTCTCGATCGTCCCGTTCCTGCTGAGCTTCGGGCTCTTCCCCTCGTTCGCGACGCTGTCGCAGTCCGATCCGGGCCTCGCCGCCCCGTGGGCCTCCCTCGCCGGCGCCGCCCTCGGCGCCGCCGTGCACCTCACCAACGTCGTCCGCGACCTCGACGACGATCGCCGCACGGGGGTGCGCGGCCTGCCGCACCGTCTCGGCGCGCGCGCCTCGGTCGTGCTCGCCGCGTTCGGGATCGTCGTCGGCGCGGTCGCGGTGCTCCTCGGCACGGATGCCACCCCGGTCGGCGTCATCTTCTTCGTCGCCGTGCTGGTGGTCGCGCTCGCCGCCGCGGTGCTGGTGTTCGTGCGGACACCGGGGCGGGCGGTCTTTCAGCTCACGATGCTCGCGGCTCTGCTGCTCGCCGCCCAGCTCGTCGCGACCTGAGGTCGCGCCCGGCGCGTCTCGCGGGTCGGTGCGCACAACGGCGGGTGCCCGCGCCGACACGCCGCCTGGCGAGGCCCCGGCGTCGGCGTGTCGCCCTCGGCATGCGCGGTCGTGCACGCCCCGGCGCACTCCCGGTCCGCCGCGCGCCCGCCGCGACGCCGCGCGTCAGTTCCGCGCCGCCCGGTCGAACCGCATCGCGTACGCCCGAGTGAACACGGCGCCGCCCGGCCCGTGCAGCACGGTGCGCAGCGCGGCCGTTCGTGCCGCGTGCGCGGGGGCGCCGGCCGCGCGCCCGAGCAGCGTGTTCAGGAAGGCGAGACGCGCCGCGTGCCGCGCCGAGGCCAGGCGGTCGCGCTCCCACCGAGCGAGATCCGTGTCGTCCCCGCGCCGTACCCACGGTTCCAACAGGGGCGCGAGCGTCAGCGCGTCGAGCAGGCCGAGGTTCATCCCCTGACCGCCGATCGGGCTGACCTCGTGCGCCGCGTCGCCCACCACGACCACGCGTCCGCGCCGCAGGGCCGGCGCCACCGCCCGCCGCACCCCGAACGTCGACGCGCCCGTGATCTCGAGCGCCGTCCCGGTGCGGGCGGCGACGGCGTCGCGGAGGAAGCCGTCGGCATCCGTCACCTCCCCACGGCCCGCCCACGCGACGAGTCGGCGCCGCCCGCCCGGCAGGGGGAACGACTCGACCACCCCCTCGCGCTCGAGGTGGACGCGGGCGACGGGCCCCCCGGATGCCACGACGTCGGCCATGACGTATGTATCGGGGTAGTGGTGCGTGCGCACGGCCCCCGGGCGATACACGAGGTCGCGCCCCGACCACCCGGTGGCGACGACGACCACCCGCGCGCGGATTTCGCCTCCGTCGTCGAGCTGTGCGCGCACGCCACCGCTCTCCTGGCGCAGCGAGGTCACCCCCACGCCCCGCCGCACCGTCGGGGCGAGCGCCGTGAGCACCTCGATCGTGTCGGACTGCGGCAGCGCCGCCACGTACGGATGCCGAGCCCGCAGGCGATCGAACCGGATCCCGGCCAGCAGCCGGCCGTCGGCGCGGGCCTCTCCCCGCGAGATGCGCACGGCGCGTTGCCGGATCCCGTCCGTCGCCCCCGAGGCCTCGAGCAGTTCGAGGGCGGGCGAATGGATGCCGATGGCTCGCGTGCCCGCACCGGGATCGGCGCGTCGCTCGACGACCTCCACGGCGACGCCACGGGTGCGCAGATCGGCGGCGAGGGCGAGGCCGACCGGTCCCGCGCCCACGACGAGCACCTCAGTCACGCGCGCGCCCTCTCGCCCTGGCGAGCACCCGGAACGGCGCCGGTGTCTCGACGACCCAGGGCGTGCCCAGGGCGGCGGCCAGTTCTGCGGGGCGGTAGCTGCGCCGGATCGAGCGCAGCCCGTCCACGCGCAGGAAGGTGCCGACCGAGAGCGGCGCGATGCCCACCGCGTACAGGCCGTAGGCGAGGCGCCCGCGCGCGATGTCGGCGTGCAGCACCGCACCGCGCGAGAGGGCGAGGCTGTCGTCGGCGAAGGCCGCGAGCGACGCGTCGTCGAGATGGTGCAGCACGTGGTTCGACAGCACGAGGTCGAACGTCTCGCCCGCCGCGATCAGCTCTCGCGAGCCCTGGGAGACGAACCGCACCCCGGGACGCTCCCGCAGCCGGGCGGCCTCGTGCGCGCGGGGGTCGGGATCGGCCCCCACCCACTCGACCTCGAGGCCGTCGCGCGCAGCGAGGGCGGCCAGACGCGCGACCACGTCGCCGCCTCCCGACCCGAGGTCGAGCACGCGCGCGGGACGACCGAGCGCGATCAGCTCGGGACGCACGTGCGTGCGGTACACCCGGCCCCAGGCCGAGACGAGGCGGTTCACGACGTCGAACCGGCGATAGGTGGCCGCCAACGCTCGCGGGTCGCATTCGGGGTCGTCCATCAGCTCCCGCAGCGCGGTGTCGCGCCGCGCGAGGCCGGTGAACGCGCTCACGCCGATGCGCGGCGCACGGTGATGGTCGCCGCCTCCACGGTGAGGCCCGGCCCGAAGGCCATCGCGGCGACTCGATCGCCATCGCGCAGGGCGGCATCGGCGAGCAGGTCGCGCAGGATGAACAGCAGCGTGGCGCTCGACATGTTGCCGTGCCGGCGCAGCACCTCGCGCGAGGCAGCCAGGGCAGTGGCATCCAGTCCGAGGGCGCTCTCGACGCGGTCGAGGATGCTGCGCCCGCCCGGATGCACCGCCCACGCGTCGACGTCGGCGAGGTCGCCGAGCACGTCGGCGGCGATCGCCGAGATCTCGCGACCGATGATGCGCGGAACTTCGGGCGTGAGCGTCATCTCGAAGCCCGAGTCGCCGACGGTCCAGGCCATGTCCTTCTCGCCGTCGTCGGTGACGTGGGTGGCGAAGCCGTCGAGGTCGAGGCCGTCGCGCGAGGGATCCCCGGATGCCACGACCGCGGCGCCCGCGCCGTCGGCGAACACCGAGGCGGCGACGATCTGGTCGGGGTGCGACGAGGTCTGCCAGTGCAGCGAGCACAGCTCGGTGCAGGCGACGAGCACGACCGCGGCGGGGTCGTCCCCGACGATCCGCGCCGCGAGGCGCAGCGCCGGGATCGCGGCCGCGCAGCCGATGAAGCCCAGGTGGTACCGCTCGACGGTGGGCGAGAGTCCGAGGTCGCGCACGAGGTGGTAATCGGGCCCGGGGGCGAACATCCCCGTGCACGAGACGGTGACGACGTGCGTCACGGCATCCGTGTCGTATCCGGATCCCTCCATCGCGACGCGGGAGGCCGCCGCGAAGAGCCCCGGGGCCGTACGTCGGTATTCGTCGTTGCGGGCACGGGTCGGCGGCATGAGCAGGGTGTCGCCGTCGCGAACGGGGAGGCCGTCGTCCGCGGCCCCCGCGAGCTGCGGCAGCACCACGTGACGGGTGTCGATGGCGGCGGCGTCGAAGGCGGCCCCGACCAGGCGCTGGGCCTTGCGGTCGAAGCCCGGTTGCGCGGCGAACAGGTCGCGCAGCGTCGACTGGGTGACGCGGGTGTCGGGCAGGGCCGTGCCGATCGACACGATTCGGGCGGTCATGCCTCACTGTAGACACGCTTCGACGCCCCCGGCGCGGGGATGGTGCGGGTGTCGCGCGGCGTCTATGGTGCGGGCACCGCCGGAGACGTCCGCGACCCTGTCAATCCCCGCGGCCATCTGCCGACCCCGACCTACCGTGGCCCCTCGTTCACGATCAAGGAGTGCGCCATGACCGGTCCCCGCCCGCTCGACCCCACTCGCGTGACCGCCCAGAAGGCGGTGCGCGAACCGAACGCCCGCGTGTGGCTCGTGGCATCCGGCGTCCTCGCCGTCATCGCGATCGTGTTGTTCGCCTTCTCGATCCCGATCGTCGCCGCGTGGGCGTGGATCGGCATCGCCTTCCAGGTCGCGATCTTCGCCGCCCTGCTCGCGAACGGCCTCGGCGGACGCCGCACCGCCTATCAGGGCTACATCTTCGCGGTGCTGATGTGCGTGCAGGCGGCGGTGGCGCTGCTCGTGATCGTCATCGTCGCGATCGCCGCGTGGATGCCGCCGGTCTGACGCTCCGCTCGTGTCGGCCCATGCGCGCGGGTGGCGCGAGGCGGCCGAGCCGGTCGAAGCCACCGGGGCGCGTGACTCCGGGTGCCGACGACGGGGTCGAGGGCCTGTGTCGCGCTCGTCGGAGCCCGTGCGTCACCGTCCCTCCGACGGGCTCAGGGACCTGCCCCCGCTCGCACGACGACGCCCCGTCCGGGGATGCCGGACGGGGCGTCGTCGTGCAGTCAGCCGCCGAGGACGCTGCTCACGTCGGTCGGGCTGTCGAACTCGTCGACGTCGACGGATCGCAGTCTCTCCAGCAGCTCCTCGGGGGCGCCGTTGTCTTCGGCGATCCCGATCAGCTCGCACCGGCCGACGGGGTAGTCGACTCCGGCGAGGTATTTCTGCATCTCGATCGCATCGGGCAGATCCGCCATGGTGCTCTCCTTCTTCGTGGGGGTGCGGTCACAGAATGGGCTTGCCGCCGGTCACCGCGACGCGGGCGCCGGAGACGTAGCTGGCCTCGTCTGAGGCGAGCAGGACGTACACCGGTGCGAGCTCGGCGGGTTGCCCCGGGCGTCCGAGCGGAACCTGCTCGCCGAAGCTCTCGACCTTCTCCGCGGGCATCGTCGCCGGGATGAGCGGTGTCCACACCGGTCCCGGCGCCACGCTGTTCGCCCGGATGCCGCGCTCGCCGAGCAGCTGGGCGAGAGAGGCGGTCATGTTGGCGATCGCGGCCTTCGTCGCGGCGTAGGGGAGCAGCTGCGGCGACGGCATGTCGGAGTTGACCGAACTCGACGCGATGATCGACGCCCCCTCCGTCAGGTGCGGCAGAGCGGCCTTTACGGTGTGGAAGTACGCGCTGACGTTCGTCGCCCAGGTGTGGTCCCACTCGCTGTCGTCGATCTCCTCGAGCGTGTCGTGGCTCATCTGGAACGCGGCGTTGATCACCAGGACGTCGAGTTTGCCGAGGTGCTCCACCGTGCGGGCGACGAGGTCGCGGCAGTGCTGCGGGTCGGAGACGTCTCCCGGGAGGAGGACGGCGCGACGGCCGGCGTCTTCGACGAAGCGGCGGGCCTGCTCGGCATCCTCGTGCTCGTTCAGATAGGCGATCGCGACGTCGGCCCCCTCGCGGGCGAAGGCGAGGGCGACGGCCTTGCCGATGCCGCTGTCGCCTCCGGTGATGAGGGCCACCTTGCCCTCGAGTCGGCCGGAGCCGCGGTAGCTGTCCTCGCCGTAGTCGGGGGTCGGATCCATCGCCCGGTCGGTGCCGGGGACGCTCTGCTGCTGGGCGGGTTGCGACATGTCTGCCTCCTGGGGATCGGAGGACCCACCTCACGCGCCGCACGGCGATCGCGCACGAGGGTTGACAGTGCTCCGGTGCGTCGTCGGGGAGGGGATGCCGAGGCGGCTGAGCCCGTCGACGCCTGCGGGGCCGTGCGCCCGGCCCCGTCGACGGGCTCGGCGACCTGGGGGTTCTGCGCCCGTTACCGCCGACGGGCTCGGCGACCCGGGGGTTCTGCGCCCGGTACCGCTGACGGGCTCGGGCAACCGCGCGGTCCCTCTGTTGGGCTCAGGGACTTCCGGTGTGCTCGGGCCGCGCGCCCGCGCCCTGCGCTCAGGCGGCGATCGCGTCGCGCAGCAGCAGACCCGCGATCGCGCCGCGGTACTCGTCGATCATGCGGCGGCGGTCCAATCGTCCGCGGGCCGCGAGAGCGGCCCCGCGTAGGGCCGGACGCAGGGCGAGGGCGTCGCCCCACGCCTCGGCGATGGCGGCGACGTCGCGCGCGGTGACGAGACCGAACCCCTCCACCATGCGCGCGGCGTCGCCGACGTCGGTCGTCACGGGTACGGCCCCGGAGGCCGCGCCCTCGACCAGGCAGAGCGGAGACGCCTCGCCGAAGGCGCTCGTGAGGGCCACGACGTCGGCGATGCGGTACAGCTCGGGCATGTCTTCGCGCAGGCCCAACGCGTGCAGGGCGACCTCGTCACCGACCCCGCTCTGGGTGCGCAGCGCCCGGAACGCGGGGTTGTCGGCCGTCATCCCGGAGCCGCACATGAGGTAGTGCGTGGCGGGCGCGCGGCGCGCGTGCGCGGCGACGGCGCGGAGGAAGAGCCCCGGATCCTTCATCGCGTCGAAGCGAGCGGCCAGCAGCACCACGGGTGCCGACTCCGGGATGCCGAGGGCCGAGCGGATGCGACGGCGCTCCGCCCGCGTGCCCGGGCGGAAGCGGCGTGTGTCGATGCCGTTGTCGATGACCCACGCCTCATGCGCCGCCACCCCGACCCGCGCATAGGCGTCGGAGGTCGACAGGGCGCACGAGATGGTGGCCGTCACGGCGCCGGAGGCGGCGGCATCCGTCAGCCATCCCAGGGCGGGGCCCGAGTGTGTCGGGTCGGACCGGTGCAGGCACGCCGCGACGGGGACGTCGGGGAGCAGACCTGCCCGGTCCAGCGCGACGACGAGGCTCAGCGGCTGCTCCTTCAGCGAGAGCACGACGTCGGCGTCGGAGAAGAGAGCGGCGGCGTGGTCGAGCTCGGCCGCGGTGTAATCCTCCGGGGCGATCGGGCGGTCGCCGGCGATGCGGTCGAACGCCGTGATCTCCACGCCCGCCTCGCGAAGGCGCCGGTAGCGCGTGTCATCGCGCGCGAGCTGCAGCGACGCGTCGCGGCGCGCGGACGCGGTGAGCGAGAGCACCCGGTGCTCCTGCGAGCCGTCGCGCGCGAGTCCCGCGACGACGTCGGAATGCAGGATGCGGGCTCCACCGGCGAAGAAGCCCTCGTAGAGGGAGAGCACACGGATGGATCGCGTCATCGGGGTCTCGTTTCAGCCGGGGAGAGGCACCGCGGATGCGGTCGTCCCATGCTGAGGCGTGGACCCCGTGGGCTGGGTTACGCCCGGGAGACCATCGTGTGAACGCCCGGACACGAGCCGACGCGCCGGCCCCCGGGGGAGGGACCGACGCGTCGGGTGAAGGGGCGGTGGGTCAGGCGCGGGGCGCGACCACCATCGCCTCGCCGGCGTCGCGTGTGCGCGACCAAGGCCAGCGCGGCGCCGTGCGCTCGCGCGGTTCGTCGGTCGATCGCGGCACGATGCCGTTGCCCATGGCGGTCGACATGGCGATGCTCCACACCGAGCCCGCCTGCTGTCCGCTCTGCTGTCCGTGGATCATGATGTGCTCCTCACTCCCGTCTCCCGACGGGATGCCCCGTCTCCCGACGGGCGTCTCGACCTCCGTCATAACCCGACGCGGGTCGCGGCGGTGCCCGCTTGACAACGGTGACATGATGCGCATCCCGGCGGCGCCGCCGGCCGCGGGGTGGAGCGAGCCCGGTGCCCCACCCCGCGGTGTCCTCACGCGCCGCGAACGGTCTCTCCGGCATCCTGCGCGCGGTCCCGCACGGTGGAGACGGCGTCGGCGGAGTCGTCCTTGACGTGCTGCACCGCTTCGGCGGCACGATCCTTGACGGCGTCGACGGCCTCGCCCGCGGGTTCCTTCAGGTCGGCGACGATGTCGTGCGCGACGTCCTTCGCCTCGTCGATCAGCGGAGCCGCCTTGTCCTTCGCCTTCGCGGCCGCGTCGCGTTCGGCGCGCGAGGGCGGGATGAGCGAGGCGAGCACGAGGCCCGCGCCGAAGGCGACGAGCCCGACGGCGAGCGGGTTCCCCTTCACCGCGTGGCCTGCGTCGTGCGCGGCGTCCCCCGCCCGGTGGGCGAGGCCGGATGCCGTGCTCCCGGCATTGTCGGCGACCCCCATCACGCGATCGCGGACGCTGCGGACGGCGCCGTGCAGCTTGCTCTTCTGCCGATCGACGATCTTCGAGGGCGTCACCTTGTCGGCGATGGCATCGACGTCGGAGCCCAGGTCGGCACGGGTGCGCTCGATCTCGGCGCGGATGGCTTCCGGTGAATCGGTCATCGGTTCTCCTCATTCCTTGCGAATGCTTCCGGTATCTCCTGAAGGGTGGCCGCGGTCTGCGGCATCCCTTCCACGGTCTTGAGGCGGCTCCGGCCGATGGCGAAGAGGATCCCCGCGACCACCGCCCAGATCACGGCCACCACCACGGCCGACCAGGCGTGCCCGATCAGCAGCGCGAGCGCCTCCCAGAGCGCGATCGAGAGGAAGAGCACGACCATGCCGGCCGCGTATCCTGCGCCACCGAGCAGCCCGGCGCCCTTCGCCGACTTCGTCGCCGACTCCTTCACCTCGGCCTTGGCGAGAGCCAGTTCCTGCCGCATGAGCGTCGACATGTCGCGAGTGACCTCGCCGACGAGTTCGCCCAGCGACGTCGTCGCAGCCCTCTGCTCAGAGGGTGTCGGGTCGGTCATCAGAACCTCCCTCACGTGCGCCGTCGAGGCGTGCCGCCGACTCGGTGTACAGCGGCGGGTCGTCGACGTCGGCCGTCAGGCCCGTGCCGTCGCCGACAGGCTCGGTCGGCCGCGTGCCGTCCACGACCGGGACGATGGGCGTCGCGTCGACGACGCCGACCGGGGGGACATACCCCTCGAGCCTGTCCGCGCCGTCGTCGCTGGCCCGGACCGCGGCGTCCGCATCCGCATAGCGCGGACCGCCGAGCGTCGCGGGAGCGGACGCACCCGAGTCGTCCGACTCGGCTCCGGCGGCGATCGCGCGACTGAGCCGGCCGACCACGACCCCCGCGATGGCCGCGACGGCGATGAAGGTGCCGGGGCGACGACGTGCGAACGCGGTGACGTCTTTCACGAGCTGCTGAGGGTCGCGATCCGCGAGCCACGAGCCCACGGTCGACGCGTGCTCCGCTGCGCGGCGCACCACCTCACCCGCGATCCCGCCGCCCTCGTCGGCGTCGGCCATGCGGGTGAAATCCTCGCCCAGGGAGCCGAGCCCGTCCGCGAGGCGTTTCTGCTGGGTCGCGGCCTGGTCCGACAGCTCACGGCCCGACTGCGACACGAGGTCGCCGATGCGCGCCTTTGCCTCGCCGGCGACGGCGGCCGCTTCGTGGGCGCCGGACTGCGCGACCTCCTGGGCGGCGTGCCCCGCCGTCTTCGCGGTCGCCGATGCCTCCTGCGCGGCGGCTCCCGCCTTCGCGGCTGTGCCCGAGTCCTCGTCCTGAGACGTGGTGAATTGCGACATGTTCGCTCCTTCCGTGGCGTTGGGGTGTCCGGTCTAGGTCCGGAACCACCGCTGCGGCTCGGGCCTTGCCCCGGTGCGGATGGCGTGCAACGCGCGAGGCGGCCGGTTCGCTTCGGAAAGCGTCCGATGGACGGACCCGCCCGACGGCCGGTCGCAACGGTCGTGCGCGCCGCCGCGGAATGAGTACGATCATGGGTCGTGCAGTCATCCGAAGCCCCGCTGTCGCCCCTCCCCGGGTCGGCGCTCGGGCGTGCCCTTCTCGCCTACGGTGAGGCGCGGCGCACCGCCGCCGCCGAGGCTCGCCGCGCCCTGTCGCTGAACGAGCTCGATGCCCGGGCGCTCCTGTTCATCGGTGACAACCCCGGAGCGCGCCCCTCGCACGTGCGCGACCATCTCGGCATCACCTCGGCCGGGGTCACCACCCTCATCGACCGTCTCGTCCAGCGGGGAGCGGTCAAACGGGATCTGGACGCCGAGGACCGCCGCGTGAACCACATCACGGCCATCGTCGATCTGGATGCCCCGCCGTGGTCGGAGCTGCGGGCGTTCGACGCGGCGATCGAGGATGCCGTCACCCGCATGGACCCGGCCTTGGCCGACCGCGTGGCCCGGGTCATCGACGAGCTCGTCGCGCACGCGCGACGCTGACGGCGGGGTGCGACGCGGGCATCCGGTCACGCGTCCGGCTGCCGCGACTTCGCGACGTCGCCTCGGGACCCCGCGCACCGAGCGTCGGTGACGGACGGCACGCGACGCGCCGGGTCGAATTATTCAGCGGCCGCGAGGAAGGCTTCCGAGCGGGCCTGGAGGAACGAGCACAGCGCGGCCAGGGTCGCGAGTTCTCCCGCGAGGGCCATCACGCGGCCGGCCGGCAGGGGAGCGGCGTCTTCGCGCGGTTCGAAGGTGACTGACCAGTCGGTGGCGCCCTGCTCGGAGCCGGGGGCGACGTAGAAGGTGGTCGATACGCTGCGCAGCTGGGCAGCGATCAGTCCGGCATCCCCGCCGTCGTCGTTGTCCTGCGGGATGACGCGGAGGATGTCCGCGTCGTCGTAGCCGAGGGCGCGGAAATCGTCGATCCACGACTGCAGCGTGGTCACTGTGCGAAACGGCATCGGGTCCCCTCGACTGGCGGGGCGCTGAACGGGCGCCGCACCCATTATGACGGCGGCCGGACGCACGGAGGGGGAATGACGGTGATCGCATCGACGGCACCGGGATCGACGGCGAGGGGGAGGGAGACCATCGGACGTTCCAGCGCGAAGTCACGAGCTCCGCGCCGGAACGCCTCCGACCACCGCGCCGGGGAGCGGGAGCGGTCGGGTCGCTGCATCGAGATGCCGCCTGCGAATGCTCGCCGCGGTTCGGCGACGGGTCAATGTGCGCCGCGCGATGCTGCGCTTCGCGGCTGTTCACTCGCGTCCCGCGGCCGACGACGCCGAAATGCGCATTTTCCGCATTTTGATGGATACGGTGAATGCGGATGGGGGGTCATCCGCGCCGACCGTCGCCGGTCGGGTGCGTCATCGTCGATCTGTGCATTGCGGCGCGTGAGAGCGTTCCCATACCGGCGGGCGTCCTTCGACGCAATGGTCTTGCCGCACATTCTCGGACGATTTAGGAAGCCTGCGTGGAGCATACGAACATCGAGACCCGCGACGCCGAGACGGTGGAGCACCTGTGGCAGACCATCGTCCCGGGAGCCCGCATCGCCCGCGCGGATGCCATTCAGCCCGCGATGGCGTGGCACGCGGCGTCCGAGCCGGGATTCGGCTTCTGCGACTACACGATCGGGTCGACGATGCTGGTCGAATCCGACCCCCTCGATCAGGTGGTGGTGGGCCGCATCGCCGGCCCGCGGGTGGTGGGGACCTATCGCCGCGAACGCATCGACACCGCGGTCCCCTTCATGGTGGTCGACCGTCCGCTGGAGATCGCATTCACGGGTCGCATCGCGGGCACCGGCGTCTCGTTCACGCGGACGGAGTTCGACGACGCCGCGCGTCGTCTGTCGGGGGACGAGGGCTTGCGCGTCCGGGCGACGGGCCATGCCCCCGTGAGCGAGCAGCGTCTGCGCTATTGGTCGCGCACGTGGGAGTACACCCGCGACGTGCTGTTGCGCTCGCCCGAGCGCACCCCGCTCATCCAGCAGCAGGCGCGCACGCTCATGCTCGAAGCCTCTCTCATGACCTTCCCGACGACCTTCACCGACGCCCTCGCCGCCGGCCGGCCGTCGCGACCCCTGCCCGCGCCCGTGCGTCGGGCGAAGGCCTACGTCGAAGCGCACGCCGCCGAACCCGTGGTGCTCGCCGACATCGCGGAGGCGGCACGCTTGTCGCCGCGCGGCCTGCAGTACGCCTTCCGTGCCGCCACCGGTCGCACGCCGATGCAGTATCTGCGGCGGGTGCGCCTCGACGCCGCGCGGGCGGAACTGCGCAGCGCCGACCCCTCGGTCGAAACGGTCGCGGCGATCGCCGCGCGCTGGGGTTTCTCCAACCTCGGCCGCTTCGCCGCCATGTACCGCGGGGAGTTCGGCGAGACGCCCTCGTCGACCCTGCGCTCCTGACGCCGGTCGGTGCGACCGCCGGTCAATGCCCGGCGCCGAGGCCGCCGCTGAGGCGATCGTGGAAGCGGGCCGCGGTGTCGTTCATTCCCTCGAGCTCGACGGTCGTGCCGAGGTGGGCGTACTTCGTGCGCACCGCATCGAGCGCGGCGACGGTCGAGGCGTCCCATACGTGCGAGCGCGACAGGTCGATCACGACGTTCGCGGGGTCGCGGTGGTACGCGAACCGGGTCGTGAGGTCGTTGCTCGAAGCGAAGAAGAGCTCGCCCTCCACGACGTAGCGGGCGGTGTCCCCCTCGACGGAGCGGGTGACGCTCGTCAGCGAAGCCACGCGGCGTGCGAACAGCACCGCGGCCGCGACGACGCCCACTCCGACACCGATCGCGAGATTGTGCGTCCACACCGTGACGGCGACGGTCAGCACCATGACGATGGTCTCGCTCAGCGGCATCCGGCGCAGGGTCGAGGGGCGGATGCTGTGCCAGTCGAAGGTGGCGATGGACACGACGATCATCACGGCCACGAGAGCGGCCATCGGGATGATCGCGACGACGTCGCCGAACGCCAGCACCAGGAGCAGCAGGAACACGCCGGCGAGGAACGTCGAGATCCGGGTACGCGCCCCCGAGGCTTTGACGTTGATCATCGTCTGGCCGATCATCGCGCAGCCGCCCATTCCGCCGAACAGGCCCGACAGAACGTTCGCGGCGCCCTGGCCGAGCGACTCGCGCGTCTTCGACGAGGGGGTGTCGGTGATGTCGTCGACGAGGGCTGCGGTCATGAGTGACTCGAGCAGGCCCACGACGGCCATCGCCACGGCGAACGGGAAGATGATGCCGAGCGTGTCGAGGGTGAACGGCACGTTCGGGATCAGCAGTGCGGGCAGGCTCTCGGGCAGGGCGCCCTGGTCGCCCACGGTCGGGACCGAGATGCCGAAGACCACGGCCGCACCCGTGAGCAGCACGATCGCCACGAGCGGAGCGGGGATCGCCTTGGTCACGCGCGGCAGCAGGTACATGATCGCCAGGCCCGCCGCGGCGATCGGGTACACCGCCCACGGCACCCCGATCAGCTGCGGCACCTGCGCGATGAAGATGAGGATGGCGAGGGCGTTCACGAACCCGACCATGACGCTGCGCGGGATGTAGCGCATGAGCTTCGCGACCCCGGCGAGTCCGAGGATCACCTGCAGGATGCCGCCGAGGATCACGGTCGCGAGGAGGTAGTCGACGCCGTGCTCGCGGGCGACGGGGGCGATGACGAGCGCGATCGCTCCGGTCGCCGCCGAGATCATGGCGGGACGCCCGCCGAGGAACGCGATGGCCACGGCCATGACGAACGACGAGAAGAGTCCGAGACGCGGGTCGACGCCGGCGATGATCGAGAATGCGATGGCCTCGGGGATGAGGGCGATCGCCACGACGAGACCGGCGAGCACCTCGCGGGTGAGCAGGCGCGGGGAGCGCAGCGCCTGCAGGACGGTGGGTTCGGGGCGCGGGCGCGCGAGGACGTCGGTCATGTCGATGCTCCTGAGGGGGGCTCGGTGGGAACCCGCGGCGGCGCGGGGAAGAATAGAGGGGTCGCAACCGCGACCGAGAAGAACTCTACCGTAACGTGAGGTTTGCGGGATCGGGGATGCCATGACCGAGGAGCGTCCGATGCAGATCGGCGAGCTCGCCGAGCGCACGGGGCTGTCGATCCGCACGCTCCGCCACTACGACGAGATCGGCCTGCTGCGCCCCTCGGCCCGCACCGAGGGCGGGTTCCGGCTCTACACCGCCGACGACGAATCGCGCCTGCTGCTCATCCGGCGCATGAAGCCGCTCGGATACTCGCTCGAGCAGATGGGCGAGCTGCTGAGCGTCGTCGACGGTCTCGAGGCCGATCCCGGCGACACCGCACTGCGGGATCGATTCGCCGGCATCCGCGACGAGGCGCAGCAGCGCCGCGAAGACCTGCGCCGCAAGGTCGCCGCTGCCGACGAGTTCATCGCGCAGTTGGAGGCGCGATGACCGCCCACGACATCACGCTCGAGGGGCACGGCATCCGTCTCTCTCCCGCCGACCCGTCCGACGCCGCCGCGGCGTGGCCCCTCACCGACCCCGACCTGTGGAGTCGCATGACGACGCCGTGGCCGGCCTCGGTCGACGCCTACGCCGCGCACGTCGAGCAACAGCTCGCCACCCCGGGGCTGTTCGCCTTCACCGTGCGGGATGCCGGCACCGGCGTCGTACGCGGATCGACCACGTTCTACGAGTACGTGCCCACGCAGGGGCGGGTCGAGATCGGGACGACGTGGTACGGACGCACGTTCCAAGGCGGGAAGACCAACCCCGCCGCCAAGCTCCTCCTCCTCGGCCACGCCTTCGAGACCTGGGGAGTCAATCGCGTGGCGATGCGATGCGACGCGCGCAACGAGCGCAGCGCCCGCGCCATCGAGCGGCTCGGCGCGACGCCGGAGGGGCGCCTGCGTCGGCACCGCGTCGCGCCGGACGGCTCCGTCGCCGACACGCTCTACTTCTCCATCCTCCGCGACGAGTGGCCCGACGTGCGCGCCGGTCTCGAGACGCGACTGTCGTCCGCCGAGCCCGGCGCGCGCGCCTTCGATGCCGAGACGACAGCCCGCTGACGACCCGGCGACATTCTGCAGTCGAGATGTCCGTCGCACGCCGTCTCGTGGACGCTGCGGGCAGGGCGGGTCAGCCGGCTGCGGCCTGCGCGGCGCGGCGGCGCGCGAACTCCCGGGCCTCGGTGAACAGTTCGAGATCGATCTGCACGTGACGGCGAGCGAGCTCCGCCGCCTCGTCGGGGGCGGCCGTGACGATCGCGTCGACGATCGCGTCGTGCTCGCGCGCGGCGCGGGACTCCATGCGTCGATGGCTCTCGCGGTCGCCCCACGGGTGGGCGGGGGCCGAGAGCGAGAGATGGCGCTCGTGCTCGAGCAGGATGTCGCGCAGGGCCGTGTTGTGGGCCGCGTCGATGATCGACAGGTGCAGCAGGCTGTCGGCCCGCTGCTTCGGGTCGCCCGAGGGTGCCGCGTGGAAGGCGGCGAGGCGGTCGCGCATCGTGGCGATGTCGGCATCCGTGCGTCGTTCGGCCGCAAGCCGAGCCAGTGACGAGTGGAGCATCGAGCTCGCCGTGCAGGCGTCGACGAGGTCGCTCCAGCGCTCCTCGAACCACCGGTCGACCCCGACGACCACCGAGTCGGGCCAGTGCTGCGCCACGAACGTCCCTCCGCTGCGGCCCCGGCGGCGTTCGATCAGCCCGCGGGTGGAGAGGTCGTCGAGGGCGGCGCGCACCGTCGTGCGGCCCACTCCGAGCAGGGGCGAGAGGTCGCGTTCGGCCGGCAGCCGCGTGCCGGGCAGGAATTCGCCCACCGCGACGGCGGTGATGAGGCGCTCGGTCACGCGCTCCACCAGGGAGGCGTCGTCGGTCTCGGCCATGGGCTCCCGTCGTTTCCCCCATGTTAAATCCGCAGAAAAGGTTTGCCAACGCACCTTTAACGGGTCCACGATGACTCCATGCAACGCGAGATCACCGTTCCGTTCCACGACGGATTCACCTGGGCCCGCCTGACCGAGCCCGCAGAACCCACCGGCCGCGCGCCGCTCTTCGTCCTCCACGGCGGCCCCGGTATGGCGCACGACTACGTGAAGAACCTCGACGCCCTCGCCGAGATGACCGGCCGCACCGTCGTGCACTACGACCAGATCGGCTGCGGACGCAGCTCGCACCATCCCGACGCTCCCGTCGAGCAGTGGGTGCCGCAGTTCTTCGTCGACGAGTTCCACCATCTGCGCGGGGCGCTGGGCTTCGACGAGTATCACGTGCTCGGGCAGTCCTGGGGCGGCATGCTCGGTGCGGAGATCGCCGTGCGCCGGCCGGCGGGGCTTCAGGGCCTGATGATCTGCAACTCCCCGGCATCCATGCAGCTCTGGCTCGAGGGCGCCGCACGCCTGCGGTCCGAGCTGCCCGCCGAGAACCGCGAGGCCCTCGATCGCCACGAGGCCGACGACACGCTCGACCACCCCGACTACGTCGAGGCCACCCGCGTCTTCTACGAGCGTCACGTCTGCCGCATCACGCCCATGCCGCAGGACTTCGTCGACAGTGAGGCGCAGATGCTCGCCGACCCGACGGTGTACCACACCATGAACGGTCCCAACGAGTTCCACGTCGTCGGCACCGGCCGCGACTGGACGATCATCGACCGCCTGCCGCAGATCGCGGTGCCCACCCTCGTCGTGGCGGGGGAGTACGACGAGGCCACGCCCGAGACGTGGGCGCCGTTCGTCGAGCGCATCGCCGGCGCCCGCTCCCACGTCTTCGCGGGAGCCAGCCACTGCACGCACCTCGAGATGCCCGACGTCTTCCGCGGCGTCATCGCCGACTTCCTCGCCCCCCTTCCCTGACGCGCCCCGAGCGAACACGTCCCGCCCCCACCGCACCCGCCCCACCCGAACCCGAATCAGGAGCCCCGATGTCGAAGTCCGCCCCCGAAGCCCAGCAATCGCTGGAATCCTTCGGCTACAAGCAGGAGCTCAAGCGCTCCATGTCCACTCTCGACCTGGTCGTCTACGGCCTGGTCTTCATGGTGCCGATCGCCCCCTGGGCGATCTTCGGCGTGGTCTACAACGCCGCGAGCGGAATGGTGCCGCTGGTGTACATCACCGGCGTCGTGGCCATGATCTTCACCGCGCTGGCCTACGCGCAGATGTCGAAGGCCTTCCCGATCGCCGGTTCGGTCTTCTCCTATGTCGGTCGCGGCATCCACCCCACCGTCGGCTTCTTCGCCGGGTGGGCGATCCTGCTCGACTACCTGCTCGTCCCCACCCTGCTCTACGTGTTCGCGGCGTCGTCGATGGCCGGCATCTTCCCCGACGTGCCGCAGTGGATCTGGGCCGTCGCGTTCGTGATCATCAACACCGTCATCAACGTGCTCGGCATCGGCTCGATCAAGCTCGCGAACCGCGTCATGCTCGGCATCCAGCTCCTCTTCGTGGTGATCTTCGTCGTGATCGCCATGGTCGCCCTCTCCTCCGGGGCGATCCCCGGGGCCGAGTTCTCGATCGCCCCGGTGTGGGATGCCGAGAAGGTCAACCCCGCGCTCATCGCCACCGCCCTGTCGATCGCGGTCCTGAGCTTCCTCGGCTTCGACGGCATCTCGACCATGGCCGAGGAGTCCACGGGCGACCGGAAGTCGGGCGGCCGCGCGATGATCATCGCCCTCCTCGTCGTGGCCGTGCTGTTCGTCACGCAGACGTGGTTCGCCAGCGCCCTGGCCGCCGGAACGATCGCGTTCTCGGACGACGACGTCAACAACGCCTTCTTCCTGCTCGTCGCGCAGGCTGCGGGATCCGGCTGGGCCACGGCGTTCCTCGCCGTCAACGTCGTCGCGGTGGGCATCGCCAACGCCGTCGCCGCTCAAGCCGCCACCTCTCGACTGCTGTATTCGATGAGCCGCGACCGGCGCCTTCCCGCTTTCCTGTCGAAGGTGAACGCGCGCCAGGTGCCGCTCGCCGCGATCCTGTCGGTCAGCGCGATCTCGCTCGTGCTCGTGCTGTTCTTCGTCGGCCAGATCGCGGTCATCTCGTCGCTGGTGAACTTCGGCGCACTGCTCGGCTTCCTGCTGCTGCACGTCTCGGTCGCGGTGTACTACCTCGGTAAGAAGAAGTCGAAGAACTACCTGCTGCACCTCGTCGTGCCGGTGATCGGGTTCCTCATCATCGGCTATGTGCTGCTCAACGCCGACATCGCCGCCAAGGTGGGCGGCATCCTGTGGCTGGTCGTGGGCGGCGTCGTGTACGCCGTCTTCGCCCGCAGGAACGGTGGCGCCACCGGGCCCCTGCCCGAGCACGCCACCGCGACGGCCGGAGAGGGCGGCGGCGAGGTGGCCTCGTGACGAGCGTCACCCACGCGCTCGGCAAGGAGCTCGGCCGTCCGGGCTTCGACGCCGCGGTCGCACCCGTCCTGCGCGTCACCCCCGGCACGGGCGAGACGATCTCCTTCGAGACCGACGACGCCGTGTACGCCGAACTGCACGAGCACGGGGATCTCGCCGCCCTGCGCGCCCCGATCAACCCGGTCACCGGGCCCGTCCACGTCGAGGGCGCGATGCCCGGCGATGCGCTCGCGGTGCACGTGCACGAGATCCGCCTCGGGCCGTACGGCTGGTCGCAGAGCCTGCCGGGGGCCGGCGCCCTGCAGCACCGCATGCCCGATCGGGTCGTCAGCCGTCGCATCCCGATCGACGCCGAGGGCGTGCACCTCACCGACCGCCACGTGGTCGCAGCGCGTCCGATGATCGGGTGCATCGGCACCGCACCCGCGGCGGGCGTGAACTCGACCGTCATGCCGACGACGTCGCTCGGCGGCAACATGGACCTCACCGACGTCGCCCCCGGCGCCACGGTCTACCTGCCCGTCGAGGTCGAGGGTGCGCTGCTGTCGATCGGCGACATCCACGCCGTCATGGCCCGCGGCGAGTCGTCGTTCGTGGCGATCGAGGCCGCCGGCGTCGCGGTGGTCTCGATCGATCTCGTGAAGGATGCCGGCTACCGCGCGCCGCGCGTCGAGACCGCCGACGAGTGGATCTTCGTCGGTCTCGGCGACCCGGTGCAGGAGAGCATCCGACGCGGATACGAGGACGTCTTCGACACCCTCGTCGGCGCACACGGGTGGGACGCGATGGACGCCTACGCCGTGATGAGCGCGGTCGTCCACAGTGAACTGGGCGGGCCCACGGGGTCGACGGCCCCCGACCCCCTGCACCCCTTCCGCGCGGTCGGGGCGGTGACGCTGCACCGGCTGCCGAAGGACGCGCTCTGACGCGACCGGGCGAGCGCCGCGGCTGCGGCGTGCGCGCGGGCTCGCGCCGCGCGGGGCGGGAGCTGGTCCCGACACCCGCCTCGCGCGGTCGGACGCGGCCCGTGACTCGGGCGGGCTCGGCAGCCGTGTAAGCTTTCCTGTTGGAAGTGTGTCCGAGCGGCCTAAGGAGCATGGCTGGAATCCATGTAGGCGGGGTAACTCGCCTCGCAGGTTCAAATCCTGTCACTTCCGCCACACGAAGAGCGTCATCCTCGAGATCGAGGGTGGCGCTCTTCGGTGTTCAGCCCACGCTCGCGCTCTCGCGCTCGGCATCCACCGCCCCCGGGCGCACCACGAGCGAGCGGGGCAGCACTCGCGCGAGCGCGCGGCGGGCCGGGGTCGCCCTCGCGAGCAGGCCCGCTCGGACGCGATCGACCGCCGCGGCCAGCGCCGGTCCGTGCGCGGGGTCGGGCGCGTCACCGGCATAGCTGACGCGCTCGAGGGCCTCCCGCAGCAGGTCGGCGTCGTCGGCGGCGACGCCGTGCTCCTCGACCAATCGCGCGGCGAAGGCGCGAGGCGATTCGGCGCCGGGGGCCGGGATGCCGAGATCCACCGCGTCCTCCCGCAGCGCGGTCCACGCGGCCACGGCATCCCCCGCGCCCGCGGCGTTCAGACGTCGGCGGCGCCGGACGACACGCAACAGCGCCGGCACGAAGGCGGCCACGAGCAGCGCCAGCACCACGATCCCGACGGGCACCCAGGCGGCGCCCGGACGCGCACTCGTCGCCGCGGCGCCGGCGTCCACGGCCCCCACGTCGCCGCGGTCGGGTGACGAGGGCGCCGATGACGGCTGGGCGTCGGGGGCAGCAGCATCCTGTTCGGGGGTGGTAGGCGTGGCGCCGCCGTTCGAGGTCGATCCCGATGCGAAGTTCGTCGGCACCCCGAGGCTGTTCGTCGGTTCGAAGGGCACCCAGCCGATGCCCTGGAAGTAGACCTCCGGCCACGCGTGCAGCTGGCTCGAGGTGACGGTGTACTCGGTGCCACCCTGCTGGGGGATGCTGGAAGCCGTTCCCGGCAGGTATCCGACGACGATGCGCGACGGCATGCCGAGCGAGCGCGCCATCACCGCGAACGCGGAGGCGTAGTGCACGCAATATCCCGCGCGCACCTGCAGGAAATCGGCGACCGCGTCCAGTCCCGCGCCGTCGAAGCCTGCGTCGACCGGTGCATCGAGCGAGTACCGGAACGCGCTGCTGCGGAACCACGTCTGCATCGCGAGCAGGGCGTCATAGGGGGTCGAGGTCCCGGCCGTCACCTCGCGGGCCGTGTCGCCGATGACCGAAGGCACATCGGCGGGCAGGGCGCTGACATCGGCGCTCAGGCCGGGGTCGCCCACCGAGCGGCTGCGGATCTGCTCGAGCGTCGGTCGCGGCACACTCGCCTGCACCTCGTATTGCTGATCGCGCGTGGAACCCGCGCGCGTGACGACCGTGCGGTTCTGCGGCATGCCGAGCCACTCGCCGTCGAGCCCGGTGACGGTCGCGGCGGGGTAGGGCACGGGCAACCAGGGGCTGTCGAGGGCGTCGACGGTGACGTCGGTGGTCCAGTCGACGCGGGCGATGTCGGCGTCGGTCTCGACCGGGCTGAACACCGCTCCGTCGCCCGGGACGGGCACGGTGTCGGAGCTGTCGGGCGACCAGACCGCTCCGTCGAAGCGGGAGAGGGTCACGGCCCGCAGGTACGGCGCCGTCGGGGCCGTCGTCCGCACGGTGAGCACGTCGACCTCCCGCGGTTGGCGCAGATCGTTGCCGAGCTCGAGGTTGGGGTTGATGGTCGTGCCCGTGCCGCCCGATCCACCGGTGGCGAAGCGCAGGCCGGGCTGGGGGAGGAGCGGGGTGGCGACCACGGCGACGATCACGGCGACCACGGCGACGGCGAGGGCCGTCGCCGAGACCCCCAGTCGACCGGGCGCGCGGGCGGAGGGCCGCCGCGGCGCGGGAGCTGCGGCGCGAGCCCGCGTATCGATGCGGAGCAGGAAGAGCAGCGAGGCGGCCAGCAGCACGAAACCGGCGACGTCGACGTCGGAAGGGATCGCGATCGTGGGGATGAGCGAGACCGCGACCAGGCCGACGCCCGCGAGCAGCGGCATGCGCGCCGTCAGCACGACGTGGTCGAGCACGAGGGCGAGGGCGCCGACCGCCGCGACGAGCAGGAAGCTCAGCCCGGCTTCGGGCGGCACGGGGGCCACCCCGAGGCGGATCTCCTCGGAGGCGCCCGAGAGCAGCCCCGGCACCGTCGCGAAGGTCGCCGGGGTGGGGATGACGCCGAGCAGGGCGGTCGAGCGACCGAACAGCAACGTGAGCCCCACGATCCAGACCGCCGCCTCGATGATGGTGGCGACCACGGCGGGGAGGTGCGCGAGCCGCACGAGCAGCCCCGCCCCGAGCACCGCGGCGGACAGGGCCGCCGCGCCGGCCACCCACGCGCCGGGGGCGATCACCGAGAACGCGGGCAGCAGCGCCGCGATGATCGCGACGTACAGTCCCGCCGCCAGCAGCGCGGCGTCGCGCCGCCGCCGAGCGGTGCGCAACTGCGTGATGTCAGCGACCGACACGGGCGTACCCCTGCTCGATCGCGTCGTCCCATGCCGCGGCCACATCGCCACCGGGATGCACCTGCGCCGCGCGCCAGCCGCCCGCGCGCAACGAGTCCAGATCCGCGCGCTCGGCCACGACCAGCAGCATCGGAAGGGCGGAGCGCTGGGCCACGGCCCTGAGGGCCTCGAAGTCGTCTGCCTGCAAGGCCCCGGTGATCACGATCAGGGGGCCGGTGAGGCCCGCCGCCGTGGCGGGGACGACACGACGTGCCGCGTCGTCCGGGCGCGCACGCAGGCTCGCGAAGGCCGCCGCGGTCGCACGGGCGTCGGCGTCGTCGCCGCCCTCCACCGGATCGGCCAGAAGCTGACCGTCGCTGTCCACGACGTCGACCGTGTACCCCTCGTGCACGAGCCGTGCGACCGCCGAGACGCATGCCGAGACGGCCGTCTCGAAGGCCGCGTCGCCGCCGGGGGCGTGGGCGGCCACCGGAGACCAACGCGACAGGGCGCGGTCGAGCACGATCGTGGCCGCGGGGCTCGCCTCCTGCTCCTCCTGACGCACCATGAGCGTGTCGCGGTGCGCGGTGGCCCGCCAGTGGATGCGGCGCATCGAGTCGCCGGGCGCGTACGGGCGGGCGACGAGGTTGTCGGCGCCCTGGCCGATCTGCAGCGTCGTGGTCTGCCGCGATCCGCCCGCTTCGCCCGCGGCGACGGGGAGGGCCGCGAGATCGCGCACCGTCGGCGCCACGGTCACGGCGGTGGTGCGGCCGAGGGCGATGCGCCGGCGCACCAGCCCGAACGGGTCGGTGGTGGTGACCTCGAACGGTCCGAGGGCGTGCACCCCCCGCGCAGCCCCCGTCACGTCGTAGCGCACCTCGATCGTGGAGGCCGCACCGCTGAGGCTCGACGAGATCGTCGGCGACGCCCCCTCGGCCGTCCCCGTCAGTCCCGCCGGCAGCGCGTCCCGCCACCGGCCCGGAGCTGTCGGCAGTGCGCTCTGGATACCCGCGCGAACGGTCACGCTCGCGGGCCCCCCGACCTCCGGCACCTCGGGCGAGACGACACGCGTGACGGCGCCCGATCCGCGGGTCAGCAGCAGAGCGACCGCCGACGCGACGAGCAGCGCCGCCAGGAGCGTCGCGAAGTACAGCAGCTCGGGGATGCCGGCGCGCTGGGCGATCACGAAGGCCGCCACGGCGAGCAGCAGCGCCCCCGTGCCGCGCACCGTGAACGGCCAGAACCGCCTCACCCGGGCTCTCACGGTCGGGCGGCGAGGGGTACGCGCACGCTCGCGGCGATCCGCTCGAGGGCGTCTGCCACGACCGCAGCCCCCGCCTTGCCTCCGGCCGCGGACCGGTTGGCGATCAGGCGGTGGGCGAAGACGGGCGCCAGCAGGGCCGTGATGTCGTCGGGGATCACGTACGACCGGCCGTCGAGGGCCGCCCGCACCTTGGCGGCGCGAACGAGCTGCAGGGTCGCCCGGGGGCTCGCGCCGAGCCGGATGTCGGGGTGACTGCGCGTCGCCTGTGCGAGCGCCACGACGTACTCCTCGAGTGCCGGGGCGACGTGCACCCCGCGCGCCCAGGCGATCATGGCGGTCACCTGGCGGGCCGAGACGACGGGGGTGAGCCCGTCGAGCGGGTTGACCGCGTCGCGCTGGCGGAGCATGAGCGCCTCGGCCGCGGCATCCGGGTATCCCATCGAGATGCGCAGGAGGAAACGATCGCGCTGCGCCTCGGGCAGGGCGTACGTGCCCTCCATCTCGTACGGGTTCTGCGTGGCGACCACGAGGAAGGGGGAGGGCAGCACGTGCGTGCGCCCGTCGACGGTGACCTGCCGCTCCTCCATGGCCTCGAGCAGAGAGGACTGCGTCTTCGGCGAGGAGCGGTTGATCTCGTCGGCGATGACGATGTGGGCGAAGACCGCGCCGGGGGTGAACTCGAACTGCCGCTGCACCGGATTGAACACCGACACGCCCGTGATGTCGCCCGGAAGCAGGTCGGGGGTGAACTGGATGCGACGGACGTCGGCGTCGATCGTGGCCGCGAGGGCCCGCGCCAGCATCGTCTTGCCGACCCCGGGCACGTCTTCGATCAGCAGGTGCCCCTCCGCGAGGAGGGCGATGAGGGCGCTTCGGACCGCCTCCGGCTTGCCGTCGATCACCTGCGACACGGATGCCAGGATTCCCCCGGTCAGACGGGCGAACGTCTCTGCGTCGAGGGGCGCGTCGGCCGCGGGCCGGGCGGTGGTGTCGGGGCGGCGGAGTCGTGATGCCGCCTCGGGCGTGACCGTCTCGTCCATGGCATCCCTTGCGTCGCGGGGTGGAGGCGCGTCGTCGCCGCCGTGACCTGATCGTAACCCGCTCGGCATGGGCGGGGGCCCGAAACGACGCGGCACACAGGCGTCACTCGGCGGATGCTCGGGCCCCTAGGATCGGGGAGCGTTGGTCCACCCGAGGAGCCCGCGCATGTCGCACACCACCCCGTCCCTGCCCGCCGTCACGCACGTGCTCGCCGTCGACATCGGCGGGACGAAGGTGGATGCCGCCCTCGTCTCGCTCGCCGGCGAGGTCGAGCGGGCGAGCGTGACCCGGCGTCCGACCGGGAGGGCCGCGGACCGCGACGAGATCGCCCGCAACATCCGCGAGGCCGCCACCGCGGCGCTCGCCGCCGTCGACGGCGCCCGCGTCGGCGCGATCGGTGTGGGCAGTGCCGGCCCCGTCGACCTGCCCTCCCGCTCGGTCTCGCCCCTGAACCTGCCCCTCGCCGCCGGTCTCCCGATCGACGAGGTGCTCGGGGGGCTCGTGGACGGCCCGATCCGCCTCGCCCTCGACGGCACCTGCATCGCTCTCGCCGAGCACTGGCGCGGAGCGCTCGTGGGTTGCGACGACGCGATGGCGATCGTGGTGTCCACCGGCGTGGGCGGCGGACTCATCCTGGGCGGTCGGCCCGTTCCGGGCGCCAGCGGCAACGCGGGTCACCTGGGCCAGACGTTCGTGCGCACCATCGAGGGCGACGAGGTCGTGGCATCCACCCTCGAGGCCGTCGCGGCCGGCCCCGGGACCGTCGCCTGGGCGCAGGCGCACGGGTGGGAGGGTGAGACGGGGCTCGACCTCGCCGCCGCCCACGCGGCCGGGGACGCGATCGCCATCGCCGCCGTCAGCCGCTCGGCCATCGCCGTCGGGCAGGCGATCGCAGCGGCGGCGACACTGTGCGATCTCGAGGCCGTGGCCATCGCGGGCGGCTTCTCGCAGGTGGCCCCCGACTACGTCCACCAGGTGCGCGCGGCCGCCGAGGCGGCGGCGCTGCACGCCTACGCGCGCCGGTGCCGCATCGTCGGCTCGGGTCTCGACGGCGACGGCCCCCTCCTGGGGGCGGCAGCGCTCGCGCTGCAGTCCTGAGGCCGGGTCTACCCTGAGACCGAGGACCGCGCCGCGGGCCGACGAGTGAGGGCGGGGAACATGCGTACGGGTTCCAATCTGCCCGCCGTCGGCGAGTACAACCAGACGCTGGTGCTCGACCTCATCCGTCGCTCGCCGGAGGGGTTGAGTCGTGTCGAGCTCTCGGCGCGCACCGGTCTGAGCGCGCAGACGCTCAGCAACGTCACCCGCCGTCTCGCCGATGACGGTCTCATCATCGAGGCGGGCAAGGTCATCTCCGGCCCCGGCAAGCCGCGGACGCTGCTCAAGCTCGAGCCGCGCTCGCGGTTCGCCGTGGGGGTGCACCTCGACCCCGTCGTCGACACGATCGTCGTGGTCGACATGGCGGGGGAGGTCATCGCGCACGACGAGATCCCCGCGCTCCGCGAGGTCGCTCCCGAAGCCCTGGTGGCGGCCGTGGGCGCGGCCGTCGACGCGATCGTCGAGCGTGCGGGGGTGCCGCGCGAGCTCGTTCTCGGGGTGGGCGTCGCCGCCCCCGGGCCGTTCGACGCCCGTGGCGGACGCCTTCTCGATCCGCCGCTGCTGCCGCAGTGGCACAACGTGAACGTGCGCGAAGACCTCGGTGCGGCGACGGGGCTGCCCGTCATCGTGGAGAAGGACGTCACCGCGGCGATGGTCGGCGAGATGTGGTTCGACCGCTCCGACGTGCTCAGCGACGCGATGTTCCTGTACTACGGCGCCGGCGTCGGCATGGGGCTCGCGGTGGCGGGCGCTCCGGTGCGCGGGCGGACCGGCAACGCCGGGGGCATCGCGCACGTGGTCGTGGATGCGAACGGACCTCTGTGCGCGTGCGGGTCGCGAGGATGCCTGGGGGTGTCGATCGAACCGCGCGTGCTCATCGCCGAGGCCGGGTACATCGACGCCGACCCGCGCTCGGGCCTCGACCGTCTCGTGCGCGATGCGGCGGATCCCCGGCACGCGGCCGCGGGAGTGCTGCGGCGGGCGGGGGAGCGGATCGCGCGGGCTCTCGTGGTGACCAACAATCTCCTCGACGTCGACGAGGTCGTGCTCGGCGGTCCCGCGTGGGAACGCCTTTCCGGGGTGCTCGCCGACATCGTCGCGGAGCATGTCGCCTCGGATCCCGCGTCGACGGCGACGCTGCCGATCATCGTGCGGCGTTCGGTGGTCGGGCTCGATGTGGCGGCCGTGGGAGCCGCGTGCTTGATGCTGGACGGCGCGTTCGCGGCCCGACCGGCGCGCATGATGATCGCGCTCTGACGCGGCCCGGACCGTTCATAGCGGGGCGTGTCGCGATCGTTACCTCGCTGCGGCTGCCCTGACTTGCCGAGTTAGTCCATTTGATTTATAAAAGGTTCTGGCGACGCGGTGTCTCCACCCGAGCAAGGGAGCTTCCATGAAGAAACTGACGATGGCGACCGGTCTTCTGACCGCCACCGCCCTGACCGTGGCTCTGGCCGGCTGCTCCGGTGGCAGCGGCGACGCGGCGGACTCGAAGACGATCCGAGTCGCGTACCAGACCACGGCGACGTTCAACCAGATGCAGACGCTGATGGAGAACGCCAAGAAGCAGTACGAGGCCGCGCACGAGGGCATGACGGTCGAGCTCGTCCCGATCCAGGCCGAGGGCGCTGATTACTACACGAAGCTCGCGCTGATGAACAAGTCGGCCAGCACCGCTCCCGACGTGCAGTACGAAGACACGTTCAAGATCCAGTCCGACGCCGCGGCCGGCTACCTCCTGCCGCTCGACGACTACCTCGCGAAGTGGGACGACTGGTCGCAGTTCGCCGAGGGCGCGAAGCAGGCCGGTCTCGGCCCCGACGGAAAGTCCTACGGCGTCTCGCTCGGCACCGACACCCGCGGCCTCTGGTACAACAAGGCCCTCTTCGAGGCCGCCGGCATCTCCGTGCCGTGGCAGCCCAAGACCTGGGCCGACATCCTCTCGGCCGCCGAGAAGGTCAAGGCCTCCAACCCCGACGTCATCCCGATCAACGTCTACTCGGGCAAGACCGCCGGCGAGGCGGCATCCATGCAGGGGCTCGAGATGCTCATGTACGGCACCGAGGACACCCTCTACGACACCGACAGCAAGAAGTGGGTCGTCGGCAGCCAGGGCTTCAAGGACTCGCTGCAGTTCGTCAGCGACGTCTACCAGGGCGGCCTCGGACCGTCGCTGCAGCAGGCGCTCGACCCCAACATCTTCACCAGCGTGACCGCCGACTGGCTGCCCTCGTCGAAGCTCGCCATCGCTCTCGACGGCTCGTGGCAGTCGGCCGCGTGGGTCGACGGCGGCACCGCCGCGTGGCCCGAGTGGAGCGACGCCCTCGGCATCGCCGCCATGCCGACGCAGGACGGCCAGGCGCCCGGCACCACCAGCATGTCGGGGGGATGGACCCTCGCGATCGGTAAGAACACCAAGAACGCCGACGCCGCGTGGGACTTCCTCTCCACCGCCGTGAATAAGGACAACGCCACCGCCTACGGCATCGACAACAGCCAGATCGCCGTGCGCGCGGACGTCGCCCAGTCCAGCGAGTACCTCGACGCCAACCCGAGCTTCGAGACCTTCTCGAGCTTCGTCGACACCACCCACTTCCGCCCGGCGACCGAGGACTACGACAAGATCTCGAACCAGATCCAGGTCGCGATGGAAGCCGTCATGACCGGTCAGTCGAGCGTGGACGACGCGGCCGCCGCCTACGACCAGGCCGTCATCGGCATCGTGGGCGAAGACAACACCCAGCAGGGCTGATCGTGACCGCCCTGGCTACCCCCGGGGCGACCGGAACCGGCCGGGGGTCGCGCGTGAAGACGCGCGGCCTCCGGTCGTCGGCCCGGGCGCTCCCTCTCCTGCCGGCAGCCCTGCTGCTGGCCGTGTTCCTGCTCGGCCCCATCGTGGTGTCGCTGTGGGGCTCGCTCACGAACGCGACGCTGTCGGGATCGACGGCCGTCGCGAGCGACTTCGTCGGCTTCGACAACTACGTCCAGTTGTTCAAGGCCCCCGACTTCCCCGTCGCGGTGATCAACACGATCGTCTTCGTGTTCTTCTCGGCCGTGATCGGACAGAACGTCCTGGGCCTGGCCCTGGCGCTGATGATGCGCTCCGGCAACCGCATCGTGACGGCCGTGGTCGGCACGATCGTCGTCACCGCGTGGGTTCTCCCCGAAATCGTCGCGGCGTTCGCCGCATACGCGTTCTTCCGCGACAACGGAACATTGAATGCCGTCCTCGCCGTCTTCGGCGTCGAGCCCGTCAGCTGGCTGTTCACCCTGCCGGTGCTCATGGTGATCTTCGCCAACATCTGGCGCGGCACGGCCTTCTCGATGATGGTCTACTCGGCCGCGCTGGCCGATGTGCCGCCCGAGATCACCGAGGCGGCGGAGATGGACGGAGCCAGCGGTTTCAAGCGCCTCATCCACGTCACCATCCCGATGATCCGCTCCACCATCGGCACGAACTCCATGATCGTGACCCTGCAGACGCTGTCGGTGTTCACACTCATCTTCGTCATGACCGGCGGCGGCCCCGGCAACAAGAGCACGACGCTGCCGATCCTCGCGTACCAGCAGGGGCTGAAGTTCGGCGAGCTCGGCTACGGCACCGCGATCGCCACGATCATGCTCGTCATCGGCGCCGTCTTCTCGTTCTTCTACGTCCGCGCCCTGCGCGAGGAGGTCTCGTCATGAGCGCCACCACCACCCTCCCCGAGGTCACGGGCCGCCGCGCCCGGTCGGCCGCGCCCTCCCCGACGCGCACGAAGGCCTCGCTCTCGTCTCCGCGCACGCGCGCGCTGAGCGTGCTGTCGAACACGCTCATGATCGTCATCGGCTTCCTGTTCGTGGTGCCGCTGGTGTGGCTGGTCACCGCGTCCCTCGACGCGCAGCCGACCCTCGCGATCAAGATGCCCGAGGTCATCACCCTCGACAACTTCGCCGCGGTGATGAAGCCCGACCTGCTGTTCCTCCCGCTCTGGAACAGCGTGCTGCTCGCGGGCGGCACCGCGATCGCGACCGTGGTGCTCGCCTCTCTCGCGGCCTACCCGCTGTCCCGCTACAAGATGCGCGTCGGAAAGCCCTTCCTCTACGCGGTGCTGTTCGGAACGTGTCTGCCGATCACGGCGATCATGGTGCCGGTCTACAGCCTGTTCGTCCAGCTGAACCTCATCGACTCCGTCGGCGGCACGATCCTCTTCCTCACCGCGAGCGCCCTGCCGATCGCGATCTGGATGATGAAGAACTTCATGGACGGCGTCCCCGTCGAGCTCGAGCACGCGGCGTGGATGGACGGCGCGGGATCGATGCGCACACTCGTGCAGATCGTCCTGCCGCTCATGCGTCCCGGTATCGCGGTGGTGTTCATCTTCACGTTCATCCAGGCGTGGGGGAACTTCTTCGTCCCCTTCGTGCTGCTGCTCAGCCCCGACTATCAGCCGGCCGCGGTCAGCATCTTCAACTTCTTCGGGTCGTTCGGAGCGGTGGCCTACGGCCAGCTCGCGGCCTATTCGATCGTCTACTCCCTCCCGGTCCTCGGCCTGTACGTGCTCGTACAGCGCGGACTCGGCGGCCCGTCGGCCCTCGCCGGCGCGGTCAAGGGCTGACCCGTCCCCCCAGACAAGGAACACATCCCATGCACGACCGCACCGCGCTCATCGAGATGCGCATCGAACGCTTCGCCCGGGAGCGTCTCGCCCCCGCCGTCTACCGCGCCCGCCAGCCCCTCGACATCCAGGCGTGGGAGGCCCCGGGCGAGCCCGTGACCTTCGCCGAGGCGCGGGATGCCGCCTACCGCCCGTTCGCGATCGGGACGCCGTGGGGCCGCGCGTGGGGGACCACCTGGTTCGCCGTGTCGGGGGAGATCCCCGCTGCGTGGCGTGACGCCGCGGGCGCCCTGCCCGAGGGCACCGTCGCCGAGCTCGTCATCGACCTCGGCTTCACCGCCGGTCAGAGCGGCTTCCAGTGCGAGGCGCTCGTCTGGAACCGCGAGGGAGCGCCCATCAAGGGCGTCTCGCCGTTCAACAACGCCAGCCCGGCCGCGGTCGACGCCGACGGTCGTGTCGACGTGCTCGTCGAGGCGGCATCCAATCCCGATGTCGGCAGCCTCTTCACCTTCGAGCCCACCCCGGTCGGCGACCCCGCGACCGCGGGCGAGGCTCCTCTCTATGTGCTCCGCGAGATGTCGATCGGCCTCCGCGACCTCGCGGTGTGGAACCTGCTGCAGGACTTCCGTCTGCTCCACGGCCTCATCGCCGAGCTCGACGCGACCTCCGCGCGCCGCGCGACCCTGGTCGAGGCGATGGATGCCGCGATCGACGCGGTCGATCCCGAAGACGTCGCGGGGACGGCACAGGCCGGCCGCGACGTCCTCGCCCCGCTGATGGCCGCGCCCGCGGCATCCAGTGCCCACGTGCTGCACGCGGTCGGTCATGCCCACATCGACTCGGCGTGGCTGTGGCCGGTGCGAGAGACCGCGCGCAAGGTCTCGCGCACGTTCAGCAACGTGCTGTCGCTCATGGACGAAGACCCCGAGTTCGTCTTCGCGTCGTCATCGGCGCAGCAGTTCGCGTGGATGAAGGAGCACTACCCGGCGCTCTGGGAGCGGCTGAAGGCGCGCGTCGCCGAGGGACGCTTCGTCCCGGTGGGTGGCATGTGGGTCGAATCCGACACGAACATGGTCGGCGGCGAGGCCATGGTCCGCCAGTTCGTGGAGGGCAAGTCGTTCTTCCTCGAGGAGTTCGGCATCGACACCGAAGAGGTGTGGCTGCCCGACTCGTTCGGCTACAGCGGCGCGCTGCCGCAGATCATGAAGGCCGCCGGCGCCCGGTGGTTCCTGACGCAGAAGATCTCGTGGAACGAGACCAATCGCATCCCGCACCACACCTTCCGCTGGGAGGGCATCGACGGATCGCGCATCTTCACGCACTTCCCGCCGGTCGACAAGTACAACTCCGAGGTCACCGCGGCCGACCTCGCCCACGCCGAGCGCAACTTCGCCGACAAGGGCCGGGCCCGCACCTCGCTCCTGCCGTACGGCTTCGGCGACGGCGGCGGCGGGCCCACGCGTGAGATGACCGCGACCATCGCCCGCACGCACTCCCTCGAGGGCGCGCCGGTCGTGAAGCACTCCACGCCGCGGGAGTTCTTCGAGACCGCCGAGGCGGAGTACGCCGACCCGGCCGTGTGGGCGGGGGAGCTGTACCTCGAGTTCCACCGGGGCACCTACACCAGCCAGCTGCGCACGAAGCAGGGCAACCGTCGCAGCGAGCACCTGCTGCGCGAGGCGGAGCTGTGGGCGGCCACCGCGACCGTGCGGACGGGCGCCGCCTACCCGGCCGACGCGTTCCAGCGCCTGTGGCGCCTGGTGCTGCTGCAGCAGTTCCACGACATCCTCCCCGGCACCTCGATCGCGTGGGTGCACCGGGATGCCGAGCGCAACTACGAAGCGATCGCCACCGAGCTCGAGCAGATCATCGCCGACAGCCTCCGCGCGCTCGTCGGCGAGGGCGACCGCACGCTGCTGGTCAACGCCGCGCCGCACGCCCGCGCCGGTGCGCCGGCGCTGGGCATCGCCGCCGCACCGGGTGCGCGCGACGTCACCCCGCGCGCCGAGGGCTCGGGCTTCGTGCTCGACAACGGCATCGTCCACGCGGTGATCGACGCCCGAGGACTTCTCATCTCGCTCGTCGACGTGGTGTCGGGGCGCGAGGTCGTGCCGGCGGGCCAGGTGGCGGGGCTGTTCGAGGTCTTCCGCGACACCCCCACCCAGTGGGACGCGTGGGACATCGACGAGACCTACCGCCGGCACGCGACACCCCTCGACACCGCGGATGCCGTGCGTGTCGACGGAGACGCGGTCGTCGTGGAGCGCTCGATCGGCGAGTCCACGATCGTCACGCGCGTCGCGCTCGCCGCGGGCGCGCGCACCGTGCGGCTGTCGCTCGACGTCGACTGGCACGAGCAGCAGAAGCTGCTCAAGCTGGGCGTCCCCGTCGACGTGCACACCGACCGGGCGGCATCCGAGATCCAGTTCGGACACATCGTGCGCCCGACCCACACGAACACGTCGTGGGACTCGGCACGTTTCGAGACCGCCGCGCACCGCTGGGTGCGGGTCGCGGAGCCCGACTTCGGCGTCGCCGTGACCAACGACTCCACCTACGGCCACGACATCACCCGCCACGAGCGCGACGGCGGGGGGACCTTCTCGCTCGTGCGCCTGTCGATCATCCGGTCGGCGATGTTCCCCGACCCGGGGCAGGACCAGGGCGCGCACCACCTCGAGGTGGGCATCGTCGTGGGGGCCGAC
Organism: Microbacterium sp. NPDC089190; assembly: GCF_040701795.1. Taxonomy (NCBI): domain Bacteria; kingdom Bacillati; phylum Actinomycetota; class Actinomycetes; order Micrococcales; family Microbacteriaceae; genus Microbacterium; species Microbacterium sp. NPDC089190. The sequence goes on along the minus strand of NZ_JBFBHF010000002.1, from coordinate 379,646 downwards.
GTGCTCGACGCCGTCGCCGAGGGCTACCGCACCAACCTGCCCGCGCGGGTGGTGACCGATGCCGGGGAGGACTCCGTGGCACCCCTGGTGGCGATCGATGCTCCCGGCGTCGTCGTCGAGGCCGTCAAGCTCGCCCAGGACGGATCGGGCGACGTGGTCGTCCGTCTCTACGAAGCGCTGGGAGAGCGCACGCAGGCGCGCCTCGAGGCCGGCTTCGACGTCGCCCGCGTGAGCGAGACCGACCTGCTGGAGCGTGTCGTGGACGCCGCAGCGGTGACCACTGTGCAGGGCGGCGTCTTGGATCTCGAGCTGCGTCCGTTCCAGCTCGTCACGGTGCGGTTGTCGCGCTGACATCCGACCGACACGCGGCCGGGGTGCGATAAGCACCCCGGCCGCGTCGTCGTCTGCGGGAGGGGTCGCGGGCGAGAGCGGCCCCGCCGGTCGGGTAAGCTGTACTCGGCTCTCCGCGTGGCGGCATCCAGGCCAACTCCCCCAGGACGGAAACGTAGCAAGGGTAACCAGGCTCTACCGGGTGCGCGGAGGGTCTTTTCTTTGCCCGGAAACGGGTGGTCACTCTCCGACGGTTCAGCGGCGGCCCTCCACCGACCGCCCGGTCCCGCCGCCCGCTCGACGTCGCCGCACCGCCGCGATGACCACGGGCAGGACCGACACCGCGACGATCACGATGACGAGCACGTCGATGTTGTGGGCGATGAACGGGATGCCGCCCAGCAGCACCCCCACCAGGGTCATCGCGCACGACCAGCCGATGGCGCCGACGGCGTTCCACAGCAGGAACCGGCGATAGGGCATGTCGGCAGCGCCCGCGACGAGGGGCACGTAGGTGCGCACGATGGGGACGAACCGGCCGACCACGAGCGAGAGGCCGCCCCAGCGCGCGAAGAAGGCCTCGGCTTCGGCCAGACGTGCCGTCGTGAGCAGGCGCGCGTCGTCGCGGAACAGTCGCCGGCCGAAGCGTCGGCCGAGCCAGAATCCGACCTGATCACCCGCGAGTGCGGCGAGCGACGCGACGACAGCCACCTGCCACGGAGCGATGCCGAGAGGGTCGCTGAGGATCGCCGCCGTCACCAGCAGGGAATCGCCCGGAAGGAAGGGGAAGAGCACCCCCGACTCGATGAAGACGAGGAGGGCGATCCCGGCGAGGACGAAGGGCCCGAAGGCCTGCAGCACGGATGCCGCGTCGAAGGGATTCAGGGCGGTGAGCATGCGGCGTGATCCTCCGGTCCGGGGCGGAACGGGCCGCCCGTGCCGGAGCGGGAGCGCCGACGCAGTCGACGGGAGAACCGGTCCTCCCAGATTTCGCCAAGATTGACGGCGCCCCGCGACCGTGATCGCACCGGCGCGTCAGCGGCCGGGGGAGAACGGCCCGTCCAGCACCGCCCACTGCAGGAGCATGATCGTCTTGGCATCCTGGATCGACCCGTCGCGGATCATCGACAGGGCGTCGTCGATGTCGTACTCGAGGATCTCGATCTCCTCGTCCTCTTCGGCGAGGCCCCCGCGATCGCCGTGGCGCGCGGAGCCGTCGTAAGCGGCGGAGAAGAAGTGCAGACGCTCGGTGACCGATCCGGGGCTCATGTACACCTCGAAGACCGGCTCGACCTCGTCGACCCGCACCCCGGTCTCCTCCTCAGCTTCCCGGCGGATCGCGGTCACCGGGTCATCGTCGTCGAGCAGCCCCGCCGCGGTCTCGATCAGCATGCCGTCGGGGTGGTCGTTGACGTACACGGGGTAGCGGAACTGCCGGGTGAGCAGCACGGTCCGCCGGGCCGGGTCGTAGAGCAGGACCGTCGCGCCGTTGCCGCGATCGTAGGTCTCGCGCGTCTGCGTGCTCCAGGTGCCGTCGTCGCCGCGGTAGCGGAACGTGGTCGCGCGCAGCACGTGCCAGCCCGCAGCGAGCAGCTCGACGTCTTCGACGGCCACGCGCGGGTTGCGGTCGAGGCCGAGACCGGTCAGGTGCAGGCCGGTGCGACCGCGGTGGTCGGGGACGGTGGTGCCGGGACGCGCATCGTTCATGATTCGGAACGATAGTGCTGCCGGGTCGTCCTGATGACTCGACGCCGAAGCAACCCCGAAGCGGTGTCGGGGGCCCGCTCTAGGCTGGACGCGTGACGCAGAGCATCTACATCACGTCGGCCGAAGGTCATTCGGGCAAATCCTCCGTGGCTCTGGGCGTCCTCGACGCCCTCAGCCGCGTCACGCCGCGCGCGGGGGTGTTCCGCCCCATCGCGCGCTCGACGGCCGAACGCGACTACGTGCTCGAGATGCTGCTCGACCATGACAGCGTCGACCTGGCGTACGACGACTGCGTCGGCGTCACCTACGACGACGTGCGCGACGACGCCGATGCGGCGCTGGCGCGCATCGTCGAGCGCTACAAGGCGGTCGAGGCGCAGTGCGACGCCGTGGTCATCATCGGCAGCGACTACACCGACGTCGGCAGCCCCGCCGAGCTCGCCTACAACGCGCGCATCGCCGCCAACCTCGGTGCCCCGGTGCTTCTCGTTCTCGGTGGCCGCGCGCAGCAGGGGCACAGCGAGACCCTCGGTCTGTCGGTCGCGCGCACCCCGCAGGAGGTCGGTCAGATCGCCTCCCTCGCCATCTCAGAGCTGCAGCACGAGCGTGCGGCGCTCTTCGCCGTGATCGCCAACCGCGCCGATGCCGACCACCTCGACGAGATCGTGGCATCCGTTCGCCAGGTCGTCGACGCCGCTCCGGTCGCCGGAGAGGACCGCACCGTTCCCGTGTGGGCGCTTCCGGAAGACCGCTTCCTCATCGCGCCGTCGGTCCGCGGCGTCCTGCGCTCGGTCGAGGGCGAGCTCATCAAGGGCGACCCGGCGCTGCTCACGCGCGAGGTGCTGGGCGTGGTCGTGGCGGGCATGTCGATGGTCAACGTGCTGCCGCGACTGAAGGAGTCCGCGGTCGTGGTGATCCCGGCCGACCGCACCGAGGTGCTGCTCGCGGCGCTGCTCGCCAACGCGTCGGGCACTTTCCCGTCGCTGGCGGGCATCGTGCTCAACGGCGGGTTCGAGTTGCCCGACTCGATCGTGCGACTCATCGACGGCCTCGGCTCGCCGCTGCCGATCATCGCCACCGACCTCGGCACGTACGACACCGCCGTGCGCATCATGAACACGCGCGGTCGCCTGGCCGCCGACTCCCAGCACCGCTACGACACCGCACTCGCACTGTTCGAGCGCCACGTCGACACCGAGCTGCTCACGCGCGAGCTCGGCGTCGCCCGCCCGAGCGTCGTCACCCCGCTCATGTTCGAGTACGGCCTCGTCGACCGGGCCCGCGCCGACAAGCGCCGCATCGTGCTGCCCGAGGGCACCGACGACCGCGTCCTGCGGGCGGCGGCCACCGTCCTCTCGCGCGGCATCGCCGACCTGACGATCCTCGGCGAGCCGATCGAGGTGCGCGGGCGCGCGATCGAGCTGGGTATCGACATCCGCGATGCCGAGGTGCTCAGCCCCTTCGACGCCGTGCACGTCGACAAGTTCGCCACCGAGTACGCCCGGCTCCGGGCGCACAAGGGCGTCACCTACGCGCAGGCCGCCGACACCGTGACCGACGTGTCGTACTTCGGCACCCTGATGGTGCACCTGGGCCTGGCCGACGGCATGGTCTCGGGTGCTGCGCACACGACGGCGCACACCATCCGTCCGGCGTTCGAGATCATCAAGACCGCCCCGGGCGTCTCGGTGGTGTCGAGCGTGTTCCTCATGGCGCTCGCCGATCGCGTGCTCGTGTACGGCGACTGCGCCGTCATCCCCGATCCGACCAGTGAGCAGCTCGCCGACATCGCCGTGTCGTCGGCGGCCACGGCCGAGCAGTTCGGCATCGCCCCGCGCGTGGCGATGCTGTCGTACTCGACGGGGGAGTCCGGCACCGGTGCCGACGTCGAGAAGGTGCGCGCGGCGACCGCCCTGGTGCGCGAGCGCGCTCCGGAGCTCCTCGTCGAGGGACCCATCCAATACGACGCCGCCGCCGACGCGGCCGTGGCACGCGCCAAAATGCCGGGATCGGAGGTCGCCGGACGCGCCACGGTGTTCGTCTTCCCCGACCTCAACACGGGCAACAACACCTACAAGGCGGTGCAGCGTTCGGCCGGCGCCGTCGCGATCGGACCGGTCCTGCAGGGGCTGAACAAGCCCATCAACGACCTGTCGCGCGGAGCGCTCGTCGACGACATCGTCAATACCATCGCGATCACCGCGATCCAGGCCCAGGGGAGCCCCGAATGAGCGTCGTGCTCGTCGTCAACAGCGGATCGTCGTCGTTCAAGTACCAGCTGCTCGACATGGCGCGCGAAGAAGTCCTGGCGAGCGGCCTCGTCGAGCGCATCGGGGAGTCGACCGGGGTCGCGCGGCACACGGTGAAGGCGGCGGCCCTCGCCTCGCCCGAGGGCCCGGCGCCCACGGTCACCGACGCGACCTCGACCATCGAGCGCGAGATCCCCGACCACACCGCCGGCTTCGCCGTCATGCTCGAGGCCTTCGCCGCGCACGGACCCTCGCTCGACGAGCACCCGCCGGTCGCGGTCGGCCATCGCGTCGTCCACGGCGGCGCGCGGTTCTTCGCGCCGACCGTGGTCACCCCCCTCGTCGAGATCAACATCGACGAGCTGTCGGTGCTCGCGCCGCTCCACAACCCCGCGAACCTCGCCGGCATCGTCGCCGCCAAGAAGGCGTTTCCGACCGTGCCGCACGTCGCGGTCTTCGACACCGCGTTCCATCAGTCCCTCGCTCCCGAGGCGTACACCTACGCCATCGATCGCGAGGTCGCCGAGGCGCACCGCATCCGTCGCTACGGCTTCCACGGCACGAGCCACAAGTTCGTCAGCGAGGCCGCCGCCGCCTTCGTCGGGCGCCCCCTCGGTGAGCTGAAGCAGATCGTCTTCCACCTCGGCAACGGTGCGTCCGTGGCCGCGATCGAGGGTGGCCGCTCGGTCGACACCTCGATGGGGCTCACCCCCCTCGAGGGTCTCGTCATGGGAACGCGCTCGGGCGATCTCGACCCGGCCGTGCTCCTCCAGCTCGCCCGTCGCGCCGAGATGTCCATTGCCGATCTCGACACGCTGCTGAACAAGCGGTCCGGCCTTCTCGGCATCGCCGGCGTCTCCGACATGCGCGACATCCAGCAGCGACGGGATGCCGGCGACCCGGCGGCGCGGCTCGCCTTCGACGTCTACATCCACCGCCTGCGCGCCTACGCAGGGGCCTACCTCGCCCAGCTCGGCGGGGTCGATGTCATCTCGTTCACGGCGGGGGTGGGGGAGAACGCCCCCGCGGTCCGCGCGGAGGCGATGGCCACCCTCGGTTTCGCCGGCGTCGAGATCGACCCCGCGCGCAACGCGGCGCGCGAGCGCGGCATCCGTCGCATCTCCACCGATGCCTCGCTCGTCGAGGTGCTCGTCGTACCGACCGACGAGGAGCTCGAGATCGCCCGGCAGACGCTGTCGGTCACGGCCTGAGGTCGACTCAGCCTCCGGCCAGCGCCATGTGCACCTGGTAGCGATCCCCGCGGTACCACGACGTGACGTGCTCGACGGCGCGACCGCCGGAGCGCGACGTGCGCCGGAACACCAGGACCGGCGACCCGGGAGGCACCGCGAGCGCCGTCGCGACGTCATCCTCGACCGCTTCCGTCCACACCGTCTGCTCGGCGGCGTCGATGCGGACGCCGTACCTCTCGGCCAACAGGCCGTAGATCGACGTGCCGAGGTCCTGCTCGCCGAGGTCGTCGGCGAGACGCGGTGAGTACCAGCCGGTCTCGAGGGCCATCGGGATGCCGTTGGCCAGGCGCAGACGCTCGATCGACCAGGCTTCTTCGTCCTCATCGAGGCCGAGGGCTGCGCGCACGTCGAGGGGCGGAATCGCCCTCTCGGCGCGGCGGACGAGGGTCGTGGCGACCATGCCCCGTCGACGCATGTCCTCCGTGAACGACGCGAGGTGCAGTTGGGACTGCACGCGCTCGCCGGCGACGAAGGTGCCCTTCCCCTGCACCGTGTACAGCTTCTGCTCGTCGATCAGTTGCCGCAGCGCCTCGCGCACGGTCGCCCTGCTCACCCCGTGGCGGGTCGACAGCTCGCGTTCCGACGGGATGGCCGCGTGGGCCGGCCACGTGCTGCCGATGTCCGACAGCAGGATCGCGCGCAACTGGGCGTGCTTGGGAATGGGGCCGGCGGTGACGGCGGGCGGGGTGTCGGCATCGCGGAGACGGGGCATGACGGCGTCGACTTTCGGTGTTGACACGCCCGACGGCGACCAGTAGCTTCACTGGTACGTACCAGTACGAGCCACGTGGTCGGCGCGGGCGAAGACGATCTGATCTTCCCCAACCTAAGCGACGGTCGCTGGTGCGTACCGTCGAACCGCCGCCCCCGAGGAGTCCCCGTGACCGTCATCCTGTCCCCGCTCGTCGGAGTCGTCCTGCCGCTCGCCGACGTACCCGATCAGCTGTTCGCCCAGGGGGCGATGGGTCCGGGCGTCGCGGTCGAGCCGCCTCTCGAGATCGTCGACGTCGTCTCGCCGGTCGAGGGCACGCTGCTGCAGGTCTTCCCGCACGCGTTCGTCGTCGTGACCGACGAGGGGGTGGGCGTGCTCGTGCACCTCGGGCTCGACACGGTCCAGCTCAAGGGCGAGGGCTTCACGGCCTATGCCGCCAAGGGCGATCGGGTTGCGGCGGGCACCCCGGTCATCGCCTACGACGTGCCGGCGATCCGCGCGGCGGGCCTCGCCAGCGTCGTCCCCGTGGTCGTCCTCGAGCGCTCCGCCGACGACGTGTCCCTGCACGCCGCCGAGGGCGCCGAGATCACCCCCGGTACCCCCCTTCTGTCCGTCTGATCCGTTCCGTCACCGTCGAGAGAGAACCGTCATGGCCACCACCGTCCCCACCGCGCGCCGCCGTGGAATCCCGGGCTTCGCGCAGATGCAGCGCCTGGGCAAGAGCCTCATGCTGCCCATCGCGGTGCTGCCGGCCGCCGGCATCCTGCTCCGTCTCGGTCAGCCCGACCTGCTGGGCCAGATCGACCTGCCGGTCATCGGCCCCTTCTTCCAGGCCATGAGCGCGGCCGGCGGTGCGCTGTTCGACAACCTCGCGCTGCTGTTCGCGGTCGGTGTCGCGATCGGCTTCGCGAAGAAGGCCGACGGATCGACGGCGCTCGCGGCCGTCGTCGGATACCTCGTGCTCGCGAACGTGTTCAAGGCGATGTCGCCGGTGGTGCTCGCCGGGCAGACGACGGCCGCGGGCGATCAGGTGCAGATCAACTACAGCGTGTTCGGCGGCATCGTCATCGGCCTGCTCACGGCGTGGCTGTTCGACCGGTACCACACCATTCAACTGCCGTCCTACCTGGGATTCTTCGGTGGGCGCCGGTTCGTTCCCATCGTCGTCTCGCTCGCGAGCCTCGTCGTCGGGTTCGGGCTCAGCTACTTCTATCCGATCTTCGACACCGGCCTGACGGGCCTCGGGGCCTTCATCGGCGGCACGGGCGCGATCGGCGCCTTCGTCTACGGATTCGCCAACCGCATGCTCATCCCCGTGGGGCTGCACCACATCCTCAACTCCTACGTGTGGTTCCTGCAGGGCTCGTACACGAAGGGCGACGGCAGCGTCGTCACCGGTGAGCTCACCCGCTTCGCCGCGGGCGATCCCACCGCGGGTGCGTTGACCTCGGGCTTCTACCCTGTCCTGATGTTCGGTCTCCCCGCCGCCGCGCTCGCCATGATCCACCTGGCCAATCCCGCGCAGCGCAAGGCCGCGATCGGCATCCTGGGCGCCGCCGGCCTCACGGCGTTCCTGACCGGGATCACCGAACCGCTCGAGTTCGCGTTCATGTTCGTCGCGTTCCCGCTCTACGTGGTGCACGCGGTGCTCACCGGCATCTCGCTCGCCGTCGCCTACCTGCTCGACATCCACCTCGGTTTCTCGTTCTCCGCGGGACTGTTCGACCTGCTCCTGTACGGCACGGCGCCGGCGGCGAACAACATCTGGCTGTTGGTGGTGATGGGCGTGATCTACTTCGGCGTCTACTACCTCCTGTTCCGCCTCGTCATCAAGAAGTGGAACCTGCGCACCCCGGGCCGCGAAGACCTGTCCGCCCCGACGAGCGACGCCCCCGCGGTCGACGCCGACGCCGACCCCGCCGCCGGAACGCCGATCGCCCCGTCCGCGCCGGCCGTCGCCACCGCCACCGACACTGCCGCAGCCGCTGCGCCCGCCCCGGCTCCCACCGGGTCCACCGCCGAGCAGCTCATCGACGCCTTCGGAGGCCGCGCCAACCTCAAGCACGTCGACGCCTGCATCACACGCCTGCGCATGGAGGTCGCCGACCGCACACTCGTCGACCACGCACGACTGAAGCAGCTCGGCGCCGCCGGGGTGCTCGAGGTCGGCGACAACGTGCAGGCCGTCTTCGGCCCCCGCGCCGAGATGCTCAAGAACGACATCCTCGAGGTGCTGTGATGACGAACGGATGCCGCGCCCTCGGCGCCCGAGCGAGAGGGGGACGGTGATGGAGGTCGTCGTCGTCCCCACCTCCGAGGATGCCGCCCGCGTCGTCGCCGACGCCTACACCGCCCTGCTGCACGCCACTGCGTCGGCGGTGCTCGGCCTCGCCACGGGCTCGACGCCCCTTCCGGTGTACCGCGAGCTCGCGCGCCGTCACCGGGACGGGGACCTGAGCTTCGCGCGGGTGCGGGCGTTCCTGCTCGACGAGTACGTCGGGCTGCCCGCCGGTCACCCCGAGCGGTACCGCGAGTTCATCCGCACCGAGCTCGAGCAGCACGTCGACTTCGCCCCCGACGCGATCCTCGGCCCGGGCGACCTCGAGGTCCCGCCGCTGGAGGCCGGTCCCGCGTACGAGCAGCGCATCCGCGACGCGGGAGGCATCGATCTGCAGATCCTCGGGATCGGAACCGACGGTCACCTCGCCTTCAACATGCCGATGTCGAGCCTCGCGAGTCGGACGCGACTGAAGACCCTCACCCCCCGCACACGGCAGGACAACGCCCGGTTCTTCGACGGCGACATCGATCAGGTCCCCACCCATTGCCTCACGCAGGGGCTGGCGACGATCCTCGACAGCCGTCACGCGATCATGCTCGGCTTCGGCCGCGGCAAGGCGCAAGCGGTGCGCGAGGCGGTCGAGGGACCCGTGTCGGCGCGGTGGCCGGCCTCGGTGCTGCAGCTGCATCCCCACGCGACGGTCGTCGTCGACGAGGATGCCGCGAGCCAGCTCGCCTTCGTCGACTACTACCGCACCACCTACGCCGGGAAGCCGGCGGGGCAGGGGCTGTGATGCGCCTGCGTGCCGCGCGGGCGCTGATCGGGGGATCGTTCGTGGGCCCCGTCGTCCTCGAGATCGCCGCGGGGCGGATCACCCGCATCCGCCCGGCGACGGGGGACGAGAGCGTCGATCACGACGTCGTCGACGGCGTCGTGACGGCGGGCATGCTCGACCTCCAGGTCAACGGCTCGTTCGGAGTCGACGTGGCGGCCGCCGACGAGGCGGGGTGGCGAACTCTCCTCGCCGGGCTCGCCGCGCGCGGGGTCACCGGGATCGAGCCGACCGTCATCACCGCGCCCCTGCCCGACACCGTCGCCGCCCTCGAGCGCGTCGGACGGGCGAAGGAGCGGTTCGCCGACGAACCCGTCGCCCGTGTCCTAGGCGCGCACCTCGAGGGCCCGTTCCTCTCGCCCGCCCGTAAGGGCGCGCACCGCGCCGACCTCATGCTCGCCCCCGCCCGCGAGCACCTCGACACCCTGCTCGAGCGCCCCGCGGCCCGCGCCGCGCTGCGCACCGTCACCCTCGCCCCGGAGCTCCCCGGCGCGCTCGAAGCCGTCCACCGTCTCGCCGGGGAGGGCTACGTGGTCGCGGTCGGGCACAGCGACGCCACCGCCGCGCAGGTGCACGCGGCGGGCGACGCCGGCGCCACGATGACGACCCACGTCTTCAACGCCCAGCGCCCCCTCAAACCGCGTGAACCCGGGGTCCCCGGCGCGGTGCTCTCCGACGATCGCTTCTTCGTCGGCACGATCATCGACGGGCAGCACCTCGACCCCAGCGTGGTCTCGCTCGTGCTCGCCTCCGCCGCTCGACGCACGGTCGGCGTCACCGACGCGATCGTCACCGCGGGGCTCGAGACCGACCGGTGGTGCGACTTCGGCGGTCAGCCGGTCGCCAACGACGCCCACGGGCTCGGCCGGCGACGAGACGGCACGATCGCCGGTGCCGGCATCGTGCTGGATGAGGGCGTGTGCCGCATGATCGCCGCGGGGCTCGACCCCGCCGCCGTCCTGTCGGCCTGCACAGAGAACGCCGCGCGCTCGCTGGGGCGCACCGACATCGGTCACGTCGCCGAGGGGGCGGCGGCCGATCTCGTGCAGTGGGATGCCGACTGGCATCCGTCCCAGGTGTGGATCGGCGGACGCGCCCTCTCGGTCACCGCGCGATAGCCCCTCGCCGCGTCGCCCCGCCACTACGCTGGAGGGGCGGCGCTCCGGGCGCCCGCGCCACCGCACCCCGATCTGGAGCACGCCGTGACCGACAGCCCCGACCTGCCCGACCTCACCTCGTTCGACGGCGTGCTGTTCGACCTCGACGGGGTTCTCACCCCCACCGCCGAGGTGCACATGCGCGCGTGGAAGACGATGTTCGACGAGCTGTTCGCGGCGTGGAAGATCGAACCGGCCTACACCGACCGCGATTACTTCGAATACGTCGACGGAAAGAAGCGCTACGACGGGGTCGCGAGCCTGTTGCGCAGCCGCGACGTCGAGGTGCCGTGGGGTGACCCGTCGGACGACCCCCGCGAAGACACCGTGTGCGGCGTCGGCAACCGCAAGAACGAGGTGTTCTCCCGCATCCTCCGCAGCGAGGGCATCCGTCCCTATCCGGGGTCCGTCGCCCTCCTCGACGTGCTCCAGGCCGCCGGCACCCCGATCGCGGTCGTGTCGAGCTCGAAGAACGCCGTCGAGGTGCTCGAGGCCGCGGGGCTGCGCGACCGGTTCCCCGTCGTGATGGACGGCGTGGTCGCCGAGCGCGACCATCTGGCATCCAAGCCCGCCCCCGACGTGTTCGCCGAGGCCGCCCGCATGCTGGGCGTCGATCCCGCGCGATCGGTCGCGGTCGAAGACGCGCTGAGCGGCGTGCGCTCGGCCGTCGCGGCCGGCTACGGCGTGGTGGTCGGCGTGGACCGCGGCGTCGGCGCCGACGACCTCTCCACCGCCGGCGCGACGGTGGTCGTCGAGGACCTCGCCGCGTTCGTAGACTGAGCCGTCGCCTGCGCGCGGCGTCCCTCGCTCCGTCTGCGGACGGTGCCCCCGAACCTCACCCGCCCGAGCGGCATGCCGTCCGCTCGTGCCGACCCGAACCCGCCACCGGAAGGCCCGCCCGATGATCGATCGCGATCGCTTCCCCATCGACGAGTGGCGACTCGTCGAGACCCAGTTCTCCCTCGACGACGTGGGGGTCACCGAGACCCTCTTCGCCGTCGGCAACGGTTACCTGGGCCTGCGCGGTAACTCCATCGAGGGGCGCTTCGCCCTCGAGCAGGGCACGTTCATCAACGGCTTCCACGAGACCTTCCCGATCCGTCACGCCGAGCAGGCGTACGGCTTCGCGGAGGTCGGCCAGACGATCATCAACGCACCGGATGCCAAGGTCATGCGCGTCTACGTCGACGACGAGCCGCTCTCGCTCGACGTCGCCGACGTGCGCGAGTACGAGCGCGTGCTCGACATGCGCCAGGGCATCCTCCGTCGCGACATCCTGTGGGTGACGCCCTCGGGTAAGCGCGTGCGCATCCAGGACGAGCGGTTCGTGTCGTTCGATGAGAAGCACCTCGCCGTGCTGCGTCTGACCGTCACCGTCCTCGACTCCGACGCGCCCGTCACGGTCAGCAGCCAGCTGCTCAACCGCCAGGACGGCGAGGGCATCTACGGCGGCTCGCCGATGGCATCCACGCAGTCCGGATTCGACCCGCGTAAGACCGAGAAGCTCAGCGACCGCGTGCTGCAGCCGCGCGAGTACTGGCAGGACGGCGAACGCTCGGCGCTGAGCTACGAGGTCAGCGAATCGGGCATGACCCTCGCCGTCATCGCCGACCACCTCGTCGACACGCAGAACGAGTACACCTCGCGGCGTCTCATCGAGCCCGACATCGCGAAGAACGTCTACCGCGTGCACGCGCGGGCCGGCGTTCCGACCACCATCACCAAGCTGGTGAGCTACCACACCTCGCGCGGTGTGCCCACGGGCGAGCTCCTCGACCGCTGCCGCCGCACCCTCGACCGGGCGGTCGAGACGGGCATCGACCGCCTCGTCGAGCAGCAGATCGCCTGGTACGCCGACTTCTGGGATCGCTCCGACGTGCGCATCGGCGGTCATGGCGACCTGCAGCAGGCGACCCGCTGGTGCCTGTTCCAGTTGGCGCAGGCCGCCGCCCGCGCCGACGGGCAGGGCGTGCCCGCGAAGGGCGTCACGGGGTCGGGCTACAGCGGCCACTACTTCTGGGACACCGAGGTCTACGTCCTGCCGTTCCTCGCGTACACGTCGCCGCTGTGGGCGCGCAACGCCCTGCGCATGAGGTACCTCATGCTCCCCGCGTCCCGCAAGCGCGCGCACCAGCTCAACGAGGCGGGCGCCCTGTTCCCGTGGCGCACGATCAACGGCGAGGAGGCATCGGCGTATTACGCCGCCGGCACCGCGCAGTACCACATCAACGCCGACGTCGCCTTCGCGCTCGCCAAGTACGTCCGGGCGACGGGCGATGAGGAGTTCCTCGCCCGCGAGGGCGTGGACATCGCCGTCGACACGGCGCGCCTGTGGTCGACGCTCGGCTTCTGGCGCTCCAGCGACGCCGCCGCCGACGGCGAGCACGACTCGTTCCACATCCACGGCGTGACGGGGCCCGACGAGTACACGACGGTCGTGAACGACAACCTGTTCACCAACGTCATGGCGCGCTTCAACCTGCGCTTCGCCGCGCGCACGGTGCGCGACCTCGCCGAGCACGACCCCGACGCCTACGCCCACATGGCCGACCGCATGAATCTCGACCCCTCGGAGCCCGAGGGCTGGGAGAAGGCGGCCGAGGCCATGCACATCCCGTTCAGCGAGGCCCTCGGCATCCATCCCCAGGACGCCGTGTTCCTCGAGCGCGAGATCTGGGACCTCGAGAACACCCCGCCCGACCAGCGCCCCCTGCTGCTGCACTTCCACCCGCTGGTGATCTACCGGTACCAGGTGCTGAAGCAGGCCGACGTGGTGCTCGCGCTGTTCCTGCAGGGCAACCACTTCACGGATGCCGAGAAGCTCGCGGACTTCGAGTACTACGACCCGCTGACCACGGGCGACTCCACGCTGTCGGCCGTCGTGCAGTCGATCCTGGCCGCCGAGGTGGGCTATCAGGACCTCGCGCTGGAGTACTTCCGTCAGGCCGCGTTCGTCGACCTCGGCGACCTGCACCACAACGCCTCCGACGGCGTGCACGTCGCATCGGCCGGCGGCGTGTGGACGGCGCTCGTGAGCGGTTTCGGCGGCATGCGCGACCACTTCGGCCGCCTGACCTTCGATCCGCGCCTGCCCGCCGACTGGCCCGAGCTGTCGTACGTGCTGCACTGGCACGGCACCCGCCTCGACGTCACCCTCACCGCCACCGCGCTGACGCTGCGGGCCGGGGGAGAGGGCGGCCCCGTCGCGTTCGCGGTGCGCGACGTCGACTACACGGTGGCGCCGGGCGAGACCGTGCGCGTGGCGCTGCACGGCCAGGGTCCGGTGCGTCCGGGGCGCCCCTCGATCCGCCAGCTCGAGGGATCCGTGCGCGAGGACGGCACGCTGCTGTCGGCGTCGGTGCCGATCGTGACCGCGGCGATCCCGCTCGTGAGCGACGACGAGTCGCCCATCGCGGTGGGCCTCGACGGCGGCTTCTGATCCTGCTCGAACGCGGCGGCATCCCTCCCGGGGTGTCGCCGCGTTCGTCGTTGCGGGGGTGCGTGGGTCGTCGAGAACAGGGGAACCGCCGAGAACAGGGCGGATGCCGGGAGATCGGCCTGTCCCGGTGGCATCCCCTGTTCGGGAGCGCGTCGGGGGCTCGCGCGGGGTTCGACATCGGCGAGCTCGGGCGGCGGCGACCCGGTCGGAGCCGGTCACGGAAGCGATGTCGGAGGGACGCCGTAGGCTGGTGGGGTGACGACAGCCCTGTACCGCCGATACCGCCCCGAGGCGTTCGGCGAGATGATCGGGCAGTCGCAGGTGACCGAGCCGCTCATGACCGCCCTGCGCAGTGACCGCGTGGGCCACGCCTATCTGTTCTCGGGTCCGCGCGGCTGCGGTAAGACCACGTCCGCCCGCATCCTCGCCCGCTGCCTCAACTGCGCAGCCGGCCCCACCGACACCCCGTGCGGCGTGTGCGACAGCTGCGTCGAGCTCGGCCGCGGCGGCGGCGGGTCGCTCGACGTGGTCGAGATCGACGCGGCCAGCCACAACGGCGTCGACGACGCCCGCGATCTGCGTGAGCGCGCGATCTTCGCGCCCGCCCGCGACCGCTTCAAGATCTTCATCCTCGACGAGGCCCACATGGTCACCCAGCAGGGCTTCAACGCCCTGCTCAAGCTCGTCGAAGAGCCCCCGGCGCACGTGAAGTTCATCTTCGCCACCACCGAGCCCGAGAAGGTGCTCGGCACCATCCGCTCGCGCACCCACCACTACCCGTTCCGTCTCGTCCCGCCCGCGGCCATGCTCGAGTACGTGCAGGAGCTCTGCGAGAGCGAGGGCGTCGGCGTCGAGGCCGGAGTCCTGCCCCTCGTCGTGCGCGCCGGGGGAGGGTCTCCGCGCGACACGCTGTCACTGCTCGACCAGCTCATCGCCGGCAGCGACGCGGATGCCGCGGGGCATGTGCTCGTGCGTTACGAGCGGGCCGTGGCGCTGCTGGGCTACACCCACTCCGAGCTCCTCGACGAGGTCGTCGACGCGTTCGCCGCGGGCGACGGGGGAGGGGCGTTCGCCGCGGTCGACCGCGTCGTGCAGACCGGTCAAGACCCGCGCCGCTTCGTCGACGACCTGCTCGAACGGCTTCGCGACCTGATCGTGGTGGCCGCCACCGGCGCGGGAGCCTCGGCCGTGCTGCGCGGCGTCCCCGACGACGAACTCGAGCGCATGGCCCGGCAGTCCACCGCCTTCGGTGTGCACCGCCTGTCGCGGACGGCCGACCTCGTCGTCGCCGCGCTCGACGAGATGACGGGGGCCACCTCTCCGCGTCTGCAGCTCGAGCTGCTCGTGGCCCGTGTGCTCACCCACGCCGGCGTCCCGCAGGGCACCGCCCCGGCGACCGCCCACGACCTCGACGTCGCGCACGCGGGAGCCTCCGCCCCCGTCGCTCCCGCGACGGGGCGCCCGGCCTCGCCCGCCGCCGACATCGCCGCGCCCGGCGTCGCCGCCTCGCGCGACGGGGGGTCGGCGCCGGGCGCGCCGCGCATCGCCGCCCCCGCGGCCGGATCGCCCCCGGTCGCATCGCCGTCGATCGCATCGCCCGCCATCGCGTCGCCGGGTGCGCCCCGCATCGCCGCCCCCGGCGTCGCTGCACCGCCCGTGGCCTCGCCCGGCGCGGCCGCGCCCGCTGTGGCATCACCGGGCGCCGCGCCGACGGGGTCGCCTGCAGCGGCACCGACCGTGGCATCACCGGGCGTCGCGCCGACCGTCGCGTCCCCCGGTCCCGCGCGGCCCGTGTCGACGCCGGTGGCCGCTCCCGGCATCGCCGACCCCGGCGCGTCCTCGTCCCGATCGCAGGCGGATGCCCCCTCGTCCGCGGCGACGACCTCGCGCATCGCTCAGCCGGGCTCCGCCGGCCCGCAGAACGCGTCCGGGTCGTCGGCCCGACCCGGGTCCCCGCTCCCCGCCGACGACGATGCGCCACCGCCGTTCACCGACGACGATGCCCCGCCGCCCTTCGACGACGACGGCGACGCCCACCCCTTCGACACCGCCCCTATGCCCGGCTCCGAGAGGCCGACGACGTCGGCCCCCGGCGCATCGAGCTCTGTGGCGGAGGGTGCACCGCCCCAGGGCCCAGACGTCGCGTCGAGCCCTTCCTCGGCGAGGAGCGCTTCCGTCCCGACGGAGGACGGCGTACCGCCGAGCCCCGCAACGCCGACCAGCGAGCCCCCGACCGGCGACGCGCGGACCAGCGAGGCCCCGGCCGGCGAGGCCGCGTCGAGCGCCCCCTCGGACACACCGACCCCGCCCGCTCGCCCGTCCGAGGCGCGCACCCCGACCGAGGCGACTCCCGCCACCGTCGAGCCTGCGCCCGCCGGCCCCACGCCGACGAGCACACCGAGCCCTTCGAGCGAACGCTCCGACGGCCCCGCGGCGGCGGAGCCGATCGCTCCTTCCGCGCCCGCCGGTGCGGCATCCGCTCCCTCGACGTCGTCCGCGACGACGGGTGCGGACGCCCCCGCCGACGACCCGACGCCCCTCGAGCCGGTCGCCCCGACCCCGCCCGCCATCCCCGTCGGCCCGATCGAACTGGGACACGTGCGAGACGCCTGGCCCGAGGTGCTCGGCCAGCTCGAAGTCGCCAGCAGGTCGTCGTGGTTGGTGGTGTCCACGGCCACCGTCGCCGCGTTCGACGCCGACGTGCTCACCCTGGCCTTCCGCACCACGGCGGATCTCACGGCGTTCAAGACCCGTACCCCCGAGGGCGGCCCGAGCGAAGATCTGCGTCAGGCGATCCAGGCGGTCCTGGGCGTGCGCGTGAAGTACCTCGCCCGCCTCGACGGCGACGGGGGGTCCGGTGGATCACCTCGGCGCCCGGCCGACGCGCCGTCGTCCGGACCGGCGAGTTCGCGAGGGCCGGTTCCCCCGGCATCCGGTTCGCGCTCGGCCTCCACCTCGGCGCCCTACGCGTCGTCGGTGACGGAATGGGCGGTCGCCCCCATCCCGTCGTCGGACGGTGCCCCCACCGCTCTGGCCGTCGACGATGAACCCGACGACGCCGTGATCGAGCCGGCACAGACCGCCCCGCATTCCGGTGCGGTCTTGCCGCCGCGCGAGGTCGCGCCGTCCGTCCCGGCGCCCGACGAGGTCGACGACGACGACGTGATCCCGCCCGCCGACGAGACCGAGGCGCCGCTGCCGCCCGTCGTCGTGCCCCGGATGGCACCGCTCCGCGGGGGTGTGCAGCGCTACGGTGAAGCGGTGGTGCGGCAGATGCTCGGCGCCACCTACGTGCGTGACGAACCCTACGAGCCCCCGACGAGGTTCAGCTGATGTACGACGGCATCGTCCAAGATCTGATCGACGAGTTCGGGCGCCTGCCCGGGATCGGCCCGAAGTCGGCGCAGCGCATCGCCTTCCACATCCTGCAGTCGCCGTCGTTCGATGTCTCGCGGTTGTCGACGCTCCTCGGCGAGATCCGCGACAAGGTCAAGTTCTGCGAGATCTGCGGCAACGTCTCCGAACAGGAGCGCTGCTCGATCTGCCGCGACCCGCGTCGCAACGCGACCCTCATCTGCGTCGTCGAAGACGCCAAAGACGTCGCGGCGATCGAACGCACGCGCGAGTTCCGCGGTCTGTACCACGTGCTCGGTGGGGCCATCAGCCCGATCGCGGGCATCGGCCCCGACGATCTGCGCGTCACGCAGCTCATGCAGCGCCTCGCCGACGGGACCGTGCAAGAGGTGATCCTCGCCACCAACCCCAACCTCGAGGGCGAAGCGACGGCGACCTACCTGAGCCGTTTGCTGCACACCCTCGAGATCCGTGTCACGCGACTCGCGTCGGGCCTGCCGGTCGGCGGCGACCTGGAGTACGCCGACGAGGTGACGCTCGGGCGCGCGTTCGAGGGACGCCGCACCCTCTGAGCTCCGCGCGGTGAGACGCGCACCAGACGGGAGCGTGCCCCCACCCGAGACGAACCCGCCGCGAGAGCTCTATCCCCGCGCCCGCGCCCGCACCCGCGTCACGCTCGACAACGTCGCCCGCACCGGCTGCCCGAGGTAGATGCCGAGCGACGCGCCCACCGCCAGGGCGATGCCGATCGTCGCCGCGCCCGCGAGGGTGGTGACACCGGTCATCAGCACGGCGGGGTCGTCGCCCGACTCCACGATGCCCAGCAGACCGCGGAAGACCGCGGCTCCGGGCACGAGCGGCAGGATCGCCGCGGTGGTGATGGCGACCGAGGGCACGTGCAGCCGGTAGGCCACGACGATGCCGACGAAGCTGCCGATGAACGCGCCCACGCCGCTCGCGGCCGCGACCTCGAAACCGAGTCCGGTCGCGGCGACGTAACCGGCCCACGCGACCAGGCTCAACGCGGCGCTGACGACGATGATGCGCGCCCCCGCGCCGTTGAAGACCGCGACGGCGACGGCGATCACCGCGGCGCCCACGAACTGGAACACGACCGGTCCGAGGGGGAGGGCGTTCGACGGCGGTGACATCCCCAGTCCGATCACCCGCACCGTCTCGAGGCCCGCGAGGATCCCGAGCACCACGCCCAGCGTCTGCGTCGTCAGCTCGAGGATGCGCCCGGTCGCGGTCAGCGCGAAGCCGTCGATCGCATCCTGCGCTGCTCCTACGACCGTGAGACCGGCGAGCATGAGCACGATCCCGGATGCCACGATCACCGACGGTCTGATCGCGGCGGCCGCCTCGATGCCGGTGTACTGCAGCAGAGGGGAGAGCGCGGCGACCACGGTGAGCACGAACCCGCCGGCGATCTGCGCGAAGAAGTACGGTACGCGCGCACGGGCCATGACGTACTGCGTCGTCGCGGCCAGTGCGGCGGCGATGAACGACAGCACCAGCGCGAGCCAGTTGGCCCCGAACATGATCGCGACCCCGGCGGCGAGGGTGGCTTGGGAGGCGATCACGATCGCGGGGCGATAGCGGAACGGTAGCCGTCGGATCGCCCGGCAACGGGCGATCGCGTCGTCGAGGGCGAGGCCGCCGGTGATCTCGGTGACGAGTGCTTGCAGGCGCTGCAGCTTCGCGTGGTCGGGGACCGACCCTCGCACGACGCGCAGAAGGGTCGTGGGGTGGGAGGCGCCTGGGCGGCTGTGCGCGATGGTGATGGAGTTGTAGGTGACGTCGACGTGGACGGGGTCGAGTCCGTACGCGCCGCATACGCGCACGATGGTCAGCGTCACCTCGTTCGCCGGAGCTCCGACGACGAGCATGGTCTCGCCGATGCGGATCGCGAGATCGAGGATGCGCGAGGCGAGCGCCTCGTCGATGACGGGCAGCAGCGTGGTGTCGAGCGACGTCGCATCGTCGGTGTGCACGAGTCGTCGCAGCGACGACAGCCAGCGGCCGGGGGTGGGCGGCATCCGATCGCTCCAGGAGGGGGGAGGGGTGGAACCCGTCGATCCTATCCGCGCCGCCCTCGCGGAGTCCGCGAAGACGCATGGCGGAGCGGTTATGCACGCGCCTCTAGGATGATCCACGGGCGCGGCTCGAGCGCCGGCGCCGTGACATCCCGACGCACGACCCCTCCAGGAGTTCTTTTCATGGCTCTGATCGTCCAGAAGTACGGCGGTTCGTCCGTCGCCGACGCCGAGAGCATCAAGCGCGTCGCCAAGCGCATCGTCGATACCCGTCGTGCGGGTCACGAGGTCGTCGTCGCGGTCAGCGCCATGGGCGACACCACCGACGAACTGCTCGACCTCGCAGGTCAGGTCGCCCCGATCCCCGCTCCCCGCGAACTCGACATGCTGCTCTCCAGCGGTGAGCGCATCTCGATGGCGCTGCTGGCCATGGCGATCCACTCGATGGGCTTCGAGGCCCGTTCCTTCACCGGCAGCCAGGCGGGCATGATCACGGATGCCACGCACGGGGCCGCCCGCATCGTCGACGTGACGCCGGTGCGCCTGCGCGAGGCCCTCGACGAGGGCGCGATCGTCATCGTTGCCGGTTTCCAGGGCTTCAACCGCGACACCCGCGACATCACCACGCTCGGCCGCGGCGGCTCCGACACGACCGCCGTCGCGCTCGCCGCGGCGCTCGAGGCGGATGTGTGCGAGATCTACAGCGACGTCGACGGCATCTTCACCGCTGACCCCCGCGTCGTCCCGCTCGCGCGCAAGCTCGGCCGGGTCGGCAGCGAGGAGATGCTCGAGCTCGCGGCCAACGGCGCCAAGGTGCTCTACATCCGCGCGGTCGAGTACGCCCGCCGTCACGGCGTGCTGATCCACGCGCGTTCCACATTCAGCGCGAGCGAGGGCACCTGGGTGCTCGACGCCTCGAAGACCTCCGCACTCGTCCCCGAAAGAGGAGCCATGGAAGAGCCCATCGTCGCCGGCGTCGCCACCGATCTCAGCCAGGCGAAGATCACCGTCATCGGCGTGCCCGACGTGCCCGGCAAGGCCGCCGACATCTTCAAGATCGTCGCCAAGTCCGGCGCCAACGTCGACATGATCGTGCAGAACGTGTCGGCTGCCGCCACCGGCCGCACCGACATCTCGTTCACTCTCCCCAAGACCGATGCCACGACGGCGCTCAAGGCGCTCGCCGGCGAGCAGTCCGAGGTCGGGTTCGAGAGCCTCGTGCACGACGACCAGATCGGCAAGCTCTCGGTCGTCGGTGCGGGAATGCGCACGCACTCGGGCGTCTCGGCGACGCTCTTCGAGGCGCTCAGCATGGCCGGCGTCAACATCGAGATGATCTCGACCTCCGAGATCCGGATCTCGGTGGTCGTTCGCGGCGTCGACCTCGCCGAGGCCGCGCGCCTCGTGCACACTGCGTACGGTCTCGACGGCGACGCCGAGGCGACCGTCCACGCCGGCACCGGTCGCTGAGCCACCCTCCCCGACTCGGGCCGGACGCCGCCTCGGCGTCCGAACGTGCGGCAGGAGTTTTCCGGTCGTCTCCGCTCTCGCCGACGGGATCCGGCCGTTCATCGACGCGTAGCCGTCAAAGTTCCTGCGAGGGCTCCCGGCCGTCGGTCGTCCCACCGCGGCGCGCGCTACCCTGACCCGAACGCCGCTTCCGCGGCATCCATCACCCGAACCACCGAGGTACCCGCATGACCCGCATCTCCGATTCCGGAATCTCCCTCGCCGTCGTCGGCGCCACCGGCCAGGTCGGCACCGTCATGCTCGAGATCCTCGCCGAACGGTCGTTCCCGATTCGCGAGCTGCGCCTGTTCGCCACGGCCCGTTCGGCGGGCACCGCGGTCGAGTTCGGCGGCCACTCGGTCGTCGTCGAGGACGTCGCCACGGCCGACCCCTCCGGCGTCGAGGTCGCGCTCTTCTCCGCCGGCGCCACCGGTTCGCGCGCCCACGCCCCCCGCTTCGCCGAGGCGGGCGCCCTGGTCATCGACAACTCCAGCGCGTGGCGCATGGACCCCGAGGTCCCCCTCGTCGTGAGCGAGGTCAACCCGCACGCGATCGATCAGGCCGTCAAAGGCATCGTCGCCAACCCGAACTGCACGACGATGGCCGCGATGCCGGTGCTCAAGGTGCTCGACACCGAAGCGGGGCTCGAGCGTCTGATCGTCAGCACCTACCAGGCCGTCTCCGGCTCCGGTCTCGCCGGCGCGCGGGAGCTCCTCGGCCAGGTCGAGGGCGTCCTCGCGCAGGGTGACGTCGAACGGCTCGTGCGCGACGGTTCGGCGCTCGACTTCCCCGAGCCCGAGAAGTACGTCGCCCCGATCGCCTTCGACGTCATCCCCTTCGCCGGCAACCTCGTCGACGACGGCCTCAACGAGACCGACGAGGAGAAGAAGCTGCGCAACGAGAGCCGCAAGATCCTCGAGCTCCCCGACCTCCGCGTGGCCGGGACCTGCGTGCGCGTCCCCGTCTTCACGGGCCACTCGCTCAGCATCAACGCGGAGTTCGCCCGCGACCTCTCGCCCGAGCGCGCGCGGGAGCTCCTCGCCGACGCCCCCGGCGTGACGCTCGAAGAGGTCCCGACGCCGCTGCAGGCCGCGGGCACCGACCCCAGCTACGTCGGCCGCATCCGCGCCGATCAGTCGGCCCCCGAGGGCAAGGGCCTCGTGCTGTTCATCAGCAACGACAACCTGCGCAAGGGCGCGGCGCTGAACGCGGTGCAGATCGCCGAGATCGTCGCGCAGAAGCGGGCCGCGACCGTCTGATTCCGGCATCCGGATGCCGCGGGCGCGGGGTTGTCTCGACATCGAACCGACCGATCTCTCGATGTCGAGACACCTCACGGCCCGCACCTAGAATCGACGGGTGACTGAAAACGTCGATGTTCTCCTCATCGGTGGCGGCATCATGTCCGCCACCCTCGGCACGCTGCTGAAGGACCTCCAGCCCGATCTGAAGATCGCGGTGCTGGAGCGACTCAGCGACGTCGCGCAGGAGAGCTCCAACGCGTGGAACAACGCCGGCACCGGTCACGCGGCGCTCTGCGAGCTGAACTACACCCCCGAGGGCAAGGACGGCTCGATCGACCCCGCCAAGGCGGTGGCGATCAACGAGCAGTTCCAGCAGAGCCGTCAGCTGTGGGCCTCGCTCGTGGCCGAGGGCGTGCTCGACGAGCCGTCGACGTTCATCAACGCCACCCCGCACATGACCTTCGTCCGCGGTGAGAAGGACGTCGCCTTCCTCCGTAAGCGCTACGAGGTCCTCAAGCAGCAGCCGCTGTTCGCCGGCATCGAGTACAGCGAGGACTCCCGCGTCATCAACCAGTGGGCGCCGCTGCTCATGCAGAAGCGCCGCAAGGGCGAGCCGTTCGCGGCGACGCGCGTGCCCGCCGGCACCGACGTCGACTTCGGCTCCCTCACGCGACAGCTCTTCGCGAACCTCCGCGAGAAGGGCGTCGAGGTCGTCACCAACCACGACGTCAAGAAGCTGAAGAAGCAGAAGGACGGCTCCTGGGAGGTCTCGTACCGCCACGTGATCGGCGGAACCCCCGGCTCGATCAACGCGAAGTTCGTGTTCGTCGGCGCGGGCGGGTGGGCGCTGAAGCTTCTGCAGCGCTCCGGCATCCCCGAGATCAAGGGCTACGGCGTCTTCCCGATCGGCGGACAGTGGCTGAAGACCTCCAACCCCGACATCGTCTCGAAGCACCGCGCGAAGGTCTACTCGCAGGCTTCGGTCGGCGCCCCGCCCATGTCGGTGCCGCACCTCGACACCCGCGTCATCGACGGCGAGTCGTCGCTGCTGTTCGGCCCGTTCGCCACCTTCAGCCCGAAGTTCCTCAAGAACGGGTCGATGCTCGACATCGTCACGCAGGTGCGCCCGCACAACATCGGTCCGATGCTCAAGGTCGCCGTCGACAATCCGGGTCTCATCAAGTACCTCGTGAGCGAGCTGCTGAAGACGCACTCGAAGAAGGTCGACAGCCTCCGCGACTTCATGCCGACGGCCAAGGACGAGGACTGGGAGCTGCTCGACGCCGGTCAGCGCGCCCAGGTCATGAAGCGCGACAAGCAGAAGGGCGGGGTGCTGCAGTTCGGCACCGAGGTCGTCACGTCGGCCGACCACTCGATCGCTGGTCTCCTCGGTGCCTCTCCGGGCGCGTCGACGGCCGTGTCGATCATGCTGGGCTTGATCAAGACCTGCTTCCCCGAGCGCATGCCGCAGTGGGAGCCGCGCCTGCGCGACCTCATCCCCAGCTACGGCGAGTCGCTCAACACGCACCCCGAGGCCGCTCGCAAAGAGTTGGATGCCACGGCTCGCGCCCTCGCGATCAACCCCTGAGTCCCGCGTGGCGAAGCTGTACTTCCGCTACGGCGCGATGAACTCCGGGAAGTCCACCGCGCTGCTGCAGGCGGCGTACAACTACGAGGAGCGCGGCCAGCGCGTGCTGCTGGCCAAGCCCGAGATCGACACCAAGGGCGCCGACCAGATCGACAGCCGCCTGGGCGTCACCCGACCGGTCGACTTCCTCGTCGGTTCCGACGACGATCTGCGTACGACGTTCCATGCGACGGCGGGCCACGCCCCGGTCGCCTGTCTGCTGGTCGACGAGGCCCAGTTCTTCACCGCGGGCCAGGTCGACGACCTCTTGCGCATCGCCGTGCTCGACGGCATCCCCGTGCTGGCGTACGGCATCCGCACCGACTTCCGCACCGAGGCGTTCCCCGGATCCGCGCGCCTGATGGAGATCGCGCACAGCCTGGAGGAGCTCAAGACGATCTGCCGCTGCGGGCGCAAAGCGATCTTCAACGCCCGCCTCGTCGGCGGCCGCTTCGTCTTCGACGGCGACCAGGTCGCGATCGACGAGGGCCAGATCGCCGGAGAGGTCACCTACGAGTCGATGTGCGCGGCCTGCTACCTGCGGGAGTCCGGCGGGCGGCTCGACGGCCGCTGAGGCGCCTCCGCGGCATCCGGACCGCGAGACGGCATCAGGCTGACACCTCGGTCGCGGGACGTCGCCGAGTTGTCCGCGCGGTGCCGTCTCGGCGCTCTGCGCAGCCCTGCTTGCCGCGGGCGCGGACGGCGGTGTCGGCGTCGACCGATAGCCTGGAGGCATGCGCGTCCTCCTCGCCGGCGGTGCCGGTTACATCGGAACCCACACGGCCGTCGCCCTCCTCGAGGCCGGCCACGACGTCGTCCTTCTCGACGACCTGTCCGGCACGCACGCCGTCGCCGCGGAGCGGGTCGAGCGCATCACCGGCAAGCCTGCGCCCCTGGTCGTCGGCGACGCCGCCGACGAGTCCGTCGTCACCGCCGTCTTCGACGAACACGGCCCGATCGACGCGATCATCCATCTCGCGGCGTTCAAGGCCGTGGGGGAGAGCACCCAGAAGCCGCTGGCCTACTACTCCAACAACCTCGACACCACGTTCGCGCTGCTGAAGGTCGGCATCGCCCGCGGCATCCGATCGTTCGTCTTCTCGAGCACGGGCACGGTCTACTCCGACCCGGCCGACCTGCCGTTCACGGAGGAGTCGACGACGAGCATCGACCTGTCGAACGCCTACAGCAAGTCGAAGCGCATGAACGAGGTCGTGCTGGCGGACGTGGCCCGGGTGAACCCCGAGCTCAACGTCACGGTCCTGCGCTACTTCAACCCCGTGGGTGCCCACGCGTCGGGTCTCATCGGCGAAGACCCGGCCGGCATCCCGAACAACCTCATGCCCTTCGTCTCGCGTGTCGCGATCGGCACCCTGGACGAGATCGGCGTCTTCGGCGACGACTACGACACTCCCGACGGAACCGGCCTGCGCGACTACATCCACGTCGTCGACCTCGCGGAGGGGCACGTCGCCGCTCTCGAGCAGGCGCAGCCCGGGCATCAGGTGTTCAATCTCGGCACGGGGCGTCCGGTGAGCGTCCTCGAGCTCGTCGCCTCGTTCGAGAAGGCCGTCGGCCGCGAGCTGCCCAAGAAGTTCCTCGCGCGCCGCCCGGGCGATGTCGCGGCGACCTACTGCGACCCGGCGAAGGCCGCCGAGGTGCTGAAGTGGCGCACGCGGTTCACGATCGACGACGCCTGCCGCGACTACTGGAACTGGCAGACGACGAACCCCGCCGGATACGCGACGTCCGCCCCGGAGTGATCCCGCGCGCGTAGGGTGATGTGGTCCGGCCACATCGTTGCGCCGGGCGAAGGGGGAGCCTCATGCCGGACAGTGCACCGCGCGCCTGGCAGGTCGTGCTCGAGCGGATCGAGGGCGACCTCCGCGACGGCCGACTCGGCCCGGGCGACCGCCTGACGCCCGAGCGTGAACTGGCCGCTCAGCTGGGCGTCGGCCGCTCGAGCGTGCGCGAAGCCGTACGGGTGCTCGAGGTGCTCGGTGTCGTGCGCACCGCGACCGGCTCGGGTCCCTCTGCCGGGGCGATGATCGTCACGACCCCTCGCGGGGGCCTGGCGGCCTTCCTGCGCCTGCAGGTGGCGGCGAACGGCTTCCCCCTGAGCGACGTGGTGCGCACCCGCGTCGTGCTCGAGTGCGACGTCGCCGAGCGGCTCGCGCGCTCCGACGCCGACTTGACCGAGATCGCCGGCATCCTCGAGGCGATGGATGCCGAGTCCCTCGACCCCGTCGAGTTCCTCGCCCTGGACGCGCGCTTCCACCAAGCACTGGCGGAGGCGTCCGGCAACGCCGTCGTGTCGGCGATGATGGCAGGGCTCCGCAGCTCGATCGAGGCCTACACGCAGGCGGGAGCCGCTCGCCTGGACTCGTGGACGGCGACCTCCGACCGGCTCCGAGCGGAGCATCGGCACATCGTCGACGCCGTGTCCCGCGGAGATGCCGACAGCGCGCGAGAGCGCGTGCGCGCACACATCACCGATTACTACACCGAGGTGGCACAGGCCCTGAGCCCCTCCGACACCGCCGACGACGCGGTCGGTAACGCCGTGCGCGCAGCCGTGCGGGCGTCGGCCACCTTGTGAGAGGAACCTCGTGACCGATCGCCCCGCGCGCCCGCCGCGCCCGCAGCACGTGCTCCACGTCGTCGCCACGCAGCGGCTCAGCCCTCACCTGGTACGCGTGCGCGCTCGGGGAACCGACCTGACGGCGTTCCGCGACAGTCCCCACACCGACGCATACGTGAAGATCACGTTCGCGAAGCCCGAGCTGGGCCTCGAGCCGCCCTACGACCTGGCGGTGCTTCGGGAAACCCTTCCCGCGGACGACCTGCCGGTGACGCGCACCTACACCGTGCGCGCGGTCGACGGCGACGAGCTGAGCATCGACTTCGTCGTCCACGGTGAGGAGGGACTCGCGGGTCCCTGGGCGGCGCACGCTCAGCCCGGCGACCGCCTCGTGGTCTCGTCACCCGGGGGCGGATACGCGCCCGACCCGTCGGCCGACTGGCACCTTTTCGCCGGCGATGAGTCGGCACTGCCGGCGATCGCGGCCGCGCTGGAATCCCTCGCCCCGGATGCCGTCGGCGCGGCGTTCCTCGAGGTGCAGAGCGCCGACGAGCATGTGCCCCTCACGGTTCCCGCCGGCGTGGCCGTGACCTGGGTGCACCGGGGCGAGGCCCCGGCCGGTTCGACGCCGGTGCTGGCCGAGACGGTGGGGGCATGGCATCCACTCGATGGGCGCGGCCAGGTCTTCGCGCACGGGGAACGCGAGGCGATGAAGGCCCTTCGCGACATCGTCTTCACCCGATGGGGGCTCCGACGCGAGCAGGTGTCGCTCTCGGGATACTGGGCCTACGGCCGGACCGAGGACCGGTTCCAGGCCGAAAAGCGCGAACCGATCGGGAAGATCCTCTGAGGCGAGCGGGGGCTCGGGGGCGCGTCGATGCTCCTGTCGTTCGAGCGCCCTCGGCTCTCGGCTCGCGCGCCTCTCGTTCGGCCGCGCCCGTCCGGACGTGGACGAACTCGGCAGGTCAGGACTGGTCCTTCTCCGGGAGGGTGGGGATGAGCTGCTCGAGGAAGCCGGCGGTGTCCTCCCAGCCATGCACTGCGTGGCAGTCGACGCCCATCGCGAGCACCGGGTAGTCATTGCCGTCGGGGTCGAGCCGGTCGCCGACGAAGAGCATGTCGTCGAGCGGGATGCCCGTGGTGTCGGCGAGCTTGCCCATGCCGTAGGCCTTGTCGATGCCGCGGTGGGTGATGTCCACCGAGGTCGAGCCGCCCGAGCGCACCTCGAGGTCGGGGATGCGCGCGGCCACCGCCTCGCGCAGGCTGTTCTTCTTCTCGCCCGTCGGATCCCACGCCATCTTCGCCTCGAGCGGGGCCGACTGGCCGAGGGCGGAGAATGTGATCTGCGAACCGCGGTCTTCGAGGATGTCGCCCCACGGCTCGGCCTCCCAGAGCCCGAGGCGTTCGGCCTCTTCGCGCACGGCCGAGAGGGCGCGCTGCTTCTCGTCGTCGGTCAGCGAATGGGCGTAGACGGTCTCGATGCCGTCGGGCGTCAGGCGGTAGTACTGCGTGCCGCAGGTGGGCATGAGGTGGAACCGGGCCAGAAGCTGCGGATCCGCCTCGGGCAGGCGCTCGACGACCTGCGTGCGGAACTGCTGCAGCTGTCCGCCGGAGATGATCGCCACCTCGACGCGCGCGGCGAGGGCGAGCAGGAGTTCGCCGATCCGCGGATCGATGGCCGACTTCGACGGGGCGAGGGTGTCATCGAGGTCGAAGGCGACGAGGCGGGGCGAGGTGTCGGACACGGGGCTCCTAGGGAAGGTGATGGTCGCGCGCGGCACGCGGACGGATGTCGATCGGCATCCTCGGGATACCGCGCGGGAGAGACCGATTCTACCGGGGGTGCTGCGCGCTGCCCGCGGGGTGTCGTCGGGTGAGGAGGGCGGTCACTCCTCGCGCGCGAGGGTGCCGATCTTCTCGCCGTGCCGGTTGAAGACGATCATCGTGTCGCCCGTGATCTCCGCCGATCGGATGCCGCGCAGCCAGGTGTCGACACCCGGGCACGCCTTGAGCGTCGCGATGCCGAGCGA
This sequence comes from Microbacterium sp. NPDC089190, assembly GCF_040701795.1. Taxonomy (NCBI): domain Bacteria; kingdom Bacillati; phylum Actinomycetota; class Actinomycetes; order Micrococcales; family Microbacteriaceae; genus Microbacterium; species Microbacterium sp. NPDC089190. The sequence continues at coordinate 351,305 of NZ_JBFBHF010000002.1, read as the reverse complement.
GAAGGACAGTCGTGCACCGTCGTCGGTGTAGCTACCCAGGATGCCGTTGCATCCGTCGCTTCCGCGCACCTCGCCGTCACGAAGGGTGAGGTGCTCGGTGCCACCGCCGACCCACCGGTCGCCGGTGAACGGGGGTTCGGAGCTCCCGCCCCGAGCGATCATTCCAATGCCGATGAATGCAATTGCCGAAACGGCCTTCCACCTGCGGATCATGAGAATCTCCTCATCTCTGACGGAATGCGAAAAACATTCTTATCCAACGCTCAGGTTGTCGTAAGGTAAGCGGCGACGCTGAGAGATGGGTGGGGGCCCTGTCACTGGTTCCTGCCCTCCTCATGGGTGCGTTTTTCCACTAACGACACGAGATGAGACGATGACACGAAACATGAAGCGTATGGGGTGGGCCGGTGCGTCCGCCGCTCTCGCGCTCACCGCGTCCGGCTTGCTGGCCCCCGCGGTCGCCTTCGCCGGTGACGACCAGTCGGTCGCGCCCACGTCGGGCCCCGAATTCGACGCCACGGCCAAGCAGCTGCTGAGCAGCGACGAGCAGGTCCAGGCCGTCGCGAAGGACGGGAACGGCAATGTCGTCGTTTACACCACGGCCGAGGAAGCCGCTCTCGAGGGAGACGCGAAGACCTTCGTCGAGTCGAAGTCGAACGTCAAGGTGAAGGTCATCGACAGTCCCATCAAGGCGCTCGCCGAGACGGACATCGTCGCCGGTGCCGGGTATTTCTCGACGAACCCCGCGAATCCGGGCCCCGGAGGTTCCTGCTCTATCGGGTTCACGGGTTGGAGCCCGCAGGGCGATCCGGCAGTCATCACCGCCGGTCACTGCAATGAAGACGGCCTGTACTCCGCGAGTTTCTTGACGCGCCCTTCCAGTGACCCTGCCGGCGGCGGGGCACCGGATAGCCCCACCGTAGACGTGACGGACGAGCTCGGAACGCTCGCGTTCACGCAGTTCGGTGGCCCCGGCAGCACCGAAGGTTCCGAGGGCGACGTGACGTCGGTCGACATCGCGACGATCGATATCACCAACGACTCCCTCAAGCTGCACCCCGAGATCACCGACTGGACCACGGCATCCAGCGATGACCTCTCGAAGTCGACGACCGACGTCAGGGCCGTGGGTTCGGCTCAGGTCGGCCAGCCCGCCTCCAAGTCGGGCCGCACCACCGGGCTCACGACCGGCACGGTGACTGCTGTCCAGGGCTGGTCCAAGGTCTCGAAGCGTGACCTGACCTTCCGATGGGTCTATGGTTTCGCGATCGAGAGCGACTCGCGCATCGTGAACGAGGGCGATTCGGGCGGAGCCGTCTTCCAGGGCGGCACCGCGGTGGGTGTCGTGTCTGGCGGCAGCCAGGATGGTGACTTCCTGTGGGCCGCCGACCTCCAGGCCGGCCTCGCGCAGACCGACGGCTACACCGTCGCCCTCAAGATCGACGCTCCCGCCCTCACCACCCCCGCTGACGGCGGCTCGGTGGGCGTCGGAGGCGTCATCTCGGGTACCGCTCAGGTGGGCACCACGCTGAAGGTCAAGCCGTCCTCCGGGGACTCCTTCGAGGTCACGGTCGACGGTTCGGGCAACTGGAGCTTCCCCGCTCCCGACAAGCTCGGTACCTACTCCTTCTCGCTCACCTCGGTCAGCGGGTACAACACCTCAACCACGGTCGACGCCTCCGTCGAGGTCAAGGCCGAGGCTCCGGTCATCACGACGCCGGCCAACGGCTCCACGGTCGAGAACGAGCTCACGGCGATCTCGGGCACCGGCCTCGCCGGCGCCACGGTGACCCTCACGGGCGACGTCAAGGGCTCCGCCAAGGTCGCCGAAGACGGCTCCTGGTCGGTCGAGACCGACCTGGGCATCGGCCAGTACTCGGTCACCGCCACCCAGGCGCGTGACGGCCAGACGTCGGCAGCAGCCACGGTGGAGTTCACCGTCGCCCCGTCGGCTCCGGTGATCACCGGCATCCAGGACGGCGAGTCGTACAGCGGCGCCGCGGTTCCCACCGCCATCTCGGGCACGGGTCTGACGGGCGCCGACATCACGGTGACCATCAACGACGCGAAGGTCGGCGAGACGGTCGTCAAGGACGGCAAGTGGTCGGTCGTGCTCAAGGACGCTCTGGCCGCCGGTGACTACGCCGTGGTCGCCACGCAGACGGTCGACGGTGTGTCGAGCTCCGCTTCGGTGAGCTTCTCGGTCACCGCCGCTCCCGCTCCGGCTCCCTCGCCCAGCGGCACCCCTGCTCCCGGTGGCAACCCCGGCGGCGGCAACGGTGGCGGCCTCGCCAACACCGGTATGGGTGACGTCGCTCCCCTCGCGTGGGGCGCTTTCGCCCTCATGCTGGGTGGCTTCGGTGCCCTCGGCTACCGCAAGGTGCGTCGCTCCGTGCGCTGAGCATCCCTGAGTGAGCGCCCCCGGCGCCTTCCCGTTTCGGAAGGTCCGGGGGCGTTTTTTTCGTGCGAGCGGAGCTTCGGGTCGTGCGTCGCTTGTCGGTAGTGCGCCGCGCGTCGGAACAGCGCTGCATTTCGGAACAGGGCTGCATGTGGAGACTGCGCTGCATTTCGGTACAGCGCTGCATGTGGAGACTGCGCTGCATTTCGGTACAGCGCTGCATGTGGAGACTGCGCTGCGCTGCGGAACAATTCCGCATGGGGACACTGCGCCGCATCCGATCACTGCGCTGAACGTCGACACGCGCATTTCGGCAGCGCGGCGCCTATCGAGAGGATGGCGCGTGTCGGCCGAGTGGCGCGTCTCGGCCGGGTGGCGTGGACGCTCCGGCGGCGTTTGCGCTCAGGCGGCGTCGGGACTCAGGCGGCGGGTGAACGCGCCTCTCCATACGGGACCAGGGTCCAGCTGCGACGGACTCGCAGCACCGGTACCCCGCAGGCCCCGTCGTGAGAGAAAGAAGAAGGGCCCCCGCTGGGCGGGAGCCCTTCTCAATGATGCGATGGTCGGGGTGACAGGATTTGAACCTGCGGCCTCGTCGTCCCGAACGACGCGCGCTACCAAGCTGCGCCACACCCCGTTGCAACTTGAAAAGTCTACCCTGCCGCGGGCCATGCTCCGAACCACGCGGACCTTCGGGCGCGCCGCTCTCTGCGGGCCGGTCGCTCGCCCGCCGCGATCGGCGAGCGAGCGACGGGCGGGCGGCGGCTCGCCCCCGGCGGACCGCCGCCCGGTGTCGTCAGGGGCGCAGGGTGCGACGCCGGCGCGCGAACGCCCAGGCGACGGCCGCGAGTCCCCCTGCCGTCGTCATGACCCCTATCGCGCCAGGGAGCGCCGTCGCGGGCGTCCCCGTGGCGGCGAGGGAGGCGAGCGGGGCCGGGGCCGACGGGGGGAGCGGCGGGGTCCCGGCGGGCGGGGGAGTCGGAGCGGTTGACGCCGTGGGCGGCGCGGGCGGTGCGACCTGCTCCGTCTGGGTGGGGGAGGCGAAACGCTCCACCCAGACATAGCCCCGAGGGAGGTGCGGCGAGACGGCGGCATCCTGCGCCTCCCGATCGATCCTCCAAACGGCGGTGTACACGCCGGGGCCGGGCAGCTCGGCGCTTCGCACCGTGTAGGTGCCGGCGCCCAGCGCGGGGTCGGTCGTCAGGCTGAGGTGCGAGACGGGGGTGAGATGGGCGGGAACCTCAGCGGCTTCGGCGGGCCAGGCGCCGGTGCGATAGATATCGGCCGTCGCGGTGATCGGCACGAACGACCCGTCGCCGCGCCGAGGCCAGACCCCCTCGGGGGACGACACCGTGACCTCGTCGACGAACCGCCCTTCCGCGACCTGCGCGGTCGTCTCGAGGCGTGGCGAGAACTGCACCGGTCGCGGCGTGGCATCCGCCGCCGAGAGGTCGAACCGCTCGGGATCTGCCGGTCCCGCGGATTCCTGCTGACCGGGGGTGGAGTAGAAGCGGACGGCTGCCGCCGGGACGGTGAAGGAACCCGTCGCGTGAACGGTGTAGGGACGCCCATCGTCGGAGGACGAGGCGGGGGCGATGATCGGGTGGACCTCACCGCCGTGGACGTTCTCGTGAACGGAGGTTCCCGTGTCGGCGAAGACCGCGTTCTCGAGCCGCACCGTGCCCGTCGCGGCGGGATCGACGTCGACGGTGAGGGAACCACGGGTCGGGTCCGCCTCGTCGGTCCCGAGCGCGAGGGTGCCACCGACGCGGGGAACGGGCACGGCCTCGGCCTCGGCGAGGTACCGCATCGTCCGCTCCTGGATCGCACCGCTGTTCTCGGGGCTGGCGCGGCGCATGATCCAGTCGATGGCGCCGGGCAGGTCGTCTCCCTCGTACCCCCACGAGTGAAGAGTGGTCTGCCGGTCGACGATCGCCTTCACGGCCCAGCCGACGCTCGCGGCCTGCACGGGGTCGTCGGTCTGGCCATAGGTGGTCACGAGATGGTTGATCGACGCGAGCTGCTGCGGCGAGAGACCGTTGACGTCGCTCGATGTGCCGTGATCGGTCGTCGCGTCGGTGGCCACGGGCAGGCCCGGATGAATGCAGTACGTGTGCACATCTCCGACGCGCATGGATCCGTGCCAGCCGGTGCGTGAGAGCGGCGCCCAGGTGCCGAAGCCCGTGCCGCGCTCGGCGGCCTGAGCGGCGGGTGCGACGGCGAGGCTGCCGAGGAGGACCGCGAGGAGGGCGAGTGCGGCCGGCAGACGACGAAACGACGGAGGCGGATGGTTCATGAGGGATTCCCTTCGATCGAGGAGTTCGATCGTCTGGGAATCCCCCGCCCGTGCGCACGAGAAAGGGACCGATCCGTGGACGGATCGATCCCTTCTCCGGGTGGGGAGGAAAGGTCAGCGCGGCAGCAGCGTGAGCAGGCTCGCCTCCGGTCGACAGGCGAAGCGCACCGGGGCGTAGATCGAGTGTCCGAGGCCGGCGCTGACGTTGAGCGGGACGGTACGCCCCGCCGCGGTCCACTCGCTCAGACCGCGCGCCTGATCGAGGGGGAGATCGCAGTTGGAGACGAGGGCCTTGCTGCTGAAGGGGATCCTCACCTGACCGCCGTGCGTGTGCCCGGCCAACAGCACGTCGGCGCCGAACTCGACGAAGGTGTCCAGGGTTCGGCGATAGGGCGCGTGCATGACCCCCAGCGTGAGGTCGGCGGCGGGAAGCGCTGCCAGCACCGGCGGGATGAGCTCGGGCTTGTCCCACTTCCGGTGGGCATCGTTCACGCCGAAGGCGGTGACCCGCAGGCCCTTCACCTCGACCGACACAGCGGTGTCATCCAGAATGCTCCAGCCGAGATCGTCGGTGAAGAACCGATCGAGGGCGTCGACGTCGAGGTGCTTGTGGGCGGGGAGGTTGCCCGAGGGGCCCAGGAAGTAACGGAGCGGATTGCGAGGAGCGGGCTCCTGGAAGTCGTTCGAGCCGTGCACGACGAGGCCCGCGACACCGCGGAGAGGGGCGAGGGCCGCGCGGATACCGGTCAGACCGTCGCGGTGTCCGAGGTTGTCGCCGGTGTTGACGACGAGATCGGGCGAGAGCTCCGCGAGTCGTGCCATCCACTCCTGCTTGCGGTGCTGCCACGGCGCCATGTGCGCGTCGGACACGTGCAGGATGCGGAGCGGCTCCGCACCCTTGGGGAGCACGCGCAGGGCGTGGTAGCGCACCGTGAAGAGGTACCGCTCGACACCCATTCCCCACACGGCTGCCCCGACGGCGGCCGCCCCCGCGACCCCGAGGGGCGCGAGGGCGGCCTTCATCACCGGACCGGTCACGAGGGGCAGTCCTTGGCGACGATCGTGAGGGCGATGTTGGTGCTCTTGTTCGCGGAGGAGCCGCCGGCGGGGTTGGTCGAGACGACCTGTCCCTCTGCGGGCGCCTTCTCGTCCTTCGAGCACGAACCGATGGAGACAGTGCCGTAGCCCGCCGAGAGCATCGCCGCGCGGGCGGAACTCACCGGTTGGCCGGCCACGTCGGGCACGGTTCCGCCCTGGCCGTTGCCGGGGCTGAGCGTGATCACGGAACCGGCCGGGGCGGATCCGCCGCCGGGGTTCTGCGCCGCGACACGGTCGTTACCGAAATCGGCGTCCACCGGGTCGCCGACCGAGACGCGGAAGCCCGCGTTCTCGAGCGTCGAGCGAGCGCTGTCGATGGACTGACCCACGACGTTCGGCAGATCGCGCTGCTGCGTGCGCAGGGCGTTCGAGGGCGGGTCGGGGAAGCGGTCGCCGCCGTAGAACTCGTCGGCCGCGCTCTGGGTCGCCCGGGCGATCGAGTAGCGCATGTCGGAGAGCTGCTGTCCGTTCCAGTACTTTCCGAACAGCGTCTCGATACCGCGCCAGTTGCCGACCCAGACCGCCGTGGTGACCTTGGTCGACGACTCGATCATCCAGGTGTTCCAGCCCTCGTGCGTACCCGTCTTGCCGAGCACGGGGGTGCCGTCGTACGGGTTCGCCGAGGAGCCCGTACCGCCACTGGCCATGACGCCCTGCAGGGCGTAGCCGACCGAGGCGGCGACGTCGGAGGTGAGGGCGGGCGAGCACTCGCGCACAGGGGCCTGCCGCTCGGCGCCGTCGCTGTCGGTGACCTTGTCGATCACCTTGGGCTGGCAGTGCGTGCCGCCGTTGGCGACCGTGGCGTAGGCACCCGCCATCGCGAGAGGCGACACCGGGTCGTTGCCGATGACGTTGTTCGCGACCGCCATGTCGATGTCGGTGCCGTTGCCGCGCGTGACGCCGAGCTTCTTCGCCGTCTTGGCGATGTCGCAGAGGTCGAGCTCGGAGGCCATCGCGAGGTACCCGGTGTTGAGCGAGTCCCGCGTGAAGCGAAGCGGTGTACCCACGTATCCCTGACTGTTCCCGAAGTTCTGGATGATGTCCTTCTTGTTGAAGTTGATCCAGTCGCCGGTGCACGAGTTCGTCATGTTCGGCACGGGGCCCAGACGACCGTTGAGGTTCTCGTTGAGCGACTTCCCCTTCTCGACCCAATCGACCAGGGTGAACAACTTGAATGTCGATCCGGCGTTGAAGCCGTCGGAGCCGCCGTAGGTGCTGTCGCCGGCGAACACGATCGAGTTGTACGACGGGTCGGCTTCGGCCTGGGCCGGGTCCTGGGTGAACTTCGTGTTCTGCGCGATCGCGAGGACGCGGCCGGTGCCGGCCTCGAGGCTGACCGCCGTCGAACCGAAGTCCATGTTGGCGTACATGGCGGGCGCGTTGTCGTTCATCGCCTGCTGCGCGGCATCCTGAACACGCCAGTCGAGGGTGGTCTGGATGGTCAGACCGTCCTGACGGAGAGCCCGCACGCGATCGTCGGTCTCGGTTCCGAAGGCGGGGTCGTTGAGGATCGTCGCGACGACGTACTGGCAGAAGTAGGGCGCAGCGGAGACGACGCAGCCCTGGTCGGTCGAGGTGATCTGCGGGGTGATCGGCTCGATCGCGAACTGCACGTACTGCTCGTGCGTGATCTTGCCGTCCGCCTCCATGCGGCTGAGCACGTAGAGCTGACGGCCCTTCGTCTCGCTGTAGCCGTCGGCGGCGTTGACGAGCTGCTCCTGCGTGATCTCGCCGTTGTCGCGGAGCGTGTACAGCGCCTGGATGGTGCCCTGGTCGACGTCGTCGATCGACCCGTCGGGCGCCTTGTTCCACGCGGTCGTGCCGTCGTTGATCGAGCCCTCGGGGATGTCGATACGGAACCGGTTGGGGTTCTGCACCATGCCCGCGAGCACCGCGGCCTGCCCGACGTTCAGCTGCGAGGCCGGGACGTTGAAGTAGCGCTTGGCCGCGGCGTCGATGCCGTAGGTGACACCGCCGAAGTTGGCGATGTTGAGGTAGCCCAGAAGGATCTGGTCCTTCGTGTACTCCTTCTCGAGCTGCACGGCGTAGCGCATCTCCTGGAGCTTGCGCTGGTAGCCCGCGGCGCCGTCGGACTGGATCGCCTCGAGAGCGCACTTCTGCAGGGCCTCGTCGCGCGTCATGGCGGGCGTGGTGTCGGTCGCCTCGACGGCCTTCGCGTCGCGCTCGCAGCGCTGGACCAGCACGTTCTTCACGTACTGCTGGCTGATCGAGGATCCGCCCTGGGTCTCGCCGCCCGAGGCGTTGCTGAGCAGGGCACGCGTCGTTCCGATGAGGTCGACACCGCCGTGCTGGTAGTAGCGGGGGTCTTCCGACGACAGGATCGCGTCGTACATGACGGGGTTGACCTGGTCGAAGGTGACGGGGGAGCGGTTCTGGTCGAAGAACTTCGCCAGCACCTGGTCGCCGGCCATCAGCGTCGTCGGCTGCATGAGCTCGTCGGGCTGCAGGTAGCTCGGCATCTTGTCGAAGATCGTGATCGCGCTCGACGCGGCCGCGCCGGAGACGGCGATGGCCGGCGTCACGGCGGCGGTGACGAGGAGTCCGGCGACCGCGCTCAGGCCGACGAGGCCGACGATGCCGCCGAGGGCACCGCTAGCCGTTCGTTTGTTCTCGGGCATAGGGTTGATGCTAAGCGACGTTGCTGGGCGATGCCTCGAAGGCGTGCGCTCGCGCGCGCACGTATCCGATTCCGCGCGCGAGATCCACGCGCGCGGCGACCGCCGGGGAGCCGTCACATGACCACGTGGGAATACCTCACCACGCCGCTGCTGATCCACAACACCGCCGCGATCCTGAACAACTGGGGCAAGCAGGGCTGGGAGCTCGTGCAGGTGGTGACCGGCCCCGAGGGCGGTCTCGTCGCCTACTTCAAGCGCCCCGTCGGCGGCGGAAGCGCCAACGCCGGTCTGGGTGCCGCCGAGGCGGCAGCGCGTCAGTTCGAGGGGCAGCAGTGAGCGTCAGCCAGCGGTTGGCCGCTCTGGGCGTCGAGGTCCCTTCGGTCGTCCCGCCGGTGGCGTCGTACATCCCCGCGAAGCGCCACGGCGACCTCGTCTACACCTCGGGTCAGCTGCCCATGGTGCAGGGCGCGCTGCCGGCGACCGGCAAGGTCGGCGAATCCGAGGGTCTGGTGACCCCGATGGATGCCAAGGGCTACGCCCGACAGTGCGCGCTCAATGCCATCGCGGCCGCGGCAGCCCTCGTCGGCGGTGTCGACAACCTCACCGGCGTCCTGAAGCTGACCGGGTTCGTGGCATCCGTCCCCGACTTCACCGGGCAGCCGGGAGTCATCAACGGAGCGAGCGAGTTCCTCGGCGAGGTGTTCGGCGAGACCGGCGCGCACGCGCGATCGGCCGTCGGCGTGCCCGTGTTGCCGCTGGACAGCCCGGTCGAGGTCGAGGTGATCTTCACCGTCGCCTGACGACGTGATCGTGGAGGGCCGTGGACGCGGATGACGTCCACGGCCCTCCGGCGTTCCTGCGGCCGCTTCGGTGCGGCGAGGCGGGTCCGGCACCACGGGTGACTCGGCTGATTCAGAAGGAGCGAGGAGGACGATCGCCCTCGTGACTCCTCCTTTCGCGGTGACCGGTTCCGTGCTGACGCACCCTCCCGCACGCCTGCGGCGGCAGGCGGCGGTCGCCGTCGCGACCATCGTCGGCCTGGTCCTGGTCGGCTTCCTGCTGCGCCTGACCGAGATCGATGTCGCCGCGTCGGCGGCCCTCCACCACCTCCGAGAGGGTGCGCTCCGGTCGACCGCGGAGGCGTTCTATCTCGCCCTCAAGCCGATGCCCGCGGCGATCATCATGCTCGCGGCGACGGCCGCGGTGGTCGGTCTGACCCGCTCGTGGCGGCCGGCCGTCGTCTTCCTGGGAGCGGTCGCGGCGACGTGGGGCTCGGCCGAGGCGGTCAAGGTCGTAGTCGGCCGTCCGCGACCGGGGATGAGCGAGGCGGCGATGGCGACCATCGGACGGGCCGCCGACGCCTCCTTCCCGAGCGGTCACGTCGCCTTCACCGCGGCCTTCGTCGCCGCATGCGTGTGTCTGGCATGGGGGACCCGGTGGCGTTCGCTCGTGATCGCGATGGGCGCTGTCCTCGTCGCGGGCATGACCGCCGCCGTCGTGATCGAGGGCGTGCACTACCTCGGCGACGCGGTGGCATCCCTCGTCTGGGCGGCGGGGGTGTTCCCGGCCGTGCGCGGGGGATGGGCGGTGGCGGTCGCGAGGGTGGATGCAGGGATGCGACGCCGTCGCGCGCGCCGGGTGGTCTGACGCGCGACGCGCGGGGGCCCGGGGGCGCCGCCTCGGAGGAAGGGCCGGCCGGGGACACCGCGGACGCGGCATCCCCGGCCGGGGAGTGTCACTTCACCTGGGCGCTGATGACGCTCATGACGGCGGTGTCGGCGAGGGTCGTGGTGTCGCCCACCTCGCGTCCCTCCGCGACGTCACGCAGCAGGCGACGCATGATCTTGCCGGAGCGGGTCTTCGGCAGCTCCCCGACGATGTAGACGTCGCGCGGGCGCGCGATGGGGCCGATCTGCTCTCCGACCCACTTGCGCAGTTCGTCGCCGAGGCCCTCGACGGGGTTCTGCTTCAGGTAGCGGCTCTTGACGATCACGAAAGCGACCACCGCCTGGCCCGTGGTCTCGTCCGATGCGCCGACGACGGCCGCCTCGGCCACGCCCTCGTGCCCGACCAGGGCCGACTCGATCTCGGCGGTCGAGAGACGGTGCCCCGACACGTTCATGACGTCGTCGACCCGGCCGAGCAACCACACGTCGCCGTCGTCGTCGAGGCGGGCCCCGTCGCCGGCGAAGTAGTAGCCCTTCTCGGCGAACTTCTCCCAGTAGGTCTCGCGGTAACGGTCCGGATCGCCCCAGATTCCGCGCAGCATGCTGGGCCAGGGCTCGGTGACCACGAGCAGCCCCCCGCTGCCGTTGCCGACGGGTTCGCCGGCATCGTCCACGACAGCGATCGAGATGCCGGGCAGGGGCACCTGCGCCGACCCCGGCTTGGTCTCGGTGACCCCGGGCAGCGCCGAGATCATGATCGCGCCCGTCTCGGTCTGCCACCACGTGTCGACAATGGGCGTCTCGTCGGCGCCGATGATCTCGCGGTACCAGACCCACGCCTCGGGGTTGATGGGCTCACCGACCGAGCCGAGCAGGCGCAGCGACGACAGGTCGAAGCTCTGCGGCACGTCTCGCCCGATCTTCATGAACGACCGGATCGCCGTCGGGGCGGTGTAGAAGACGGTCACGCCGTGGTTCTGGATGAGTTCCCACCAGCGACCCGGGTGAGGCGTGTCGGGCGTGCCCTCGTACAGCAGCTGAGTCGCGCCGTTGGCGAGTGGACCATACGTCACGTACGTGTGCCCGGTGATCCAGCCGATGTCGGCGGTGCACCAGTAGACGTCGGTTTCGGGGTGCACGTCGTGAACGACCCGGTTCGTGAACGCGGCCTGCGTGAGGTAGCCGCCGGAGGTGTGCAGGATGCCCTTCGGCTTCCCCGTCGTGCCCGAGGTGTAGAGGATGAACAGCGGTGTCTCGGCGGGGAACGCCTCGGCATCGTGCTCGGCGGAGGCCTGCGGAACGGCGTCGTGCCACCAGATGTCGCGGTCGGCGTTCCACTCGACCTCGTTCTCGCCGCGCTTGACGACGAGCACGTGCTCGACCGTTTCCTGGATGCCGGAGCCGTTGCGGTCGGAGAGGGCCTGGTCGACCGCGGGCTTGAGGGGGGAGACCTTCCCCTTCCGCCAGCCGCCGTCGGCGGTGATGACGACCTTCGCGCCGGCGTCGTCGATGCGTGCGCGGAGGCTGTCGGCCGAGAAGCCGCCGAAGACGACCGAGTGCACGGCGCCGATACGGGCGACGGCGAGCATGGAGGCGATGGCCTCGGGGATCATCGGCAGGTAGAGCGCGACGCGGTCCCCGCGCTCGACGCCGAGGTCGAGGAGCACGTTGGAGAGGCGCTTGACCTCGTCGGTGAGCTCCGCGTAGGTGACGTTGCGCTGGTCGCCGGGTTCGCCTTCCCACCGCAGCGCGATGCGATCGCCGTTCCCGGCCTCGACGTGCCGGTCGAGGCAGTTGTAGGCCACGTTGAGCTCGCCGTCGGCGAACCACTCCGCGAACGGGGGGTTGGACCAGTCGAGCACCTGCGTGAACGGCGTGTGCCAGTGCAGCTCGCGCGCCTGATCGGCCCAGAAGCCCTCGCGGTCTGCGGCCGCGCGCTCGTACAGACTCCGGTCTGCGACGGCGCTCTCGGCGAAAGCGGCCGACGGTGCGAACCGCCGGGTCTCGTTGAGGAGGTGGTCGATCTGGCTGCTCATCGCGGCGCTCCTTCGCGTTCACGTCACGCCGCGTCGATGCGCGGCGTTCTACCCGGGTCACGCTAGCGACCGCTCTGCACCGGGGCCACCTCCGATAGTTGGGATCGGCGCCGCCCGGGAAACAGGTGATATATCGCGATGAATAGGTCGCGAGAGTTGGCCGGGCTCATCGGCGCGCGTACTCTAGGAACGCCCGAACATCGCTTCCGGCACTCGCGTCGGGGGGAGCCCCCCAATTTTCCTCCGGCGCGCGGCGGCATCCCTCGCCCCCCACTGTAGGGATGCCGCCCCCTTCTTTTCCGGGCCCTCGGACCCCTCCTCCCCAGCGAGGAGATCCGGGCCGTTGTCCACGGATGCCCGTCTCCGCCCCGTGCCGGGGCTCCGGCGATGCCTACCGTCGTGGTCGTGGCATCCCTCCCTTCCCCCGCACGCATCGCCCCGGCCGAATCCCGGCCGGCGGCGCAGGACGACGGCGCGGTCGCGGCCGACGACGACGCCGCGGTGACCTTCCTCCGCCCTTTCCTCGACGACCCCCTCGTCACCGACCTGTTCATCAACGGAGAGGACGGCCTGTTCGTCGATCGGGGCGCGGGAATCGAGCGCGTGGCGTCGTGGCGGGCGACCGAGACGGAGGTGCGCCGTCTGGCGGTCCGGCTGATCGCGCGAGGCGGACGGCATCTCGACGATGCTTCTCCGTGCGTCGACGTGCGCTGGGAGCGGGGCGTCCGGGTGCACGCGGTACTGGCCCCCGTCGCCGCCCGCGGGACGACCATCTCCATCCGCGTCCCCCGGTGGCATGCACCCGACCTCGCGCTGCTGCAACGGACCGGGATGCTGTCGGCCGCGCAGCGCGAGCGTCTTGAGGGCTTCGTGGACCGACGCGAGAACGTACTCATCACGGGGGCGACGGGCGCGGGGAAGACGACTCTGCTCTCCGCCCTGCTGTCATGCGCGCCCCCGACGGAGCGTGTCATCACCATCGAGGAGGTGGCGGAGCTGCGCCCCGCGCATCCTCACCACATCGCCCTCGAGGCCCGCCAGGCCAACATCGAGGGAGCAGGCGGCATCCCCCTCGCGCGGCTCCTAAGGGAGGCGCTGCGCATGCGGCCCGATCGTCTCGTTCTGGGAGAGTGTCGCGGCGAAGAGCTGCGCGAGCTCCTGATGGCCCTGAACACGGGACACGACGGGGGCGCCGGCACGCTCCATGCGAGCAGCCTCGCCGACGTCGCGACGCGTCTGGAGGCGCTGGGCGCGCTCTCCGGAATGGATGCCGTGACCACGGCGCGGCAGGTCGTGAGCGCCGTCGGCGCGGTGGTGCATGTCGAGCGCTCGGACGGACTCCGACGCGTGACAGCGTGGGGGCGCCCCGTCCTGCGCGGCCGCCGACTGACCATCCGCCCGCAGGAGTGGTCGTGACGGCGCCGCGGACCGACCCGTACGCGGTCGTGGTGCGGCTCGCGGTGCTGCTGGGCGGTGGTGCCGCGCCCGCCCTCGCGTGGCAGCACCTGGCAGCGGGAGGGGACCCCGCCGTGCTGGCCGCCGCCCGAGCCGCCGAGGGCGGCGATGACGTCGGCGTCGTGCTCACCGCCGCCGGAGGGGCATGGGCCGACATCGCCGCCGTCTACAGCGTCGCCGTCGAGACGGGCGCACCGTTGGCGGAGACGCTCCGTTCCGTCGCGGGGGCCCTTCGCGATGCAGCCGAAGTCACCTCGGACGTGCGTGTCGCGGTGGCCGAGCCGCTCGCGACGGCCCGCCTGCTCGGATGGCTCCCCGTTGCCGGCGTGCCGTTGGGGATGCTTCTCGGAGCAGATACCGTCGGCACGCTCCTCGCCGATCCGATCGGACGCGGGTGCCTGGCCGGCGGAGTCGCCCTGGTCTTTGCTGCGCGCGTCTGGACGCGGAGGCTGGCGCGGTCCGCGCGTCCGTCCGCGTCGGTGCCGGGCCTCGAAGCCGAGTTGTGGGCGGTCGCGCTCTCCGCGGGCGCGTCCCCCGAGCGGGCCCGGACCGTGATCGCGCGCCGCGCGCGCAGCCCCGGCGAGTCCGGGACGCGTGCCATCGACGAGACGCTCGACCTGGCGCTGCGAGCCGGCATCCCCGCCGCCGAGCTGCTCCGCGCCGACGCCTGGGCGTCGCGACACCGGGCACGCACCGACGGTCGAGAGGCGGCCGCGCGCCTGTCGACGCGGCTGCTCCTCCCGCTGGGCATCTGCACCCTGCCCGCGTTCCTCCTGCTCGCCGTTGCCCCGATCGTGCTCGGCCTGCTCCGCTCCGACGTCGTCCCCTTACCACGTCGTCGACCCGAACCCCTCTGAAGAACAAGGAGAACCCATGTCCGACCTCGACCCCCGATCGCTCTTCACCCGCGACACGTCGCCGTTCCCGCTGCTGACCGGAGCCGGCGCGCGACGCGTGTTCCTCGACGAGCGCGGCGCCGCCACCGCGGAGTACGCCATCGCGACGATGGCCGCTGTCGCTTTCGCGGGGCTGCTCGTCGCCATCATGCGCAGCGACGAGGTGCGCGGCATCCTCACCGACCTCGTTCGCCGCGCGCTCACCGTGCAATGACGACGCCAGGTCGGTCGCGGGCGGGCTCGAGCGTCCCGCCCGGGGAGCGGAAAACGGGCGCGGGTTCGCGACTCCCGCGGGGAGGGTCTGTCACGGCCGCGGGTACGCGCGTGCAGCGGGAGGATCGGGGGGAGACCGGGATCCCGCTCTCTCCGCTGGGGGAGCGGGGCGCGGTCGCGGCCGAGTTCGCCGTGACCCTCCCCGCCGTGCTCATCGTCCTGGCGCTCGGGGTGGGGGTGCTCAGCACGGCCATGACGACGCTCCGTCTGCAGCAGGCGGCGACCGAGGGAGCCCGGCTCCTCGGTCGGGGGGACGACGCGGGGGCGTCGGCCGCGCTCGCCGCGGCAGGCGGCTCGATGACCGTGGTGCGCGGCGACGGTCTCGTCTGCGTGTCGACGTCGGCGACGCGCTCCATCCCGATCGCCCTTCCGCTCCCGCCCGCGGAGGCGCGGGCCTGCGCCCTCGACGGCGGCCGCTGATGGCGGGCAGCGCGTCGACCGTCGGCGTCGGGGCGGTCGTCGCCGCCCTGACGGTGGCGGTGGCCGCGGTCGGCGGTGCTGCGGTGACGGCGCGGCGGGTGGCGGGGACGGCGGATGCGGCGGCTCTCGCGGCGGCCGACACGGCCAGTGGTGCGGTGACCGGCTACCCGTGCGACGCGGCCGCACGGGTGACCGCGGCAGCGGGGTGGGAGCTGGCGGAGTGCCATGTCGACGGCCTGGTCGCCACGGTCACGGTCGCCGGGGCGTACGGTGGAGTTCCCCTCGATGCGCGCTCGCGAGCCGGACCTCCCGTCGTCTCGAGCCCGTGAGACCTCCCGGAACCCGAACAGGGAGGCGTGTGTATGGTGTGCATCGAAGAAAGGACCCCAGTGGCAAACGGAAAGAAGCTCGTCATCGTCGAGTCCCCGACGAAGATGAAGTCGATCCAGGGATACCTCGGCGACGACTACGAGGTGCTCAGCTCGGTCGGTCACATCCGCGACCTCGCGTCGAAGAAAGAGATCCCGGCCGACAAGAAGGCGGCGTACGGCAAGTACTCCATCGACGTCGAGAACGACTTCGATCCCTTCTACGTGGTCAACGATCGCAAGACGAAGACGGTCGCCGAGCTCAAGCGCGCGCTGAAGACCGCCGACGAAGTCCTGCTCGCCACTGATGGTGACCGCGAAGGCGAAGCCATCGCGTGGCACCTGCTCGAGGTCCTCAAGCCCAAGGTCCCCGTCCGCCGCATGATCTTCCACGAGATCACCAAGGACGCCATCCGTGACGCGGCGGAGCACACGCGCGACCTCGACGTCTCGCTCGTCGACGCACAGGAGACGCGTCGCGTCCTCGACCGCCTCTACGGCTGGGACGTCTCGCCGGTGCTCTGGCGCAAGGTCGGTTCCGGTCGCGAGGGCACGGCGCTGAGCGCCGGCCGTGTGCAGTCGGCCGCCACGCGCATGGTCGTCGAGCGCGAGCGCGAGCGCATGGCGTTCGTGTCGGCGTCGTACTGGGACGTCGAGGCGCTCGCCTCGCGGTCGGGCTCGTCGTTCACCACGCGCCTGAACCGTCTCGATGGGGCTCCGATCGCCCGCGGTGGGGACTACGACGACAACGGTCAGCTCAAGAAGGCCGTCGTGGTGCTCGATGAGGCGGCCGCCCGTGCGCTGGCCGACGCGATCACCGCCGCCGGTCGCGCCACGGTGTCCAAGGTCGAGGCGAAGCCGGGTACCCGCAGCCCTCGCGCGCCCTTCACGACGTCCACCATGCAGCAGGAGGCCGGTCGCAAGCTCTCGATGAGCGCGAAGCACGCCATGGGCGTGGCGCAACGTCTGTACGAGAAGGGCTTCATCACCTATATGCGAACCGACTCGGTCGCGCTGTCGGGACAGGCCATCTCGGCCGCCCGCGCGCAGGCCGTGGCTCTGTACGGCGACAAGGCCGTCCCCGCGAATCCCCGCGTCTACAAGAGCAAGTCGAAGAACGCCCAGGAGGCGCACGAGGCCATCCGCCCCTCGGGCGAGACCTTCCGCACCCCTGCTTCGCTGACCTCGTCGCTCGACCGCGACGAGCAGAAGCTCTACGACCTCATCTGGAAGCGCACCGTCGCCAGCCAGATGGCGGATGCCAAGTACGAGACGACGACGGTCACCCTCACGGTGCAGGCCGCCGCGCAGGTCGCCGAGTTCACGGCATCCGGGACCGTCTACACCTTCAAGGGCTTCCTGGAGGCCTATGAAGAAGGCGCCGACGAGAAGCGCAATGACGACGACGCCGACCAGTCGCTGCCTGCCGTCGCGGTGGGCGACGAGCTCTCGATGAGCGACGTCGAGCCCAAGGGGCACAGCACCTCTCCCAAGCCGCGCTACACCGAGGCGAGCCTGGTCAAGGCGCTGGAGGAGAAGGGCATCGGTCGCCCGTCGACCTTCGCGAGCATCATCGGCGTGATCCTCGACCGCGGCTACGTCACCAAGCGGGGGCAGGCGCTCGTCCCGAGCTGGCTCGCTTTCAGCGTGGTGCGGTTGCTCGAGGAGCACTTCGCCGACCTCGTCGACTATGACTTCACGGCAGCACTCGAAGACGACCTCGACGCGATCGCCCGCGGCGAGCAGCGCCGCACCGAGTGGCTCAAGTCGTTCTACTTCGGGTCGGAGAAGCAGGTCGGCCTGCGTCACATCGTCGACAACCTCGGCGAGATCGATGCCCGCGAGCTCAACTCGACGCGCATCACCGACACGGCGACGCTGCGGTTCGGCAAGTACGGTCCCTACCTCGAGGTCGCCGACCCCTCGGGCGACGCCGAGGCCAAGCCGAGGATCGTGAACATTCCGGAAGACCTGGCGCCCGACGAGCTCACCCCCGAAAAGGCCCGGGAGCTGATCGACGCGCCCGTCGCCGGCGACCGCGTGCTGGGGGAGAACCCTGAGAACGGCAAGCTCGTCGTCGTCAAGGACGGTCGCTTCGGCCCCTACGTGCAGGAGGTCGACGCCGAGGAGCCCGAAGAGGTCGATCAGGCCACGGGGGAGGTCGTCGAGGCCCCGAAGAAGCGCGGTGCGAAGAAGGAGGCGGCCCCGAAGCCCCGCACGGCGTCGCTGTTCCGGTCGATGTCGGTCGACACCATCGAGCTCGACGCCGCCCTGCAGTTGCTCTCCCTTCCGCGCGTCGTGGGCGCCGACCCGTCGACGGGTGACGAGATCACCGCGCAGAACGGTCGCTTCGGTCCGTACTTGAAGAAGGGCACCGATTCGCGGTCGCTCGACAACGAGCAGCAGATCTTCGACATCACGCTCGAGGAGGCGCTGGCGAAGTACGCCGAGCCGAAGTACGGCGCGCGTCGCGCGTCGAGCGCGCTCAAGGAGTTCGATGCCGATCCGGTGAGCGGGAAGCCGATCAAGCTCAAGGACGGTCGCTTCGGGCCGTACGTCACCGACGGGGAGACGAACGCCACGGTTCCCCGCGGCGAGAACGCGATGGAGATCACCTTCGAGCGCGCGGTCGAGCTGATCGCCGACAAGCGCGCCAAGGGACCGGCGCCCAAGAAGACGACCACCGCGCGGAAGACGGCTGCCACCAAGACGACGGCCGCCAAGACCGCCGCTGCCAAGACCACGGCGGCCAAGACCACGGCGACCAAGACCGCCGCGACGAAGACGGCCGCCGCCAAGACGACCGCGACGCGGACGACGGCTGCCAAGACCACGGCTGCCAAGACGACGGCAGCCAAGACGACGACGGCCAAGACCACCGCGGCCAAGACGACCTCGACCACCCGCAAGGCCCCGGCGAAGAACTCGTGACCGCCCTCGAGCCTCGGCCGCTGCACGCCCCTCGGGCGGCGTCGGCCGGGGGTCCCGGCTTGTTCGTCACCTTCGAGGGGGGAGACGGGGCGGGCAAGACGACCCAGGCGTCGATGCTCGAGGAGTGGCTCACGGGCGACGGGCGCACCGTCGTGCGCACGCGCGAGCCGGGCGGCACCGAGGTGGGCGTGCGCATTCGCGAGATCGTCCTGCACCACCGCGGTCACATCGCCGCGCGTGCTGAAGCGCTGTTGTACGCCGCCGATCGGGCGCACCATGTGGAGACCGTCGTGCAGCCGGCCATCGCCCGTGGCGATGTCGTCATCCAGGACCGTTATCTCGACTCGTCGGTGGCCTATCAGGGTGCGGGCCGGGTGCTCGACGCCGATGACGTGCGAGCGCTGTCGCTGTGGGCGACCGGAGGCCTGCTCCCCGACCTGACCGTGCTGCTCGACCTCGATCCGACGGCCGCGCGTCATCGGCTCGACGCCGATGACAAGCCGTTCGATCGGCTCGAGGCGGAGAAGAACGACTTCCACGCCCGAGTCCGCGAGGGTTTCCTGGCCCTCGCGCAACGCGAGCCCGATCGGTTCGTCGTCCTCGACGCGACGCAGTCGCCCGAGGTCCTAGCCGCACGGGTACGGGACGCCGTCGTCGCGCGGTTCCGCTGAGTCGGACGCGCACCGACAGTCGATGCTCAGCAGCGCTGTCCGACCCCGGGATTAGGCTGGAACGCATGTCCGTCGCGCTCGAGCCGTCTCCGCAGGCCGCCGGTGCGGCCCCCTTCCCGTGGGACGCCGTGTGGGGTCAGGACGAGGCCGTCGCTGCCCTGCGCCATGCGGCATCCGACCCTTCCGCGCTCGCCCACGCGTGGCTCATCACGGGGCCGCCCGGTTCGGGGCGTTCGACGCTCGCCTACGCGTTCGCCGCGGAGCTCATCGCCGACCCGGGCGACGAGCGGGCGCAGCATCAGGTGCTCGCGCGGACGCACCCCGATCTCACCGCTCTGCGGACGGAGCAGGTCGTCATCCGCATCGACGAGGCGCGCCGTCTCGTCGAGCGCGCCTCCTTCGCGCCCTCGCTCGGTCGGCACCGCGTCATCGTCGTCGAGGACGCCGATCGCATGGCCGAGCGCACGTCGAACGTGCTGCTGAAGGCTCTCGAGGAGCCGCCGGAGAAGACCGTCTGGGTGCTCTGCGCCCCGAGCGACGCCGATCTGCTGCCCACCATCCGCTCGCGGGTGCGCGTTCTTCGGCTGCGGGAACCTTCCGTGGCCGATGTCGCGGGTCTCATCGTCGAGCGCACCGGGGTCACGCCCGACGTGGCCGAAGAGTCGGCGCGTCACGCGCAGAGGCACATCGGCATGGCGCAGCGTCTGGCCACCGACGACGACGCCCGGGCGCGGCGCGCCGAGACCCTCGCGGCCGTGCTGGCCGTGCGGGGGATCGGCGACGCCGTCGAGGTCGCGGGGCAGATCGTGCGCCTGGCCACGGAGGACGCCAAGGCGCTCACCGCCACTCGCGACGAGGAGGAGCGACGTGCTCTGCTGCGCATGCTCGGGGTGGCCGAGGGGGCGGCGGTCCCGCCCTCGGTGCGGGGGCAGGTGAACGCGCTGGAAGACGATCAGAAGCGCCGGGCCACGCGGAGCCTGCGCGACGGCATCGATCGTGTGCTCACCGATCTGCAATCCCTGTTCCGCGATGTCGTGATGGTCCAATACGGCCGCGAGGCCGACCTGGTCAACGTCGAACGCCTCGACGCTCTGCGCGCGCTGGCGACGCAATGGACGCCCGCGCGCAGCCTCGGCGTCCTCGATCGCATCTCGGCGACCCGCCGCAACCTCGAGCAGAACGCCGCGCCGCTGCTCGCCCTGGAGAGTCTCATGATCACCGTGGCGAACGGTTCGGCCCCGTGAGCGTGCGACGGCGCCTGACCGCGCTGGTCGCGGGTCTCGTGGGCGTCGCGCTGGCACTGACGGGCTGCCTCTATGCGCAGATCCCGCCCATGGCCCCCGACGGCGGTCGCTCCCTCGCCCCTCAGACGGAGGGCATCGATGCCGCTCTGCTGCCCTACTACGGCCAGACACTGACCTGGACCGCGTGCGGCAGCGCCGGCTTCGACTGCACCACCGTCACCGCCCCGCGCGACTACTCCGACCCCTCTGCGGGTGAGTTGCAGCTCGCGGTCATCCGGCACCGCGCGACCTCCGGCGAACCGCTCGGGTCGCTGTTGACCAACCCGGGCGGCCCGGGGGTGAGCGGCGTCGACACCGTCCGCGACTCGTTGTCGCTCGTCGCCGACGAGGCGTTGACGCGATCCTTCGACGTGATCGGGTTCGACCCCCGCGGCGTGGGCCGGTCGACGGCGGTGTCGTGCTACGACGCCGCCGGAATGGATGCCTACCTGTACGACGTCCCGCCGGGCGCGCGCGGCAGCGACGAGCGCAACGCGGCCCTCGAGCAGCGGCAGGCGGACTTCGCGAAGGCCTGCGAGGCGGGGAGCGACGGCATCCTGCCCTACATCTCCACGGAGAACGCCGCGCGCGACATGGATCTGCTGCGCGCCGTCCTCGGCGATGAGAAGCTCAGCTACCTCGGCTTCTCGTATGGTTCCCTGCTCGGTGCGACTTACGCCGGGCTCTTCCCGGAGCGCGTGGGGCGCATGGTGCTCGACGGCGGTATCGATCCGAGCCTTGCCGGGAGCGAGAGCGGAATCGCCCAGGCGGTCGGCTTCGAGAACGCGCTGCGTGCGTTCATGGCCGATTGCCTGCGCACCTCGGAGTGCCCGTTCTCGGGGTCGGTCGACGATGCGATGGATGACGTGGCCTCGCTGCTCGCCCGCGCCGACGCCCGCCCTCTCGCGGGCTCCGACGGACGCCTCCTCGGCGCCGACACGCTGCTGACAGCCATCGTCGCCGCGCTGTACAGCGACCAGAACTGGCCGTATCTGCGCGTGGCCCTCGCCGACGTGCAGAACGGCGACGCCTCCGTCGCCTTCCAGCTCGCCGACTTCTACAACGGCCGCGTCGACGGGCAGTACACCGACAACACCATGCAGGCCCTGCGCGCCTACAACTGCGTCGACTACCCCCGCGAGGACGACGCCGATGAGACGGCGTTGCAGCAGGAGCTGGAGCAGAAGGCTCCGGTCGTCGCGCCCTACTGGGTGGGGCCCGACGCGTGCGCGGCCTGGCCGGCGCCGTCGACGGGCCGGCCGGCGGCCATCACGGCCCCGGGGTCGCCGCCCATCCTGGTGCTCGGCACGACAGGAGACCCGGCCACGCCCTACGCCGAGGCCCAGGCGCTCGCCGATCAGCTCTCGCAGGGTGTCCTCGTCACCTACGTCGGCGAGGGCCACCTGGCCTACAACAAGGGCGATGACTGCGTGAACGGCGCGGTCGACGACTACCTCGTCGATGGCACCGTGCCCGGCCCCGATCTGCGCTGCGAGTAGCCCCATGGCGACGTCGTGCGCCTACGCTTGATCCGTCACATCCGGAGGAGACCCCTATGACCGCGCCCATCGCCGAACTGGCGAGCTACATCGACCACACGCTGCTCAAGCCCGAGGCCACCCGCGCCGACGTCGAGCGCATCATCGCCGAGGGCGCCGAGCTCGGGACCTACAGCGTGTGCCTCTCGCCGTCGTTCCTCCCGGTCCAGCTGCCGGAGGGTCTCAAACTGGCCGTCGTGTGCGGCTTCCCCAGCGGCAAGCACCACGCCGAGGTCAAGGCCGCCGAGGCGGCGCTGTCGGTCGCCCAGGGCGCGCACGAGATCGACATGGTCATCGACATCGGCGCCGCCATCGAGGGGCGTTACGAGGTCGTCGAGGCCGAGATCCGCGCCGTCCGCGCCGCGGCGCCGGCGCCCACCGTCCTGAAGGTCATCATCGAGTCCGCCGCCCTGTCGGACGAGGCGATCGTGGCCGTGTGCGAGGCCGCGGTCGCGGCGGGAGCCGACTTCGTCAAGACCTCGACGGGCTTCCACCCCGCCGGCGGCGCGACCGTTCACGCGGTGCAGCTGATGAAGCGCACGGTCGGAGACCGCGCCGAAGTCAAGGCCTCCGGCGGCGTCCGCACGCGCGCCGCGGCCGAAGAGATGATCGCCGCGGGCGCCTCGCGTCTCGGCCTGTCGTCGAGCCGGGACATCCTCGCCGACCGCTCCGCGACGGGCGACTACTGACCGCGTACCGCGAGGGCCGCTGGAGCATGTAAGATCGATGATCGTGCACGCGACAGCGCGCACATGCCGCCTTAGCTCAGACGGCAGAGCGATTCACTCGTAATGAATAGGTCAAGGGTTCGATTCCCTTAGGCGGCTCCGAAGGCCCCCACCCGCTTCCACCGGGTGGGGGCCTTTCTTCGTCGTCGAGACGAGTGCGCGTGGGCTGTCGGCCGCGGCCGTATGGTCGGCGCAGGGGCGACGCGCCCCGAAGGGGGCACCGTGACCGCACTCGTCTCGGACGCGAGGGGTCTGCGTCGCGTCATCCGTCTGTGTCTCGGCGTGGTCATCGCGGGTCTCGTGGTCAGCGGTGTCACCGCGTTCCCGCTGCGGGAGGAACTCGCCCTCGCTCGAGAGGTTCTGCGATCCACGGGTGTCGCGGCATCCGCCCCCGCCTTCACGGGCTGGGTGGACCGGGTGGGGGAGGGGTTGGATGCCACGGCTGCGGCGTTCCCGTTCATCGCCTACGGCACCGATTGGCTGGCGTTCGCGCACCTGCTCATCGCCGTCGCGTTCGTGGGGCCGCTCTTCGACCCCGTGCGCAACGTCTGGATCACGGTGTGGGGGCTGATCGCGTGCGCCGGCATCGTGCCCCTCGCCCTCATCGCGGGGGCGCTGCGCGGGCTGCCGCTCGGTTGGCAGCTGATCGACATCTCGTTCGGCCTGGTGGCCGCCGTACCGCTCATCGTCGCCTTCGTCGCCACGCGCCGTCTGGAGGCCCTGGAAGGCCGAAGAGCGCCCGTCACGGGCCGATAGGCTGAAGAGCCGTTCCGCGTCCGCGTGACGCGTCGTCAGCCTGCAGGAGCACCCGTGTCGAACGCCCTCGATGCCCTCATCGAGATCTTCACGTGGGTCGGGCTGGGCGGGGGGCTCGTCCTGGCCTTCGCGGCGGTGGTCCTCCTTCTGCTCGACGGCACGTGGTCTCCGGCTCGGGCCGTGGTCGAACCGGTCGACGGCGGACGTGTCGTGCGCTGGTTCGACGACGGCGGCGGCGTCAACGAGGCGCCCCTGTCGGCGCACGACGACGCGAAGATCGGCGCGGCCGACATGGCCGACATCTTCTACCGCCGCGGTGCGTCGCACCGCATGCGGCTCACGCGGTCCTCGCCCGTGGTGCGGTTCCTCTCGCTGCTCTCCGCCGGCGTCCTGACACTGGGCGCGGTGGCGTTCGTCGTCTCGATCGTGCTGCTGTTCGCCCGCGGGTGACCCGACTCCTCCCCGCCCGGTCATCGGGCGCGCCCCAGGACCACTCGCGGATGACGCGACCCCTCCGGGAGGCCCGGCCACCCGGGCTCGTCCCGTGACCGCCCGCGCCCGGCCTCGACCGCCCGCGCCCGCCCGCGCCCGGCCGTGGCCGGCCGCGCCCGCCCGCGCCCGTCGGCAGCTCGCGCCGCACCTCACGGAGCCACGCCGCACGCGATCCGCGGCCCGCCCGACGCGCGTAGGCTCGCCTCATGAGCCGCGCCCTGTTCATCGTCGACGTCCAGAACGACTTCACGGAGCGCGGGGCGCTGGGCGTGGAGGGCGGCGACGAGGTCGCCGCCCGCATCTCGCGCTATCTCGAGGCGCACGCCGACGACTACGCGGTGGTGGTGGCCTCGCGCGACTGGCACCACGGCGACGACGACAACGGCGGGCACTTCTCCGCGACCCCCGACTTCGTCGACACCTGGCCGGTGCACTGCGTGGGCGGCACGTACGGCGCCGACTACGACGAGGTGTTCGACACCGAACGCGTCACCCACCACCTGAAGAAGGGGCAGGGCAAGCCCGCCTATTCGCTGTTCGAGGGGGTGTCCGACGACGGCGAGACCGCCGCGCAGATCCTCGAGTCGCACGGCATCCGCGACATCGACATCGTCGGCATCGCGACCGATTACTGCGTCCGCGCCTCCGCTCTCGACGCGGTCGCGGCGGGTCGCGGCGTGCGGGTGCTCACCGACCTGATCGCCGGGGTGCACCCCGATTCGAGTGCCGAGGCCCTCCGCGAGATCGAGGCCGCCGGCGCGGTGCTGGCCCGCTCAGTCGATTGAGTCGTCGCGGACGACGGGTTCGTCGTCGTCGGCGCGGGGGATCGTCAGGGTCACCGTCGTGCCCTCGCCCGGGGTGCTCGTGATGCGCAGGCTCCCCCCGTGCTCGGCGACGACGCGGTGCACGCTCGACAGGCCGATCCCCTGGCCGCCGTCCGTCGTGACCGCGAAGCGCCCTCGGCGGCCTTCCTCGACGATCGTCGCGAGATCGTCGGGATGGATGCCACGACCGTGGTCGCGCACGCGGACGGCCGCGCCCTCGTCGGTCTCGAAGGCGTCGAGCTCGATGACGTCGTCGGAGTACTTCGCCGCGTTCTCGAGCACGTTGGCGATCGCGCGTCGCAGTCCCAACACGTCGGCGCGGACGGGGATGGCATCCATGGTGCCGAACCGGACGCGGCCGAGCTCGCCCGGGAGCACGAGGGCGACGGCGCCGCGCGCGACGAGGTCGAGGGTCGCCCGGCGGCGACCGCGCTCGGCGGACGAGGTGACGTCGGCCATGAGCGCCCGGGCCATGGCGACGATGTGGTCGCTCGC
The DNA here is from genome assembly GCF_040701795.1 of Microbacterium sp. NPDC089190. Classification (NCBI taxonomy): domain Bacteria; kingdom Bacillati; phylum Actinomycetota; class Actinomycetes; order Micrococcales; family Microbacteriaceae; genus Microbacterium; species Microbacterium sp. NPDC089190. The sequence continues at coordinate 326,041 of NZ_JBFBHF010000002.1, read as the reverse complement.
GTCGCCGGCGAGCCGCAGGAGGCGGTGATCCGGCGGCAGTTCCTCGGCGATGAGGTCGAGGTAGCCGCGGAGCGCGGTGACGGGGGAGAGGAGGTCGTGGGCGAAGGTCCTCTGGAGGGAGGCGCGCTCGTCGGCCGCCTGCTTCTCGCTCGTGAGGTCGCGCACGATCTTGACGAAACCGAGGACCTGACCCTGATCGTTGCGGATGGCCGAGATGGTCACGCGCGCCCAGAATTCGGTGCCGTCGCTGCGCACGCGCCAGCCCGTGTCCTCGACGTGGCCGTCGCGCTGAGCGGCGGCGAGCAGTTGATCGGGCACACCGCGCCGCTGAGCCTCCTCGCGGTAGAAGCGCGAGAAATGGGAGCCGAGGATCTCGTCCTCGGTGTAGCCCTTGATGAGCTCCGCACCGAGGTTCCACCCGCGGACGAACCCGCCGCTGTCCAGCTTGACGATCGCGAACAGGTCGACCTGCTCGTCCCAGTCGCGCGGGATCGAGCGACGGATGCTCGTCAGCGGGTGGTCGGGGATCACCCCCGGGGTGGCGGGCAGGGTCGACGGCTCATCGGGCACGGTGCTCATGCGGCACGGAAGCGGGCGGGGATGCTTGCTGAAGGCATGGCTCGATCATGCCCGTCACCGGCCGGGAGCGACAGCGATTGACATCCGCTCGCCGACTCCGCCCGATCACGAGACGGTCACGAGACGGTCACGAGCGTGCGCTGCCATCCGCTCGAGCCGTCGGGCGCGATGGGAGCCTGCTCCTGGATCTGCACGTTGCCCTGCTTGTCGGTCGCGCGCACGGCGATGTAGTGGCTGCCGGCCTCGGCGGTCCACTCGAGGCGCCACTGCACCCACGACTGATCGTTGATCGGCGTCGAGAGCTGCGTCTCCTGCCAGTCGCCGTTGTCGATCTGCACCTCGACCTTCTGCACGCCGATGGGCTGGGCCCATGCCATCCCCGCGATGACCACGGTGCCGGCGGGCACGGGCGCGCCGATCTTGGGCGTGTCCACGCGCGACGACATCTTGATGGGCGCCTGCGCCGCATAGCCACGGGGCGTCCAGTACGCCTCGTCCTTGTCGAAGCGGGTCACCGTCAGCTTCGTGACCCACTTCGTCGCCGAGACGTAGCCGTAGAGGCCCGGCACCACCATGCGCACGGGGAAGCCGTGCTCGAACGGCAGGGGCTCGCCGTTCATGGCGACCGCGAAGATGGCGTCGAGGTTGTCGTCGGTCAGTGAGCTGAGGGGAGTGGATGCCGTGTACCCGTCGACGCTCTCGGAGAGCACCATGTCGGCGTCCGACTGGACGCCCGCCATACGCAGCACGTCGCGGATCGGAACGCCGGTCCAGATCGCGTTGCCGACGAGATTTCCGCCGACCTCGTTCGAGACGCAGGTCAGGGTGACGCCGTACTCGTTCAGGCCCATGTTCACGAGATCGTCGAAGCTGAGCTCGACGGGGGTGTCGACCATGCCGTCGATCTGCAGGCGCCAGGTGGTGGGGTCGACGTTGGGGACCGTCAGAGCGGTGTCCACGCGGTAGAAGTCGCTGTTGGGCGTGATGATCGGGCTCAGTCCATCGACCTCCCAGTTCGCGCCCTCCGGCACGGTGACCGTGGTGCGCGGCGCGGGCAGGCGCAGAGCGTCGCGCGCAGCGGCGACGGAGGAGGTCGTGGCGTTGAGGATACGGGAGCCCACACCCACGACGACGGCGCCGACGGCGGTCAATCCGGTGAGCAGGAGGAACTGACGACGCCCGGCGCGTACCCCGTCGAGGTCGCGGTCATCGGCCGCAGCGACCCAGCGCTTCAGGCGAGCGATCGTGAGGATGAGGATGACGACACCGGCCACGGTGCCGAGCACCGGCGGCAGCCACGAGAGGGCTCCGGCGCCTGCGCGGGTGATGATCGCGGCGGTGGCGAGCACGCCGCCGATCCCGAGCAGCACGGCGCCCACCGGCCGGAACCGGTACTGCAGCACCCCGGCCACGGCGGCGGCGACGACCGCACCGAGGCCGACGCCCACGAGCAGCGCGATCTTGTCGGTCTCGCCGAACAGCGTGATCGCGAGCTCCTTCAGGGGGCGCGGCACGACGTCGACGATGAACGAGCCGACGGCCAGCACGGGGCTCGCGGAGCGCGCCACGAGGGCGGCGAACAGTTCGGCGACCGCCAGCAACGTCGCCGCCGACACGATTCCGGCCAGGGCGGCCCAGATCCAGGCGTGCGGCCGGCGCACCTTCGTGGTCTCGGTGGTGCGTGCCGTGGTGTCGGTGGTCATGGCATCCTCGTTTCCGGCACCGCGCACGCGCGAGCCTGCCTCGTCCTTTGTTCGGAGCGGGAGCGGAATCGGATGCCGCCGGGGCCGGGTGCCGTCAGGGCGGCGGCGGCGAGGTCGTCCGTGCGGGGGCGAGGGCGAAAGCGGCTACCCCGGTGACGATCAGCACCAGCGCGACGACGAGCCCGGGGGAGATCTGCTCGCCGAGGAGGGGGACCGCGACGAGGGCGGTCAGCACGGGGCTCAGGGCCCCGGCGGCGGCGGGGATGCTGCTGCCGAGGCTCTTCACCGCGACGACGTAGCAGGCGGTCGAGAGGAGCCCCGTTCCGACGCCCTGCAGGAGGCCGTAGGCCACCCAGGCGGAGACGTCGACGCGTCCGTCGAACAGGTGCGACGGCATCGCACCGGTGGCGGTGAGCGCGAGAGCGGCGACGAGCGACACGACGGAGACGAGCGCGATGACCCCGACCGGGTCGAGTCGCGTCCGCCCCAGCCCGAGCGTGTACGCCGCCCACACGAGACCGGCCGCGAGCAGAACCGCGATGCCCCCGGCATCCGCCACCCCTCCCATGAGGACGGCGCTCGCCGCGACTCCCGCGACGATCGCCGCGAGGGCGATGAGCCGGGTCCGAGACACCGTCGTCCGCCGGTGCAGGAAGAGCAGGATCGTCACGAAGAGGGGGACCGTGCCGGGGACGAGGAGGCCGGTCAGAGCGGCCGAGGTGAGGTGCGCGCCCCAGGCGAAGAGGAGGAAGTGCGGCAGCCCTGCGAGCAGGACGAGGGCGATGACCGTCGTGGGCTCGCCGCGGAGGCGGCGGAGCGTGCGGGGGATCCAGGGGGAGAGCACGAGGGCGGGGACGCCGAATCGCGCGATCGCCGCGTCGCCGATGCTCATCCCCGTCGCCTCGAGCGCCCGTGTCGACAGCGCGAACGACGACCACAGGCAGACGACGGCGGTCACGGCCGCGATCCCGACCACAGTGCGTCGCGAGAGCGCCGACGGGCGGGGCAGGGCGAAGGTGGTCACGTTGCGAGCGTAGGAACAACATGGGCGCAGAGGATTGCGAATATTGCTCGTACCGGGTCTGGTTTGGCAGAATCTGCCGGATGGACGCCCTCGACGAGATCGACCGCCTCATTCTCTCCGAGTTGCAGCGCGACGGCCGCCTCACCAATCAAGACCTGGCGGACAGGGTCGGCCTCTCGCCCTCGCCGTGTCTGCGTCGTGTGCGCCGGCTCGAGGAGGCGGGGGTCATCTCGGGCTACCGCGCGGTCGTGTCACCGAAGGCCGTCGATCTCGAGATCACGGCGTTCGTCCGCCTGCGGTTGGCCTCGCACGAAGGGGCGACGGTGGATGCCGTGGAGGAGCGACTGCGCGCGATCCCGTCGATCGTCGAGGCGCACCTTCTCGCCGGCGACTGGGATTACCTCGTCCGCATCGTCACACCGACCTTCGAGGCGTACGAACGCCTGCTGCGCGAGCACCTGCGCGCGATCCCCTCCCTCTCGTCGATCGACACCACGTTCGCCTTCGGCGTCACCAAGCCGCTCTCGCCGCTCCCCGTCGGGGGTGCGCGCTCGTCGGACAGCCACTGACGCGTGCCTCGCTACGATGTGACGATCCCGCCCGAGCGTCACCAGGGCCCTGACCCTCTGAGAGGAGCCCCGCGACGTGGATGACTTCGCGCGCTGGACGGCGGCCCTGACCACGATGGTCGGTCTCGGGGTGACTCTCGGCCTCAACCCGGCGCTCTACGCCGCGACGGCGGATGCCCTCGCGCAGAACACCCGGGTCGGCGCGCGCGTCGGGTGGATGGTCGCGGGTCTCGCGACCGGCGCCACCGTGCTCTACCTCGTGCTGCAGAGCTTCGACCCGACCGAGTTCGTCGCGGCGGCGGAACGCGGCACGACCGACGCGGTGCTCGATCGCCGGGTCGACCTCGCGGCCGGTGCGGTGTTCCTCGCCGGCGCGGTCGCCATGGGGATCTGGAGGGTCCGACGACCCGCGCGCCCACCGCACCGCACGACCGCGTCGTCGCACGCCCATGGCTGGAGCTCGTACGTGCTGGGCGTCAGCTGCTCGATCGTGGGATTCACCACGCTGCCGATCATGTACATGACGGGCCGCGTGGCCGATGGGGTCAGCGATCACCCGCTCCTGCGGTGGCTGGCGTACGCCGTGTTCCTCGCGGCGCTCGCCGCCCCCTTCGTCCTGCTTGCGACGGCATGGACGCGTTTCCCCACGACGGCGGCGCGGGTGAACGGCGTCTACGTGCGGCTGATCGAGAAGGACCACCGCGCGCTGTACGCGGTGGTCCTCGGCGTCGCCGGCGTCGCCTGCGTCATCCTCGGGCTGATTCCCGGGCGGTGAGGCGCTGTCAGCGCGCGCGGCGCTGCTTCGCGAGCTTCGCCACCACCCGACGACGCACCTTCTGCACCTTCGGGTCGGTCCACACGCGGTAGGCCACGGTCCCGGCGGCGACCGCGCGTCCGATCGCCGTCCGCGCGATCACCGCTCCGGCCAGTCCCACGGCCCCGGTTCCGATCCATCGTGCAACACCCATGGCGCCTCCTTCAGTCAGCTGGAGTCCCAGCCAACGCGACGGACCGGGGGATGCCATGCCGCTTGCGCCGCGGACGACGGTGTGCTGTGCGCTCAGGCGATGCGTTCGCCCACGCCGGCGGCGAAGGGCTCGAGGGCCTCGATCACGTCGTCCGACAGCGGCGTGGTGCTGGCCGCGACGGCGTCGTCGATCTGACTCGTGCGCGAGGCGCCGATGATGGCGGTGGTGACGACCGGGTCGCGCAGCACCCACGCCACGGCGAGCTGGGGGATCGACAGCCCGGCCTCGCGAGCGATGCCGTCGATGCCGCGGATGCGCTCGAGGTAGTCGTCGGTCAGCGCCGATGCGTCGAGGAAGCGGCTGTCGGCCGCGCGCGAGTCGGCGGGCACGGTGCCGTCGAGGTACTTGGCGGTCAGCAGGCCCTGCGCCAGAGGCGAGAACACCGCGCTCCCCACGGCGAGCTCGCGCAGCGTCGGGAAGAGCTCCGCTTCGGGCGTGCGGTCGAAGAGCGAGTATCGCGGCTGGTGGATGAAAAGACGCACCCCCTCGGCCGCGAGCAGGTCCTGGGCGCGGCGCGTGAGGTCGGCGGGGTAGTTCGAGATGCCGGCGTAGAGGGCCTTACCGCTGCGGACGATGTCGGCGAGGGTGTGCACGGTCTCTTCGATCGGCGTGTCGGGATCGACGCGGTGCGAGTAGAACACGTCGACGTAGTCGGTGCGCATGCGCGTGAGGCTCTGCTCGAGGGAGCGCATCAGGTACTTGCGCGAACCGCCGTCGCCGTAGGGCCCGGGCCACATGTCGTAGCCGGCCTTCGTCGACAGGAACAGCTCGTCGCGGTAGCGCCGCAGGTCGCTGTCGAGCACCGTGCCGAACGTGGCCTCGGCGGCGCCGTAGGGCGGGCCGTAGTTGTTGGCGAGGTCGATGTGCACGACGCCGCGGTCGACCGCGTGCCGCAGGATCGCGCGCTGGCTGTCGAGCGTGCGCCCGGTGCCGAAGTTCTGCCACAGGCCGAGCGAGATGCGGGGGAGGGGGATGCCGCTGGCGCCGGCGCGCTGGAACGGCACGTCGTCGTAGCGGGTCGCGGCGGCGTCGAAGGGCGAGACGAGGCGGGGATCATCGGCGGCGATGGGCATGGGACTGCTGCTCCTCGGAACGGGGAAGGGATCGTTCCGACTCTGCCACGGCATCCGCGTTCGCGACGGAACCGGCTCCGCGTGGGGGGCGATCGAAGACGGGCCGGGATGCCGTGGCTTCCCGACCCGTCGCGGAATCAGCCCGCGAGCTCCTCGCGCAGGAGTGCGGCACCCGCGGTCAGCGCGCTGACCTTGTCGAAGGCGACGCGGCGCGGCAGCGGCGCCATGCCGCAGTTGGAGCTGGGGATGAGCTTGTCGGCATCCACGAACTCCAGGGCGCGGCGGAGGGTGTCGGCGACCTCTTCGGGCGTCTCGATGCGCTCGCTGGCGACGTCGAGGGCGCCGAGCATGACCTTCTTGCCGCGGACCAGCTCGACGAGGTCGATCGGCACGTTCGAGTGGTGGCTCTCGAGCGAGACGATGTCGATGCTCGAGCGCTGCAGCAGGGGGAACGACTCCTCGTACTGGCGCCACTCGGAACCGAGCGTGGCCTTCCAGTCGGTGTTCGCCTTGATGCCATAGCCGTAGCAGATGTGCACGGCCGTCTCGGCGCGCAGTCCCTCGGCGGCGCGCTCGAGGGCGGCGACGCCCCAGTCCTTCATCTCGTCGAAGAAGACGTTGAAGGCCGGTTCGTCGAACTGGATGATGTCGACGCCGGCGGCCTCGAGCTCGCGCGCCTCGTCGTTCAGGATGGTCGCGAACTCCCACGCGAGCTTCTCGCGGCTGCCGTAGTAACGGTCGGAGAGGGTGTCGATCATCGTCATGGGACCGGGCAGAGCCCACTTGATCGGCCGGTCGGTCTGCGCGCGCAGGAACGCGGCATCCTCCACGAAGACCGGACCGCGACGGCTCACGGCGCCGACGACGGTCGGAACGCTGGCGTCGTAGCGGTTGCGGATGCGCACCGTCTCGCGGTTCTCGAAGTCCACGCCGTCGAGGTTCTCGATGAACGTGGTCACGAAGTGCTGGCGCGTCTGCTCTCCGTCGCTGATGATGTCGAGGCCGCGGCGCTCCTGCTCCTGCACCGCCGAGCGGAGGGCGTCGTGCTTGCCCTCGACGAGGACGTCGCCCTCGAGTTCCCACGGCGACCAGAGCACCTCGGGCTTGGCGAGCCAAGCGGGTTTCGGGAGGCTGCCGACGGTCGAGGTGGGCAGGAGCGTGGTCACGGCGGCGGATCCTTCGGTGGTCATCGGACGGGTGCGGCGTAGTCGGCGGCCCACGCGTCGAGGATGTGACGGTGGGGCTTCACGAAGTGCTCCTCGGCGTAGCGGCCCTGCGTCACGGCGAGCTGGCTGCGCTCCTCGCGGTCGTAGTCGATGCCGGTGCGCACGAAGTCGGGCTCGTCGAGAGTCGGGCGGTACACCTCGCCCGCGGGGCTGACGGCGTTGTAGATCTCCGGGCGGTAGATCTTCTGGAACGTCTCCATCGTGGCGATCGTGCCCGCGAGTTGCAGGTCGGAGTACTCCGCCGTGAGGTCGTCGCGGAAGTAGAACGCCAGCGGTGCCACGCTGCCGCGCGGCATGAAGTACCGCACCTGCAGGCCCATACGGCCGAAGTAGTCGTCGGTCAGCGAGAAGGAGTCCTGCTCGTACTCGACGCCGAGCACGGGGTGCACGACCCCCGTGCGCCGGTAGGTGCGGCTCGTCGAGACGCTGATGCAGATCACCGGCGCCTGTGCGAAGCGCTCGCGGTAGGCGTCGGAGTCGAGGAAGTGCTGGAAGATCTTCCCGTGCAGGATGCCGAAGTCCTCCGGCACCGTGAACCCGGCGCCGCCGGCATTCGCCGCGGGCAGGACGACGCTGAAGTCGTAGTCGCGGAGGTACGACGAGAAGTTGTTGCCGACGATGCCGCGGTGGCGCTCGCCGGTACGCGTGTCGACGATGCTCACGTCGAGCACCTCGATGACGGGGAACTCCTCGTCATCGGCCCCGTCTGCGAAGCGCAGGTGCACCGAGACGATGTCGAGCTCGACGCGGTACTGGTCCGCCTCGCCGGGCACGAGCTCGTTCAGACGGTGGTTCATCATCGACAGGGCGTTGCGGAGGTTCTGCTGACGACCCTCGCCCCGCGCGAGGTTGGCGAAGTTCGTCGTGACGCGCGAGGACTCGGCCGGAGCGTAGTCCTCGTCGAAACGGGTGGTGGTGATGCTGAACGCGATGTCGTTCGCCATGACGGGCCAATCGGGTGCGGGGGCCGGATGAGCCCGCGGACGGTGGTGTCCTCCATCGTGCGCCGCCCCCCGGGTCATCGGGTAATTCCCGTCGACTATGCACTGATATAGCTTGTACCTATGGCAAAGCGCGCGAGCGGGATCACCCTGCAGCAGCTGCAGTACTTCATCGAGGTCGCGGCCGAGGGGTCCATCTCCGCCGCCGCCGATCTGCTCTACGTGGCACAGCCCACCATGTCGGCCGCGATGAAAGATCTCGAGACGCGGGTCGGCCGCGACCTGCTCACGCGTTCGGCCCGGGGCATCACACTGACCAACGACGGCGTGGAGTTCCTCGGCTACGCCCGGCAGGTGGTGGAGCAGGCAGAGCTCCTCGAGCAGCGCTACCTCGGCCGCCCTCCCTCCCGGCGCCTGCTGGGCGTCTCGGCGCAGCACTACTCGTTCGTCGTCGACGCGTTCGTGCGCATGGTGAAGGCGACGGATGCCGCCGAGTACGAGTTCTCCCTCCGCGAGACGCGCACGTTCGACATCATCGAAGATGTCCGCACCCTCCGCAGCGAGCTCGGCATCCTGTTCCGCAACGACTTCAACCGCAACGTGCTCGACAAGCTGCTGCGCGACTCGGGCCTGGCCTTCCATCCGCTGTTCGTCGCGGCGCCGCACATCTTCGTCTCGCGCCGCAACCCCCTGGCATCCCGTCCGCGCGCGACGCTCGACGACCTGGTCGACCTCCCGCGCCTGACCTTCGACCAGGGCGCGAACAACTCCTTCTACTTCGCCGAGGAGATCCTCTCGACGCTGTCGAGCCGGCAGGAGATCCGCGTGTCCGACCGCGCGACCATCTTCAACCTCATGATCGGCCTCGACGGCTACACGATCTCGACCGGCATCATCAGCGACGACCTCGATCCCGAGATCGTCGCCGTGCCCCTCGACATCGACGAGCAGATCGAGATCGGCTGGATCGACCGCACCGCCATCCCCCTCACCGAGCAGGCCCAGCGTTACCTCGGCGAGGTGCGCGCGGTCGTCGCGGAGTTCGGGGTGGAGCTGCTCGACTGAGAGGCGGGCTTCGGCTGGCGCCGCATGCGGGAGGACCTCCGCGCCGGGACGTCGGTTGTGCGGGAAGTGGTCGAGGCGGGCGAATCTCCGCTCCCGCGGGATCGATGAGATGGGTGATCTGTCGCGGCGCGCCTCCTCATTCAGGCGCATGTGCAGCTCGTGCCCAGCGCGGGAGCGCGGACAGGCTCGCTGGCTTCACCTTCGCATGACGCAGCACGCATTCCCTGCACCGCATGGTCCTCCGGTGCTTCTCTGAGCGCGTGGACGACTCGACGTCGTCCGCCATCAACGGAGGAGAGGAACGATCATGATCAAGCCAACGACGAGAATCGCGGCCGCGATGACCATCGCAATCGCAGTGAGTGGAGCGACTCTCGTCGCCGCTCCCGCCGCTTTCGCGGACAACGGCTCGTGCGGGTATTACTCCGAGTCCCGAGCTGTCAACAGCACGTCATTCTGTGCGAACAAGGTCGTTCAGAGCCAGGTGAAGGAGGGCAGCACAATCCATTACGCGCGCTGGGCGCCCACGGGCCAGACGTCGTGGCAGAGCGCGAGCTACGCGAACGTGGTGTGGTACACCTACGCCTTCCACACGGTGTGAGAAACCCTGCTGTGCGGGAGCGGTCGCGTCTTCGGGCGGTACTCATTGGATTGGTGTGCGTCAGTGTCCTCTCGGCGTGCGCCGATCCGGATACGAACGCAGGTGCGTCGAGTGGTCGGGGCGAGCCGCCCCGCGTCGCGACCTCTCCCGCATTCCACGGACCGTGGTCGGACTGGTTCACACGCATCTTCGAGAATCCCGACACGACATCCGCACAGAGGGACATCCTCGCCGACGGCATCGTCACCGACACCGAGTACGCCGGTCTTCGCAACGATTTCACCCGCTGCCTGGAGGACCTCGGTGTCTCTGTCGTGCTCGATCCCGATGGCGGGTTCTCCGTCCGGGCTGACGGGAAGCTCACGGAGGCTCAGGTGACGACCGACGCGGTGCCCGGGTGTGAGAAGAAGACCGTCGGATCGGTCGCGATGCTCTACGAGCAGATCCGACGGAATCCCGAGCGCAAAGATGAATCCCTCATCGTGGTCGAGTGCTTCAAACGGCACCACATCGTCGCCGTGGCCTACACCGTGGCGCAATACGACAAAGATCTGGCGGACCAAACGGGAGTGAATTGGTCGGCAGATGACGTCCGACGATGCGTCCAAGATCCGTTGGGCGTCGTGGGTGCGCCCTAGCAGGTGCGATCGAGTCATGAAGAGCCGATCAGCGGAGAGGCGCCAGCGGGTCGTCATCCTCGTTGGCGCGCTGACCCTTCTGGTCGGCTGTGGGGCGGCGGTCGGATACGTGCAGGGCAGGCTTTCCGTGCCCACCGACCTCGCGCCCCCGTTCGCGGTGGAACGCTCCGACGTTCAGGTGAACGACTTCTCCGACCGGCACACCGTGGTGATGGAGGTCTCGCTCCACACCAGCTGGAGGGTGCTCGTCCAGACGAGCGGAATCGTGACCTCGAGTTCTTGTGCGCCCGAGGCGGCCATCGTCAGCGGCGACTCGGTCTTCGCCGTCGACGGCACGCCGCTCATCGATCTGTCCACCCCGCATCCGCTATGGCGGCCGCTCGGCGCCGATGCGAAGGGGGGAGACGTCCGCGAGCTCCAGCGCTCGTTCGCGAGCCTCGGGTTTCGCGGAGCGATCGATGGGGTCGTGGGGCCGCAGACCATCGCCTTCTTCAACGGTCTGCGGCGCGCGATCGCATCAGATGCTCCCCTTGTCACCGAGATCGCACCGTCCGACATCGTCTGGCTCCCCGAAGAGTCGGTGACCGGCGCGAGCTGCCCCGTCCCCGTGGGAAGCGTGGTCCATCCGGGTGACGTCCTAGCGGAACTCCCGCCTCGTATCTCCGCGTTGAGAATCGGCACTCTGCCGGTCGCCATGCCTGACCTGCCGCGGACCGTCGTCATCGACGGCGTCTCGGCGGCAGTCGATGAGCAGGGAAACGTCGATCGACAGTCGTGGCCGGAGATTTCGGAGACGCCCTCTTTCGAGGCGTACGTGGCGGATCCGAAGACGGTCGTACTCAAAGGTGACGTTCAGCTGACGACCCCAATCCAGGTTTCTCGGATCCCTCCGTCCGCCATTTTCGGCACGCGCACAGGTAAGGGGTGCGTCTCGGACGGCGTGCAGACGTACGAGGGAGAGATCCTTACGAGCGAGCTGGGTTACACGTTGATGAGTTTCGCGTCGGGGAGCCCCTCGGAGGTCCTCATCGCTCCTGACGATCAGCAGACATGTCCCTGATCCTCGACGACGTCGGCCATGAATACGAGACGGGACGTGCTCTTTTCTCGGCGATCAGTGTGGAGTTGATCCCGGGCCGAACCTATGCCGTCGTGGGCCCGTCGGGTGCCGGGAAGAGCACTCTTCTGAACATCCTGTCCGGCAATCTCCAACCGACCCGAGGGCGTGTCGTCCGTGCGAGGTCGACCACGTCGAACTGGGTGTTTCAGAATCCCCACGGGGTCCCGGGAAGACGCGCCCTCGATCACGTCGCGTTGGCATTTCTTGCTCGTGGCGACAGTCGCGCCGAGGCCGAGGGCAAGGCGCGGGATCTCCTCGAGCAATTCGCTTTGGGCTCCGTGGCGGAGGAACGGTTTCGCCACCTCTCGGGAGGGGAAGCGCAGCGTCTGATGCTGGCGCGTGCCATCGCCGCAGCGCCCGGCGTTCTGCTGGTCGACGAGCCCACCGCGCAACTCGACGTGCGAACGGCCGCCGTTGTGAACGAGTTCTTGGGACGCCTGGCGGAACGAGGATGCATCGTGGTCATCGCCACGCACGATGCGGGTACGCGAGACTCCTGCACCGACGTCCTGGACTTGGCCGGGTATCAATCGTGAGAGACGGGTCGACGATCCGGCCGAGAGTGCTGTGTTCCGAAGCGGGGCGAAACCTGGTGTCGGGAACGACCCGAGCGGTCCTTCTCGGCGCTGTTTGGTGCGTGTTGCTCTCGGTCGTCTTGGCATGGAACGCGGCAGTGACCGCCGATCTCCTCGCTGCGTCGGCGACATACCGTGACGCGGGCGCCAACATCATCGTGGTCGAAGCCGCCGGTCGCGTCGACGGCTTGCGGTGCGCGAATCTCGCGAATCTACCCAATGTCCGTCATGCCGGCGCGCTGCGGTCCGCCGCGCGACAGATCACGCCGACCATCACTCCGGGGGTGGAGCTTCCCACCTTCGATGTCACCCCCGGCCTCCTCCCCATGCTGCGGCCCGATACGGGTGACGCATATGGTGTCTTCCTGTCCGCAGAGGCGGCGAGAGCCCTCGGTGCAGACAGGTCCAGGTTGGAGCTCGTCACGGGCGAAGCTCATCTGGCAGGCACCTTCGCCTACCCGGACGACGGTCGAAGGGCGATTCTCGGCTATGCCGCCATCGAGACGGCTCTCGTCTCGGGGGTCTTCGATCAATGTTGGGTGGACGTGTGGCCGGAGTCGCCCCGCATCCAGTCCATAGCCAGTTCGACGGTGGTGGGAGGAGACGACGCGGGTCAGGGCCCCCCGACGGTAGGTCAGCTCAACGCGTCGATGGGAATGAGCTTCAATGGCGAAGCGAAGTATCGCGGACGTGCCAGCGTGCTTGTACCGGGATCGCTCGTGGTTCTGGGGGCATCGCTCGGCTTCTTCGCCGTGCGGTCCAGGCGTTTGGAACTGGCTGCCGCTCGACTGATCGGCATCCGCCCCTTTCATCAATGCGTCATGCTCCTTCTCGAGTCGAGCGTCTGGCTGACGGTCTCGTCGGCGGTCTCGCTCGTGGCCACGTCTGCGCTATCCGCGGTGCAGGCGAGGGGCGCCTTTCCTCCGGCGATGGAGTTCTCCCTGTTCTCCGCAGCCGTGGGAATGGCCGGCGCGCTCTGCGGCGCATTGTTGGGGGTCGCATCGGTCGATGCAGGACGCGCGCTCTCGTATTTTCGTGAGCGTTAGGCAGGGCCGGTGCCTCTGGTCACGGTGCGGGGCACCCGCATGCCGCTGCGGTGATGGGGGATGCGGCACACTGACCCGCATGCACGGGGGAGCACGACGCGGTATCTGTTCGGTGGCAATCGGCCTGTCTGCGTTGCTGGCGGCGGGGTGCGGGGTGATGCCCTCGCCGGAGGCGGAGCTGAAGGACGCGCTCGCGCGCTCGGTGGACGGGGCGCAGGACACCTTCTGGCCGTATCGCGCCGACATCGTCTCCGACCCGGAGGCGGCGATCGCCCGGATCGGATTCGTCTCCGATGTGCGACCCGCGTACGCCGACCCCGCCGTCGTCCCGGCCGGGGGGTTGTACAAGCTCCTCGGCCTCGCGACATCCGATGACGGAACGACTCTGATCCTCGCGACCTCGGCGGGGGTCGAGACGGGCGGTGGACTCTTCTACGACCAGCGCAGCGCGGCCGTCTGCTTCGAGCTGCGTTTCCCTGCCGGTGAGCGGAAGATCCACACCCTCTCCTCCGACTGCACCGACGGCGCCGGCCACGGTCTCGCCGATGTCGCCGACGTCATCGACTACTCGCGCTACGGGGAGCCGGAGCCGATCGACGGACTCGACGTGCGCCGCACGGTGACCGCGGAGGACTACCCGTCGCTGCCGTGCCAGTGCGCCAGTGGCGGGACCTGCGACTGCCCGGGCGGGTGAGGCGGCCGGTGAGACCCCACCGTGGGAGGCGGGCCCGTCACGGCCGGCCTCGGAGATCCGTCTGAGCCCCCTGCACCGGTGTCAGGATGGGGCATGGCATTCGGTATGGCCCGCGACGTCCTCCGTCCCTCGGACTCCTCGCGCGCGGATCGGGTGACCTACGTCGAGCTGTTCTTCGACCTGATGTTCGTCCTGGCGCTGACGCAGCTGTCGGCCTACCTGTACGAGAACCAGACTCCGCTCGGCGCTTTCGAGGGCATCATCATGGTGTGCGCCCTGTGGTGGGCGTGGGTGTCGACCACGTGGGTGACCAACTGGCTCGACCCGGTGAAGCTCCCCGTTCGGGGCGCGGTGGTCGCACTGGGTTTCGTCGCGCTCGTGATGAGTGTGTCGATCGCTGAAGCATTCGGTGATCGGGCGTGGGCGTTCGCGCTCTCCTACGTCGTCCTCCAGGTCGGTCGAACGGCGTTCATCGTGTGGGCGACGGCGCGCCACGACCGGCGGGTGGCGCACGATTTCGCTCTGATCCTCGGGTGGACCGCCGCGGGCGGCGCCCTCTGGATCGTCGGCGCCGTGCTGCCGCATGCGTGGCAGCTGCCGTTGTGGACCGCGGCTCTCGCTCTCGAACTGCTCGGTACGACCCTCGGGTACCCGATACCGGGTCGAGGGAAAGTGCTTCTTCGATCGTGGGATCTGTCCGGCCCTCACATCGCCGAACGGACCTCGCTCTTCGTCCTCATCACCGTCGGCGAGGGGTTGCTCATAACCGGCCTCGCCTTCGTCGAGAAGGAGTCGTCAGCGTCGTCGGTCGCGTCGCTGGTGACGGCCTTCGTCACCGCCGCGGCCGCATGGTGGATCTACTTCGACCACGGCGAGCGCATCGGTGCGGAGGCGATCGAGGCGTCGGACGAACCGGCCCGACTCGCCCGCACCGCGTACACCTGGGTGCATCTCCCGATCATCGCGGGAATCGTCCTGATGAGCGTGGGCGACAAAGAGATGCTTTCGCATCCCGACCAGCGGAGTGTTTCCGCGACGATCGTCATCGTCGGCGCACCCATGCTCTTCCTCGCCGGCACCGCGCTCTTCCGGCGCACTCTCGAAAGACGGTGGTCGCGAGCTCAGCTGATCGGCCTCGTCGGTCTGGTCGCGCTCGCGGGGGTGGCCTTCTTCCTCCCGTTCTTCGACGCGCTCAGGCTGTCGATCGCGGCCGCGGTCCTTCTCGTGGGCGTGGCAGCGGGGGAGACCGTCGAGCGGATACGTCGCGGAAGGAGGGCGGGGGGATGACTCCGCGTTCGCGAGCCGCTCGCTACGGACGAAGAGTTCGCGCACGCGGAAAACCGCCTCTGGAAAGAAGGCGGTGTGAGTGCTCGGACAGTGCGTCTCCCCTGGGGATCGCCGAGGTCGGTATGCGGGGAACGCTGACGTGGTGGGCCCGGAGGGGCTCGAACCCTCGACCCGCGGATTAAAAGTCCGATGCTCTGCCAACTGAGCTACAGGCCCTGATGACTCCAGCCTACCGGGACGCCCGAGCCCGACGTGCTCACCCGCGCGAGCGCGCGACGATCCAGAACAGATAGGCCCCGCCGACGACGCCGGTGAGGAGACCGACGGGGATCTGCAGCGGCGCGAGCGCGCGCTGCGCGACGACGTCGGCGATCACGAGGACGGTCGCGCCGGTCAGGGCCGAACCGAGCAACGGGATTCCGCTCGTGCCGAAGAGGCGCCGGGCGAGCTGGGGAGCCGCGAGGGCGACGAAGCCGATCGGACCCGACACCGCGGTGGCCGTGCCGGTCAGCAGTGCGGCGACGACGAGCAGCACCAGCCGCACCCGCGGGGTGCGCACCCCCAGCGACCGGGCGGTGTCGTCGCCGAGTTCGAGGGCGCGCAGATCCCGCCGGCGCAGGATGAGCACGACACTCAGGATGCCGATCGCCCCGGCGAGCAGGGCGACGTCATCCATCGAGGTGGCGGCGAGACTGCCGTGGAGCCACTGGTCGGCGTTGCGGGCGATCTCGATCGGCGCGCGCGTCAGCAGGTAGTCGTTCGCCGCGGCCAGCAGCATCGACAGGGCGATGCCGGCCAGGATCGTGCGTTCGCGGGAGACGCCGACGCTGCGCGCGATGAGCATGACGACGGCCACTGTGAGCAGTCCGCCCATCCACGCCCCCGCGGCCGGCGACGCCGTGGGCGCCACGACGATCAGGCCGACGAGCGCGCCGGTGGCCGAGCCGGCCGTGAAGCCGACGATGTCGGGGCTCGCCAGCGGGTTGCGGGCGAGAGTCTGGAAGACGGCGCCCGCCAGACCCAGTGCCGTGCCGATCAGCAGCGCCGCGAGCACGCGGGGCACGCGCAGCCCGAGCACCACGACGCTCGTGCGAGCATCGGCGCCGCCGGAGAAGACGGACGCCACATCGCCCAGCGACGTCTGGAAGGACCCCGTGGTCACCCCCACGAGGGCGGAGCCGAGGGCGACGGTGACGATCGCCGCCGTGACCAGGGCGTACCGACGTCGTCGGGCGACGGCCGCGACGGAGCTCACGAGGCCCTCCGGATGACGAGCCACAGCAGGAGCGGGGCGCCCAGGAACGCGGCGACGATCCCCGCCTCGATCTCCCCGGGGGGAGCGATGACCCTCCCGATGACGTCGCTCGCGACCGTGAGGGCGGCGCCGGTCACCGCGGCGACCGGAAGCGACGAGCGGACGCCGACGCCGACGATCCCGCGCACGAGATGAGCGACGAGCAGTCCGATGAATGCGAGCGGTCCCGCGGCGGAGGTGGCCGTCGCGCACAGCAACGTGATGGCCGCGCCCGCGCCGAGGACCACGAGGACGGGGGACACCCCGAGTGCGCGCGCCAGGTCGGCGCCGAGGCGGAGCTCATCGAGACCGCGCGAGACGATGACGGCGAGGATCACACCCGCGAGGGCGAACGGCAGCAACTGCAGGGCGACGTCGGGATCCCGGCGCTCGAACGAGCCGACCGCCCAGAAGCGGAAGGACTCGAAGGTGTCGTCGTCCACGAGCGTGATGATCCGCACGAGCGCCCCGAGGCACGCGCTCAGCGCCACCCCCGCCAGCACGAGACCCACGGTGTCGCCGCGCCGACCCGATCGTGCTGCGGCCGTCACCAGCACCGCCGCACCCGCGGCTCCCGCGAAGGCGAACCACACGTATCCGCTCGCCGTGCCGACGCCGAAGATGGCGATCGCGGTGACCACTCCCACCGCGGCCCCCGCGTTCACGCCCAGCAGGCCCGGATCGGCGAGGGGGTTGCGCGTCACGGCCTGCATGAGCACTCCGGCCACGCCGAGGCACGCGCCCGTCAGCAGTGCCGTGAGCGTCCGCGGCGCTCGCAGCTCGTGCACGATGACGCCCACGGCATCCCGCCGATCCGAGAAGAGGGCGGCGACGACATCGCCGGGGGCGAGAGGGCGAGACCCGACGGCGAGACTCGCGACCACCAGCAGGGCCACGGCCCCGAGCATCACGAGGGTGAAGACGAGGGCGCGCGCGCGTACGCGACGACGCCGCTCGATGACGCGCTCCGCGACGGCCGACGGGAGAACGGCGGCGGTCACGTCGGTCACACAGGTAAGGATAACCTAACTGGGTGATCGTCTTTCGTTCTTCGTCCGTGACCGACCGTTTCCGTCCCCGACGCCTGCTCGGCATCCTTGCCGCCGCGACCATCCTGGCCCTCACCGGGTGCGCCGGAACGGCCGCCCCCGCGGCATCCATCGACTCCGAGGCCGGTTCGACCGGGGAGTGGGTCGTCGCGCGCGACCTCGAGCCCGGGATGGGCTCGACCGAGGGCGACGGGGTCTTCCCCCGCTCGGTGACCCACTTCGCGGGTGTGACCGAGATCCCCGCGGCCCCCACCCGCATCGCCGTGGTGTCGACGGGCCAGCTCGACGCCCTGCTCACTCTGGGCCGGGTGCCCACCGCCGCCACCCGCGCCGAGAACAGCGGACTCTTGCCCGCGTACCTTCGCGAGGCTTTCCCCCAGGATGCCGCGGCCCTGGACGCCATGACCGACATCGGCCAGCGCACGGAGCCCGACCTCGAGGCGATCGCGCAAGCCGCCCCCGATCTCATCCTCGTCAACGCCACGCGCGGCGCCGAGCTCTACGACGCTCTGTCGGCGATCGCGCCGACGGTCGTCACCAAGGGAAACGGGGTCAATTGGAAGAGCGACTTCCTCCTCATCGCCGACGCGCTCGGCGACGAGGGCGCGGCGCGGGGCGTTCTCGACTCGCTCCAGGGTGACAGCGCGGCGTTCGCCGCCGGACGCGAGGCGGAAGCGACGACCGTGTCGTTCCTGCAGTCGACGGGTGACCGCACGCGCATCATGGGTGTGCCGTCTTTCGCCGGCGGTCTCGCGCAGGATCTCGGCCTCGGTCGCCCCTCGTCGCAGCAGTTCGACGAGACGTCGCAGGAGATCAGCGCGGAGCAGATCGATCTCGCCGACGCCGACCACGTGTTCTACGCGGGCACGGGGGAGGGCGTCGCGTTCATCGAGAGCGCTCCGCTGTGGACGACGCTCGGAGCGGTCACCGACGGGCGGGCCGTACCGGTGGACTACGACCCGTGGTTCATGAATGCCGGACCCACGGCAGCCCGGCTCGTGCAGGACGAGATCATCAGCGAGGTCGATGCCGGCTGACCGGCAGACGAAAGCGAGCGCCGGACCCCCTCGCCTGGGGTCCGGCGCTCGCCGTCAGGTCCGATCGGTCGTCGATCGGTCGGATGCGTGATTGCTCACGCTCCGAGGACTTACATCGGGGGCATCAGCACCGAGTCGATGAGGTACACGGTCGCGTTGGCGGTCTGGACGCCACCGCAGATGACGTTGGTCGAGCCGTTGACCGTGATCGCGTCGCCGGAGCCGGCGACGGTGACGTCCTGGCCCTCGACGGTGGTGTGCGTGCCGTCGATCTCGTCGGGCGAGAGCTGACCCTGAACCACGTGGTACGTGAGGATCTTGGTCAGGGTGTCGGTGTCGGTCTTCAGCGAGTCGATCGTCGCGGCGTCGATCTTGGCGAAGGCGTCGTCGACCGGAGCGAAGACGGTGAACTCGCCGCCGTTGAGGGTGTCGACCAGGTTCACGTTGGGGTTCAGCTGACCGCTGACGGCCGCGGTGAGCGTGGTGAGGAGGGGGTTGTTCGAGGCGGCGACGGCGACCGGGTCAGCGGCCATGCCCTCGACCGAACCGGCACCCGAGGGAACGGCGGCGGCGTAGTCGGCGCAACCGGGGCCCACGAGGTTGGCGGCCGGGTCCATCATCGACGACGACGCCGACGCGGAGGGCGAAGCGGCCATCGAGGGCGCCGACGAGCTTTCCTCGGCGGTGCTGCCCGAGGTGGTGCCACCCGAACATGCGGTGAGAGCGAAGGCCGAACCCAGAACGAGGGCGAGACCGGCGACGACAGGCTTCTTGTTGGTGAGCATGACATTCCTCCGAAATCGTTCGGATCGCGGTCTGCGACCCGGCAGGGACACCCCGGTGCGAGGGGCGGTTCGCCGTGGAGCGGCTTACACAGGGTCTTCGGGACCCCCCGGGGATCGGATTGCGGAATGTTGCGCACGGACCCCAAAATGTCGTCCCATTTGAAGGAAAAGCCCAGATCAGAGTTGAGTAAATATTCTTGCGAATATTTTTCGAGCACCCCGTCGGGGTTCGTTCCCGCCCTCCTTAGCTCAACCGCGACGCGCGCGCGTATGCGTGGGACTCTCCAGGCCGGTAGGCAATGATGGATGACATGGTGATCGACGGCTTCGACCTCCCCGACGACGGGACGGGATCGGTCGACCAGATCGGCGCCCTTCTGATGCGCGTCGCCGCCGGCGACCGTGCCGCATTCGCGGGCGTGTACGACGCTCTCTCCGCGCGGGCCTTCGGTCTGATCCTGCGCGTGCTCGTCGACCGTGCCCAGAGCGAGGAGGTCCTGCAGGAGGTCTTCCTCGAAGTCTGGCAATCCGCTTCACGGTTCACTCCGAACAGAGGTCAAGGAAGATCGTGGGTGCTCACGATCGCGCACCGGCGAGCGGTGGACCGGGTCCGGTCGTCGCAGTCGAGTACGGATCGAGATGTGCGCGCGGGATTCCGCGATATGGACGTCGCTTATGACGATGTCTCCGAGAGAGTAGAACTGAAAATGGAAGGGCGGCGCGTCGTCGATGCATTGGCGGCGCTTCCCGACGCCCAGAAGGAAGCCCTCACGCTCGCCTATTTCGGCGGGTACAGCCAAAGTGAGATCGCGACCCTCGTCGGGGCGCCGCTCGGAACGGTCAAGACCAGAATGCGCGACGGGTTGTCGCGCTTGAGGATGGAAATGGGGGTGGACAAGTGAACGAGAGGGATTTCGCCGACCTCGCCGTCGGACACGCGTTGAACGCGTTGTCAGAGGCAGATGAGCGCGCGTACCAGGAGGCTTTGGCGGGAAATCCGCATTGGGACCACCACGTGCGCGACGCGAGCGACATCGTGACGGCGATCAGCGCCTCCGTCGAGCCCGTCGAGCCCCCGCCCTCCGTCCGCGCATCCCTGTTCGCGCGTATCTCGGAGCTCCCGCAGGACTCGGCCTCACCGGTCGACGAGTCCTCCTCGCGTCTCGATGAGGAGGACTTCGCGGCCGTGGGTGCCGCTCCGGTCGCACCCGAGCGCGAGAGCGTCACCATCGGTCCGTCCGCAGCATCCGGATGGGGACCGCGTCGGTGGTTCACGCTGGCGGCCTCGTTCGCGGCCGTGCTCGTGCTCGGCTTCGGTGCCGTGACCGTCAGCCAGATCTTCGCTCCCCCGGCCGCCGTCGTGGCGCTCCAGCAGATCGAAGACGCCCCCGACGCGCAGTCGGCGACCGCGACGATGCCCGACGGCACCGTGGCGACCGCGCACTGGTCGCCGTCGACGGGGCAGAGCGTGCTGGTCACCGACGGCATGCCGGCCCCCGAGCAGGGGAAGACCTACGAGCTGTGGTTTGTGCGCGGCGAGACGCCGATCGCCGCGGGCACCTTCGAACCGGATGCCGATGGCAAGGCCACGGCGGTCCTGCAGGGCGAGATGCACAGCGGCGATGTCATCGCCGTGACGATCGAGCCGGCGGGCGGGTCGCCCGACGGAACGCCCAGCTCTGCTCCGGTCGTCGCCGTCGCCACGGCGTGATCCACGGCCGGTGAGCGGGTCGTCCGCGGCCCGCCCGCGGCGGGGCACGCTCTAGCCTGGAATGATGAGCGACTCACCCCGCGAATTCCACAAGCCGGTCCGGCGTCCCGCCGAACTCTTCGACCGCCTGTTCTCGGCAGAGGATCCCGCCGAGGTGTCGCGCGTCGCCCACAGCACGGCTCAGGCGCTGCTGTCGCGGGTTCGCGCCGACCCGAGCGTCGACGTGGTGGAACGCCTCGTCGCCTTCACCGATGATCACGGGATCGACGACATCGCCGAACTCTGGTCGCGCTCGCCGGCCCGGTCGCTCCCCGGTGCCCTGTGGCGTCTCTACCTCCTGCAGCTGATGATCCACGACGACGCGGCGACGGCGGCGCTGCTGTACGAGCGGGGACGGGTGGAGATGGCCACCGTCGATGCGGTGGTTGCGGGGGCGCCCGCCCCGGCCGGCCCGGAGGAGCTCGTGCAGCTCATCGACACCATCCTCCGCGGGCTTTTCGACGGCGATTTCGCGGTGGCTCTCGACCGCGCCGCCGCTTTCTGCCGCGTCCAGGCGGCCGGCTCGACGCATCTGGCCGACGATTACGAGAACACCGAGTCGGAGCGCGCGACGGCGCTCACCACCCGCGCCCTCCGTCTCGCCACCTATGCCGACGACCTGTCGGCCTCCGCGTCGCTCTGGCGCCGCGACGCCCTCACCTGAGCCGCCCCCGCCTCCTTTCCGCGCAACCCCGGCCGCTTTCTCCTCGAGTGTCCAGGACGCGCCGCATCCGCACGGCGGTCGCGGCGTGTCCCGGACACTCGTCTCAGGATGCCGCGGCGCGTGCTGCTTCGGGCACCGCGCGGCGCAGAGGCCGACATCGGGTCACGCGGCGGCGCCTTCTTCCGTCGACTGTCCAGGACACGCCGAAGGCACGCGCCGGTCGCGGCGCGTCGTGGACACGCGGCCCAGGAGGGCGCAGAGCACGGACGCATGGGAGAGCGCGGCGGTCGGGAGAGAACGAGGCGGTCGACGGGCGGGAGGACTGCACGCCGCATCGATGATGAACGCCGGAAAAGATAAGTGCCGGACCGCAGAACGCCTCTCGGCGCAAGGCCGCTCAGAGCGGCAGAAGATGGAGCCCGGGGTTACTGCGGCCCGGCTAGATAAGTGTAACAAGGCCACCCCCGAGACATTCCCTCCGCGACCCCCGTTGACAAGACCCGGGCGTGTCGGGGTCTCCCCGTAGGCTCACGTCATGGTTCTGCGCTTCGCTCTCATGATCGACCCCGTGGCATCCCTCGAGAAGGGCGGCGATCTGCGAAGCACGCTCCGCGTGATCGACCCGTCTGCTCCCGCCCTCGAACTCGGCGACCTGAGCGCGCAGCGCGGTGACGGCGTCTTCGAGTCCATCGGGGTCGTCGACGGGCACCCGCACGAGGTCGGCCCGCACCTCGAACGACTTGCGCACTCGGCATCCCTGTGTGATCTGCCGGCACCCGATCTCGCGCAGTGGCGCGCGGCGATCCAGCGCGTCAGCGCCGAGGCGGGGCCGGGGGAGAGCGTCATCAAGCTCATCCTGAGTCGCGGAATCGAGGGCGGCGCGATGCCGGCCGCCTGGGTCACTCTCGCGACGGCCCCCGACAATTCCGCGGCCCGACGCGACGGCGTGCGCGTCGTGACGCTCGATCGCGGGTACCCCCTCGACGTGCCCGCCCGCGCGCCTTGGCTGCTCCTGGGAGCCAAGACGCTCTCGTACGCCGTCAACATGGCCGCGATCCGCGAGGCGAAGCGACGGGGTGCCGACGATGCCGTTTTCGTCACGACCGACGGGTTCCTCCTCGAGGCGCCCACGGCGTCCCTTCTCCTCCGCATCGACGGCCGGTTCGTCACTCCGTCGCCGAGCGCGGGGATCCTGCACGGCACGACGCAGCTGAGCGTGTTCGCGCACCTCGAGCAGCGCGGCTTCGAGACCGGGTACGAGAACGTCCCCGTGGGTGATCTCGAGCGGGCGGATGCCGCCTGGCTGCTGTCGAGCGTGCGCCTCGCGGCTCCCATCTCCGCCGTCGACGGCCGCGCCGTCGCCGTCGACCGGGGGCTCACCGACGAGCTGAACACCTTCCTGCTCGGTCGCCGCGACTGATCCGTCCCGTTCGAGAACGACGAAGGCCCCCGCAACAGCGGGGGCCTTCGTTCTCGCGGGGGCGAGTGCTTATCCGAAGCGTCCCGAGACGTAGTCCTCGGTGGCCTGCACGGTGGGTGCCGTGAAGATCGTGGAGGTGTCGTTGTACTCGATGAGCTTGCCGGGCTTGCCGGTACCCGCGATGTTGAAGAAGGCGGTCTTGTCGCTCACGCGAGACGCCTGCTGCATGTTGTGCGTGACGATGACGATCGTGTACTCGTTCTTGAGTTCGGAGATGAGCTCCTCGATCGCGAACGTCGAGATCGGGTCGAGGGCCGAGCAGGGCTCGTCCATCAGCAGGACGTCGGGGGAGACGGCGATCGCGCGGGCGATGCACAGACGCTGCTGCTGACCGCCCGAGAGGCCGCCGCCGGGCTTGTCGAGACGGTCCTTGACCTCGTTCCAGAGGTTGGCGCCCTGCAGCGACTTCTCGACGAGCGCGTCGCCGTCGCTCTTCGACAGGCGCTTGTTGTTCAGGCGCGCGCCGGCGAGGACGTTCTCGCGGATCGACATCGTGGGGAACGGGTTCGGCCGCTGGAACACCATGCCGACGTGACGACGGACGAGGACGGGGTCGACGCCCGGTCCGTAGAGGTCGTCGCCGTCGATCAGCACGCGGCCTTTGACGTGACCACCGGGGATGACTTCGTGCATACGGTTCAGCGTCCGCAGGAACGTGGACTTGCCGCAGCCGGAGGGACCGATGAAGGCGGTGACGGAGCGGGGCTCGATGTCGATCGAGACGCCCTCGACCGCGAGGAAGTCGCCGTAGTAGACGTTGAGGTCCTGGACCTCGATGCTCTTGGACACGAGAGGTGCCTTTCTGGGCTCAGCGCGCCTTGGGCGCGAACACCGCCGCCACGATACGGGCGATCAGGTTGAAGATGACGACGAGGACGACGAGGAGGAACGCGGCGCCCCAGGCGTTGGCCTGCGACGCGTCGATGTCCTGTCCGGGGAAGCTGTAGGCGGTGTACGCCATCACGGGCAGCGTCTGCATCGGGCCTTCGAACGGGTTGGCGTTGAAGTTGTCGGTGAAGCTCGCCGCGATGAAGATCGGAGCGGTCTCGCCGACGACGCGGGCGACCGCGAGCACGACACCGGTGATGATGCCCGAGGCGGCCGTGCGCAGCACGACCTTGATGATGGTCGCCGACCGCGGCACACCCAGCGCGAGGGAGGCCTCGCGCAGGTCGGCGGGCACCAGACGCAGCATCTCCTCGGTGGAGCGGATCACGATCGGGATCATCAGCACCGACAGGGCGATGGATGCCGAGAACCCGCTGAACGCCTTCGGGCCGACGATCAGGCTGAACAGCGAGAACGCGAACAGACCGGCGACGATGGAGGGGATGCCCGTCATGACGTCGACGAGGAAGGTGATCGCGCGGCGCAGCGGGTTGTTCGGCTGGGCGTACTCGACCAGGTAGACGGCCGCGAGGATGCCGATCGGGACCGAGATGAGGGCGGCGATACCCGTGATGATGAGCGTTCCGGTGATCGCCTGCCAGGCACCCGCGGTCGCCACGACCTCGAGGGTGTCGGGGTTGAATGCCGAGCCGCCGACCTGCGTGATGAACGGCAGGTTCACCACGGCGAGGCCCTTGGACACGACCGTGTAGAGCGTCGAGATGAGGGGCGCCACGGCGAGCAGGAAGGCCGCCGTGACGAGGCCGCGGATGACCCGGTCGACGGCCTTACGGCGGTTCTCGACGATGGCCGAGCCGATGCCGATGGCGATCAGGTACAGCAGCGCGGTGAGGATGAGCCACGCCGCGAGGTTGAAACCGCCGAACAGCAGCTGCAGCACGGCGACGACGATCGCGACGCCCGCGAGCACCATCGGCTCGATGAAGCGGGGCAGCTGGCCGCTGGTGAGGGCCAGCGGCGCGGAGGGAGCCGTGACGGTCATGAGCGCTTGCCCTTCTTGCGACCCTTGGCGCCGGGGCCCGTCGCGCCGATGATGTAGCGGGCGAACATGTTGACCGCCAGCGAGATGACGAACAGCATCAGACCGGTCCCGATGAGCGCCGAGCGCTGCAGGTCGGTCGCGATGGGGAAGTTCAGCGCGATGTTGGCCGCGATGGTCTGCGAGTTGTAACCGTCGGTCAGCAACAGCACCGAGTAGATGAGGCTCGGCGAGATGATCAGCGCGATGGCCATGGTCTCGCCGAGGGCCCGACCGAGTCCGAGCAGAGTGGCCGAGACCATGCCGCTGCGGGCGTAGGGGAACACCGACAGGCGGATCATCTCCCAGCGCGTCGCGCCGAGGGCCAGGGCGGCTTCTTCGTGCAGACGCGGGGTCTGCAGGAAGATCTCGCGGGTGATCGAGGTGACGATCGGGAGGATCATCACCGCGAGCACCACCCCACCGGTGAGCATCGTGGAGCCTGTCGACGACACGGGGCCCTGGAACAGCGGGATCCAGCCGAGGTACTCGTTCAGGAACTCGCCGACGGGCAGGAGCAGCGGGCGCATGACGATGATGCCCCACAGGCCGAACACGATCGAGGGGACCGCGGCGAGCAGGTCGACGACGTATCCCAGGGCGCCGGCGATGCGGCGCGGCGCGTAGTGCGAGATGAACAGCGCGATGCCGATGGCCACGGGGGTGCCGATGATCATGGCGATGAAGGCCGCCCACACGCTGCCGAAGAGCAGCGGGCCGACGTACTCCCAGAAGTTCGACCACTGGCCGTTCTGGTAGCCGGCGAGGTCGCCCTCGCTCCAGTTGGCCGTGATCGCGGGGAGACCGCGCAGGATGAGGAAGATCGCGACACCCGCGAGGATGATCATGATCGACACCGCGGCGGTGGTCGACAGACCCAGGAAGACGGAGTCGCCGACCCGGCGCTTGCCCACGATGCTCGTGCGGGCCGGGGTCGACGTGGTCGGATCGGTCGGTGCGGACGGGGCGGTCTCGGTGTCGGAGACGGTGTCAGTCACGGGGGACCTCACGCTCGGCACGGGTCATGGGTGCTCCTCGGTCGGGTGTTCTCTGAGGATTCGGCTCAGCGGAGCGTTCGACCCGGGTCGAACGTTCCGATCAGCCCGGCCCGACCCGCACGAAAAATGCGGGCCGGGCCGAAACCGAAGAGATGTTTACTTGATGGCGGCGAGCGTCTCGGCCGCGGCCTCGAGCACCGAGTCGGGCAGCGGCGCCGAGCCGGCGTTCTTCGCGGCGACCTGCTGGCCGAGCGAGCTGGTGACGAAGCCGAGGTACGACTTCACGAGCTCGGCCTGCTTGGCGTCCTTGAAGGTGGTGCAGGTGATCGCGTACGACACGAGCGGGATCGGGTAGGTCTCGGCCGTGAGCTTCGAGTAGTCGAACTTCTTCGCCAGGTCGCCCGTGACACCGGTGGAGGCGTCGACGGCCGCGGCCTCAAACGTCGCGGTGACGGCTTCGGCGCTGTAGGCGACGGCGGTGCCGTCCTGGACGATCGACGCGGCGTTGAGGTCGCCGATGGCCGAGTGGTCGGCGTAGCCGATCGTGCCCGAGCCGGCCTTGACGGCCTCGACGACGCCCGAGCCGCCCTTCTGCTTCGAGACGTTGCCCTCGATCGGCCAGTCCTTCCCGGCGGGCGAGGTCCACACCGACGACTGGGTCGCGGCGAGGTAGTTCGTGAAGTTCTGGGTCGTGCCCGAGCCGTCCGAGCGTGCGACGGTGGTGATGGCGCCGGCGGGAAGCGCGGTGCCGTTGTCCTTCGTGATGGCCGGGTCGGACCAGTCGGTGATCTGCAGAGCGAAGATCTTCGCGATGGTCTCGCCCGAGAGCTTCAGGTCGGTGACACCGGGGATGTTGAAGATGATCGCGACACCGTCGAGGTAGACGGGGATGTTGACGCCGCCCTCGGTGCACAGGGCCTCGGACTGGGTGGTCTGGTCGGCGTTGAGGGGGGCGTCGGAGCCGGCGAAGTCGTACGCGCCGCTCAGGAAGTTGGTGACGCCACCGCCGGAGCCCTGCGACTTGTCGTAGTTGATCGTGACGCCCTTGGCCTGCGCGTTGTAGGCGCTGGTCCACGCGGCCTGCGCGTTGGACTGGGCGCTGGAGCCGCCCGCGGTGATCGTGCCCGAGAGGTTCGGGTCGATGCTGAACGCCACGTCGGACGACGTGGGGGATGCCGAGGAGCCCGCGGCGTCGCCGGAGCCCGAGGTGCCGGCGCAGCCGGCGAGAGTCAGGGAGGCCACGGCGGCCACGGTGCCCAGCTGGGCGAGTCGGGAGAGCTTCACGATGTGAATCCTTCGCATGTTTGGGGACGGAACCCGGTGCAGGGTTCGTCGGGAACGGTAAACAGCGACTCTTAAGAGTGTGCGTTGCATGGGTGAACGGAAGGTGAACCGGGGTGGCCCGTCCGGGGTGTTCGCCTGGGCCTTGTACTGTTCAGCCCCGTGACGACCTCTGCCTTCGCCGCCCAGGGCCCGCTCGATCGAACGGATGCCGCCGCCCCCGCGCGCACGCTCATCGATCTGCTGTCGGCGGTGGCCGCCCGGCATCCGGAAGCATCGGCGATCGACGACGGATCGGGCGCCCTGAGCTACCGCGAGCTGCTGGCCCGCGTCTGGCGGACGGCCGCGGCCCTTCACGATGCCGGCGTACGCCGCGGTGACCGGGTGGGGGTGCGGATGCCGTCGGGGTCGAAGGAGCTCTACGTCTCGATCCTCGCGGTGATGGCCGCGGGGGCGGCCTATGTTCCCGTCGATGCCGACGACCCCGACGAGCGCGCGCGGCTGGTGTTCGGGGAGGCGGGCGTGCGCGGGATCGTCGCGGGCGACGGGGAGTTCGTCTCGGGCGACGGTACGGGCGACCTCGTGCGGTTGTACGAGGGAGAGGCGCCCCACCCGAGCACGAGCGCCGTGCCGATCGTGGCGCCGCCCTCCGTCGACGACGACGCCTGGATCATCTTCACCTCGGGGTCGACGGGGGTGCCGAAGGGAGTCGCCGTCTCGCACCGATCCGCGGCGGCGTTCGTCGAAGCCGAGGGACGCATCTTCGTGCAGGACGAGCCGCTCGGCCCGGGAGACCGCGTGCTGGCCGGTCTCTCCGTCGCCTTCGACGCCTCGTGCGAGGAGATGTGGCTCGCCTGGGGGCATGGCGCGTGCCTCGTCCCCGCCCCTCGCTCTCTCGTGCGGTCCGGGGAGGACCTGGCGCCGTGGCTGCTGCGTCAGGGCATCACGGTCGTGTCCACCGTGCCCACCCTCGCCGCGATGTGGCCCGCGGACTCCATCGAGAACGTGCGCCTGCTGATCTTCGGCGGCGAGGCCTGTCCGCCCGAGCTCGCCGCCCGCCTCGTCGCCGAGGGGCGCGAGGTGTGGAACACCTACGGCCCGACCGAGGCCACCGTCGTGGCCTGCGCCGCACGGCTGGACGGCTCGCTTCCCGTGCGCATCGGCCTGCCGCTCGACGGGTGGGCGCTCGCCGTGGTCGACGGCGAGGGTCGGCCGGTGGCCGAGGGAGAGGTCGGCGAGCTGATCATCGGGGGTGTGGGGCTCGCGCGCTATCTCGATCCGGCCAAGGATGCCGAGAAATACGCGCCGATGCCGACACTCGGCTGGGAGCGGGCGTACCGCTCGGGCGATCTCGTGCGCTTCGACACGGAGGGGCTGGTGTTCCAGGGTCGCGCCGACGATCAGGTGAAGGTCGGGGGCCGCCGCATCGAGCTGGGCGAGGTCGAGTCGGCCCTCCAGGACCTGCCGCAGGTGAGCGCGGCGACCGTCGCCGTGCGCACGACCGAAGCCGGCGTACCGGTGCTCGTGGGATACCTCGTGATGGAGGAGGGTCGTGAGCTCGACCGGCACGCGGCCCGAGAGCTGCTGGCCGAGCGTCTGCCGGCGGCGACCATCCCGCTTCTGGGTGTCGTCGAGTCGCTGCCCGTGCGCACCTCGGGGAAGGTCGATCGCGCGGCGCTGCCGTGGCCG
This sequence comes from Microbacterium sp. NPDC089190, assembly GCF_040701795.1. Classification (NCBI taxonomy): domain Bacteria; kingdom Bacillati; phylum Actinomycetota; class Actinomycetes; order Micrococcales; family Microbacteriaceae; genus Microbacterium; species Microbacterium sp. NPDC089190. The sequence goes on along the minus strand of NZ_JBFBHF010000002.1, from coordinate 296,918 downwards.
TTGCCCGGGGTGGAAACCCCCGCCGCCACCGACTTCTCGGCCGACGAGTCCTGGCTCGCCGAGCAGTGGCAGGCGGTGCTGGGAATGCCGGTCACCGATCGCAAGGCCGACTTCTTCGACCTCGGGGGCGGGTCCCTCGCCGCGGCGCAGCTCGTCTCGCGCATCCGCGCCCGTGTGCCGGAGTTCTCGGTGGCCGACATCTACGACGTGCCGCGGCTGGGTGCGATGGCCAAGGCGCTTGGACCGCAGTTGGCCGATGAGACGCCGGCATCCTTCCACCGGGCCGCCCCGACGCCGCGCACGACGCAATGGGTGCAGACGGTGCTGGGCGCTCCGCTGTTCATCCTCTCCGGCATCCGATGGCTCTTGTACCTGCTCACCGCGTCCGCGATCCTGCGGCTCCTGCCCGGATTCGACGTGCTGCCGAGCGTCCCGTGGCCCGTGCTGGTGATCGGCCTGCTCGTGTTCGCGACGCCCTTCGGGCGCATGGCGATCGCCGTGGCATCCGCTCGTCTCCTGCTCGCGGGGGTCCGCGCGGGTGACTATCCGCGCGGAGGCTGGGTGCACATCCGACTCTGGCTCGCCGAGCAGATCTCCGATCAGGTGGATGCGGTCGGCCTGGCGGGGGCGCCGTGGGTGTCGTACTACGCGCGCGCGCTCGGCGCGCGGATCGGGCGCGACGTCGATCTGCACGCGCTGCCGCCGGTGACGGGGCTGCTCGTCGTCGGCGACGGTGCGTCGATCGAACCGGAGGTGGATCTCACCGGGTACTGGATCGACGGCGACCTCGTGCGCATCGGCGAGGTGCGCATCGGCGCAGAGGCGACGGTGGGGGCGCGCTCCACCCTCGCGCCGGGAACGCGCATCGGGCGACGCGCCGAGATCGCGCCGGGTTCGGCCGTCTTCGGCCGCGTGAAGGCCGACCAGTCCTGGGCCGGTTCCCCCGCCGTCCGCGTCGGCGGCACCGCCAAGGACTGGCCGACGGAGCGCCCGGCCACACCGACGCGGTGGCTCTGGGCTTACGCCGGTTCGGCGGTGCTGCTCGCCCTCCTACCGTTGTCCGCCTTCACCGTCGGCGGGCTCGTGCTCGCGCACGGGGTGCGCGGATCCGCGACCCTCGGCGCCGCCGCGGGAGCGGCCTTCGCGTGGCTCGTGCCCGCCGTCGCGGTCACCGGCCTCGTGTTCGCGGCATCCGTGGTGCTGCTCGTGCGGCTGCTCTCGCTCGGTCTCGTCGAGGGGACGCATCCCGTGCGCAGCCGCGTCGCGTGGCAGGCCTGGACGATCGAGCGCCTCCTGGATGCCGGGCGCACGATCCTCTTCCCGCTGTACTCGTCGCTGTTCACCCCCGTCTGGCTGCGGATGCTGGGCGCGCGCGTCGGTCGCGACGTCGAGGCGTCCACGGTTCTGCTCATCCCGTCGATGACCCGCATCGAGGACGGTGCGTTCCTCGCCGACGACACCATGGTCGCCTCCTACGAACTGCACGCCGGGTGGCTGCGACTCGGGCCCGTGCGCATCGGGAAGCGCGCATTCCTGGGCAACTCGGGGATGGCGGCTCCGGGCCACCGCGTGCCGCGCGACGGGCTCGTGGCCGTGCTGTCGGCCGCGCCGCGCAAAGCGAAGGCCGGGTCGTCGTGGCTCGGTTCGCCCGCGGTGCGCCTGCGACGGTTGTCCGCGGAGGGCGACGAGTCGCGCACGTACCGGCCGACGGCGCGGCTCCGGCTGGCCCGTACGCTGTGGGAGCTGTGCCGTTTCGTTCCGGTGGTCGTGACGTGCGGCATCGGCCTCGGCGTGATCTTCGCGCTCGCCGCGCTGTGGGAGGGCCTCGGCCCCGTGTGGACGCTGCTGCTGTCGGGGGTCGTGATGCTCGCGGCCGGTGCGGTGGCGGCCGGGATGTCGACCGCGGCGAAGTGGGCCATCGTCGGCGTCATCCGGGCGGGGGAGCAGCCGTTGTGGTCGAGCTTCGTCTGGCGCACCGAGGTGTCGGACACCTTCACCGAGATGGTCGCCGCACCCTGGTTCGCCCGCGCGGCGGCCGGGACGCCGGCCCTTGCGGTCTGGTTGCGCAGCCTGGGCGCGCGCATCGGCCGGGGCGTGTGGTGCGACAGCTATTGGCTGCCGGAGCCCGATCTCGTGACCCTCGGCGACGCATCGACGGTCAATCGGGGCTGCGTGGTGCAGACGCACCTTTTCCATGATCGAATCATGAGCATGGACACCGTCGAGCTCGAGCCCGGGGCGACCCTCGGGCCTCACAGCGTGGTGCTGCCCGCCTCGACCCTGGGCGCGCACGCGACCGTCGGTCCGGCCTCGCTGGTCATGCGCGGGGAGACCGTCCCCGTCGGCTCGCGGTGGAGCGGCAACCCCATCGGCCCCTGGCGCGCGGTGAAGGTGCGCGCCTACCAGTCGACGACGTGAGCGGCGCCGATTCCTACGCCCCGCAGAGCGGAGACAGGTCGTACGACGTCGAGTCGTACGACCTGTCTCTGACCTATCGCGTCCGCACCAACCGCCTCGACGGGGTGGCGACGATCGTGGGCATCGCCCGGGAGTCCCTGTCGTCGTTCGCCCTCGACCTCGTCGGCCTGCGGACCGGACGCGTGCGGATGGACGGCGCCCCCGCGCGTTTCGCCGCGGGACCGCGCGTGCTGCGCGTCACCCCCGGCCGCACGATCGCGCCGGGGGAGCGCTTCGCGGTGGAGGTGACATACGGTGGTGCCCCCGCCCCTCGACGCTCGCGGTGGGGCACGGTGGGCTGGGAGGAGCTGACCGACGGCGCCCTGGTCGCGGGGCAGCCGATCGGTGCCCCCACGTGGTTCCCGTGCAACGACCGCCCCGATGCCCGGGCGCGCATGCGGATGGCGATCACCGTCGACGACGGCTACGCGGTCGCGGCCACCGGGGTGGGGGGAGCGACCGCCCGCCGCGGCGGACGGGTGACGACGACTTTCACCTCCGACGTGCCCACGGCGACCTATCTCGCGGCGGTCCACGTCGGTCGGTACCGGACGCGTCCGCTCGTCGGCAGCGGCGACGGAGTCATCCCGCCCGTGTCGGTCACGGCTCCGCCCGCGTTGACGTCGGCCGCGGATCGGGCATTCGCGACGGTGCCCGACATGCTGCGGCTGTTCGACCGGCTGTTCGGCCCCTATCCCCAGGAGGCGTGCAGCCTCGTCGTGACGGCCGACGAGCTGGAGATCCCGCTCGAGGCGCAGGGGCTCGCCGTTTTCGGCATGAACCACCTCGTCCCCGCTGCGCAGCGGCTCGTCGCCCACGAACTCGCCCACCAGTGGTTCGGCAACAGCGTCGGACTCGCGCGCTGGAGCGACATCTGGCTGAACGAGGGCTTCGCCTGCTACGCGGAGTGGCTGTGGTCGGAGGAGTCCGGCGGCACCGACGTCGAGACCTGCGTCGCCGAGAACTACGCGGGTCTGGTGGCGAAGCCCCGCGACCTGCTGCTGGTCGACCCCGGTCCCGACGACATGTTCGACGACCGCGTCTACAAACGTGGCGCGATCGCCCTGCACGCGGTTCGGCGCGAGGTCGGTGACGCCGCGTTCTTCGACCTGCTGCGCGCGTGGACGGCCGAGCATCGTCACCGCCTCGTGACGACCGACGACTTCCGCCGCGCCGTGGAGGCTGCCGGGGGAGGGGATGCCGCGACGGTGCTGTCGCGATGGATCGACCACCGGGCTCTTCCCCCTCGTCCCTGAGCGGGTCGCGCGCCGCGCCCTCTCGGGCGATCACGTCGTGGGACTCGATAGCGCGATCGCCTCAGGGCAGGGAGACCGCTGCGACGAGTCCATCGGGGGCGTCGAGGTCCCAGCCGCGCCAGACGACGGACGACGTCGCACCGTCGAGAGCGCCGGGCCGGATGGTCGCGGTCCAGGTGGTGCCGTCCGAGCGGACCTCGACCCGCCCCGGGTCGACCGCGAGTCCTCGGCCGTCCGCCTTGAGCACCGCCTCGACACGGGCCCAGTCGATGGCCTGCGCCGTCGCGTCAGGTCGCACCCGCTCCAACCCGCGCACCTCACGGGGAGCAGCGTCCACACCGAGCCGCGTGCGCTCGCGGATCATCGCGACGACCGCCCATCCCGGTGCGTACGACACCGAGACCGTGGCATCCGCCCCCTCCACGTGCACGCGACCGTGGTCGCCCGCGCAGGCCGGGCACCGCGAGGCAAAGCGCGCCTCGGGCAGGAGCCGGCCGAGGAGGCGCCGCGACACCGCGCGACGCGCGACGCCCGCGGGGACCTCGCCCCAGGCGACGGTGAGCCCGGCGGGGAGCGTCACACCTGCGGCTCGTGTGTCTCGATCGCCACGATCCCCGCGCCCGGGTGCTCCACCGGCACGTGCACGACCGAGAACGCGGCCGGCTCGAGCGCCGAGGCGCTGCCCAGGTACGACCCGCTCATCGTGCCGGTGGCCAGCGCGAGCTCATGCAGGATGTCGGGGAGCACCGGGCCGTGGCTGGTGAGCACGACGGGTTTGCGCGACCGCACCCGCTGGCCGATGACCGACCGCGCGTCGGCGCGTCCCTCCTCCCACGCGTCTTGACTGATCGACGCGGAGAACTGCACGCGTTGGCCGATGGCCTGCGCGATGGGCGTCGCGGTGCGGACGCACCGCTCGGCGGGGCTCGAGATGACCCGCCGCACGCCGAACGCGAGCAGCGGTCCCACGATCGCCTGCGACTGCCGCCGACCGCGAGGGGTGAGGGGACGCGCGTCGTCGGCGCCGTCCCAGTCGTCGCGCGAGCGCGCCTTGGCGTGTCGGAGGACGACGATGGGGAAGGTCGGCAGAGCACGCTCGTCGACCAAGCGCTGGAACTCGTCGAGGATCTCGACATCGACGGGATAGCTGAGGCTCTTCCGTGCCTTCTTCAGGCTCATCCACTCGATCGCCGCGACCTCCTTGTTCGGCACGAAGCTGGAGGTGCGCACGGCCGCGTCGGTCGCCTCGGCCGCCCAGTAGTGCACGATCTTCGTCCGGCCGTTCGGCATCCGATATCGCGACACCCCCACGGGCACGCCGAGGGCCACGCGGATGCCGGTCTCCTCCCGGATCTCGCGCACGGCGGTCTCGGCGAGGGTCTCGCCGGGGTCGACCTTGCCCTTGGGCAGCGTCAGGTCGCGGTACTTGGTGCGGTGGATGAGGAGAACACGGAGCTTCCCCTCGACCACCCGCCACACGACACCGCCCGCGGCGTAGACGGCCGTCTCCGTCACCGGGCCGTCCGGGCGCGTCGTTTGCGCTGCACGAGCGCCATGGTGTGCTCCTGCAGGTCGATCAGCGGGGCGCCCTCGGCGTCGACGCTGTGACGCGTCCACTCGCCTTCCGACCCCAGGTGCCACGAGCTGGTGCCGTCGTCCATGGCCAGATCGAACAGGGTCGTCAGCTCGCGCAGCTGGTTCTCGTCGATCACGCGCACGAGAGCCTCGACGCGGCGGTCGAGGTTGCGGTGCATCATGTCGGCGCTGCCGATGAAGATCTGCGGATCCCCGTCGTTCGCGAACGAGAAGATGCGCGAGTGCTCGAGGTAGCGGCCGAGGATCGAGCGCACCGTGATGTTCTCGCTCATCCCCGGGACGCCGGGCCGGATCGAGCAGATGCCGCGCACCCACACCTCGACCGGGACGCCGGCCTGGCTGGCCCGGTACAGGGCGTCGATGATCTGCTCGTCGACCATCGAGTTGACCTTGATGCGCACGCCCGACGGCTTGCCGGCGAGGGCGTTCTGCCGCTCCTTCTCGATGTGGCGCAGCAGGCCCTTGCGCAGGTGCAGGGGCGCGACGAGCAGCCGCTTGAACTTCTTCTCGATTGCGTAGCCGCTCAGCTCGTTGAACAGGCGGGTGAGATCACGCCCGACCTGGTCGTCGACCGTGAACAGACCGAAGTCCTCGTAGATGCGGCTCGTCTTGGGGTTGTAGTTACCGGTGCCGACGTGGCTGTAGTGGCGCAGACGCCCCTCTTCCTCGCGGATGACGAGGGCGAGCTTGCAGTGGGTCTTCAGGCCCACGAGTCCGTAGACGACGTGCACGCCGGCCTTCTCGAGCTTGCGCGCCCAGACGATGTTGTTCGCCTCGTCGAAGCGCGCCTTCACCTCCACCAGCGCGAGCACCTGCTTGCCGGCCTCCGCGGCGTCGATGAGCGCCTGCACGATCGGGCTGTCGCCCGAGGTGCGGTACAGCGTCTGCTTGATGGCGAGCACGTGCGGGTCGCGCGCGGCCTGCTCGAGGAAGGCCTGCACGCTGGTCGCGAACGACTCGTAGGGGTGGTGCACGAGCACGTCGCCCTTGCGGATCGCCCCGAAGAGGTCGGCGCGCCCGTTCTGCTCCGGCGGCTGGAAGGCCAGGGCGGTCTTGGGCACGTGCGGGGGGTAGTGCAGGTCGGGTCGGTCGATCCGCGAGAGATCGAACAGGCCGCGCAGATCGAGCGACCCGGGCAGGCGGTAGACCTCCTGCTCGGTGATGTCGAGTTCGCTCAGCAGCAGCGCCCGGGTCACGTCATCCATGTCCTCGGTGATCTCGAGACGGATGGGCGGGCCGAAGCGGCGACGCAGCAACTCGGCCTCGAGGGCCTGGATGAGGTTCTCGGTCTCGTCCTCCTCGATCGTCATGTCCTCGTTGCGGGTGAGGCGGAACGCATGGTGGTCGAGCACCTCCATTCCCGGGAAGAGGTCGCCGAGATGGTTCGAGATGAGCTCCTCGAGGGGCAGGTAGCGCACCCCCGGGCCGTCGCCGGCGACCTCGACGAACCTCGGCAGCATCGGCGGCACCTTGAGACGGGCGAACTCCTGGCGCCCGGTGCGGGCGTTGCGGATGCGGATGGCGAGGTTGAGCGAGAGCCCCGAGATGTAGGGGAACGGATGCGCCGGGTCGACCGCGAGGGGCATGAGCACCGGGAACACGTTGCGCTGGAAGTACTCGGTCAGGCGCGCGGCGGTGTCGTCGTCGAGCGAGTCCCAGGTCACGACCTCGATACCGGCCTCGGCGAGGGCGGGGCGCACCTTCTCGGTCCATGCGGCGGCGTGACGCAGCTGCAGGCGGTGGGCCTCGGCGGAGATGTCGGCCAGGACGTCGAGCGGGGCGCGACCGACGTTGGTGGGGACGGCGAGCCCCGTGACGATGCGGCGCTTGAGACCCGCGACGCGCACCATGAAGAACTCGTCGAGGTTGCTGGCGAAGATGGCCAGGAAGTTCGCGCGCTCCAGGACCGGGACGGTCGGGTCCTCGGCGAGCTCGAGCACACGCTGGTTGAACGCGAGCCAACTCACCTCGCGGTCGAGGTACCGGTGGTCGGGGAGCTGGTCATCCTCGGCTTCGACCGCCTCGTCGAAGTCGTCGTCGTCGGCGTCGCCGAGTCCGGCATCCAGCGCGTCGTGTTCCATCATCCCCACATCATTGCAGGGGTCGGTGACACGGGAGTGAACGGGCGGTTCCGCGCGTCTCAGGCCGGGGCGGATGCTGTGGCGGGCGCGTCGTCCTCATAGACGTTGAAGCGGTAGCCGACGTTGCGCACGGTGCCGATGAGCTGCTCGAGATCGCCGAGCTTGGCGCGCAGGCGTCGCACGTGCACGTCGACCGTGCGGGTGCCGCCGAAGTAGTCGTAGCCCCACACCTCGCTGAGCAGTTGCTCGCGCGTGAAGACGCGGGAGGGGTGCGTGGCGAAGAAGTGCAGGAGCTGGAACTCCTTGTAGGTGAGGTCGAGCGGCTTGCCGTGCACCTTCGCCGAGTACGACGACTCGTCGATCGTGATGCCGGAGGTCTGGATGCGCGTGGAGACCTGGTCGACGGTGCGGCGCCCCATGGCGAGGCGGATGCGCGCGTCGATCTCTGCCGGGCCGGCACCCACGAGCACGACGTCGTCGATGCCCCAGTCGGTCGAGACGGCCGTGAGCCCGCCCTCCGTCACGATGAGGACCAGCGGGGCCTCGACGCCGGTGGTCGACATGATCTTGCACAGCGACTTCGCGCCGACAAGGTCGAAGCGGGCGTCGATGAAGATGACGTCGGCGCTGGGGGCGTTGATCAGCTGCGCTGCCTCGGCGGGGATCTGGCGCACGCGGTGGCTCAGCAATTCGAGCGCGGGCAGCGCCGCACCGCCGCCGGGGGCGGAGCTGAGAACGAGAAGCTGAGCCAAGTGGACCTCCCCGCGCGGCCTGCCGCGCACCCGATCATCTTAGGGTGACGCGCCGCGGCGCACCGTCACCGGCGCTTCGCGTGCGCCGACGACGCCTCCTGGGCGATGATGGGGGGCATGTCCACTCCCGACCTCGCTCCGCGGCGCACCTTCGGCGGGATCGTCGCCATCTGGGTGCTGGCCGCTCTGGCCGGCGTGGCGATCGGGGTGTTCGTCCCGGCGGAATGGCGCGCCCAGTGGATCAGCGTCGCTCTGGGCGGCTGCATCATCGCCGCCTTCGCCGTGCAGCTCTGGTACGGCCGGTCGCAGGCGTTCATCCAGCGGATGGCGCTCAGCAGCCTCGGCGCACTCGTCGTCCTCGGCGTCATCACGGTCGGTTTCGCGCTGGCCGAGCTCGCCGCCCTCTAAGATCGACGTATGGACCTCCTCGCGCTCGAACTGTTCTTCGTGGGACTTCTCGGCCTCGCCTCGTTGGCGATCGCCTTCGTGTCGGGAACGGTCATCTGGAACCTCTATCGCGGCCAGCGCTGAGCGCTCTCGTGATCGAGATCCCGACAGACCTCCCGGCCGACCTCGTCCCCCTGTCTTGGCTCGTCGGCGTCTGGGAGGGCACCGGCGTCATCGACTACGAGGCCGGCGGTCGCACCTTCTCCGGTGAGTTCGCGCATCGCGTGAGCTTCAGCCACGACGGAGGCGCCTTCCTCAACTACTCGGCCGACGCCTGGCTGCTCGACGGAAACGAACGTCGCCCCCTGGTCTCCGAGATCGGGTACTGGCGTCTGGTGCGCCCCGCTTCCGACGCCGATGCGGGCCCGGCGCTGCTGCCGGCGACCGCCGCAGCTGCCGAGCGCTCCGCCGACGACGTGGAAGCCCTGCGCAACGCCGACGGCGGCTTCGACATCGAGGTCAGCCTGGCGCACGCCGACGGCGTGCTCGAGCTCTACGTCGGGCAGGTGAAGGGCCCGCGGATCGACCTCGCGACCGACGCGGTCGTGCGCACCGCCGGCGCCAAGCCCTACACGGCCGCCACGCGCCTCTACGGTCTCGTCGACAACCACCTGCTCTGGGCGTGGGACATCGCCGCCCTCGGGCGCGAGCTCGGATCGCACGCCTCGGCCCGTCTCGCGCGGGCGGAGTGACGTGAGCGCGCTCACGGACGTCCCCGGTGCCGTCGCCGACGAGCGGGGTCTCCGCCACGTCGGCTCGCCCGTCACGGAGCAGCGCAAGCTCGCATCCGGGCAGGCCCTCGCCCCGCTCGGTGACCGTCGCGTCATCTCGGTCGGTGGTGAGGACCGCCGCAGCTGGCTGGACTCGCTGTCGTCGCAGGCCCTGACTCACCTCGCTCCCGGCGTCTCGACCGAATTGCTCATCCTCGATCCGCAGGGTCGTGTCGAGCACGCGGCCGCGGTGGTCGACGACGGCGAGACCACGTGGCTGCTCGTGGACGCGACGGACGCCGAGGCCCTCGCGGCGTGGTTGACCCGTATGCGCTTCCGCCTGCGCGTGGAGGTGCGCGATCGCTCCGACGACCTGTTCGTCGTGGGTGGCACGCGCGCAGCCGTGGCGGCGTTGACGACGGTCGCACCCGTGTGGGTCGACCCGTGGCCGGAGGTCTCTCCCGGCGGGTGGGCCTACGCCCGGGTCGAGCCGCACCCGGGTGCCGAGCGCGACTGGTCCGAGGCGATCCTGGATGCCGAGGAGTACGCGCGTCTGGTGGATGCCGCCGTGCGCGGCGAGGTCGCGCTGGCCGGTCTCGATGCCGTCGAGGCGCTGCGTGTCGCGGCATGGCGCCCGCGCGTGGGCGTCGACGCCGACGAGCGGCTGCTGCCGCACGAGATGGACTGGCTGCGCACGGCCGTGCACCTGTCGAAGGGCTGCTACCGCGGGCAGGAGACGGTGGCCAAGGTGCACAACCTCGGTCATCCGCCGCGCCGTGTGGTCGCCCTGCAGCTCGACGGCAGCGACAACATCCTGCCCGCTCGGGGCGACGAGGTGCGCGCCGGAGACGCGGTGATCGGGACCATCACGTCGGTCGCCGTCCACCACGAGGAGGGGCCGATCGCCCTCGCCCTCGTGAAGCGCACCGCTCCCGAGGACGTGCCCTTGGTCGTCATGACCGCCGACGGCCCGCTCGCGGCATCCGCCGAGACGGTCGTCCCGGCGGATGCCGGAGCGACCGCCGCGGTCCCGCGACTGCCGCGCCTGGGCCGCCGCCGCGCCACGGAATGAGCACCGACGAGTCGTCGACGACCGTCGGGGTCGTCGTCCCTCGTTCACGCTGGCGGTCGACGCTGTCGCGCCGGCTGCATCGTGTACGCGAGTCGGTGCCCGCGATCGCGCAGATCGTCGTCGCCGCGACGGCCGCTTTCGCCTTCGCGCACTTCGTGCTCGGCCATCCCGTGCCCCTGCTTGCCGCCACCGTGACCGTATCGAGCCTCGGTCTGGTGCGCGACGCGAGACCATGGCGAGTGGCGGAGACCGTCCTGGGCATGCTCGTCGGCATCCTCATCGCCGAGGTGGTGCTGCTCGTGGCGGGCGCCGGGTGGTGGCAGATCGCGGTGGCGATGGCCGTCACACTCGTCGTTGCGCGTTTCCTCTCTCCGCAGCCGGGGTTCGCGCTCGCCGCGGTGGTGCAGTCGCTCATCGCGCTGGTGCTCGTCTCGGGCGCGCCGTTCCTGCGCCTCGTGGACGGGGCGGTCGGCGGTGTCGCGGCGCTGGCGGTGACGGCCCTCATCCCACGAACGCTGCGGCGCACGGAGCTGCGCGACGCCGACGAGCTGTTCGACGCCGTGGATGCGGCGATGGCCACGATCGTCCGGGCCCTGCGCAAGGGCGACCGCGCTCGGGCGGAGCGGGGTTTGGAGCGGGCGCGTTCACTGCAGACCTACGTCGACGCCTGGAGCGGGTCGCTGGAGTCCGGCCGCGAGGTGGCGAGGATCTCACCGTTCCTGCGCCGTCAGCGCACCGAGCTGCAGCGCCACGAGCGCGTGCGGGAGGCGCTCGACCTCGCGACGCGCAACCTGCGCGTCGTGGCGCGGCGCGCCGCCTACCTCTGCGCCGACGGCCAGCCTCGCCCGGTGCCCGCCGACCTCCTCGCCGAGCTCGCTCGAGCGGCCGCCCTCGTGCGCGACGGCCTCGACGACATCTCGATGGAGCCCGCGGCGCGGGAGGCGCTCACCGGCCTCACCCGCCGCCTCGACCCCGCGCGGCTCCTGCCCGACGGCGGCATCGGCGAACTCAATCTCGTCGCCGCGATGCGCCCGCTCGCCGTCGACCTGCTCGTCGCGGCGGGGATGCCCTCAGCCGAGGCGCGCGCACTCCTGCCGCGGATCTGACGGCTGCCCGCCGGCGGGCTCCCTTCGTCGCGATTCGGCGCAGTCGTCGTCGGCGATCCCGCCGCCATCGGGCGCTCCGCGCGACTCACCGCGGAGCGACCGCCTCCCACGCGACCCCGACCTCACCCAGTCGCCATCTCTCGCGCCGGACCAGCGGCCAGCCCTCGGCGGCGAGGGCGGCCATCGCCGTGCGCCAGCGATGGGTCGGGCCGAAAGGCGCCACCACCGCCGCGCGCGTCCATTCCCGATCGAGGGATGCCACGAACTCGTGCACGCGCTCTCCGGCGACGTTGCGATGGATGAGCGCCTTCGGCAGTCGCTCCGCCGCGACGGCGGGGGAGTCCAGGTGGCTCAGGCTCAGCGACACCGTGAGGCTGCGCGGCACGGCATCCGCCCCCACCTCCGCCCAGGTGGCGATGCGTCCGATCTCGTCGCACGTGCCTTCGACGAGGATGCCGTCGGGCTGCAGGCGGCCGCACATGCGTGCCCACGCATCGGCGACGTCGGCCTCGTCGTACTGGCGCAGCACGTTCATCGCCCGGATGACGGCCGGGCGTCGACCGTCCGACACGGGGACCTCGAAGCCGCCCCGCGCGAACGCGATGCCGGCGACCCCCGCGGCCTGCTCCCGCGCACGCGCGACCCGTTCGGGGTCGATCTCGAGGCCGAGGACGGTGGCATCCGTTCGCTGGCGCGTCAGCCGGGCGAGGAGTTCGAGGGGCGTCACCGCGCTCGCGCCGAATCCGAGGTCGACGGCGAGGGGGTCGTCGGTGCGCCGGAGCACGGGGTGGCGCGCGATCCACCGGTCGACGCGCCGCAGGCGATTGGTCCCCGTGGTGCCGCGCGTGGGGCGTCCGACGGGAGAGGGTGTCACTCGGACATGATGCCAGCACCCACTCGCAGAGCGCGGGTCCCGCGTCGATAGCATGGAGTCATGCCTCACACGCTGATCCTCCTCCGCCACGGGCAGAGCGAGTGGAACAAGACCAACCAGTTCACCGGCTGGGTCGACGTGCGACTCACCGACCAGGGCAAGGCCGAGGCGAAGCGCGGCGGCGAGCTGCTGGCCGAGTCCGGCGTGCTGCCCGACGTGCTGCACACCTCGGTGCTCAGCCGTGCGATCCAGACGGCGAACATCGCTCTCGACGCAGCCGATCGCCTCTGGATCCCCGTGAAGCGCTCGTGGCGCCTCAACGAGCGCCACTACGGCGCCCTGCAGGGCAAGGACAAGGCGCAGACCCTCGAAGAGTTCGGCAACGAGCAGTTCATGCTCTGGCGCCGGTCGTTCGACGTTCCGCCGCCGCCGCTGCCCGCCGACGACCAGTACAGCCAGGTCGGCGACCCGCGCTACGTGGGCATCGACGGCGAGGTGCCCGACACGGAGTCGCTCGCCATCGTCATCGACCGCATGCTGCCCTACTGGCACTCCGACATCGTGCCCGACCTGCAGGCGGGCAAGACCGTGCTCGTGACGGCGCACGGCAACTCGCTGCGCGGCCTCGTGAAGCATCTCGAGGGCATCAGCGACGCCGACATCGCCGAGCTCAACATCCCCACCGGTATCCCGCTCGTGTACCGCCTCGACGACGACCTGAAGCCCCTCGGCCCGGGTGAGTACCTCGACCCCGAGGCCGCCGCCGCCGGCGCGGCCGCCGTCGCCGCGCAGGGCAACAAGCACTGACGCCGACACGACGAAGGGGTGGATGCCATGGCATCCACCCCTTCGTCGTGTACGCGGTCAGATGACCGGGCTGGGCTCGTGCTCGGCCTCCTCGTCGGCACCGGCCCAGTCGCCCGTGGCCAGGTAGACGACCTTCTTCGCGACGGACACCGCGTGGTCGGCGAAGCGCTCGTGGTAGCGGCTGGCGAGGGTGGCGTCGACCGTGGCGGTGGCCTCGCCCTTCCAGGACTCGCCGAGGACCTTCTCGAACACGCTGATGTGCAGCTCGTCGATGTCGTCGTCGGTGTCGCGGATGGACTCGGCGATGCGGAGGTCCTGCGTGCGCAGCAGCTCGGCGAGTTTGCGCGCCACCTCGACGTCGAGCTCGCCCATGCGCGTGAACGTCGTGCGCAGTCCCTTGGGGATGGCGCGCTCGGGGAAGCGCGAGCGGGCGAGCTGAGCGATGTGTTCGGCCATGTCGCCCATGCGTTCGAGCGACGCACTCACTCGTAGGGCGGTGACGACGATGCGCAGATCGCGGGCGACGGGCTGCTGGCGGGCGAGGATCTCGATGGCCAGCTCGTCGAGCTCGACGGCCTTCTCATCGATGATCGCGTCGGCCTCGATGACTTCCTCGGCGAGGGCGACGTCGCTCGTTCCGAAGGCGCGCGTGGCGCGGTCGATGGCGACCGTCACGAGGTCGGCGATCTCGACCAGGCGGCTCTGGACGTCCTCGAGGGACTGGTGGAATACTTCGCGCATCGCGGGTACCTTCCTCGTCGGCGGCACGGCACATGGGTGTCCCGCAACCCTCGGGGATTCTTCCCAGCGAAGGTTAACGAGTGGTGCTGTGACAGTGAATAGTAGCCGCTGCCCGGGCCCGGGCGGGGGTGAACGGCGGGTGACGTCGCATCCACCCCTTTACGCTGTGGATATGGAACAACCGCAGCTCTCGCTGCTCGCGCTCCTGGCAGGCCTGCTGATCGGGGCCGCGGTGGTCGGCCTCATCGCCGGAGCCATCCGCGCCCGGAACCGCACTCTGGCTCAGACCTCGACCGAGGTTCCGGAGGGCGTGGAGGCCATGCTGGATGCGATGGACGACCCCGCCTTCGTCTGCGACACCTCCTCGACGGTGCTGGCGCTCTCGCCGGCGGCCGAGGTGTTCGGCGTCCAGGTGGGCGAGGTGATCGCCAGCGACGAGCTCAAGCGCGTCGCCCGCGTGGCCCGCGACACAGGCGCCGGCATCGCCGAGAACCTGCGTCTGCGCCGAGGTGCCGCCCCCGCCGAACCCCGGCTGGTCGCGGTGCGCGCCACCCCCATCTCGGGACGCCTGACGCTGCTGGTGCTGCGCGACATCACCGAGCGCGAGCGCGTCGAGGAGATGCGGCGAGACTTCGTCGCCAACACCAGCCACGAGTTGAAGACGCCCGTCGGTGCGGTGAGCCTGCTCGCTGAGGCCATCGAGTCCGCCGCAGACGATCCCGCACAGGTGCGGCACTTCTCCACGCGTCTGCAGGCCGAGGTGACCCGGTTGAGCGCGCTGGTCAATCGCATCCTGAGCCTGTCGCGCCTGCAGGCGGCCGACGAGCTGCGCGACGTGCGCGACGTCTCGATCGACGAAGTGGTGACCGCCGCGGTCGAGGCCTACACGGTGCAGGCCGACGCCGCGCAGGTGACCGTGGTGCGCGGCGGCACGAAGGGGTTGTGGGTGCGCGGGGAACCGCAGATCCTCACCGAGGCGCTCGGCAATCTCGTCGCGAACGCGATCGCGTACTCACCGGAGGGCTCGAAGGTGGGCGTCGGGGTCAAGCTCGACGACGGCGTCGTGGAGATCGCCGTCACCGACCGGGGGATCGGCATCCCCGAGAGCGACCAGCACCGGGTGTTCGAACGCTTCTACCGCGCCGACCAGGCCCGCTCGCGACGCACCGGGGGAACGGGTCTCGGCCTGTCCATCGTGAAGCACGCGGTGCAGCGGCACGGCGGCGAGGTGCGCCTGTGGTCCCGGCCCTCCCGCGGGTCGACGTTCACCATCCGCCTTCCGCTGTCGGAGACCCCCGATCTCGACAGCGTCCGTTCCAAACCGCGTCGCAAGGGTCGAAAGGCCACCGCAGCGATCGCCTCACCCGTGAAGGGAGACACCGCATGACCCGCGTTCTGATCGTCGAGGACGAGCCCGACCTCGCCGACCCGCTGGCCTACCTGCTGCGCCGCGAAGGATACGAGGTCGAGATCGCCGAAGACGGCGCGCTCGCCCTGGCGGCCTTCCGCGAGCGCGGAGCGGACATCCTGCTGCTCGACCTCATGCTCCCCGGGATGCCGGGGACGGAGGTGTGCCGGCAGTTGCGCCTGACCTCTCAGGTGCCGATCATCATGCTGACCGCGAAGGACTCCGAGGTCGACATCGTGGTGGGGTTGGAGCTCGGCGCCGACGACTACGTCACGAAGCCCTACTCCACGCGCGAGCTCCTCGCGCGGATGCGGGCCGTGCTGCGCCGCCGCACCCCCGATGACGCCGATCTCGACGACCGTGTGCTCTCGGGCGGACGGGTGGTGCTCGACATCGACCGTCACACGGTCGCGGTGGACGGGAGCGAGATCAGCATCCCCCTCAAGGAGTTCGAGCTCCTGGAGGTGCTCATGCGCAACGCCGGACGCGTGCTCACGCGCGGTCAGCTCATCGACCGCGTCTGGGGGACCGACTACTTCGGCGACACCAAGACGCTCGACGTGCACATCAAGCGCATCCGCTCGCGTATCGAGCAGAACCCCAGCGAGCCCAGCATGCTCGTCACGGTGCGCGGTCTCGGTTACCGCTTCGAGGCCTGACGCTCGATCCGCCCCCGCGAACGACGAAGGCGCCGACGGAGAACCGTCGGCGCCTTCGTCGTCCGCGTCAGGACGCGGGGGTCGCGGAGGGCGACGGCGTCACGGTCGGCATGACCGGGATCGGCGTGACCGAGAAGGACGGCGTCGGCGTCGGGGCGAGGGGGGAGAGGTACTCGAGGGCGCCGTCGAGCACGGGCACCTGCATGAGCGAGCCTTCGCCGTCGCCGGACTGGAAGTAGACGGGGACCGTGGTGCCGGGCATCGCGTCGATGCCGTCGAGACGGAGCGGCTCGGTGTCGCTCGTGAGGTCGCCCAGGCTGACGGTGCGGTTGGCCGGCACGATCACGGTCGACTTCACGGCCGAGGATCCTTCGCCGACCTCGACGCGCAGCGTGAGCGAGTCGGTGGTGTCGTTGACGATGGCCGCGACGAGGTTGCCGGTCGTGCCCTCTTCGTCGGCGACGATGAGCGCGTTGCGCACGTGCAGAGGACCGGCGGCGGCCGGGACGTTCACGCCGTCGGAGGCGGAATAGTCGATGGTGGTCGCCTGCGGTGCGATGAGGTTGCACCCCGTCGTGCCCAGCACGACAGCGGCACCCACGGCGATGGACGCGATCAGGCGCGTTTTCACGGATCCTCCAAGAACGGCAGACGACATCGGAATCATCCTACGCGGTCCACGGCGGCGCCCCGGTCCCGCTTCGGCCTCGCGCGCGCAGAGGGCTGAGGGGTGCGACGGTGGGCGGAACCTTAGCGCATGCGGGCCTGTGGTATCCTGGATGTTGCCGAAAGGACATAACTCCATGCTTTTTGAGGTTGGCGAGACCGTCGTTTACCCGCACCATGGCGCGGCCACGATCATCGAGGTCAAAGAACGCGTTATCAAGGGCGAGACGAAGAAGTACCTGAAGCTCAACGTCACCCAGGGAGACCTCGTCATCGAGGTCCCTGCCGACAACGTCGACCTCGTCGGCGTCCGTGACGTGATCGGCAAGGAAGGTCTCGACCGCGTCTTCGACGTGCTGCGCGCGCCCTTCACCGAGGAGCCGACCAACTGGTCGCGTCGCTACAAGGCGAACCTCGAGAAGCTCGCGTCGGGCGACGTGATCAAGGTCAGCGAGGTCGTGCGCGACCTGTGGCGCCGCGACCAGGACCGCGGCCTGTCCGCCGGCGAGAAGCGCATGCTCGCCAAGGCGCGCCAGATCCTCGTGTCCGAGCTCGCTCTGGCCGAGAAGACCGACGAAGACCGTGCGAGCGTCGTGCTCGACGAGGTCCTCGCGTCCTGACGACATCGACATCGGCGCGCGTCCTGCCCGGGCGCGCGTCGATGGTCGTCGCGGCCGCTGCGCGCGCACGGCCGCGCTAGCGTGAACGGGTGACTCTCACTCCGGTTCCGCGTCTCGCGGTCATCGTCGTCGCCGCCGGTTCCGGCACCCGCCTGAAGGGCGGAGCGCCCAAGGCCTTCGTCGGCCTCGACGAGCGCAGCATCCTGCACCACTGTCTCGTCGGCGTGTTCGCGGCCGAGCCGGCGCAGGTGGTCGTCGTCGTCCCTCGGGGGTTCGAGGGCGAAGCCCTCACCGATGCGCGCGACGCCGCCGGGGGACGCGCCGACCTCGTCACGATCGTGACGGGCGGCGAGACGCGCCAGGAGTCCGTTTCCGCCGGGCTGGCCGCGCTGTGGGCCGATGTGGAGACCGTCCTCGTCCACGACGCGGCCCGCGCGCTCACGCCGCCCGCGGTGTTCGACCGGGTCGTGGCCGCGATCGACGCGGGATCCGTCGCCGTCATCCCGACCGTGCCGGTGGTCGACACCATCAAACGCGTCGACGCCGACGGCCGCGTGGTCGCTGCGGTCGATCGTTCCGAGCTGGCCGCGGCGCAGACTCCGCAGGGCTTCCGTCGTGACGTGCTCGAGGCTGCGCTGCGGGACGCGGACGCGGATCACACCGATGATGCCGCCGCCGTGGCATCCGCCGGTCACTCGGTCGCGACGGTGGAGGGGGACGCGGTGGCGTTCAAGATCACGACGGCCCCCGATCTCGACCGCGCACGGGCGCTCCTTTCCGAACGACTGTCGCCCGTCGCCGCGGCGACTCCGGCACCGCGGGGACCCCGGGTGGGTATCGGCACCGACGTCCACGCGTTCGGCGGGGAGGGCGCGTTGTGGCTCGCGGGACTCGAGTGGCCCGGCGAGGTGGCCCTGTCGGGGCACTCCGACGGGGACGCGGTCGCGCACGCGATCGTCGATGCCCTGCTCGCCGCCGCGGGGCTCGGCGACATCGGAACGCACTTCGGGACGGACCGGCCCGAGTTCGCCGGCGCCCACGCCGATGCCTTCCTCTCGCACACCGTCGGGCTGCTCTCCGCCGCAGGGTGGCGGGTGGGCAACGTCTCGGTGCAGGTGCAGGCGAACCGGCCGCGGTTCGCGGCGCGACGCGTCGAGGCGGAGCGGATCCTCTCCGCCGCGGTGGGCGCCCCGGTCTCCGTCAGCGCGACGACCACCGACGGTCTCGGCTTCACCGGGCGCAGCGAAGGTGTGGCCGCCTTCGCGACGGCGCTCGTGGTCCCCGCCTGAGCGCGCGCGTCAGAGCCGTCGCGTCATGAACGTCGACAGCGGGTCGGGGACGTAGGGCGGGAACGCCGGGCACTCCTCGAACCCTTCGCTGGCATACAGCCGGCGCGCCGGGAGGAAGTCGTCGGTACTGCCCGTCTCGAGCCAGAGGCTGCGGATACCGCGCTCGTCGGCGTCCTCGACGATGTGTCGCAGGATCGCACGACCGATGCCCTGCCCGAGGAAGGCGTCGACCACGCGCATCGACTTCAGCTCCGCCCGGTCGTCGCCGAGGTCTTTGCACGCGCCGATCCCGGCGAGCTCGTCGTCGACCCACGCCGACCACACCGTGATGCCGTCGGCGGTGAGGCCGTCGAGGTCGAGGGCGTGCACGCTCTCGGCGGGGGTGTTCTCATGCATCCCCGCGAGGTGCGCGGCCGCCAGGGCGCGCGTGGCATCGGAGGAGAGGTCGTCGGGGCGGATGAGCAGAGGCACTCCGGCACCCTAGCCGGGTCGTGTTTCACGCACGGGTCGCGCGGAGGGGCGGCCGGTAGGCTGGGAGGGTGACCGTTCGGCTGTATGACACGAAAGCGCAGGCTCTGCGCGAGTTCGTCCCTCTCGACCCCTCGAACGTCACCCTCTACGTCTGCGGTCCGACCGTGCAGTCCGGTCCGCACATCGGCCATGTCCGCGCCGCCCTCGCGTTCGACCTTCTCCGCCGCTGGCTCGAGCACCGTTTCGGGCGCGTCACCTTCGTTCGCAACGTCACCGACATCGATGACAAGGTGCTCGCCAATGCCACGGACGAGGAGCCGTGGTGGGCGCTCGCGTACCGCATGGAGCTCGAGTTCACGCGGGCCTATGCCGCCGTCGGCATCCTGCCCCCGACGTACGAGCCGCGGGCGACCGCCTCGGTGACGCAGATGCAGGAGCTCATCGCCGAGCTCATCGAGCGCGGGCACGCCTACGCCGCCTCAGGAGACGTCTACTTCGATGTGCGCTCGTGGCCCGCGTACGGCGAGCTGACGCGGCAGAGCCTGGATGCCATGGAACCCGCCGCCGACGCGGATCCCCGGGGTAAGCGCGACCCGCACGATTTCGCGCTGTGGAAGGGCGCGAAGCGCGGCGAGCCCGCCTCGGCGACCTGGTCGTCGCCGTGGGGTGCGGGACGGCCCGGGTGGCACATCGAGTGCTCGGCCATGTCGCGCCGCTATCTCGGGCCCGAGTTCGACATCCACGGCGGGGGCCTCGACCTGCGCTTCCCGCACCACGAGAACGAGATCGCCCAGTCGAGCGCCGCGGGCGACGCCTTCGCGCGGTACTGGGTGCACAACGGCCTGGTCACCGTCGACGGGCAGAAGATGTCGAAGTCGCTCGGCAACTTCACCCTGGCCGCCGACGTGCTCGCCACGCACGACCCCCGGGTCGTGCGGTACGCCCTCGCGGCGGCGCACTACCGCTCGAGCCTCGACGTGTCGGACAAGGCGTTCTCTGAAGCGGCGAGCGCGCTGGAGCGGATCTCGACCTTCCGCCAGCGCGTTCTGCGTGCCGCCGCAGCCGACCCGCTGGTCGTCGTGCCCGGCGAGGTGCCGACGGACTTCGCGGCGGCGATGGACGACGACCTCGGGGTACCGCAGGCGATCGCGACCCTGCATGAGACCGTGCGCGCCGGCAATGCGGCCATCGACGGGGGAGACCTCGAGACCGCCGTCGCCGCTCACCGCGCGGTGGTGGCGATGCTCGGCATCCTGGGGCTGGATGCCGAGGAGCCGACCGGGGCGACGGGGGCGGTCGACACGACCCTCGACGCTCTCGTGAACGAGATGATCGCGCAGCGCGCCCGCGCTCGCGCCGACAAGGACTGGGCAGCCGCCGACCGCATCCGCGATGCCGTCGCCGCCGCCGGAATCACGCTGGAGGACACTCCGGCCGGAACCAATTGGAGTATCGATGCCTAAGCCAGGACGCCCGGGAGCACGCAACCCCGGCAAGAAGAAGGGCCCTCTCAAGGGCACCGGCGGGCACTCCCGCAAGGCGCTCGAGGGACGCGGCCCGACCCCGAAGGCCGAGGACCGCGCCTGGCACCCCGCCGGCAAGCGCAAGGCCGCCGAAGAGCGTTACGCCGCAGCGGGCGGAAAGGGGCGCCCCGGCGTGCGCGCGGTGGGCGGGAACCCCAACCGCAAGAGCCCCAAGGCCGCCGACGACACCGAGACGGTCACCGGCCGCAACTCGGTGCTCGAGGCGCTGCGGGCGAAGATCCCCGCGACGGCGATGTACATCGCCCAGCGCGTCGAGATGGACGACCGCGTCAAGGAGATGCTGTCGATCGCCACCAACCGCGGCATCCCCGTGCTCGAGGTCACCCGACCCGAGCTCGACCGCATGGCCGGCTTCGACGGCGTGCACCAGGGCGTCGCTCTGAAGGTGCCGCCGTACGCGTACGCGCACCCGCAGGATCTGCTCGAGAAGATCATCGACCGCGGCGAGGTGCCGCTGCTCGTGGCCCTCGACGGAGTGACCGACCCCCGCAACCTCGGCGCGATCATCCGCTCGACGGGCGCGTTCGGCGGTCAGGGACTGATCATCCCGCAGCGTCGATCGGCGAGCGTCAACTCCGCCGCGTGGAAGACGAGCGCGGGAGCCGCCGCCCGCATCCCGGTCGCCCTCGCCGCGAACCTCACGGCGACGCTGAAGGAGTTCAAGAAGCAGGGCGTCTTCGTCCTCGGCCTCGACGGCGACGGCGACGTGTCGCTGCCCGCCCTCGAACTCGCCGACCGTCCCGTCGTGATCGTCGTCGGCTCGGAGGGCAAGGGCCTGTCGCGCCTGGTCACCGAGACGTGCGACCAGGTCGTCTCCATCCCCATCTCCGCCGCCACCGAATCGCTGAACGCCGGTATCGCCGCATCCGTCGCCCTGTACCAGGTGTCGACGCTGCGCGGCACCGTCTGACCCGTCGAGAGGAACGCTCATGCCCCGCATCGCCGTCATCGGAGGCACCGGCTACGCCGGCAGCCACATCGTGACCGAGGCCGTCCGCCGCGGTCACACCGTCGTCTCCATCGCCCGCTCGGTCCCCGCCGAGCGCGTCGAGGGGGCCACCTACCTCGAGGGCACCGTTCTCGACGTCCCCGGACTCGTCGCTCAGCTCGAGGGCGTCGACGTGGTCGTGTCGGCCGCCGCCCCCCGCGGCGACATGGAGGGCAAGCTCCGCCCCGCCATCGCCGAACTCGTCACGGCTCTGCCCGAGAACGTCCGCGTGGGCGTGGTCGGCGGTGCCGGTGGATCGTTGGTCGCCGAGGGCGGCCCGCGCCTGATCGACACCGAGGGCTTCGCCGAGGAGTACAAGCCCGAGGCCCGTGAAGCCATCGGCATCCTCGAGGACCTGCAGGCCGACGACACCGGGCGCGACTGGTTCTACGTGCACCCGGCCGGCGGCTTCGGCTCGTGGGCGCCGGGGGAGCGCACCGGCTCCTACCGCGACGGCGGCGACGTGCTCGTCGTCGACGACGAGGGCGACTCCTTCATCGGCGGGGCCGACTTCGCGGTGGCCGTGCTCGACGAGATCGAGAACCCCGCGCACTCGCGGGAGCGCTTCACCGTCGGGTACTGAACCCGCTGGACACCGAGGCCGTGGCATCCGAATCCTGATTCCGGATGCCACGGCCTCGGTCGTTCCGCCAGCGTGTCGACCCACCCGCGGGATCACGTGACCGTGAGGAGGTGACACGCCGACCCCTGTGACCTCGACGCGGTCGCGTGCCCTCGGCGGCGGGGGACGCCTGCGACACCGCCGCGTCTCAGACCAGGTCGCGCCAGTCGACGAGGTCGGTGTCAGTGGTCGGGACCTCGCCCGTCGCCGGAGCGTCGGCGTCGGACACCGTCGGAAGCGACATGGTGTCGGTGGGCGGGCCCATGACGGTCGCCTCGTCGCGGCGGTGGCGCAGGACGTCGTCGATGTAGGAGCTGACGACCTCGGCGAGGGGAACGGAGCGGCCCCGCGCCTGCGACATGTACCAGCGGTGCTCCAGCACCTGATGGAACACCTCGGCGGGCTCGAGCTTGGCGCGCAGGTCCCAGGGGATCGCCATGACGATCGGCTCGAAGACGCGCGTCAGCCACTCGTGGGCGACCATCTCCTCGTCGGCGCCGAGGCGCGAGACGCGCGCGCGGAACTCGTCGAGGTCGTTGAGCAGGCGACGGGCCTGGTTCTCCTCGACATCGAGACCCGTGAGCCGCAGGAGACGGCGTTGGTGGTGCCCGGCATCCACGACTTTCGGCTGGATCGACACCTGCGTGCCGTCGCTGGCGGTGCGGATCGACATCTCGCCGATGTCGAAGCCCAGGGCGTTCAGGCGGTGCACGCGCTCGGTGATGCGCCACGACTCGTCGACGGCGAAGGTCTCCTTGTCGGTGAGGGCGCCCCACAGCGAGTGATACGAGGCGACCAGACCGTCGGCGATGGCGATGGCGTCCACCCCGCCCTCCAGGCGCCCGCCGGCTTCGAGGTCCATGATCTCGCCGGCGATGTTGGTGCGGGCGATGTCGAGGTCGTGCGCCCGCTGACCCGGGCTCAGGCGGTTGCCGTGGAGTTCGCCGGTCTCGGCGTCGACGAGGTAGGCGGCGAACTCGCCCGCGTCGCGCCGGAACAGGGTGTTCGACAGCGACACGTCGCCCCAGTAGAAGCCCACGTTGTGCAGCCGCACGAGGAGGACGGCCAGGGCGTCGACCAGGCGCGTCGCGGTGTGAGGGCGCAGGACCTGCGTGAAGAGCGCGCGATAGGGGAGCGAGAACTTGAGGTGCGCGGTGACCAGGGCCGCGGGCAGGGGGCGCCCCGAGGCGTCGGTGCGGCCCGCGATCACCGCGACGCGATCGACGCACGGGGCGTCGAGGCGGTCGAGGTTGCCGAGCATGTCGTACTCGCGACGGGCCATCTCCTCGGTCGTCTCCTTGATGGCCACGACGCGACCGGAGAGGTTCGCGAAGCGCACCAGGTGACGCGAGATGCCCTTCGGCAGCGCGACGATGTGGCTGCTCGGCCAATCGGCGAGGCCGGTCGACCACGGCAGCTGAAGAAGGCCCGGGTCGACGGTGCTGGCCGTGATGCTGAGCGATTCGGACACGGGTACCTCCGGGAAAACGGTGCGGCGCGCCCCCGACCCGACGAGGTCGGGAATCGAGGACGCGCCGCGTCGGTGCGAGGGTCAGGCGGAGGCGATGGCCCGGTCGGTCAGGCGCTCGCCCGACTCGAGGTCGAACACGTGGACGTGTCCGGGAACCGGGGCCAGCACGACCGTCTCGCCCGCGTTGGGGTGACGACGACCGTCGACGCGCGCGACCAGGTCGGTGCGCTTGCCGTTGATGTCGGTGTGGCCGTAGAGGTAGCCGTCGGCGCCGAGCTCCTCGACGAGGTCGACGACGACCGAGAGGCCGCGGCCGTCGGCGGGGGCGACCTGGATGTCCTCGGGGCGCACACCGATGGTGACCTCGGAGCCGTGGGCCTTGCCGATGGTGTCGGCGTCGACGGGGACGACGAGGTCGCCGAAGCGCACGCCACCCTCGGCCAGGTCGGCGGTGAAGAGGTTCATCGCGGGCGAGCCGATGAAGCCGGCCACGAAGACGTTCTTCGGGGTCTCGTACAGGTCGCGCGGCGTGCCGACCTGCTGGAGCAGGCCGTCCTTGAGGACCGCGATGCGGTCGCCCATGGTGAGGGCCTCGGTCTGGTCGTGGGTGACGTAGACCGTGGTGACGCCGAGGCGACGCTGGAGCGAGGCGATCTGGGTGCGCGTCTGGACGCGGAGCTTGGCGTCGAGGTTCGACAGCGGCTCGTCCATCAGGAAGACCTGGGGCTGGCGCACGATCGCGCGGCCCATGGCGACACGCTGACGCTGACCACCCGAGAGGGCCTTGGGCTTGCGGGTGAGGTACTGCTCGAGGTCGAGGAGCTTGGCGGCCTCGAGGACGCGCGCAGCGCGCTCCTCCTTGCCGACGCCGGCGATCTTGAGCGCGAAGCCCATGTTCTCGGCGACGGTCATGTGGGGGTACAGCGCGTAGTTCTGGAAGACCATCGCGATGTCGCGGTCCTTCGGGGGCACGTCGGTGACGTCGCGGTCGCCGATGAGGATGCGACCCGAGTTGACCTCCTCGAGACCCGCGAGCATGCGCAGGGAGGTGGACTTACCGCAGCCCGAGGGGCCGACGAGGACGAGGAATTCGCCGTCTGCGACGTCGAGGTTCAACTTGTCGACGGCGGGGCGGGTTCCGCCCGGGTACAGACGGGTTGCGTTGTCGAAGGTGACGGACGCCATGTTTTCTTCTCCTTCACCGGCAGGTACGTGCCGGACGATCCGTAGTGAATGGAATGAACGGGGGCGACCCCGTGCGCCCGACAGTGGACGCAGGGTCAGTATCGCACGTGTCTGGTCATTTCTCAGCCAGCCTCGTTAGCATCGTTGATCGTTCGCTCCACCCGCGCGTTCCCCCCGATTTCATGCGGCAGACGTTTATGCCCGGAAGGTTTCATGTCCCACGACCAGTCCCCGAACGTTCCCGCCGAACGCGACCGTCGCGAGGCGGTGCGTGAGAAGGCGCAGCAGGTCAAGGCGAAGCAGACGCGCTGGCGGATCGCGCGTCGATCGCTGCTGGGCGTCGGGGCCGTCGCGGTCATCGCCGTGGGTGCGGTCGGGGTCTCCGCCGCGCTGAACTCGCGCGAGGCGCGCTCGCAGGCCCTGCCCGACACGGCGACCGACGACGGTTTCGTGGTGACCTCCGCGACGGGCGTCGCCGACCCCCTCGCCGATCAGACCGTCGACGGCAGCGCCGCGACGATGTCGACGGATGCCGCCCCCTCGCCCGCCGCGACTCCGGAACCGACCGGAACGGCCGCTCCGGTCGACATCCGCGTGTACGTCGACTACATGTCGACCGAGGCGCACGAGTTCCAGGCGGCCAATGCGACCCAGCTGTCGAAGTGGGTCGACGACGGCGCGGCGACCCTCACCTACTACCCGGTCGCCATGCTGACCTCGAAATCCAACGGCACGAAGTACAGCCTGCGGGCCGCGGGTGCGGCGGCGTGCGTCGCGACCCACGCCTCGGACCGTTTCTTCGCCTACAACCACGAGCTGTTGACCAACCAGCCCGCGGTGGACTCCGACGGCTACAGCGACCAGCAGCTCGCCGACATGGCCCAGGGCGCCGGCGTCAGCGACGTGGCGACCGTGCGCGACTGCATCGAGGACGAGACGTACACCTCGTGGGCGAAGGCGGCGACCGACCGCGCCATCAAGGGCCTGCCGGGTACCGACGGTCACGCGCTCACCGCGACTCCGACGGTGCTCGTGAACGGCACGGAGTATGTCGGGAACATGGATGACGCGAAGGAGTTCGCGCAGTTCGTGCTCACCGTCGACAGCAACGCGTACTACTCCACGGCCACTCCGACGCCCACCCCCTCGGCGACTCCCGCGGGTTGATCGGCCGCTCGACGCAGCACGTGCGACATACCCGACGTATGAGATTCTGGTGACATGGACGACGAGATCGAGGACTCCCCGCCGCGGCGGTCCCGTGGTCAGTTGACGGTGTGGGTCGAAGAGTTCCTCACTCAGGGTCACGCCGTGGCCGGCACCATCAAGGTCGTCGACCAGGAAGATGCCGACGGTCAGGACACCGGGCTGGTGGTCATGAACCTCCGCAACACCAAGGCGTCGATCTACATGCAGCCGCGCGGCTACGACGACCCCCTGTGGGAGGCGACGCTCACCGCGCGCCCCGATGACCTCACGCTCAGCCCCCACGACATGGCGAGCCTCGCCGCCGAATTGGTCATCGCCGGCAATCTCTGCTCCTTCCTGCAGTTCAAATCGCTGGAGTGGGATCGCCAGAGCGGGCGGCACGACTGAGGTCGTCGCGCGTCGTAGACTCGATCGCCGAGGCGCTGAGCGCCTCACGCCGGCTTGGCGCAATTGGTAGCGCACCGTACTTGTAAAACCCCCGCTCGGCATTCGTGATCATTCGATTCGATGCTTTTCGCTTCATGATCGGCGGAAAGGTGAACGTACAGAGTTCCCGCAAATTGATTTGGATTCGTTCGAATGTGCGGGGTAAGTGCGGGGTCGCTCTCATCCGAGCGCGCACCCGCGCGCCGCGGCAATCTGAACAAGCCTCTCAATTGACGGACCGCCGGGTCGCCACGCACGTTCCGCAGCCTGCTGCGCCGTGAGACCGTCAAGGATGACTCCCTGCTGACGCACGATCTGCGCAACATCGTGAAGCGCCCGCTGTTTGTGATCCATGCCCCCAAGTGTGGGGGAGATACGTTGGCACCGCGACGTAGTCTGTTGCCTGGCCGGGGAAGGGACCGGTCTATGGGTTCGACGAAGGTCAGCGACGAGATGCTCTCGCGCACGCTGGCGTCCGTACATCCGATGACGCTCCCGCTGCAGGCGTACGGGCCGCGGCCGGTCGAATGGTTCGACCCCAAGCGGCCGGTGTGGGCGTGGGTGCAGTGGCCCAACCGAGCCGCCGAACGCGTCGAAGCGTGGGCGATGGGGGCGAACGACCGGGTCGTCGTGCTCGAGGTGCCCTGCGACGGCGGGCACTGGCAGCCTGTCGTCTGGCGCAACGCCGTCACCGTGCGACGAATGTGAACTCGCCCCGCGGTCAGGGCGAGTCGGATGGAACCTGGACTACCTCCGAGTACACCTCGGGCAGGGGGTGGCTGACTCCGTTCCGCCACTGATGCTGCCACGCGAGCTGGTGCATACGCTGCTCCCACGTGTCTCCACCGCGCGACGTGGCACCGCACTCGCAGCGCCAGTAGTAGAACGTGCGAGGCTTCGTCGCTTCCTTCTTGCGCCACGAGAACAATCCCACAGCGCGAGCATAGGCTGACGTGGTGCTTATCGGGACCATCCGCCCCGTCGAAACCCGCACCATCGAGGTCGAGGCGCACTCCCTCGCCGAAGCAACACCCCCGTCACGATGGGCAAAGGCACCACGCTCCTCACCGCGGTGGGGACGTTCGTCCGTCACGACGGTTCGCGCGATATTGAAGCCGCCGACCGGGCCGCGCTCGACGCGCAGGTGCCCGACGGGTGGGCACTCGTTACCGTGCGTCGTGCGGGGTGACCGACTCGCCTAGGCTCTCGCTCATGTTCATGGCGCGACGAAGTGACAGAAGGCAGCAAGCGAAGCGCGATCGTGCCGCTCTATCCGCAACGCCGGAGCCAACACTTTACGAGCACCCGCTCGATGCCGAGGAGGAGCGCTATCCGGTCGCGCTCATGTGCAAGTGCCGCATCTCCCAACGTCTGCTCACTGTTGACCACGCGCTCGTGTACTTTGCCATCGTCTGGAGCAGGAGAAACTCCTTCGGGACCTGGACCGAGCGCTACTCCGTCGACACCGGGCATGGGTACTTCCACGAGCACACCGCTGGCCACCAGAGGCCCAACGACCGCAGAGACATCAGGCCCTTGTACTCTCAGGTCGACGTGCAAGAATGCTTCGACAACGGTTACGACCGTGTGCAATCGCGCCACGACCACATGTGCGAAGGAGGATCGTGATGAGCGAACGCAGTATCGCGACGCGTCGGGTCATGAAGACCATCGCACGCCGATCCACCTATGAGACCTTGCCGGTGCGTGGCGCAGACGGCTCCCTGCCAATCGTGGTTGCCCTCCCGGACGACCGTCTAATCGACATCGCTCGTCACGTCCACGAGGAGTTCGATGGAGCGGCCAACATCTTCGTGGCCATGCCCGACCAGATCGCGTTGATCGGATTCTCGTTCGGCCCCGATCGCACGCATGACGCCGAGGTGCAGCGGGCGCACGACAACACCTCAATGGCCATGTATGTCGCCTACCTTCGGATGCACCCAGGCGCGGCGACTCTCAACATCAACATGGCGGATGCCAGCACCGAGCTACGCGACATGGCGTACGCCTTCTAGCTCTACCTTTGACCCCGCGATAAAGTGCCCCCATCATCACTTTTGCGTGAAGACGGGGGCGCTTTGTCGCGTCAGAACAGGTCGGGTGCCATCCGACGCAGCAGCACCTCCTGGCGCGCGTTGGCCTCGCGCATGTCCTTGATCGCTTGCCGAGTTTCTTCTCCATCGGCTAAGACGGGTACGCCGTCCAGAACTTCACCGGTGGACTGAGCATCGAGGCGTGCTTGCGCCGAAGTCATGAGCGCGATGATGGCGCCCATCTCGTCGAAGTTTTCACGATCTTGCGTCCAGACCCCGATACGATCGGACGCTTCGGACACCTCGTACCCATCGGGTAGTTCGTCAACGGCGTGGCCCCGAAGCGGTCCACCTATCAGCATGTAGCGGTTCATGCTCGGCATTGTCTCGCGCGAGCAAGAACACAGAGAAGCCCCCGGCGTCACCTCCGAAGAGGGACGCCGGGGGCGCTTCGTCTATTTGCCGTAGGTGTTGACGGTGAGTTCCGCGTGAAGGTCGATTGGATCGTTCCCGAGCTCGACGCGGAGTGCCGAGAGCGCCGGGGCAAATAAGCTCTGCCCAGTCTGAACACTGCGGACAAATATCTCGGCGGGTCCATCGCTCTCGAAGGGCCCGCCCACGGACGGGAATGCCTCAATGCCCGTGTCCATCCAACGAACGGCAGGCTCGGCCAGCGCAAGCGAAGCCTGTGATGCCCAGAGCGTGAGCGCGGTGTAGGCGGATTGCACCCGTTGCTGCCGGGATCGGAACTCCGCGCGTACCTCTTCGGTCACGTTCCCCTCCGTGGCGGCCTTGGGGACGTCGGAGGTGAGGAAGCTGAGCATCTCCATGAACGCCGTAACGAAGGACTCGATAGCTTGCCGCCGCTGCTCCCTTTGCCAGGAGCGATCCGCGTGTTGGCGCGTCGCCCTACCGAGGTGAAGAGACGCCCAGACTGACGCCCCCGACATCAACACTGCTACGCCTGCCGCAGCGAGAGTGAGCCAATCGACGACGGTGGGTTCAGTCACGACGAAAGAGTATCCCCGGGACCGACCTGACGCTGCGCGGCCACTGCGTTAGTCTCGGCGCTATGGCCTCCGCCTTGAAGCAATTGCTGCGCGCCGCCGTCAGCGGAGTACGACTGCGTGTCGAGCTGTATCGGCTGCGGTGCCGGCATTGCTCAGCCCTGATGCCGACAGCGGAACAGCGCTTCTGCAACCCCCGCTGCGCCGCCGAGTGGGAGCGCGAATGCGAGGCGGACTATTTCGCGATCCGTTGATCCCTGAACGCACGAAACGCCCCTGGCGTCGCCTCCGAAGAGGGACGCCAGGGGTGTTTGCGTCTGTGGGTCAACCGAGCGCGGGAAAGCGCGCGCGGAGGTTCGATTCGATGACGTCACGGTTCGCGGTGGTGACGGTTCCGCGGATCTCGTACAGCTCGGCGAGGATCATCCCGGCCGCCTGGTTGACGGCGGTGCCGTTCGACTGCCCGTTGACGTAGAACGTGTTCACGTTCATCGTCCCGCTGCGGGTGTAGGCCACGTCTGCGAGGAGCGTGCGGTTTACTCGCTTGCGGATGGTGGAGCCGTCGTCGATCACGGTAACTCCGACCGTCTGACCCGACGCCAGGGCGGGCGCCTCCGCTGTCGAGCCCGCCGCGGCGAGGGTGGCGTTCTCCGTGTTCTTCACGAACTGCGACAGGGTGCGCCCGGTGACGATGTGCGCGAGCGCGTAACGGGTGGTCGCGGAGAGAATGCCCTCGTGCCAGAGAGCGCGTCCCAGCGCCGTGCCCGACACGGTCTCGAGGACGGCGAACTGACCCGCTCCGCCGGCCGCGTACGCCCCCACCGATGCGCCCGAGAGGAAGTCGTCGGTCGAGTCGAACTGCACCGCGGGCTTCCCGTTCGTGGTGACGAGGACGCCGTTCGCGACGATCGCGGGCTGTGCGGCGAGCGTCGTCTGCTGGATGTGCCGGTTGTTTCCGGACTGGTCGTACCAGATGCTCACGTACCCCGACCCGGAGCCGACGAACGACGTCGCCTGGGCGACGCTGAAGCAGTCGAGCTCGGTGTTGTCGCTTGCGCGTCGCACGCGAACGAGCGCCCCCGTATACGTCTGTGACATGGGGCGCAGCGCGTACGCACGACTGAGCGGGACGGTGAGGCCCTGGAACCCGGGGATGGAGAGCTTCTCCATCTGGGCCAGGTCGGAGGGTGCGATCGACGCGGCCCCGGGCTCCGTGTACTGGATGCGGCTCATGTCCAACCTTTCGCGATCTTGAGCTGTGCACGCTTCTGCCCGATGGCGGTGTACGCCTCGGGGGTGAAATGCGTGGTGTCGATGTAGAACCGGGACGGGATCCGGTCGTCGGCGATGTCGGCCAGGTCAGTCGACGTGGGGGTGATGCCGAGGACGCCGAGGAGACTGTCACGCATCCACCCGTGCATGTCGAAGTAGTTGCCTCCGGCAGCCACCGACCCCCACTTGGCGAGGCTCGACGCGTTCCCCGCAACCCATCGCGCGCGGCTGATCGCTGCGGTCCCGGTGGCGGAGAGGCCTTCGTCTGTGCGGCCGGTGATGCCGTAGACGATGAACCGCTTCTCCGTCGACTCGATTCGGGCGATGATCGAGTCGATGTCGGCGTGCAGGTAGTCCATGTACCCGCGGGACGCGTTGTTGCGTCCGAGCCAGATGTCGTGCGTACGGCGCGTCATGACGTCCCGGTAGTCGGAGACGAACGCGACGCCCGCACGGACGGTCTTCGCCGCGGTGAGTGGCGGGTAGCGGAACTCGATCCCGGCGCCGTTCTGCTTGATCGCGAGCTGCCCGCGGACCACGGTGTGGTCGGCGGTGACGATGGTGCCGGGGAAGATCCAGTCGGCGCCCCCGCTGCTCGAGGACCAGTCCCGGTTCGTCGGCCCCATAAGGGTGACAGCAGCGGGCCCGTTTGCGGGGAGCTGGTTGCTGGCGAAGGTGAGCTGCGCGTCGAGGGTGCCGAGTAGCAGTGCCTGATGCTGCGATGACTGGCCGAACATCGCCAGGCGGGCGCCCGGCTGATTCGTCAGTCCCGGCTCGACGGTCTCCGGGAAGTTAGTCCCGTCGCTGTACGTGAGGCTGTCGCCGACCGCGACCGATCCGCGCTCCGCGGGGACGACGGCGCCCGACTGCGCGGTGGACCCGTCGAGGCCGAAGGCGTAGACGTGACCTGTGCGTCGAACGCCGAGGAAGACCGCCTGCGTCGCCGGGTCCGCGATCGCCCAGAGCCATTCGTCGTTTCGGACGACCCGCGCCATTCGATCGCCGATTGTTCCGTAGTCGGTGAGCGAGTCTTCTCGCAGCCACAGCTTCGTCTTGCCGCCCTCGTCGATGCCCTGCAGCACGGCGAGGGTGTCGGGGTCGACGATGCCGTGCACCCATCCCGCCGCGCGGAGGATCTGCGGGATGCGGCGGTCCGGCCCGGTGATGACGTCGGATTTGAAAAGCGCGTCAGCGACTGCCGTTGCCGCGGCGACCGCGCCCGCCTGCGTTACGTCGGGGTTGGCGGCGAGTGCGGGTGTGATGAGGTCGATGACCGCCTGCCGGCTCTGCGTGCCGATGGTTCGCAGGATGAAGTTGAGCGTATCGTCGCTGGCTGCTTCGAATTCTCCAACGAGCTCAAGCTCGGGCAGGGTGAGATCGTCGACCATTAGACGCGGGTTCCTTTCGGCGCGTAGAAGCGGAGCTTCGGTCCGGTGATGTCGACGTACTGCACGCCGCGGAGCGAGCTGGGGGGAGCGCCCAGACCGTAGAGGGTGGATCCGGGGCGCGGTTTGATGGAGAGCAGCTCGGCGAGGTCGCCGCCGGCGGCCGGGACACGCAGTTCACCCGGAAGCTCGGAACGGCCTTGGGTGACCCATTTCTCGTTGAGGCGGTCGCGCACGAACCACTCGAGCACGACGCGAAAGAACACGTCGTTCCGGGTGTTCGTGGTCTGCGCGAGGTTCACGCTGATGGACCCGTCGGGTGGGGGTTCGACGGCTTCTTCGCGCAGCGGGAGAACGGTTGTGCCGGCGGAGGTAGCGGCGGAGGGCACGAAACGCACGAGGAGGCGTTCGTTCGGGGGAAGTGGCTGTAGCTGCCAGGTGCGGACGCTACCGGTCACCAGGGGCATAACGGTTCCTTTCAGCCCTCACCCGATGGGGTGAAGGCGGCAGGGTGATGAGGGGGTGATAACCGGGTGATGAGGCGGCGGCCCGAACGCTCGAACCGCCGCCTCGGGTGTCATCCGGCGGATCGCTCGCCCTCGGTCGTGACGGGGAGGCCGGCGTCGGAGATCTCCGGTTCGTAGTCGGCGGGGATGCCGCGCGACAGGATCGAGAAGAACGATGCCGCGCCCGCGATGAGCGGCGACACGAGGACGACACCGACCGTGACGAGCAGCGGGACGGGCTGCACCTCGCCGGTGACGACGCCGAGGATGACGGTGGTGCTGATGCCGCCGGCGAGGGCGGTGCCGTACGCCTGCGAGGTGGTGCGCACGAAGCCGCGCTTGGCGGCGAGCTGCGCGTCGGCGGGGATGAGTGATGTCACGGTGGTGTCCTTTCTGGACTGTCGGTCTCCGGTCGGTCCGGGAGATCAGGTCTTGGTGTGCTCGGGTGGTCGTGAGGGGAAATCGGGAATGGGGAGACCGGCCTGAATGGCGATGACGCGCACTGCGTGCGCGTGCTCGGTGACGATGCGGGTCCACGTCTCGAGGTCGTGCATCTCGTCCTCGCGGCCGGCCTTCTCGCGCGCGATGCGGTCGACCTCGGCGCGTCGTCGCTTCATGGACCCGGTGATGCCGTCGCGAATCGACTTGAAGATCTCGGTGCCGAGGACGCCACCCAGAACGAGGAGCACCGCGCGGGTGAGCTCCTGAGCGGCGGGGTCCACGTTTACCTCCCGCGTGGTTCGAAGGTGTAGCCCCGGATCTCCCAGAGCCGGTTCGCGCTGACCAGCCACGCGAAGGCGAGAATGACGCCCGCCTGCGTGAGCCGTGACGAACCGGGCGACCCCTGGGCGTGCAGGGTCAGGACGACGGCGAAGTAGATCAGCGCGCCGGCGGCGATGGAGTAGATGCCGAGGCGTTCGAGCCACCACCAGCCGGGCAGCACGGCGACCGCTGCGGCGATCGCGCCCGTGAGGATGAGCGCCCCCCAGATGGTCGTCAGGGTCGGTCCGAGCGGCGTTTCGATCGAGGTCGGTGGACGCCAGAGGGTGACGGCGCCGATGCCGACCGTGAGCAGGTAGCCGATGAGGTGGAAGACCTTCGCGACACGCGGCTCGTGAATCCCGCCCCAGGCGCGCGCGACCGAGCGGGCGGCGACAAGCCACATCCACACGGCCGCGCGCGCGATGGAGGAAGGCACGCTCATGCGGGGTCGTCGACGAGGCCGACGGTCGGCTTGGTGCCGTCCAGCGCCAGGGTCTTGATCTTCAGCGGCGGTGCCGACTCCATGAGCTGCTTCACCTGCTCGAAGGTGACGCCCCCCTCGCCCTGGGCGACGCCATCGGTGAGGCAGACGTCGCGGAGGATGTCGTACGAGCGGTCGTTGATCGGGGTGAAGATGTGCAGACCGGCGAAGATCGTGAGGCCGCCGTTGCTCTTGAGCCAGTTGAAGTGGTCCCACTCCTCCTTCGTGAGCTTGTGCCAGTAGCCGAAGCCGGCCAGCACGATGCCGTTGCGGTCGGTCTCCGACGCGTACGACACGATGAAGTGCTCGTTCGTGCGGGTCTTGTAGATCTCCTCCGCCACGACTGCGCGGATGTCGTCCTTGGATGCCATTTCGTCCCACTCCTTCGGGATCGGTGCTGCGGTGTCCGACGCGGGCGCGCCGTCGTTGATGTGCTTGTCGAGGTGGGCGAAGTACTCGAAGTGCCAGCGCTCGACGAGGGTCCAGACGCCGTTGACCCACCGGTAGACGGTGCGGCGCCAGCCGTGCTCCTCCATGAGGGCGACGAACTGCTGCGCCTCGTTGGAGTCGACGGCCTTGCCCTTCTGGTGCTCGCTCGGGGTGTCCGGGTGAAGCGCGATGTTTCCGCCGTTGAGGAAGATCTGCCAGAACCGCATCTGCTGGTCCCACGTGCGGCCGGCTTCGCTGATCTGGCAGAGGTGGCCGATCGCGCGGTCGATGCGGAAGATGGATGCGGCGGCGGGGGCGTCGAGCCAGCCGCGGCCACCGCCGAGGTCGACGCGGGTGCCGGGGAAGTTGTAGCCCATCTCAGGCGTCCTCGAACACGAGCGCGCCGGCGGCGTCGAGTGACGCCTTCACGAGGCCGTCGCCGTTGAGGTCGGCACTTCCCCCGATGTCGAGGATGATGTGCGGCGGGGCGCCGTCCGCGGAGAGGATCGCGATGATGGCGTCCTGGCCCGGAATGTCGGCCATGAGAGATGTCCTTCCGTTGGGCCGCGGTCAGGCGGCGGGGAGTTTGCTTCGGGGGTTCACGCGCACGCCGTTCACCTCGACCTCGAAGTGCAGGTGGTTGCCGAACGAGGTGCCGGTGTTGCCGACCGCGCCGATGATCTGCCCGCGCGCGACGCGGGACCCGGTCGAGACGGGCGGGGTGGCGTTCATGTGGGCGGAGCGCGTCTTGACGCCGTTGCCGTGGTTGATGAGCACGTAGTTGCCGTAGCCGCCGTCGGTGTCGAAGCCGGCGAACTCAACGAGCCCAGGCCCCGCGGCGGGGATCGGGGTGCCGTCCGCCGCGCCGAAGTCGATGCCCTCGTGGAACGCCGACGCCCCTTCGCCCGGGGACTCGCGGGGCCCATATTCGTCCGTCACGGTGGAAGGCGGGAACGGCCACGACAGCGACCCTCCCGGGCCGCCGACGCCGGGCGCGACCTTTACGACCTCACCGGTGTTGGTGATGCCGAGCCACTTGATTCCGTCTGTGCTCGTGACCTCCCGTACACCGATCAGGGCGATGCCATCCTCGGTGACCGACAGCACCTTCCCCCCGACGAGCAGGGACGCGATTGTGTCGCCGATGGTGACGGAACTGTTGCCCTTGCGCAGGCCGATGGCGGTGACGTTCGAGTAGAGCTTCGAGCCGTTGGCGAAGAGCACGGCGCCGCCGTCCACACTCGGGTCGATAGTCAGAGCGCCAGAGAGGATGCGTCCCGTTGCTCCGTCGATGACGACTCTCTCCGCGCCGCTGCCGACTGTCACCGTGCCGGTCCCGCCGTCGATGAGGACCTGAGCCAGCCCGACACCGGCCCTGACCTTGCCGCCTTCGATGGTCACGTTCCCGTTCGTGAGCGAGCCCGCGCCTCCGTCCAGGATGATTCCGTTGGGGCCAGCGCCGACCATGATGCGTCCGCCGCCAATGGGGCTTATAAGTACGCTGCCGACTCGGAGAACTCCTCCGTCAAGAACTTCCCAGTCCCCCGCGATGGAGCCCTGCCCGCGCCACCGAAACGTGCCGTCGCCGTCAAGGACTGCTCCTCCTTCGAGCTTGAGCAGCCCTCGGATGAAGCGCACCATCCCGTCGCGGATCGATGATGACTCGAACGGGTTCTCTCGCCGCTGTCGTGTGACCGAGTCTCGAAGGTCGTCCATCGGGGAGTCGTTCGTGTTGTGGATCACTGAACCTCCAGCTCGGGGTAGCGATCGCGCACCTTGTGCGACATGGCGATGACGCGGCCGTTGATCCACCCAGGACGCTGCATCTCGTCGCCCTGGTAGTAGACGTTCACGCGGGTACCGTTCTCGGCCTGAGCGGAGAGGTCTTCGTCGGCGATCTGGAAGCGGTACTGCTTGATCGGCTTGCGGAGGGACTTGAGGAGCTCGCGGGACTTCGAGTTCGCGATGTCCTGGTCGGTGGTGTCGCTGATGTCGTGCTTCGCGTCGAGGAACGGGATGATGGGGCCGTCGCCGACGCCCTCATCGAAGATGCCGGCGAGACCGATCTTCCCGTCGTCGCCGCGACCTTGCGCCGTGCCGAATACGCCCGTGCGCTGCTTCTCCCCGTCCATCGTGAAGCCGAAGCCGATGAGCGGTGTCTTCGGTGCGTGGATGAGGTCGATGCTGTTCGTCGTGAGGGTGGGATTGCCGATGCGGAGAACGTCTTCGAGCGCCCCGTCGGTAGGGGACCAGCGGGGGAAGAAGTGCATCTCGGGGCCGTTCTCACGGTCCTGCACATCTCGCCAGAGGCTTTCGGCGCTGTCCACTCGGTAGCGGGGGATCCGCTCGGTGTGGGGGCCGGCTTCGAGCCGGTCAGCGGGGTCGATGACGACGCGCAGCGCCCACCGGTACGCGCCGTCGACGAGCGCTTTCCATGCGTACTCGCCCATCAGGCCACGGAGGGAGCGGTTCTCGATGACGATGTCCGGCAGGTCCATCGGCCCGACACCGAACAGGGCGCGGCGCGCGGCGATCGCTCGGAAATCGGCGTGCTTGATCCGCACGCGGCCGGTGGGCGAATCCCAGTCGTAGCCGAGAATCCACCCGGCGTACTTGATCTTCCCGTCCCATTCGGCGACGAGGCGCATTGCCCACGGCTCGAGCGCAGCGGCCCACGCCTCGGCGCCGTAGGGAGCGTGACGGTCGCGAACCATGACGTCGTAAGTCGAACCGTTATCGACGCCGTTGATCTTCGACCGCCACCCGCCCGCCGAGGGGAACAGCTGCAGCTGTCGTCGGCCGGTGAGGGAGTTGACCGCCCAGTAGGTCTTTCTGACCACGCGGGGCCTCCTCTCAGAAGAACGCAGGGAACAGTTCGACGGTCATCGAACCCGCACCGGCGGCGGGGAGTAGCGCCTGGTTCTGCCGTTCGCCGGCGGCGATCGTCCACACGTCCACCCGGGACCCGTACACGCCGCCCGTGAGGATGACCCCGTCGCGGTACAGGGCGCCGACCGACATGTCGATGACGTCGACCTGCCCCGGTGCGAGGCCCGCGGTGATCTGATAGACCCGCTCATCGGGGCCGTAGATCGTGTACCCGCCGGGCATGTTCCCGGTAACCGTGATGACGGGGGCGGAGGGGATTGTGCCGCGGTTCGTGACGTACACGTCCGTGCCAGACGCCCGTTCCGGTTCGACACCGAAGTACACCTGCGACGGGGCACGGAACCGGTGCGTGAAGCTCGCGAAGCCGGTGTCGCCGTCGCGCATGAACCGCCAGTTCGACCCGCGGCGCACGTCGGTCGTGAACCAATCGCCGAACTCCAGCCACGTGAACGCACCTGACTGCTCCGGCATTGCGAGGAGCGCGCCGTGCTCACGCGCCATGCGGCCGAGGTCGCCGAGGGACTGGGCGTATGCGAACCCGCTAAGCCGGATCGAGCGGGCGTCGTCGAGCCGGTTGGGGATGTCGTGCTGCCCCTCGCCTTGGTCGCGAGGGACCTCCTCTGAGGAGGTCGAGGCGCCGTCAGTCAGCCCCTCGACCTCCTGGACGTACCACCCGGGCTCGTAGTCGAAACGTCCTCCGGTGTAGGCGATGGACCCGGCACTGGCGCGGAAGTCAGCGTCGGGTTTTTCCATCAGTAGCTCCCTCCCGGAATGACGGATCGGATCGCGCTCGCGACGGCCTCTTCGACCATCGCGACGGCCTCGGCGTACGTCATCCCGGGCGGGACGACGATGTTGCCGAAGTGGATCGGCGGCAGGACAGGCGCATCCGCAGTTCGGTTTGATCCGGGCGAATGCGCTGGGTTTGCGCGCAGCGTGATCGGCGCCGGCACGGGTAGGAGATCGCGCTGCACTCCGAGTCCGACACGCCCACCCTCAGCGAAGGCAGGGACGGTGAAGCGGCCGGCCTTGGCGAGGGCACGCATCCGAGCGAACTCAGCGTGGCCGCCGAACCCGCGCACCTCAGACGCTGCCACCACATGCTCGTCATTCGACAGCTTCGCGGGGATGGAGTCCGACGTGCTCGTGCCAGACCCCCACACGGGGCCGCCGCCCGCTCGTCGCAACATCTCGGGCGTCTGGTCAGGGATTGCCCCGCCACCGATCGCCGTCGTGAGCAGCTGCGTGCGGATCGACGCCGTGCGATCCCGGGCAATGGCGTTCAGCGCGCTCTCGACTGTGCCGAAGGTGACGTCGTCCTTCTTGACGGAGACCGTGCCGTTGGGCAGCGTCTGGATCGTGACGCCGAGCACCCTGAGCGCCTCCATGAGGGCAGGTGCGTCTTCGTTCCGGATCTCGAACTGCTTGTCGGGTGTCGCGAGGATCTGCGTGGCCAGGTCGACCATGCGGAGCTTGTTCGCGTCGATCGTTCCGTCGTCGGTCACCGCGTAGGCAACGACTTCGGGCGTGGACAGCATGGTCGCGATGAGGCCGCTCACCTGCTCTTCGGACAGGCCAGCTTCGGACGCGAGGTCGCGGAGCGTCCCCTGATAGCGGCTGGCGATCTCTCGCGCGGTCTCCATCGAGACTCCCGACTCGCCCCTCGCCTTTGCGTCCTTGTCCGCGATGAGGATGGCGTCGAGCATCTGGTCGTTCAGCCGTCCGACTTCGTCGAACAGGGCCCGTCCCGCAGCGGTGGTCGTGTCGATCTGCCCTGCACCGTTCACGAGCCCGCTGGCGAGTCGCTCGCCAGCGTCGTTCGTGGCCAGGAACACCTCGCGCAGTCGGTCGGTCTGCTCGTTGAGGTTGCGGGTCACCTCGGCTTGCGACTTCGCGCCGCCCTTGAGCTCGTCGAGCGCCAGCTTCAGCGCCTTCAGTCGCTCGGTGGCGTCTCGGCTGACGTCGCGCGCGATGGCCAGCGCCTCGTTGACGCGAGTGTTGGACCGCTCGAGCTCGGTAGATGCTGCCGCCGCCTCGCGCTTGGCCTGCGCATCGTCGCGGGTCTGCTGCTCGGCATCCTGCAGGAGCCCCGACTGTTCCTTCACGACCGAGTTGAGGAGACCGGCCTCCTTGCGGAGATCCGCGCCGGCCGTGAGGTAGTCGCCGGTCGCACCGGCGTTGTCCTCGTACGCCTTGCGCACGGCCGCGAGAGCCTCCTCCTCGCCAAAGACGGCGTCGATGACCGTCTGCCGGCTGAGGCCGAGCTTCTCGGCAGCGTCGAGCGCGCCCTTGTCGGCGAGCGTCTTCTCGACCTCTGCGCGCGTGGCGCGGAGTACTGCACCGGTCGCCTGATCGAGGGTGTCGCGGTAGGTGTCGATCTGTTCGCGAGCGGCCTTCGCTTCCTCCGCCTGCGCGGTGAAGGCTGCGGTGAGGACCGCCGCCGCGGTGGACAGGCCGAGGATGATGAGGCCGACCGGGTTGGAGATGAACGCGGCCTTGAGGCTGTTCATCAGGCCCGTGGCCTTCGCGCGTGCGAGTTCGAGCGCGCCGGAGAACCGTCCGGTGTTGCCCTCCATCGCGGCTAGGGCCGACTGCACGGCCACCTGGTCGGCGATGTTGCGGATGCCGTCGACGAAACGCTGCAGGGCCGGGGCGTTAGACCGCAGCGCGCTGGTCACTGCGATCGTGGCGGCCACGGTAGCCAGCATGGGCGCGGGAATGGCGCTGATGATCTCCACCAGTGGCTTCGCAGCGCCCGCCGCCAGGCCAATGACGTCGGCAGCGATCGGCAGGGCCAAGTTGAGATTGTCCGAGACCACTCCGGCCAGTTCGACCGCGACGGGCACCAGCGGCTTCATTTCGCCGAGCAGATCACCTAGTGCGGTTCGCACCTCGGGAGAGGCCAGGGCGATACCGACCAGGGCGGCTGGGATGGGGCCGATGGCAGGCAGGAAGGAGCCGAGAATCGGGATACCGGCCAGAAGCTTGCTGTTGACCGCCAGGATGGCGGCCGCGGCCGCGGCGACGGCGGGGCCGTTGTCGCCGATGAGCTTGAGCCCGTCGGAGACGCGGGAGGAGTCCCACGCCCGGATCTGCACGCGTGCCCGGTCGAGCGCCTCGGTGACGCCGTTGACGGCGGGTGTCGCCTCGTCCCACAGGATCGTGACGACGGGCTTCACGTGCGACTCGACGGCGCGGAGGACGTCGGCGACCTGATTGCCCCAAACGACGGCCTGGCCGCCGCCGTTCTTGGCGACGAACGGCTCGGCGAGGGCGGCGCCGATGTCGCGCGACGCGGCCTTGATCCGGTCCGTGGTGCCGGCGAAGGTCTCCTTGACGTTGGAGGCGGCGCCCGCGAACTTGGTGCCCATCTGGGAGACGAGCACGTCGATGGCCTCGTTCGCGTCGAGGGTGCCGTCGGTGATGTCCTTGCGGATGTCGGCGGCTGTCTTGTTGAACCCCTGCCCGAGCAGGGTGGCCGCGTCGAGGCCCCGTTCGCCGAGCATGTTGAGGTCTTCGGCCGTGAGCTTCCCGGAGGAGCGGATCTTGGCGAGAATCGAGACGATCTCGGAGATTTGCGCGTTCGAGCCGCCGACGGCGGCGACCGAGTCCTGCACGGCGTTGAGGATCGGGATGACCTTCTGCGCCTCGAAGCCGAAGCCGATGAGCTGCTGTTGCGCCGAGATGAAGACGGCTTTGGAGAAGGGGCTCGTGCGCGCGAACGCGTCGAGCTTGTCCATCTGTGCGTTCGCGGCCTCCGCGCCGCCCAGGAGCGTGCGCAGGGCCGCGCGGGACGTCTGCTGCAGCTGGTTGTATGCGACGCCCTGGGCGAAGAGGTTTGACGTGAGGATGCCGACCGCGACCGACGCCGCTCCGACGCCGGCCGCGGTCTGATCGAAGGCCGCCTTGCCCGCCGCGCGGACCTTCGCGATTGCGGCGTCCGTGTCGTTCAGTCGGCCGCGGACGGTGTTGAGGTCCCGGCCGAGCTTCTCCGCGCCGTCGAGGCGGATGGTGGCGACGAGGGCGGCGGCGTTGAACGACATGGACTACCTCACTGTTCGAGCGCCCTCGCGATGCGGGACTGCGGGATGTCGGCGAGCGAGAGGATGAAGCCGCGCAGCCACCGCCATGGGCGCTCCATGTCGGAGCTGTCAGACCAGGCGTCGATCTGGAAGTACTCGCGCAGGTCGGGGAGCGTGTACCGCTCCCAGTGCGTGAGCACGACGGTCCAGAACGCGCGGTCGGTGATCGTCTTGGCCTGAGGCTTGTCGGGTGCGGCGGCGGGCTTGGAGGAGCCGGGAGCGCGCTGCGCCTGGATCAGCTCTCGGAACCAGTCGGGGTACTCGTACCGCTCGTAGCGTCCGGTTCGGGGGTCTCGGCGCCCTCGCCCGAACTGAGCAATGTCCTCAACAGTCCGAAAGCTTTCGAGTGTCCGTTGCGGGCCACCAGCAGCTCGTGCGCTTTTGGGAGGCCACCCGTCGCGCCGTTCTGCTCGAGGTAGGTGTTCACGAGGTCGATGCCGCCGCCCTGGACGTTCCAGAGGAACGCGCAGTGGATGAGGTCCTCGGATTCCTTCCACCGGAGCTCCTCGTCGATGAGGGTCCAGTGCTCCTCGCCGACGGCGAGCTTGCCCATCGAGACGGCGTCGGCCTCGACCTGCTCGGACTGCGCGAAGGCGATGCCGGCCCAGAGGGCGTAGAGGGAGAGGCCGAGCTTGGCGTTGATCGGCTTGACGACGATCTCGCGGGCATCGTCCTCTCCGGGTGTTCCGAAGGTGACGATGAGGCTGCGGCCTCGTTCGGCGGCGGTGGTGGTCATGGGGTGCTCCTGGATGGGTTGTGCGCGGAGGGGTAGGGGTGGGGCGACGCGCGCGTGCGCGCCGCCCCGTGGGTTCACGACCCGGCGATGGGGTTCGCGATCGGCTTGACGTTGCCGGCGCCGGTGAGCGTGAACGCGTCCCAGCCGGGGCCCTGCGATCCGGTCTCGGGGCGGCCGTCGCGCTGCACGAGGAAGGTGCCCTCGTAGGCGTCGGATGCGCCGAGCGCGTCGTACCAGCGGACGAGGATCTCGTTGTCGCTGCCGTCGGCGTCGGAGGCCTCCTTGAGGATCAGCCACTCGGGCTGGAACTCGCCGACGTTGTCGCGGACCTTCAGGATGTTGAAGCCGAGGGTCGCGTTGGAGCTGATCTTGGTCTGGCGCTCCTTGCCCTTGTGGGCGTAGGTGGTGATCGCCTGCAGCTGCGCGGGGAACTGGGGGTTCAGCGCGGTGATGTCGGGCACGTTGACGTAGGTCGGGGCCGCAGCGCCGACGGGCTTCTTCGCGATGTCGAGGATGTACTCGTACGACTGAGCGATGGTGCCCTCGGTGGGCTCCACGTCCGCGTATTCGGTCATGGTGGGGTGTCCTTTCGTGGACGACGGAGAGCCCCGCGCCGGACGGTCACGAGGCGTGTGGTGTGCCGCGCCTGGCGGCGGTCCCGAGGGCCGGGAGTCAGAGGGCTCGGAGCGAGCTAAGGCGCCAGTTCGTCGAGGCGACCCAGGTGTCGGCGTTGTTCTGGCCGAGCGGGGTGTACGACTGGAACTCGCTGTGCGCGGTGACATCGCCGAGCGGGAGGTGCTTGCCGTCGAGCAGGTCCTTGAGGCCCTCGAAGAACTCGACGACCGCGAGAGGTTGACCGTGGAGGCGGTACTTGATCTGCACCCTGCACGCGGTCATCTGCCGCGTGGCCGTGGGGGAGGTGCGGGTGTACTCGGGTGAGTACAGGGTGAGAGCGACGATCTCGCGCGGCGCCGCGGGGAACGCCGAGATGACGATGCCCCGCTCGTCCGCCGCGAAGACGCCGTCGACGTTGTAGACGCCGCGGCCGTGCCGGTCGAGGTGCTGGGCGAGGCCGTCGAGGACGGCGCCGAAGTGCGACATCGTCACCCCGTCTCTCGTCGGATGTCGGCCGCGACGACGGCGCTGATGTCGTCCCGCAGCTCGATCGCCGCGCTCTCGAGGTACTTCGCCTGCGCGTTGGGGTTGTGGTCGGTGGGGTGATTGAAGTCGAGGCGCTCGTGCTGCACCACCGCGTAGGGGGTGTCGTAGGTCACGGCCGACTGCAGGTTGTCTGGCGTCGCGTCGTGCGTGGCGGCGCTGTTGCGGAGGTCAGTCTGGTCGACGGGCGCTCGCGACTGCGATTCGCCCATGAGGACCGTTGCGCCTCGGTTCAGACCGCGCGCCGCGCCGACGCGGATGTGGCGCTCGGGGTCGTTCCACTGAACCGGCACGGGGCCTCCTACGCGAGCGAGATCTCGATGAAGTGCGGCAGTCGAGGCCAGTCGGCGACGGCCGTGACGATCGCCGTCGTCTCGCGCTCCTGCGGTGTGCCGCGCCAGATCGTGACGAGCGACCCGTCGGGCACGTCATGGTCCGGCAGGTCGAGCGCGATTCGCGACTCGGAGATGACCTCGTTGCCGTCGCGGTCGCGGACGTATCGGCGCTTGTCGCTGATCGCGCCGCGCTTGCAGATCA
Source organism: Microbacterium sp. NPDC089190 (assembly GCF_040701795.1). Classification (NCBI taxonomy): domain Bacteria; kingdom Bacillati; phylum Actinomycetota; class Actinomycetes; order Micrococcales; family Microbacteriaceae; genus Microbacterium; species Microbacterium sp. NPDC089190. The sequence continues at coordinate 253,181 of NZ_JBFBHF010000002.1, read as the reverse complement.
CCTCGTCGCCGTAGACGGGCCCGTAGGTCCCCTCGCCCTTCTTCGGCTTGTAGGAGATGAGGTCGCGGTGCGGCATCATCCGCTCGGGGAGGCGGCGCATCAGTACCCGACTCCCCATCGGATGCCGGGGGCCGCGCGTAGGATCTCGGCGACGGCCGGGGCGACGCGGGCTTCCTGCTTCGCGGCGAGCGAGGTCGTGCCGCCACCGCCGGGGAGCGAGACGGAGAGGATCGAGCCGCCACCGTTCTGAGCGCCTGCGCCGGACTCGTCGCCGGTCTCCGCCCAGAACGAGAGCTGCGCCTTCGTCGCGTCCTTGATCGCGGCGGTGACGTGCCAGTCGACGGGGTGCCCCTCGTCGTCGCCGGCGGCGTGCACGTCGAAGGACGCGGTACGCAGCTCGTCGAACACACGGTACGAGGCCGTGCGGATCGACTGAGCGGGATCTTCGAACGCGGCGGCGAGGTCGCCGATCTCGGACACCTCGACGAAGGGGAACCACACAGTCAGGCCTCCTCGGGGAACAGGTGTGCACTGATGAGCGTCGCGAGGCGGTCGTGCCGCGTCTTCGACGAGTGCGTGATGCCGTGGTGCTCGGCGAGGCGCTTCAGCTGGGGCACGGTGAGCGCTGCGACCTCGGCGGCGTCCTGCGGGGTGGGCACGTCGGTGTCGACGATGCTCGCGCCGGAGACGGTGAGGTAGCGGCGGCGGTTGTCGCCGAGCTCGGTGACGGTGGCAGCCCCGTCGAGGAAGAGAAGCCCGCCGACCAGCTTCGGGCCGGTGTGCGGGTAGGGCAGGGTGATGCGGTACGCCATGGGCGTCTCCTTCGTGTCGGGGCCGGGGCGCGCTCGTGGCGGCCCCGGCCCGCGTGGTCAGGCCTTGGCCCAGCCGGCTTCCACGACGGCGGCGCGGATCTTGTCGCGGCCGTCCTTCTCGTCGACCGTGACGCCGTGCTTCTCGGCGTACGCGGCCCACTTCTCGGTGGAGGCGCTCCCTGCCGGCGCGAACTTCTCGATGTACGCGGCCACGATGGCGTCGCGGCCAGCGTCGTCGGCGACGTCGAGCGCGATTGAGGGGTGCTTGGCGAATGCCGCCCAGTCCTCGGTCGTGCCGTTCAGCGCGGGGCGCTCGGGCTCGTCGTCGGAAGCGTCCGGCGTCTCACCCTCCTCGCGCGCGGCCTCGGCAGCGGCGGCGGCGTCCGCGGCGGCCTGTTCGGCGCGACGCTGAGCCTCTTCGGAACTGATGATCTCGGCGGGGTTCGAGAATCCGGCGCTCGTCGACTTGAGGGGCGGGTTGCCGCCCGTCTCGGGGTTGGTGTTCACGGGGCCGGCGACAGGGGTCGTGCCCGGCGCTGCCGGACCGTTCGGCGCCGTGGTCGGGGGCGAGTCGTCGCGCTCCCACCGCGCGAGCGCGTCGAGGTCGGCGCGAGGCTCGTCGGTCTCGATGACCTGACCGTCCTCGAGCGAGGTGTACTTCGGGCTCATGTCCTTCTCCTTGGTTGCGAGCCGGAAGGGGCGGGCGACGTGATGCCGCCCGCCCCAGAGGGTCAGGCCTTGTTCGGGCCCTTGAGGAGCACGGCGCGCTTGGCGTCGAGCATCTTCACGCCGTACAGGAAGTCGACCGACACGACCGACTGCTTGTACTTGATGTCCCAGCCGTACGCGACGCGCACGGAGAGGCCGCGGTAGGACGCGACCGACACCTGGCCCTGGTTGGCGCCCGCGGGGATCGCGAGCGGCGCCGACGCGAGCGCGAGGCCCGAGCGGTGGAACGCGAGGCCGACCTCGGTGGTGGGGTCACCGGGGACCTGGGCGCCCGGCGCCTTCGGCTGGCCGACGAGGTTGGTCTTGAAGGCCTCGAAGCCGAACAGGTCGCCGCCGATCGAACCTTGGCGGAGCGCCTCGGTCGAGCCGGACTTGTCCGCGTGCTTCAGCAGATCCGTGTTGAGCCACTTCGCCTTCGTCGTGGGGCCGACGACCGCGTAACGATCGGTGAGCGGAACCGCATTGAGGTCGAGCAGGCGGCCAGCCTCGATGAGCACCTCGGGGTGGTCCCAGGTCTGGCCCTCGTCGGCGGCGCCCGCGTGGGTGCCGGCGACCTGGGTGACCTGGTCGCGCAGTTCGAGCACGGCGGTGTCGACGTGCTGCGCGATGGCCTCGAGGGCGGGGCTGAGCAGCTGCGTGTCGAAGTCCGCGATCTTGAGGCTCATGTCCTCGTCGGTCACGGCGAACGACACGTCCGCGATGTTGTCGAGCTTCACCGCGACGTTTCCCTCGGCAGCATCCTGGATCTGGATGCCCTGGGCGCGGTCGAACTTCTGGGCGGTGAAGGTCGCGGGCTTGCGGATGTTGATGGTGTCGCCCTGCTTACGGGTCGACAGCTCCGAGCCGTAGTCGGTGTAGACCAGGGGGCCGAGGAACGTGTTCTCGTACAGGGTCGCGAGCGCCTGGTCGGCGATCGCCTGAGTGGTGAGGAGGGTGTTAGCCATGGTGGTGGCCCTTTCTGCCTACAGCTCGACGCCGCGGCGCTTCTGACGGTCCTTGCGGATGTCGTCGATGGACTTCTCGCCGGCGGGGGTTCCGCCGGCAGGAGGGGTGTCGCCGTCGCTCGACTTGGGGGCCACCTGGACCTTCCGGTAACGGCTGTTGGACTCGACCTCTGCCTTGACGAGCGCCTCCACCTGGGTGGCGTAGTCATCGGCGGCCGAGTCGATGCCCGCGAGCTTCTTCTCGAAGTCACGGGAGTCGAGGAGCGCGTCGGAGTCGCCGTTGTGCTTGCCCGCATAGCGGAGCACGGCGTTCTCGGCACGCTGGGCCGCGAGTGCGGCCTGGGTGGAGGTGAGGTTGGTGTCGCGCTCCTGGAGCGCGGTGGTGAGGGATTCCACCGTCGGGGTGTCGTCGTCCTTCACGACGCCGAGCGTCTTCCCGATCTCCTTGTACGCCTTCTCGGCCGCGCGCTTCTCGGCGGCGGTCTCGGCGTCCTTGATGGCCTGGGCGCGCTTCGCCTTCTCGGCTTCGAGGTCGGCTCGCTGCGCCTGGATCTTGCGCCAGGCGCGCTCGGAGTCGAAGTCCTCGGCTTTCCACGGCGCGTCGTCGCCGGCGGGCGGCGTCGCGTCGCCAGCGGGCGGGGCGGGCGGCGTCGGCGTCGGGGTGCCGCCGGGGGCGCCGTTGTCGCCGTCGAAGTACCGCAGGAAGGGGCGGTCGTACGAGGGCGGGAACTGGACGCCGAGCGTGTGGAGCTTGGACATGGTGGGTTCTCCTCTCCGGCACCTGGCCGGGGTTGGGGTAGCCGCGTCACCTCGACACGGGGGTCTACTGGAAGCCGGCACGGCCTAAAATGAGAACGGCCCCGACAAGCGTTGGTAGCGCTCAAGCCGGGGCCTCACCCTGAATCGAATGCGATCGATTGGAGGGCTGCCGTGAATTCTACTGAGCGGTGGCTGCCCGTCCCGGGATGGGACGGACTGTACGAAGTAAGCGACGAGGGACGCGTCCGTTCCCTGGCGCGGGTCGTCATGCGGCGGAACGGCGTGGCCCTGCGGGTGCGCAGTCGCGACCTGGTGGCATCCCCCGAGCCGAACGGGCACCTACAAGTGAGTTTGAAGTCACCCGGCGTTCGCTCGCAGCGTCGCATTCATCAGCTGGTGCTCGAAGCATTCGTCGGGCCCCGCCCCCCAGGTCACGAGACTTGTCACAACGATGGCGACCCGAGCAACAACCGACTCGAGAACCTGAGATGGGACACGCAGTCGGAGAACACACGAGACCGTGTCGTCCACGGAACGCACAACGAATCGTCCAAATCTGTCTGCCCGCGCGGGCACTTGCTCACTGCGCCCAACCTCACCCGTCATCACGCTGCCAACGGCGTGCGGTCTTGCCTCGCGTGCGCACGCACCTGGGCTCTCGTCCGTCGTCGGGGCGGTCGTTTCGATGTCGATCTTGCGGATGCCAAATACCTGGAGATCATGACTGCGCTCCATCTGCGAACTTGACTGCCGCGCGCTCGTAGCGCCGTCTCTGGCCGGTGGCCTTCACGTGCTCGCGGGTCTCGGCCTGGATGACGAGGACGCGGCGACGTTCGCGGAGCGCCTTCTCGGTGTTCCCGGCGGCGACGGCGATCTCGTACTTCCGCTTCGCGTCGCGCTCGCGCACCTCGAGCTCGCGGAGGCGGTCGCGGGCGGCGTGCGCGGCGGGGTCGTACCCGGACGCCGCGACGGGCAGCCGGAAGCCGGGGAGGTAGCCGACGGGGCGGCAGGTGCAGTTCGGGTGCCCGGCGCCGGACTGTCGCCACTCGGCGAGGGTCCCTGCGATGTCGACCTCGATGAGGCGGTCTTCGTACGCGTGGGGCACGAGGCGGCGCCCGGTCGGGCCGGATGCGGCGATGATCTTGCCGAACCACTGGGCGCAGTTGTCGCACGAGTTCCGGCCGCCGAGGATCGAGCACAGGTCGATGCCGAGCTGCGCGTTCCGGTACACGCCGGCGTCGGTGTACGCGCGGGCGACAGCCGTGCGCGTGGCCATCTCGGTGTAGGTGCCGATGCGCCAGTTGCGGCCCGAGATGTCGGTGAAGCCGGTGATGCCGCGCTCGAGGAACTCCTGCAGCGCGGCCTTGCGTGCCGTCGACGTTGACGCGCCGAGCGCGACCATGGGCGCGTTTGCGGCGATGACGTCCTGATAGACGTCGCCGCCGATCATGAACTGGTTCATGGCGTCGCGCGGGTAACGGAGGATGCGGGCCTTGACGTCGGCGAAGGCGTTGCCGAGGTCCCACGCGATGAGCGCCGCGGCGAGCACGTGGGAGTCGGCGAGGGCAGAGATCGTGGGGATGCGGGGTAGCTGGTCGGTGAGTACTGCTGCGGCGCCGTCGCGCGACGCCTGCGCGATGATCTGCTCAGCGAGATCGGCGGTGATGCCTGCCGTCAGCTCCCCGGCGAACCGTTCCAGCTCCTGCACGATGCGCAGCTGTCGGTCCAGCTCGGGGAGCTCGGGCAGGTCGCGGATGAGGCGGCGGGCGATCTCGGCCAGGAGGCGGGTCTCAGCGTCCTGGAACGTCGCTGACACCTGCTGCGAGATGCGGTAGACCAGCGCCTGGAAGTCGTCGTGCTCGGGGGTGAACCCTGCCACGGGTCACCCCCCTCGCGCGTCAGTCGTCCGCGGGCGTCTCGCGGGCGGCTTCGGCTTCCATACGCGCGCGCATGCGAGCGATGTCGTCGGCCGTCGGCTCGGTGCCCGGGAGGCCTGTGACCTTCGTCGGGTCCGCGGCGACGCCGATGCCCTTCTCCTTGTAAATGCGGCCGACCTCGGTGTTCACCGTCTCGCCGTCCCACTCGGGGTGATGCATCCGCACCGCCGTCTCGACCGACACCGCGTCCGCAGAGCGCATGAGCGACGTCGTGCGCGCCATCTTTTCGAGATCGACCTGCGACTCCGCGGGGAAGCGGAACTCGGGCTCATCCTGCGGCGACTGCCCGCCGTAGATCAGCGCGTCGAGCTGCATCCACGTGAGGAAGAACGGGGCGAGGGTGCGCCAGTAGTTCGACTTCTTGTCACGGGTGCGCTCGGACAGGCGTTCGTCGGCGTGAATCTCCGTGGCCGTGCGGAGGCCTTCGCCCTGGCCGCCGGCGGACGCGGGAGTCCAGCCTGCGGAGCGCATGGCCTGGTCGCGCAGCTCGCGGATCGTGTCGGAGTGCTCGGCGGTGCGGATCTCGAACTGGTGCGCGTGGAAGCCGAACGGCTGGCCCTCGGGGCCCGTGATGGCCTGCATGCCCTCGTAGACCTCGCGGTCGTAGTCGAAGGACGCGCCCTGACCGAATCCGCTGGACTGGAGGTACTGCTGGGCGACGACGATGCGGGCTTTCGCGATGCGGATGTCGCGCATCCACGACGACCACACCTCGTCGACGGCGTCAAACAGCTGGGTGATCTGCGCGAAGTCGGACTGGCCGAGCATCTGCAGGCGCGGGGTGCGGCGGAACTGCGCGTTGGGGCGCATGTTCGGCACGTACGCCGCGGTCAGGCCTTCGACGCCGGTGACGATTTCCGAGTTCTCGTTGACGACGCCCGGCTCTGCGAGCCATGCGGTCTCGGGTCGGTCCTCGAACGGGACGCGCTGGCCGAGGCGGTCGCTCGATCCGGCGTAGAGGCCGTGCTCGATGATGCCGGCGCGGTGGTTCTCGAGGTGGCGGTAGACGACCGTGTCGTCAGTGCCTTTCGACAGCTCGGACCAGAAGATGACCTCTTCGAGGTCGCCGTAGCGGAACGTGGGGATCGCGGCGTCGGCGAAGACGACCTCGGCGCGCACGGTCTTGAGGCGGTCGGCGTTCCAGACGAGGCGGAGGTACGTGCCACCGAGGGCAGCCGCGACCTCACCCGCCTCGAGCAGCGTTGAGTGGAAGCGGGAGGTGTTGATGACCTTTTCGGCACGCGCCTGCAGGAGGTCGCGTTCGCTGTCGCCGTTCTCCGATCGCTCGCCGGGGAAGACGACGCGGGGGGCCTCACCGAACAGGTAGTCGGCGGAAAGGGTCGCGATGTCGGCCGCGAGGGGGATGTGCAGGCGTGCCCGGGACTCGCCCGCGGCGGGCGGCTTGCCGAGCCACGCGCGAGTGGCGGCGCCGACGATGCCGCCGTTGTACTGACCGCGGTGGGTGATCGGGGTGTGCCGGTAGCTCGAGGAGAGTCGTTCGACGTCGCCGGCGTACCAGCCGTCGTAAATGTCGAGCAGGTCGAAGAACTCCTCGAACGGCTTCGGCGGCCAGACGACGTTGGTGTCGGGGAGCGGCATGGGGACTCCCTTCGGGGGTCGATCGGGTGGGGAGCGCCGCCTCACCGGGTTCCGAGCTACCCGGGGCGTTGGTGGACCGCTCGTCGGCGGCGCTCTTCAGTGGGGAGGGGCGCAGGTACGCCTGGCCGAAGAGGCGACGGCTTCGTGAGCGTCCTTCGCGGCACACATTCCGCGTTGACGCCCCTCCCGGGTCTTGATTGCTCGCCATTACGCTGAGCGACATGTCAGGGATGCTGAACACTTTCGACGCCGATGGGGATGACGTTCCGCTCATGCTGGCCCGCAGTTGGGCGGACTCCACGTTCGAGATGCTCGAGCTGTCCAGGAAGCGCCGACGCGACTACCGCTGGGTAAGCAGGTCCTACGACCGGATGGACGGCGACGCGGTCGATCTGGCGAGGTTGCAACGCGCAATCCGTGAGGTGTGGAGCACGGATTGTCTGCTCATAATCAGCGCTGCAAATCTCGAAGCTTGGACGCGCAAGCTGTACCGCGCACGTCGCAGACGCGAGCCCAAACCCCTCGAGAACCTCAAGAGGCTTCGCAACGCCATCGAGCATCTCGACGAGGCGGATATCGACGAAGAAACCTGGATCGCCACTGCTCGCAATCCGAGGGCTTTGAAGAGTGGCATCGGAGCCCTGCCCAACCAGAAGCTAGGTATCGGAGTCAGCGGTGACGGGCTGTTGTTCGGCGTGATGTCCTACGAAGATCTGGAGAACCTCGTGAACGGTCTCCTTGGCGAACTCTCGCAGGAACTGGACGACTACGCGCGCGACTGGTTTGAATTCGTGAACTCAGGTCGTTGAGCCTGCGGTCATGCCGTCGGCCCCGTGGCAAAGATCGAGCGGTCGGCGCGCATCGACACATCCTCGAGCGCGGTAAGCGCGAGGGACTGGTTCCGCGACTTCGGGGTATGCCGTTCGATCTCGACGGCGAGGGCGACGACGGCCGCGTTGATCGCGGCGACGCCGCCGCGCTGCGGGGGCTGGCCGGACGCGGCGGTGAAGAACCGGGCGCGGGCGCGGTCTCCAACGGTAGGGGTGGGAAACGTGGACTCTGCCATGCTCCCCTCCTTCGTCCTCCCCGGCTCTGCGGGGTCGACCCGGCCGTGCGCTGGGACGTGTTGTGGGGTGTCCACCCCGGAGGATGGAAGTCGGTACGCTCAGCGCCATGGACCTGGCTGAGTTGTTCGTAAACGTCGGTTTGTTGCTCATTTCGGCCGTTGCTGCAGCCGTCGCGTGGTGGCAGGCCGCCCAAGCTCGCCGCAGCGGTAACGATGCGCAGGCCGCGAGTGCGGACGCTGCGGAAGCTCGCCGCCGTGCTGTTGAGGCGCAACAGAATGCCGCGCAGGCTCTGACTGAGGCGAATGAAATCGCGCGCGCCGCGAAGGCCGCTGTCGATGATCAACTCGCGCTCGAGAGGCGACGTGACGAACGTCTGGTTGAGCGCCGGGACGTCAGTTGGAGTGCTCAGTGGCTTATCAAGGTGGACGCAGACCAACCGCCCACACTCGAACTCACCAACACGGGGACGACGGCCGCCGAGAAGGTCACGCTCACCATGGACGTCCCTCAGGGGCGCCAGGTTTTCGAGCTCGGCAACATCCGCGCTGACGATGCCGCTCACGCACAGGTGCAACGTACGGAGGGACGTGGACCTTTGGCAGCAGCAGTTCTCGCCCGTCGGGCCGTACCAATCGACATCCATTGGCAGAGCCCTGCTGGCCACCCAAGCCGGTTCCAAAGCACCGTCTGGGACCCAGAGCTTCGCAACCAGAGCTGACGTCAGTTCACGCCGCCGACAATCGCTTGGCCGGCCAGTCGCTACGCTCGGGCCCATGGACCCGGATTGGATCAGCGTGGGCACCGCCGTCGCCGGCACGCTCATCGCTGCGGGCGCGCTCATCGTGGCCGGCCGGGCGAACCGTCGGGCGGACGTCGCGAACGCTCAGGCCGCCGTGGCGAACGACCGCGCGCAGGAGGCGCTTGATCTGCAGCGGCGTATCGACGAGCGAGCCCGGGAGTTCACTGACGTGCGCTGGGAGATCGACGTCGACAGTGCCTGGAGCGGCGGACGTTTCACCGGAGTCGCCTTCCGCAACGTCGGGCTGACGCCCGCTCGCGATGTGACGTTCGTAGTCGAGGTTGACGGCTGGGGAACGGCTGACGTGCTCACCGCGGAGGAGGTGCTGCCGGGGTACAAGGCCGGCTTCACGTCCGAGGCGGCGGCGTTCTGGATGGACAAGAACCACGACCTGGTGCCCCTACACCCGCCGTTCCGCGTCCACTGGTCGAGTCCGCTCGGGAACGTGGTGGAGCGACACCACGAAGCGAAGAGCATCTTCAAGCGCCCGTCCGGCGGCGAGAAGTAGCTCAGTCGGCCAGTCCAGCCTCGGTTGCCACAAGAGCCCGGTCGCGGGGTCGACCCGGCCGTGTGCCGGGAAGTCGATACGATCGGCGGATGCTGACCCTTGCAGACGCCGCCTCCGATGTAGACGGCGGCGGTTTCTCGCTGGTCCCCTGGATACCGCTGCTCGTGGCGTTCGTCGTTGCAGCGACCACGCTCGGAACTGCCTGGTGGAACACCCGAGGGGAATCGGCGGCGCTACGTCAGCTGAAGGCGATGAACGAGGCACTGACTGGCCTGCCACAAGCGGGTGAGGTACGTAAGCGCTTCGAGGAGGCGCGAGATCGCCTTGCGCAGCGGATCGCAGACAGCGACTCGAAGCCGCCCGCGTGGCGACGGTATGGCATCCCGGTATTGATCGTCGTGGCCGTGATTGGCCCCTTGGTCTATGCCTGGCTCCTCGGCGGTCGACAAGATGCAGCCGCACCTGCTGGCGGCATCGACCAATGGTTGCCCATCGTCGTCGCGGGCACTGCCGCGGGTGTGGCGGTATCAGCGGCCTTCGACTCTCGTCTACGCCGCAAGAAGTAGTTCCGCCGGCCAGTCGAGCATCGGCCGCCACATGTTCTCGGTCGTGGCGATGACGTACCGGCCTCCGTCGAGCGAGTGGTCGTTGACCTTGACCGGTTCGTCCTTCCCGCCGAGCGCGGCTTTCGCGTCCCACGAGTAGCCCGGGGCCTCGGCGATGAAGCCGGGGCACCGGTCCGACACGACGAGGTGATCCTCCGAAAGGAGGGATGCCTGCGTGGCGATGCCGTACGAGACGTTGTTGAGCCCGCCGGCGGTGGGAATGCCGAGGAGGTTCAGCTCACGTTGGAAGTGCAGCGCCGCGGGGTCGACGATCACGAACTCCGGGCGGAGCGCGGTGTCGTACGGCGTGTGTGGCTGATCGAGCCACCGGGCGAAGAGTCCCGCCTGCTGCGAGGGGGACAGCTGCGCCGCTTCCTGGCCGCGGGTGTCATGCCGCCACTCGTCGACGAGCCACAGGCGGGAGCCGTAGCCACCGTCGCGACGCTTCTCGCGGGACAGGCCGAGGAGGAGACCCGTCGACGGGTTGTTAGTGCCGAAGTCGACGCCGACGCCGAACAGGCGCCGCATCTGCGGGAGCTGCGCCCACGGGCGGACGTGGCGGGCGGGGTCCCACATGCCGTAAATCGCGCCGTCGGCCGACACCCACTCGCCGAGGATCATGCGACGGAACCACAGGCCCACGTACTGCGACTGCAGGCGGAGCTTCACGGAGGCGGAGAGGGACGGGTTGTCGTCCATCATGAAGTGGTACCGGCGCCAGTCGTGGAGGCGTCGCATCTGGTCGATGAAGTCGACCTTCAGCCAGTGGGCCGGCGAGTCGGGGTTCGTCGTGGCGAACAGCTTCGACTCGTCAAGCGACATGCGGTTCAGCGTCTGCTTGAACGCGGTCTCGTCGATGACGGTCGCCTCGTCGACGTAGACGTAAAGGATCGTCATGCCTCGGATCTTGGACTCGGCGCGCCCGTCGTTGACGCCGATGACCTGCACCTCGCGGCCGAAGATGTGAGCCGTCGGCGCGTTCTGCCGATACGACACCGCGCCCCGGAACGCACGAAGGCCGGGGGAGTCCTCGATCGTGCGGAAGAAGTTGCGGTAGATCGAGCCGAGATTCTTCCCGATGACGACCAGCTGCCCACCAGCGGCGGCACTGTCGTCGAGAGACGCAACGGCCATGAGAAAGGCGAGCACGGAGACGTACGTCTTCCCCGCGCGGATCGAGCCCTCCCACAGGTTGAACGTCGCGCCGGGGAGAAGGCACGCGTTCAGCGACCGGACCTGGTTACGGCCGAGGCTCGCCGTCGCCTGAAACGTCTTCGGGGCTCGGGTCGCCATCAGTCACCTGCCCGTACGTGTCGTCGGTGCCGAAGAGACCGCGCAGGCCCTCCTTGAAGCCGGTGAGAGCGGCGCGAACCTCTGCCGAGGTGTCGTCGGGCTTGTGGTCGTAAAGGCCGAGGAACTTGGCGCGCTGGTCGACGATCTTGAGCGCGCGGTCGACGGCGAACAGGTCACCGTTGCGGGCGTTCTCGTAGAGGCCGGCGAGGAGGTCGTCGAGGCGTGAGAGCTCCAGCTCGATCAGCTCGGTGGCGGACTCGCGGGTGATGTCGGCGATGCCCTGCTTGACGGCCTTGTAGGCGCCGCCCTTGTTCGCGTAGCCGACCTCTTCGGCGATGTCGTCGAAGGACCATCCGGCGCGACGCAGCTCGAGGGCCTTCTTGCGCTTCTCCGCTGCGGTCGCGCGACGGTTGGTTTCATTCCCCATGGGGTGTTCCTCTCGCGGCCCGCGCCTGGCGGGTCAGGGGGTATGCCGTCGGCGCCTGGCCGGGGCGTGCCGGACCCCCGGGGAGACGGTGTGTCGATCCCCGGGGGCTCGGTGCTGTGCGGAATTACTCAGCTGCCGCTGGTGCGTGCTGAGCGGGCGGACGCGGCCCGTCGACGGCGGCCGGAGAACCCAGTTCCGCCCATGAGGTTCGCGAAGCCCTCGGCGGAGTTGATGCCGCCTCGGATGTACTGGCGGATGGACTGGCGCATGGCGAGACGCTCCCTGGGGGTCAGCTGCCGGAGGTGCGGGCGGAGGAGGCGGCGGCGGCGCGGCGGGGGCGGAAGGCGCGGGCGATACCGGCTCGGGCTCGCGCGACGGCGCTGGAGATGGCGTTACGCATGGGGGTCACCTCCCCCCGGTGTGTCAGTCGAGGTCGACAGCGAGGCGGTTCGCGACCTCGCGGCCGTCGAGGTACTTGTCGCCGATGTCCATGAGGCCGGCGCGCTGCAGGAAGCGCTCCTTCTCCTCGCGGGAGTCGAAGCACACGGCGATCCAGAACTCGGAGTCGGTGGCGCGCTTGAAGCGGTCGGCTTCGGCCTTGGCACGGTCGCGGTAGCCCTGCTCGAGTGCGGTGATCTCGGTGGCGGCGTCCTGCGCGAGGTTCCCGGTGTACTCGACGGCCTTGAGCGGGTCGGGCTCGGGGGTGTACTTCGGGCGGCGGCCGAGGCCGCGGGAGCTGCGGGAGGTGTTGCCGCCCTTGCGGGGGCCGGTGAGGCCTGACGAGTCGCGGGTCATGCGGTCATCTCCGCTCGGAAGAGTTCGAGGTCGGCGAGGGAAGCTCGCGCCGTACCTGGCCGCTGGGTAGGAAGTCGTGACGGATGATCGCAAGCGTTACGGAGCAGGCGGGCGCCACATCGTGACAATACGTCGGCCACTTCCTCAAAAGGAGGAATCGCGTCCGCGTCCGAGCAGCCGGCGTGGCGTCAGCTTCCAGCTGTAGCGATGGATACAACGATCGCGGCGACGGCGGCGATGAGGGATGCGCCTGACACAATCAGCGATGCCCATGCCATGCCGCGGGTGAATTTCTCCGTACGTTCAGCAATTTCGCGTTGCGACTCGGTGTGTTGCACGTTGGCGGCGGTGAGAGCCACCAGTTGTGCGATGGCTTCGTGCTGCCGGTTCATAAGATCGGCGACCTCGGCCGTGGACTCCGCGATCGCTGCGGTCGGCGAGTGAAGGTCGATTGGCACGGGCGGCGGCTGCGAGTCAAAGGCGTCGTGAGGGAGGTTCACGCGGAGGTCGGGCAGATCGTACGTGGGCGTGAGGCTCTTGGCGATGCGGGCGATGTCGGCCTGGTGGCCGATGGTCTCACGAAATTGTTCGATGAACGGCTGCATCGCGGCGGCGCCCATCGAATTGGCGAGTCCTTCGTTGAGCCTCACGTACGCCCGCGACAGATCGGCGGCTGAAACCCCGTCGTCCGCGGTGACTTCGATGACCGGCTCGTCGGGTTCTTCGTTCACGTCGTGAGTCTCGCACGGACGCCGGGCACAGCGAAGGCCCCGCGGCCCACAAAGGGATCGAGAGGCCTTCGTCGTCTGGGCGGAGTGCTCCACCATCTACGTTCTATCCTGCGGCGTTTGCGGATATTGCGTATTTCTTTCCGGTCATTCCGTCATCGGCGTGTCGGATCCGGCGGCCCTTGAGGGCTCCACTTATGAGGGGCTGATCGCATCTGACGTGTGCCGGATTGCCTCTTGCCGGTCGCGTTCCCGGGCGGCGCGCAGCTTGTATGCAGCCTCCGGCGTAAGCGGTTCGCGCCGCGGCCAGTCCTGGACGATGATCCCGCGGGCCTTCGCCGCCCGCACGTCAGTTTCGACGTCGGCGGCGCTTGTGCGATCTCCAGCTTCAACACGATCGAGCACGTGACCGACCGTGAGGTACGTCGTGCGAGTCGCGGGGTCGCGATGGTGGGCGATGATCGCGCGCTCGCACTCGGAGTAGGTGTGACCTTTGAGCGCTGCTGCCCAGGCTGTTGCGGTGACGTCGGTCACCTGGCGGCGGTCAAAGCCCGCTGCCACGGTAAGAAGCTTCGCTGCTTCGGAGGTGTTCATGCGGTGAGTCCTTCCTGGGTGGCGGCCTCCTGAGCTGCCAGTCGGGCTACGACGGCGAGGTTCTCGTCGTCACGTGTAGGGCGTGTCTGATGTCCGCCGCGCGGGGCGGTGCGTTCAGCGTCGCGGCGCATCCAATTGCGCCAGGTCGCTACCCAGTCGCGCTTCGCGGCCTTCGACCCCGATTCAGCTCGCCAGTAGTCAACGAATGTGCGAGTCGAACGGTCGACGTCGAGGCCAGGAACCTCCACAGCGGCCCATTCGCGCATTGCCAGCGTCAGGCGGAAGGGCTCGGGGATGCGGGTCGCGCGTGAGCGCGTTCCACCACCGTTAGGTGGTGTCTGCTCTGTACTGCTCTGTTCTGTACTGCTCTGGAGGGCGGATTCCGACACCGTTCCACCCGGATTCCGAATGGAATTAGCTGCCTTCGAGCCGAAATCCTGCGCCTTACGCTGCCGGTCCTTCGCGAGAAGGCGGCCAACTTCATCGGCACTTCGGTTCCACTTGAGCCACGATCGGACAACAAAGCCGCCGGAAACGCGTTCGATTAGTCCCGCTTTGAGCAGCGATTCCACGCGCCGCGGCATCGCCCGCAGACCGTTGCCCACGATGTTGAGCTGGCGGTCCGTGATGAATCCGTCCGACGGCACCGACGCCAGGAACGACAGGCATCGGACGAACAGAAGCTCGGCGTCCGTGCCGGCTTCGAGGATTGCGTCGTCCATGAAGTACATGGCCGCGAGCGGCGTGTACGCACCTTTCGTCTTGGGTCGGGCCATCAGCGAGGTCTCATCGCCTGAACGCCGAGGACTGGCGAGAGTGGGAAGCAGATCATTGGGCGGGAGCCTTTCGGGCGCGCTGACGCGCCGGGAGCGCCTGGACATCTCTCAGGGCATCAGCGGTGGGTGATAAAGCGACGGCCGCGAGCGCGGGCACGGCGGGCGTCATGGTCATGTATCGGCCTCAGGCGGGTTGTGGGCACGGCGGCCGGCCTGCTCGATAACTGTCGCGGCGAGGCGGCGGGCTTCATCGGGGCGTAGGTCGGCGCGGGGGGATGGGAGGGTCAGGGTCACGATTGGGGAGCCCTGGAGGTCGCTAGTGTCGACCGCGACGGAGCCGCCGGCGAACCGGGTGTACAACCTGGCACTCATGCGAAGGACCGCAGCTCGCGCGAGGGTCGGTCGGGGAAGGTCACGCGGATCTCTCGGGCGAGTTCGATGAGGGCCGCGCGAAGAAGGTAGTCGGCATGCCGGGGAGGCACCGCGCGGAGTTCTTCGACGAGGGCGTGGTCGAGGAATTCAGGGTCTTCAGCGGCGTTCCAGACGAGGGTGGCGACGTCATGGCCGCGCTCGCGTGTAGATTCGCGAACCCGCTGCTCGATTTTGCGCCTGTTGTCGGCCTGCCAGAGGACGTCGAGTAGCAACACCTCTGCTGTTGCCTCGGCGGGGTTCGCATGGTGTGCCGCGGCCATGGCTTCGCGCCACATGGACAGCTGTACGCGCGGACGGGCGCCCCTCTGTTCCTCCGGGGCCTGCCACCAGGCCTCTGAGCGCTCATATGCGCCTTCCGACGCCTTCTCGAGGTACGCAATCTGACGCGCGGCTTTGGCGACGCTTCGGTCCCATGTCGTGCGGCGGCCATTGCGCTGCAGGGCATCCCACCTGTCGACGATGCGGCCGGCGAGCTGCTCGACGCTGAGGCCAGCCCTCTGCCGGGTCTCTTCGAGTTCGATCGCGCGAGCGGCGCGGGCGCTCTGGGCGGTCATGATACGACCTCGAACGCGCCGCAAAGGTTCGCCAGGCGGCACACTTCCGCAAGCCTCGACAGGTCGTTGACGAATTCAGCGACTTCATCGCCCATCAGCGCATCCTCGATCTTCACCCAGAGGGCGAACTCCTGGTCCATGACTTCGGGATCGACGAATCGGAAGACGCTGATCTCCCAGCGCTCGGTCTTCACCTCACCGGCGATGTGCTCAAACTCGGTGCCGGTGTGGACGGTCTCGCGGCACCGGCTGTCAGTGCACGGGGTCTGTGTTGCTATGGTGGTCTTGCTCACGGGGTCATCTCCTGTGGGTTTGGCCTTCGCCGCGTTCCCGCGCGGCGAGGGCATTTTCAATGTGGTTGGTGGGTTCAGCGAGCCGGCGAATCGAGCCAGGCCATTACATCGGCCCGGCGGTAACGCACCGCTCGACCAACCTTGATGAACTTCGGCCCCTTGCCCTCGACGGCCCACACCGCGAGGGTCTGCTTCTTGACCTGCAAGAAGTCGGCGATCTGTTCACGGGTGGAATACTCACGAAGCTCGATTTGGTCAGACATGAGCTACCTCCGATTCTGGCGGCGATTTTCAAAAGCTGCGCCGACAGCTCTGACGATAGGAGATAGTGGCGGAGGTTGTCAAAGGTTCGGCCAGATTCGGTATGGTGTGCCTGTGACCCGAGTAGATCTGCGACACCTTGAGACGCCTATCCCAGGGGGTGTCGGGACCGCGCTGCTCAGTCGCCCGGTAGCGCACGGCCTTACGCTCCCACTGGCCCTCCAGGCAGAGATATCTGGAACGGGCGGCGGGATCTCCTACACGCTGGTGCTGTTATTGGACTCCGACGAGGTGCGCTACCGGGTGAACGTCTTGGAGCTGAACGCGTCAAATGGACTCAGCGCACAAGACGTTCGGGAGACGGCGCTGCCGCGGCTCCTGCACACGCTCGCGGCCGGCGACCCCCTCGGGATTATGGTCACGAACGCCCGCGCGGATCGAGAGAAGTTGCGCACGGTCGTTGACCAAAACGGACTCCCCGTCTGGCGACGTCGAGCTCAGGCGGAAGCGGGGCGGCCCGGTCCGAGCGATGAGACCGTTCAATGGGTGGCTCGCGTGTACACCTGGTTCGCGGCTGTTGGAGGTCGGCCAGCTAAGGGGGTTGAGGAGACCCTCGACATACCTCCTCGTACTGCGTCTCGATGGATCGCGCTGGCGAAGGACAGAGGCTTGATGGAAGGGGTGGTCGATGGTCCGGCCGCGAACGCCGCTGAGTAGCTACGGCACCATCCACGCTGTTCGGATTGAGCCCGGGAAATGGCGCGCCCGGGCGCGCTACAGATTTGACGACGGGCGCCTGCGGCAGGTCGAGCGATTCGCGCCCAGCGAAGCCAAGGCGAAGGCGAAGCTGCGTGAAGCGTTGGTGACCATTCAGGCGTCAACCGCGGCGGACGTGCGGCGCGAGACCCGGGTGTGCGATCTCGGCGAGCGGTTCCTCGAGTCGAAGACGAAGATAGCCCCGCGCACTCTCGCCGACTACACCCGCATCGTGCGCAACGTCATCGTCCCGCGCATCGGCGACCTCGCCGTGTCCGAGGCTGGCCCCGACCGGCTGCAGCGCTTCCTCGACGTCGTCGCCGCCGAGAGCGGTCCCGGCGCCGCGAAGACCGCCCGCGCCGTCCTGTCGGGCATGATGGGCGTCGCCGCGCGCGCCGAGGCCGTGCACGGCAACCCAGTGCGCGAACTCGAGCGAACGGAGTCCACCGGCGCGCACGGTGCGATCGCAATCCCCCTCGCCGACCTTTCGGGCATCCTGGATCGCGTGCGCACCGACGCGCGCCTCGTCGACATCGACCTCGTCGACTTGATCGTCTTCCTCGCGGGGACAGGTGCCCGCATCAGTGAGGGCTGCGCGCTCGCGTGGCCTGACGTCGACCTCGACGCGGGCATCGTAGAGATCCGCAAGTCGAAGACGAATGCCGGGAAGCGCCGCATCCGGGTCTCGTCGACGGTCGTCGCCATGCTGATGGCGCGGCGCGTGCGCGGCGGCCCGAACGACGACGGAGTCGTCTTCCCCACGGTCCTTGGGCGACCGCGCGACCCACGCGCAGCTGCTCGGGAATGGGCCGATGCGCGCGAGCGACTCGACCTCCCTAACCGGTACACGTTCCACGCCTTCCGCAAGACCATGGCGACGCTACTCGATCAGGCCGGGCTCACGGCGCGCGACATAGCCGAGTATCTCGGGCACACGAACCCGGCACTCACGCAGACGGTCTACATGTCGAAGACGGTGGGCGGCACGCGCGCGGCGGACGCCGTAGACTCTCTCCTCGGCCCATCGTTTACCCATCGGAAACGAGAGTGAATGTGCGGGGTTTGTGCGGGGTAGAGATGCACCGTACTTCGTAAGATCCGCGGAATTCCGCGGCTAGCCGGCTTGGCGCAATTGGTAGCGCACCGTACTTGTAATACGGGGGTTGCAGGTTCAAGTCCTGTAGCCGGCACGTCGCCCGTGACGATCTGGTCCGCCCGCCGACGCCACGGGGCTCAGGATCCGTGACGCGTGGTCCACTCCCGGAACGGCGCCGTCGCGTCATCCACCTCGATCTGCTCGGCGGGCAGCGCACGGTCCTCGGGTGCCATCGTGTACTCGTCGTAGAACGACGCCAGCGTCATGAGCCGGTTGCCGTCCTCGTAGTGCTCGCCCTCCTGCTCGCGCGTGACGGCGAAGAAGAGACGGTCCGGCTGGGCGTAGTACACGGCGCCCAGGCACATCGGGCACGGATAGGCCGTGACGTACATGTCGTGACCGGCCAGGTCGCGGATGCCCTTCTCGGCGGCCGCGCGGATGGCGCGGATCTCGGCGTGCGCGGTCGGGTCGCCGTCCTGGGCGACGTGATTGACCGCCTCGACGACGATCTCGCCGTCCTTGACGATGAGACACGCGAAGGGCTTGCCTCCGGCATCGACGTTCTCGTGCGCGCGCGAGACGGTGAGGGCGGACAGCTCCTGGTGGTTCATGGCTCGACGCTAGGCGTCCGGTCGTCCGCGGTCCGGGGCTGGGCGGCGGGGGAGAACCGTGCTAGTGACGGCTCACGACAGGGCGTTCGCGAGCGCCACGAGGAAGACGCCCCCCGCGGCGACCGTGACCAGCCCCGCGAGCAGTGCACCGGCGATGGCGAGGGCGCGCAGGGGGCCGGGGCGGGTACCCGCCTCCCCGGCGAAGAGGAGGGCCGCGACGCCGACGACGAGCATGATGAGGTCTCCCACGAGACCGACCGGCGCCCACACGACGCTCGCCATCGCCGCCACCCCCGCGAGCAACGCCACGACATGGCGGACGTGGTTGCCGGGCGGGGCGGCTTCGGAGCTCATGGACGCGTCGTTCGTCAGCGCGGCCGCACGCGCAGCCACCGCGTCCCGTGCGCAGCGAGGGTCACACCGGCTCCCAACCAGATCGGCGCGGACGAGACGAGGTCTAGCGCCTCGGGCGCCATGCCCGACAGGGTCAGCGCGTCGATCTCGACGGCCGAGTCGGCGACGTTGGCGAGGACGAGGACGGCGAATCCGTTGTCGCCCGGGCGGAGGAAGGCGACGACAGAGGGGACGTGGGCGTCGAAGGCGATCAGCTCGTTGCCGGAGAACTCCGGGGTCGCGCGGCGGACGTCGAGCAGACGCGTGAGACGGGCGAACACGCGTCCGGCCGGGGTGTCGGCATCCCTCCGGTCCGCGTAGTTCTGCGCGGGACGGAAGGGGCGGTGCACCCATCGACTGTCGCCCGCCTCCTCCGGGCGGTCGGAATAGCCGTAGTCGTTGAGCTGGGCCACCTCGTCGCCGAGGTAGAGCAGCGGGATGCCGCCGGTGGACAGGGCCAGCGCGTGCGCCAGGATGACGCGGTCCTCGCCACCGGCGTCGCCCGCCTCGATCCCGGCGAGGGATGCCGTGGTGCCAGTGACGCGGGCATCCCCCGTGCGGGGGTTCTCCTGGAACGGCACGCCGCGGGCGAAGGTGCCCTCGGCTCGGCCGACGTAGAAGTCGTTGAGGAAGCGGCGATGCGGGGAGCCGTCGATCCCGAGCTCGGCGGCATCCTCATCGGCGAAGGTCCACCCGATGTCGTCGTGGCTGCGCACGTAGTTGACCCAGGCCGTGCCCGCGGGCAGGGCGTGGCGCCGCTCGAGGGCCTGCTGGAGGAGGCGTCCGTCTCGGGTGGCCAGCGCCTCCCAGGTCAGCGCCATCTGCAGGGGGTTGTAGGAGATCTGGCATTCGTCGGGGGAGATGTACGACACGACCTCGTCGGGGTGCACGATCGCCTCCGACTTGAACAGCAGCCCGGGAGCGGCCATCCGCAGCACGGCGTTGAACGCCTGCAGCAGCAGGTGCGCCTCGGGCAGCGACTCGCACGTGGTGCCGAGGCGCTTCCAGATGAAGGCCACGGCATCCATCCGCAGGATCTCCACGCCCTGGTTCGCCAGGTACAGCATCTCGCCGGCCATGGCCTCGAAGACGGCGGGGTTGGCGTAGTTCAGGTCCCATTGGAAGTGGTAGAAGGTCGCCCAGATCCACCGGCCGTCGTCGAGCTGCACGAACGAGCCCGGGTGGTCGTCGGGGAAGATCTCGCGAGTGGTGCGCTCGTACGCGTCGGGCATCTCGCGGTCGGGGAAGATGAGGTAGAAGTCCTCGTACCCGCGCTCGCCCGCGACGGCCTTCTGCGCCCAGCGGTGCTCGTTGCTGGTGTGGTTGAAGATGAAGTCGACGACGAGCGAGATGCCGGCCCGGCGCAGTTCGGCGGCGAGTTCGGCGAGGTCGGCCATCGTGCCGAGCTTCGGGTTGACGCGGCGGTAGCTCGAGACCGCGTAGCCGCCGTCGCTGTTGCCCTCGGGGCTCTCGAACAGCGGCATGAGGTGCAGGTAGGTCAGGCCGAGCTCGCGGAAATACGGGATGGAGTCCCGGATGCCGCTGAGTCCGCCGGCGTACCGGTCGACGTAGCAGACCCCTCCGACCATGCGCTCGCTCTCGAACCACTCCGGCTCGCTCTCTCGCGCGCGGTCGAGTGCTTTGAGGTCGGCGGGACGCGCCGCCCAGGAACGTCGGGCGAGGTCGACCACGGACGCCAGACGCTCGAAGCCGTCGGCGCGGTCGCCGTAGAGCTGGGCGAACAGGTCGTGGAGGCGGGGGAGATGCACCTCGGCGTTCGCCAGGAACTCGCGATCGACCTGGTCGGCGGCGAGGTCGGCGAGGATCGAGGGGACGTCGTGGGAGGTGCCTTGGAGCTGTGTCACGGGGAAATCCTGACGCATGCCGGGGTTTCCCGTCGACAACGATCGGAGCGCGTGACCTATCGGCGCGCGTCGGCCGCGACCGGCCGTCCCCTACGATCGACCGTGGCCCCCGAGCGGGGGAACGAGGGGAGAGCGGTGGCGGAGCGCGGATCGGTCGGCCTCGCCGTCGCCGGAGCGGTGCTCATCGGCGCCCTCACGGCCCTCCAGGCCCGCATCAACGGCACGCTCGGGGCGGAGATCGGTGACGGGTTCGTCGCGGCCGCGATCTCGTTCGGGTCGGGATTGGTCATCCTCATCGCGCTGTCGGGCCTGGTTCCGCAGGGTCGCCGCGGATTCGAGCGCCTCGTGTCCGGCATCCGATCGCGAACGATCCCCGCGTGGATGCTGCTGGGCGGTCTTGCGGGAGCGTTCACCGTCGCGAGTCAGGGGCTGACCGTGGCGACCATCGGAGTCGCCCTCTTCACGGTCGGCTTCGTCGCCGGGCAGACCACCGGGGGGCTCGTGCTGGACCGCGTCGGCTTCGGACCGGCGGGCGTCGTGCCCGTCACGGTGCGACGCGTCATCGGCGCGCTCCTGGCGATCGCCGGGGTCGTGGTGTGCCTGTCGGGGGATGCCGTCAACGGTGTGCCGCTGTGGATGCTCATCGTTCCGGCGATCGCCGGAGCGGGCGTCGCCTGGCAGCAGGGGACCAACGGGCGACTGCGCGTGCGCGTGGAGAGTCCGCTGACGGCGACGCTGGTGAACTTCATCGGCGGCACCGTGGTGCTGCTCGTGGCCGCGTTCGTTCACGTCGGTGTCGTGGGCGCTCCCCGCGCCGTGCCGACGGAACCGTGGCTCTACGTCGGCGGGGCGGTCGGCGTGATCTACATCTTCCTGTCGGCGGTGGTCGTGCGTCGAACGGGCGTGCTGCTGCTGGGTCTCGGGTCGGTGGTCGGCCTGCTCACCACCTCGGTGCTGCTCGACGCCCTCTGGCCCGCCCCCGCCGCACCCGCCAGCCCGGTGGCGCTTCTCGCCGCCGCCGTGGCGATCTCCGGGGTCGCCGTGGCCGCCGTGCCGTGGAGGCGCCGGAGCCGCTAGGAGCGTTCCCCCCGGACGCGGCCCGACACGTCGGCCGTTCGCGCGGCTCACGCCGCGCGCCCGCGGCGCGTTCATGCTCCGCCGGAGACACGACGACGCCGCCGACCGGAGTCGGCGGCGTCGAGGCCGTGGCATCGCGCGCGTCAGAGGCGCGCTTCGTCGACCGTGCGTTTCTTCTTGCCCCCCGGCATGCGCGAGAGGTGCTTCGCGGCATCCAGCGTCTTGCGCCGGACCGGCCGCGACATCTTCGGCTTGCCGCCGACGTAGAGCCAGCCCAGCAGCACCTCGTGCTTCGCCAGGCCGTGAGCCTTCGCCAGCACCTTGTGACGGGTGTTGTCGTCGGTGCGCCAGAACACCCCGAACCCCGCCTCGTCGAGCACGAGACTCAGCATGTGGGCGACACCGGATGCCACGGCCTCCTGCTCCCACGAGGGGATCTTCTTCGAGCCGAGATCGGCCACGACCGCGATGATGAGCGGAGCGCGCCGGGGCTTGGAGGAATACCCCTTCTTGCCGTCGGCCTTGTTCAGCGCACGCGCGAGGAGGTCGCGATCCGCACCGCGGATCTCGATCAGGCGCCATGGTTTCAAGCTCTTGTGATCCGCGACGCGACCGGCCGCGGCGACGAAGGCCTCGAGCTCGGGGCCGGTCGGGGCGAGGTCGGTGACTTTCGACCACGACCGACGGTCGCGCATGGCTTCGAGGGCGCTCATGCTCCGTCGGCGGGGGAGTCGGCCGGGGTGAAGTTCAGCGACAGCGAATTCATGCAGTACCGGTCGCCGGTGGGGGTGCCGAAGCCGTCGGGGAAGACGTGTCCCAGGTGCGAGCCGCAGTTGGCGCACCGCACCTCGGTGCGCTGCATCCCGTGGCTGTTGTCGTCGATCAGCTCGACCGCTTCGGGTCGAACCGACTCGTAGAAGCTGGGCCATCCGCAGTGCGAGTCGAACTTGGTGCCGCTCTGGAACAGCTCGTTGCCGCACGCGGCGCAGGTGTAGAGGCCGGCGCGGCTCTCGTCGAGCAGCTCACCGGTCCAGGCGCGCTCGGTTCCCGCCTGGCGCAGCACCGCGTACTGCTCGGGGCTGAGCTCGGCGCGCCACTGGTCGTCGGACTTGTCGACGGCGTAGGTCATGTGTTCTCTCCTTCGTCTGCTCCCATTGTCTCGTGCCCGGCGCCGACCGGGTCGTGCTGCGATGATTCGTGAGTGGATCAGGATGCCGTGGATGCCGTCGTCGAACGCTATGGACGGTTCGCCCGCGATGAGGCGCCCGGCCGATCCGCGGTCTACGAGGCCTGGGCGCATCGCGTGGCGAAGGATCCGACGGTCGCTGCCGCGCTCGCGCCGATTCCCGAGACCCGCCGTCAACCCCCGCTCGTCTTCGCGGTGATGCGCGTGCGCGGGGCGCCGATGGACGACGTCGACGCGTGGGCCCCGTGGGTCGTCGCACACGCCGATGAGATCGCCGCGCAGTGCCGGGTGCGCAGCGTGCAGACCAACGAGCCGCTCCGGTGCGCCGCTCTGCTGCCGGCGCTCGCCCGCATCGACGGTCCGATCGCGCTGCTCGAGGTCGGCGCGAGCGCCGGGTTGTGCCTGTACCCCGACCGGTACTCGTACCGCTACCGCCGAGGCGACGAGCTCATCGCCCTCGACCCGGTCGACGGCCCCTCGACGGTCGAGTTGCACAGCGACCTGACCGGCGACCCCGTCCTTCGAATGCCCGAGATCGTCTGGCGCGCCGGGATCGACCTCAACCCGCTCGACGCCCGCGACGCGGATGACCGGGCGTGGCTCGAGGGGCTCGTGTGGCCGGGGGAGGAGGGGCGACGTGAGCGCATCGTCGCCGCTCTCGACATCGCCGCCGTCGATCCGCCGCTCCTGGTCTCCGGCGACGGCGCGGACGCCCTGCCCGCGCTCGCCGCGCAGGCCCCCGCCGACGCCACGCTCGTGGTCACGACGCCGGGCGTGCTCGCGCACGTGCCGCGCGCTCGGCGCGGGGCGGTCATCGACGCCGCCCGCACCGCGGGACGCTGGGTGACGCTCGACGCCCCCGGCCTCCACGACGGATGGACGGCAGCACCGGGCGTGAAACGGGGCGGCTTCGCCCTGGCGCTGGACGGGGAGGTGCTGGCCGAAGTGGATCCACTCGGCGCGTGGGTGGCGTGGCATCCGGGAGGGGCGTCGTCGGCGCAGTAGCGTGGCGCCGTGCATCTTTCGGACCGCGACCTCTCCTTCCTCGCCTTCGAGGGTGAATGGCGGCGCCACGCGGGTGCGAAGGAGGAGGCGATCCGGGCGGAGTTCGACCTCACGCCGGCGCGCTACTACCAGCTGCTGGGGCGGTTGATCGACACCCCCGACGCCCTCGCGCACGACCCGATGCTCGTTCGCCGTCTGCGGCGGCGACGCGACGACGCAGTGGCGCAGCAGCGCGCCCGGCTGGGTCGGACGGCGGCCCGCTGACGGGGTGCTCAGGCGTCGACCGATAGCATCGTCCAATGGCCAGATCGACCTTCCCTCGGGATCGCTTCGACGACCTGCCCGATTCCACCGGCCGGGTCGGGGCGCACCGGGCCGAGCGACCGCGCACGCGCGGATGGATCGTGTTCCTGTGGGCGGCCATCGCCACGCTCGTGCTCATCATCGTGGGCATCTTCGGGTCCCTCGTGGCCTCGGGCCGCATCAGCCTCGGCGCCGATGACGCACCCGTTCCGACCGTGTCGGCAGAACCGACCGAGGCCGTCGTCGTCGACACCTCGTACTCCGTGGTGGTGCTGAACGGCACGGGCCAGGACGGCCTCGCCGCGACGGTGCGCGATCAGATCGTGGCGGCGGGGTGGGCCGGTGACACCGTCGAGACGGGGGACTCCGACTCCACCGATTTCGCTCAGACCACGATCTACTACCTGCGCGACGGCGACGAGGCGGCGGCGCGGGGCCTCGCGCAGACCATCGGCGGCGCCGAGGTCGCGCAGAGCGACTTCCTGCAGCCGACCGACGACCCGAACACCCCCGACGACGAGAGCGCCGTCAAGCGACTCGTCGTGGTGATCGGCCTCGACCGCGCCGCCGGCGCGACCCCCTCCGCCACCGCGCAGTGACCCTCTCGCGCCGCGTGTTTCCGCGGCGTAACAAGTTGGGGGCACGCGCGTCAACAATCCCCGGAGGGGCCGGTTCGGCGGCATCCGGCGTGCTTACGATGACCGAGTCATCCAGCAACAGGAGATTCGCATGACGCAGGGCACCGTCAAATGGTTCAACGCCGAGAAGGGCTACGGGTTCATCACCGTGTCCGATGGGCAGGACGTGTTCGTCCACTACTCGAGCATCGAGATGTCGGGCTTCCGCGTCCTCGAGGAAGGTCAGGCGGTCGAATTCACCGTCGGCACCGGTCAGAAGGGCCCGCAGGCGGAGTCCGTGCGACTGGCCTGATCCGCTGGCTCGAACGCCGTGGCATCCCTCACCGGGATGCCACGGCGTTCGTCGTCTCACGGACGGCCTCGCGGCTTGCACTCCCCAGGGGCGAGTGCCAGAATGAGTTAGCACTCGCTTTTGTCGAGTGCCAAAATCTGGAAGTCACCCGTCCGGGAGGGACGACACACTTATGGCAAAGATCATCGCTTTCGACGAAGAGGCCCGTCGCGGTCTCGAGCGCGGCCTCAACACGCTGGCCGACGCCGTCAAGGTGACCCTGGGCCCCCGCGGTCGCAACGTCGTGCTCGAGAAGAAGTGGGGCGCCCCCACGATCACGAACGACGGTGTCTCGATCGCCAAGGAGATCGAGCTCGACGACCCGTACGAGAAGATCGGCGCCGAGCTGGTCAAGGAGGTCGCCAAGAAGACCGACGACGTCGCGGGTGACGGCACCACCACCGCCACCGTTCTCGCCCAGGCGCTCGTGCGCGAGGGCCTGCGCAACGTCGCGGCCGGCGCCGACCCCATCTCGCTCAAGAAGGGCATCGAGAAGGCCGTCAAGGCCGTCACTGACGAGCTGCTCTCCTCCGCCAAGGAGGTCGAGTCCAAGGAGCAGATCGCCGCCACCGCGTCGATCTCCGCCGCCGACCCCGCGATCGGCGAGCTCATCGCCGAGGCCATCGACAAGGTGGGCAAGGAAGGCGTCGTCACCGTCGAGGAGAGCAACACCTTCGGCACCGAGCTCGAGCTCACCGAGGGCATGCGCTTCGACAAGGGTTACATCAACCCCTACTTCGTCACCGACCCCGAGCGTCAGGAAGCGGTCTTCGAAGACCCGTACATCCTGATCGCCAACCAGAAGATCTCCAACATCAAGGACCTTCTGCCGATCGTCGACAAGGTGATCCAGGAGGGCAAGGAGCTCCTCATCATCGCCGAGGACGTCGAGGGCGAAGCGCTCGCGACCCTGGTGCTGAACAAGATCCGCGGCATCTTCAAGTCGGTCGCCGTCAAGGCTCCCGGCTTCGGCGACCGCCGCAAGGCTCAGCTGCAGGACATCGCGATCCTCACCGGCGGCCAGGTCATCACCGAAGAGGTGGGCCTCAAGCTCGAGAACGCGACCGTCGACCTGCTCGGCCGTGCTCGCAAGGTCATCATCACCAAGGACGAGACCACGATCGTCGAGGGTGCCGGTGAGTCGGAGCTGATCGAGGGTCGCGTGACCCAGATCCGCCGCGAGATCGAGAACACCGACAGCGACTACGACCGCGAGAAGCTCCAGGAGCGCCTCGCGAAGCTCGCCGGTGGCGTCGCCGTCATCAAGGCCGGAGCCGCGACCGAGGTCGAGCTCAAGGAGCGCAAGCACCGCATCGAAGACGCCGTGCGCAACGCCAAGGCCGCCGTGGAAGAGGGTGTCGTCGCCGGTGGTGGCGTCGCGCTCATCCAGGCCGGCAAGAACGCTCTCGCGAACCTCCAGCTCTCGGGCGACGAGGCGACCGGTGCGAACATCGTCAAGGTCGCCATCGAGGCTCCGCTCAAGCAGATCGCGCTGAACGCCGGTCTCGAGCCCGGTGTCGTCGCGAACAAGGTGTCGGAGCTCCCCGTGGGCCACGGCCTCAACGCCGCGACCGGCGAGTACGGTGACCTGTTCGCACAGGGCATCATCGACCCCGCCAAGGTGACCCGCTCTGCTCTGCAGAACGCCGCGTCGATCGCCGGTCTGTTCCTCACGACCGAGGCCGTCGTCGCCGACAAGCCCGAGAAGGTCGCCGCTCCCGCGGGCGACCCGACGGGTGGCATGGACTTCTGATCCACGCCTGACGCCCGAGAACGCCCCCTCCTCCGGGAGGGGGCGTTCTCCGTTCCGGCGGGCCGGGTGGCGCGGTCTCACACGCCGATGACGGTGCCCCGGTCGCCCGAGGCGGCGCGTCGACGAACGACGCCGCCGAGCCCTCTCGCTCGCGCGAGCGCTCGAGCCTGCCGCGTGTCCTTCCGGCGTGCTGCGGATCGTTTCGCCCACGTCGCGAGACGACCAGGCGGCGTGATCTGCCGAAGGGACTCGCTCACGCGGTCCCGGCCGGACGATCCCCGCCGGGAAACGGAGCGCGGCGTCTCAGGCCGGGGTGTCGGGCCGGTGATCGTCGGGGAGGCGCTCGAGCGGCTGCGTCTCGATCAGCGCATGCTCCGCGGCGTCGCGACGATCGGCCAGCGGAAGAGACACCCGGAACGTCGCGCCCCCGCCGGGGGTGTCGACGACCTCGACCGTACCGTGCAGCAGATCGACGATGGATGCCACGATCGACAGACCGAGGCCGGATCCGCCGGTCTCGCGCGTGCGCGAGGTGTCGGCGCGCCAGAAGCGCTGGAAGATCTGGTCGCGGATCTGCTCGGGAACGCCCTCGCCGTGGTCGATGATCTCGATCCAGCCCATGTCGTTCTCGGCATCCACTCCCACGCGCAGCCCGATGGGGGAGTCGTCGGCGGTGAATCGACGCGCGTTGCCCAGGAGGTTCGCCACCACCTGACGCACCTTGTTCTCGTCGCCCAGCACGATCGGCGCCAGCCGCGGTGTGGGACGCATCGCTCCGGCCGGCGGTGCGGCCGGCTCGGTCGTCGGTGCCTCCCCGGTCGTCGTGGCGGGATCGGTGCCGTCCTTCTGGCGGCGGCGCAGGCGCGACAGCGTGGCTCCGGCGATCGCCATGGCCGACGTGGTGGGAGCCGTGCGGCGTCGCGTCGCGGCCTCGGCGGGGTGTCCGCCCGAATCGAGCAGTGGATCGAGGGTGATCGTGGGCAGCACGAGCGGACCGCGAGAAGTGGTGTCGTCGACCGTGACCTCGCGCTGGGGCGAGGTCACCCGCAGGTCGAGGGCGGCGTCACGTGCGATGGGACGCAGGTCGAGCTCGGTGATCGAGACATCACGGCGTTCGTCGAGGCGGGCGAGCGCGAGGAGATCCTCGACGAGCGCCCCCATGCGGATCGCTTCCTTCTCGATGCGCTCCATCGACTGCGCCACGTCCTCGTCGGAGCGGATCGCCCCCATGCGGTAGAGCTCGGCATAGCCGCGCATCGTCACGAGCGGGGTGCGCAGCTCGTGGCTCGCGTCACCGATGAACCGGCGCATCTGCCGCACGGTGGCATCCCGTTGCCCGAGCGCGCCGTCGATGCGCGCGAGCATGGCGTTGATGGCGGTCTTGAGCCGCCCCACCTCGGTGTCGGGCACGATGTCGGTGAGGCGCTGGCTGAAATCGCCCGCGGCGATGTCCATCGCGGTCGTCTCGACCTGGCGCAGGTTGCGGAAGGCGAGCGTCACCAGCCACCTCGTGAGCAGGGCCGTGGCGATGAGGATGAGCAGCGCGACGAACGCGTAGATGCCGACGTACGCGGCGACGATGCGGTCGGTGGGCGCCAGGGGCTGCACGACCATCTGCGTGTAGACGCCGGGGTTGCCCGGCACCTGCAGGACGCCGACGCGCGCGAGGAAGTGCGCTCCGGAGTCCGGGTCCTCCAACTCGATGCGTCGGTCGATCTGGCCGTACGTCTGCTCGACGGTGAAGGTGTCGGGCAGCTGCGGCAGCGCCTTCGACGACGTGCCGTTGTAGAAGGCCTCGCGTCGGCCGTCAGGACCGTAGACCACGACCATCGACCCGATCTGCGGGGCGTTCTCGACCTGCGTGAACTCGATGCCGCCGTCGACCGGTGTCGTGGTGAAGATGCTGTTGGCGATGCTGCCCGCCGCCTGCTGGGCCAACTGCTCGTCGAGATTGTTCACCAGCGTGGTGCGCAGGAACACCATGGTGCCGATACCCGCGGTGAACAGACCGATCGCGAGCAGCGCGACGGTCACACCGGTGACCTTGGTCCGAAGGCTCAGACCTCGCCACCAGCGCGTCAGGGCATCGTCGGAGGGCGACAGGGCGGACGCCTTCCGCTCAGGCGCTCTTGCCCGACTTCAGCATGTAGCCGAAGCCGCGCTTGGTCTGGATGAGCGGCTCGGAGGAGTGCGGGTCGATCTTGCGACGCAGGTACGAGATGTAGCTCTCGACGATGCCGGCGTCGCCGTTGAAGTCGTACTCCCAGACGTGGTCGAGGATCTGGGCCTTCGACAGCACGCGATTGGGGTTGAGCATGAGGTAACGCAGGAGCTTGAACTCCGTGGGGCTGAGGTCGATCGAGACGTCGCCGACGCTGACGTCGTGGGTGTCCTGGTCCATCGTCAGCTCGCCGGTGCGGATGATCGACTCCTCATCGGCCTGCATCGTGCGACGCAGGATCGCCTGGATGCGGGCGACGATCTCATCGAGGCTGAAGGGCTTGGTGACGTAGTCGTCGCCCCCGGCATTCAGCCCCTCGATCTTGTCCTCGGTCTCGTCCTTCGCGGTGAGGAAGAGGATGGGGGCGGTGTAGCCCGCACCCCGCAGCCGCTTGGTGACGCTGAAGCCGTTCATGTCGGGCAGCATTACGTCGAGCACGATGAGGTCGGGTTCTTCTTCGAGCACGGCCGAGATCGTCTGCGCGCCGTTGGCCACGGCTCGCACCTGGAAACCGGCGAAGCGCAGGCTCGTGATGAGCAGGTCGCGGATGTTCGGTTCGTCGTCCACGACGAGGATGCGAGGAGCTGTCATCCCCTCATTATCGTGATCCGACCCCGCAATGTCCTGGATATGGAACGGAAAGCCGCGTGCTGGTATGCGTCAGGCGGCCGCGGCGTCGATCCCGTCGGCATCCAGGATCGTGTAGGCGTAGCCCTGCTCGGCGAGGAAGCGCTGACGGTTCTGCGCGAAATCCTGGTCGACGGTGTCGCGCGCGATGAGGGTGTAGAAGCTCGCCGTGTGGTTCGACTGCTTGGGTCGCAGCAGACGTCCGAGGCGCTGCGCCTCCTCCTGCCGCGAGCCGAACGAGCCCGACACCTGGATCGCGACGGACGCCTCGGGGAGGTCGACCGAGAAGTTCGCCACCTTCGAGACGACGAGCAGCGGGATGCTGCCGTCGCGGAAGCCCTGGAACAGTTCCTCGCGCTCGGGGATCGGGGTGGCGCCGGTGATCTGCGGGGCGTTCAACGCCTCGGCGAGCTCGTCGATCTGATCGAGGTACTGCCCGATGACCAGCACGCGCTCACCCGGATGCCGCTGCACCAGGCGGCGCGTGACGTCGATCTTCGCGGGGGCGGTGGCGGCGAGGCGATAGCGATCCTCGTCGGCCGCGGCGGCGTATTCGAGGCGCTCGTCGGCCGGGAGGTCGATGCGCACCTCGTAGCAGGCGGCCGGGGAGATGAAGCCCTGGGCCTCGATCTCCTTCCACGGCGCGTCGAAGCGCTTGGGGCCGATGAGGCTGAACACGTCGCCCTCGCGTCCGTCCTCGCGCACGAGCGTCGCAGTGAGGCCGAGGCGGCGGCGCGCCTGCAGGTCGGCGGTGAGCTTGAAGACCGGGGCGGGGAGGAGGTGCACCTCGTCGTACAGCACGAGGCCCCAGTCGAGGGCGTCGAGCAGGGCGAGGTGGGCGTACTGGCCTTTCCGCTTGGCGGTGAGGATCTGGTACGTCGCGATGGTGACCGGCTTGATCTCCTTCACCTGACCGGAGTACTCGCCGATCTCGTCGGGGGTCAGGGTCGTGCGCCGCAGCAGCTCGTCGCGCCACTGACGGGCGCTGACGGTGTTGGTGACGAGGATGAGGGTCGTCGTGCGCGTGTCGGCCATCGCCCCCGCGCCCACGAGCGTCTTGCCGGCGCCGCAGGGGAGCACCACGACGCCGGACCCGCCCTCGGAGAACGAGTCCACCGCCTGACGCTGGTAGGGGCGCAGGCTCCAGCCGTCTTCGGCGAGGTCGATCGGGTGCGGGGTGCCGGGGGTGTATCCGGCGAGGTCTTCGGCGGGCCAGCCGATCTTCAACAGCTCTTGTTTGATGTGACCGCGTGCCCATGCGTCGACGAGGTAGCTGTCGGGGCTGGGATGCCCGATCAGCAGGGGAGCGATGCGCTTGTTGCGCGAGACCTCGCCGAGGACGGCGGCATCCGTCGACCGCAGGACGAGGGCGCCCTCGTCGTTGCGCTCGATGACGAGGCGCCCGTACCGGTTGACCGTCTCGCGGATGTCGGTGCTGACGGATGCGGGGACGGGGAAGCGCGACCACGTGTCGAGCGTCTCGAGCATCGCGTCGGCGTCGTGGCCGGCCGCGCGGGCGTTCCACAGGCCGAGCCGCGTGATCCGGTAGGTGTGGATGTGCTCGGGTGCGCGCTCGAGCTCGGCGAAGACCGCGAGCTCGTGCCGCGCCGTCTCCGCCTGGGGGTGCGCGACCTCGAGGAGGACGGTGCGGTCGCTCTGCACGATCAAGGGGCCGTCAGACATAGCGTTCGAGTCTACCGGGGTCGCGAGCAGCCCGGCGTCCCCTGGTCTCAGTCGACCGGGGCGACCCCGTCGATGTGCGAGAGGGGGAGCGTGCGCTCGACGTCGGCCGCGCGGTCGCGTCCGCGCAGGCGTCCGCCGCCGAGACCCGTCGCCTCGAGCCGGAACACGCGCGCCGATCCGTCGGGCAGCCGCACGGTCACGTCGACCACGGCGCGGGCGCGGACCGCGTGATCGAGCTCGCGCTCGAGCCACGCGGCATCGGAGTCCTGGGCGCCGTTGCGCAGGCGCTCCAGGAGCGGGGCGTAGAGCTCGTCGGGGTCGGCTGCCGGCTGCTCGGCGCCGGCGAGCTTCGCGCGCTCGAGAGCGCGGGGGCGGCCGTCGGCGTCGACGGCGACAGCGGGATAGTGCGCGTCTGTGAGGGCCCAGAAAACGACGTCGGCCGAGACGTGGGAGACGAGGTCGTCGCCGTCGTCGCGCGCCAGGGCGATCGAGCGCAACGACTGATCGACCTCCATCGAGCGTCGCAGGGTCTCGTCGTCGGTGGTCACCCGCGTGAGAGAGGTGTCGGCGTCGACGCCCACGCGCACGCGGCCGTGCTCGGCGGAGGTGCGTTCGATGACGTACGCGAGCGGCTGCGGCAGGCCCGTGAGGGAGATCTCGGTGAGGAAGCTCCGGAGCGACTCCGCGGTCTCGCCCGCGGTGATCGCCGCGCCCACCGTGCCGGCGCTGAAACGGTAGCTCGAGGCCTGGGCGCGGGACTCGCGCGCGGCCATCGTGCGCAGCCGTACGTCGAGGTGGGGCGCCAGGGGTCCCGGCGCGATCGCGGTCAAGTCGTTCTGCAGGTAGACGCGGTCGACTTCGGGGGGCAGCAGCTCTTTCAACGCGGAGGTGTCGAGCTCGCCGCCGGCCGCGAGGGGGGCCGCCCAGGGCGCCACGCGTCCCGCCGCGTCGAGCAGGCCCCAGCGCACCAGCCGCCGGATCCACAGCGTCGCGCGCTCGGGCCCCTCGGGGTCGAAGGGGGTGGCGTCGGCCCAGTGCTCGCTGGGGATCCAGCCTCCGTCATCCGCTCGATACGCGCGGGGGAGAGCATCGCGCAGGGCCACCGCCGTGCGGCTCCAGCGCTCGAGGGTCGGCAGGCGCAGCCATTCGCGGCCCCGGGGCGAAACGAGCCACGCCCGGTCGTTCGCGCCCAGGAGGCCGACGTCGGAGGCGAGGCCGACCAGCAGGTCCGCTTCGGCGGCGGTGGTCACCGCCCCCGCGTCGACGAGTCGTCGCCGCTCCGTCGCGCCGAGCGACCCCGACCCGATACGGCCGAGGGGGGACTCGAGCGTGAGCATGAGGATGTCGGCGACCGAGGCGGCGTTGGTGAAAGCGGCCTCCGCCGCTGCCGAGGCCGTCTCCGCGGCCGGGGCGGGCGCCGTCGCGGACGGGGCCGCGGGCAGTCCGTCGGGGAGCGCCTCGTGCACCGCGCTCGTGACCGTCGGGAACGGGATGCCGTCGTCGCCGACCAGGGCGCGCGCGATCAGCGCGTCGCGCGCGGCGCCGGTGGCCGGGCTGCCGGCGACGGCGTCGAGCAGCGCGATCGCCTCGTCGCGCGTCAGGGCGGGCAGCTCCCGAGCGACCGAGGCCGGATCGAGAAGCGCCTCGGCGGCGTCGAACATGTCGCGCCAGGCGCTCGAGGGAGCGACGTGCCGCCCCGTGAACAGGCGTGCGAGGGAGGCGTCGTCGCGCGCGCCCAACGAGACCGCCAGTGCGCGTTGTGCGGAGGTCTCGGGCACGTCAGCGGGCCTTGTTGGCCCGCGCCCTTCGGGCGAAGCTCATGATGAGCACGGCCAGCAGGCACACGAAGGCGACCGGTGGGGCGATGTAGACGATGACCCCGATCGTCGGCCAGATGCCCGAGCCCATGTCGGCTCCGGAGCTGGAGCCCACGATGATCGCGAAGAAGCACACGATCGACAGCACGAGGAGCCCCAGCGACATGAACGCCAGGATGCGGTCGATACGTCGGACGGGAACGTCGTCGCCCGGCGTGCTGCCGCCGGTGGTGCGGGTGCTCATCGCGCTCAGCCTACTGCCTGGCGCCGGTGTCGTAGGCTGGAAGACCGGGATCCGCTCGGTTCCCGCGTTCCGCCGCGCGTTCGCGCACATATCCAGCGAGGTGTCCATGCCCACCGGCAAGGTCAGGTTCTACGACGACGAGAAGGGCTTCGGCTTCATCAGCACCGATGACGGCCAGGACGTGTTCCTGCACGCCACGGCTCTGCCCGCCGGGACCCCCGCTCCCAAGGCCGGAACGCGCCTCGAGTTCGGCGTGGCCGACGGCAAGCGCGGACTGCAGGCGCTGTCGGTCCGCGTGCTGGACGCTCCGGTGAGCCTGTCGAAGCGGTCGCGCAAGCCGGCCGACGACATGGCGATCATCGTGGAGGACCTCGTGAAGCTCCTCGACGGCATCGGCGGTGACCTGCGTCGCGGTCGCTACCCCAGCGGCCCGCACGCCCAGAAGATCGCCGCGGTCCTGCGCAAGGTCGCCGATGACTTCGAAGCCTGAGCAGGGTGAGCCCTCGCCGGTCGCCGACGAGCGGCTGACCGGCGCGCACGATCTCGCCCTCGCGGCCCTGCACGAGATCACCGCGGCCGACACCGTCGGCCCCGCCGCGGGATACACCCTCGAAGACGACGGCGTCGTCTCGCTCCGTTTCCACACGCGCCTGTCGGGATACCCGGGGTGGTTCTGGACGGTGAGCGTGGCGGTCGTCGAGGACTCCGAGCCGACGGTGCTCGAGGTCGAGCTGCTCCCCGGAGACGGCGCGCTGCTCGCCCCCGACTGGGTGCCGTGGGCGACGCGACTGGCCGAGTACCAGGCGGCCCAGGCCGCTGCGGCGGCAGAGGATGCCGACGACGAAGCGGATGACGACGACGTCGACGACGAGCACGACGATTCCGATGACGACGACGACGAAGAAGAGGACGAGCCCAAGGCCCGCTTCCACGCGGGCGACCTCGACGGCGTGGACATCGACGAACTCGACGCGGACCACGCCCCCGACCATCGGGCGGACGGCGACGACGCGGATGGCGACGACGCGGATGACGACGACGACGACGCGGACGCGTACGACGACGATCATGACGACGATCGCGACGAGGGCGACCGCAGCTACTGACGCGCAGCCCCGAACGACGAAGGCCGCCCCGCGTGATGCGGGGCGGCCTTCGTCGTGACCGGCTCAGGCGCCGGGAAGGCGTTCGATCGTGTAGTCGATCGCGCCGATGAGGCGGCGGACGTCGTCGGGCTCGATCGAGACGAACGTCGCCACCCGCAGCTGGTTGCGGCCGAGCTTGCGGTAAGGCTCGGTGTCGACGATGCCGTTGGCGCGCAGGCTCTTCGCGATCGCCGCGGCGTCGATGCTCTCGTCGAAGTCGATCGTGACGACGACGGGGGAGCGGTCGGCCGGGTCGGCGACGAACGGGGTCGCGACCGTGCTGGCATCCGCCCAGTCGTACAGTGCCGCCGACGACTCCGCCGTTCGGCCGGCCGCCCACGACAGGCCGCCGTTGTCGAGGATCCAGCCGAGCTGCTCGTCGAGCAGGAGCAGGGTGGCCAGGGCCGGGGTGTTGAGGGTCTGCTGCAGGCGGGAGTTGTCGAGCGCGTTCTTCAGGCTCAGGAACTCGGGGATGTAGCGGTCGGATGCCGCGATGCCCTCGATGCGCTCGATCGCGGCCGGCGAGACGGCGGCGTACCACAGGCCCCCGTCGGAGCCGAGGTTCTTCTGCGGGGCGAAGTAGTAGACGTCGGCCTGCGTCACGTCGAAGTCGATGCCGCCCGCGGCGCTGGTCGCGTCGATCACGGTGAGCGCGCCGGCATCCGCCTGAACGCGCTGGACGGGCGCGGATACGCCCGTGGAGGTCTCGTTGTGCGGCCACGCGTACACGTCGACGCCCTCGACGGCCTCGGCGACCGTGCGGCTGCCCGGCTCGGCCTTGCGGACGTCGGGCGCCTGCAGCCAGGGGGCTGCGGCCGCGGAGGCGAACTTGCCGCCGAACTCGCCGAAGACGAGGTTCTGGCTGCGGTTCTCGATGAGACCGAAGGCCGCGGCATCCCAGAACGCGGTCGATCCGCCGTTGCCCAGGATGATCTCGTACCCCTCGGGGAGGCGGAACAGCTGCGCGAGGCGCTCGCGCGTGCTGGCGACGAGGTTCTTCACCGGCGCCTGGCGGTGCGAAGTGCCGAGGATCGACGCCCCGCGGGTGACGAGGGCCTCGAGCTGCGCACCGCGCACCTTCGAAGGGCCGCATCCGAAGCGGCCGTCGGCGGGCAGGAGGTCACTGGGCAGTTCCACGTGCGGCATGGGACCGATTCTAGGGTCCCGGTCCCGGCCCTCCGGTGCTCATGTCGGAGGGGGTCGGTAGGCTGGGAGGACCTGCCGCGCGACATCGAGGACTGCTGAATGACCGACCTGATCGACACCACCGAGATGTATCTGCGCACCATCCTGGAGCTCGAGGAGGAGAAGATCGTGCCGCTGCGCGCGCGCATCTCCGAGCGCCTCGGCCACTCGGGTCCGACGGTGTCGCAGACCGTGGGACGCATGGAGCGCGACGGCCTCGTGGTGGTGTCCGAGGACCGGCGCCTCGAGCTGACCTCCGACGGTCGTCAGAAGGCGGTCGACGTCATGCGCAAGCACCGTCTCGCCGAGCGGCTGCTGAGCGATGTCATCGGTCTCGACTGGGCCTACGTGCACGACGAGGCCTGCCGGTGGGAGCACGTCATGAGCGAGCAGGTCGAACGCCGGCTCGTCGAGCTGCTCGGCCACCCCACCGAGTCTCCCTACGGCAACCCGATCCCCGGTCTCGACCAGCTCGGCGACACCGCGAGCGCCACGTTCGACGACGGGGTCGTGGGTCTGGTGCGCAAGCTCACCGACGCGGGCGGTCCGATCTCGGGCACGGTCCGTCGGCTCGCCGAGCCGGCGCAGGTCGACCCCGAGCTCCTGCAGCAGCTGAAGGCGGCGGGGGTCCTGCCCGGAGCGCGCGGCGACTACCGCTTCAACGAGGGGTACGTGCTGGTGCAGATGGAAGGCGTCGACGAGGGGCTCGAACTCCCGGTCGAGGTCGCGTCGCACATCTTCCTCGTCGCCGAGAGCTGAGTCGACCGAGGCTGAGCCTTCGCCGGGCATCGGGCCGTCACTCGATGCAGAGCGTGACTTGTTCGTTATCTTCGGGTAGCCTCTGAGGGTCCACAGGCGAGAAGCCCGCCGTCGGACCCCTCGCGGTTTGCCTCATCGGCTCGTCGTCCGCAGAGGGTGAAGCCCGCACATCGTGCCCCCAACCATCGAGTGCTGACGAGCCAGCGTCCCAGACGCAGAGGCGCCGGAGGAACTTTGGCTGAACACAACGATCCCGCTGCGGACCTACCCGAGGTCCCCGCAACGGGTCCCACCCGCAAGAGCGCGCGCGCTGAGGTCGCTCGACCCACCCGCCGCCCGATGCAGTCCCGCTCCACGGCGACCGCACCCGTCGCCCGTACCGCTCCCGCCCCCACCGGCGCCGCCCGGCGGCGCGGGGTCAAGCCGCTGCGCAGCGCCGTGATCCTGTCGATGGTCGCAGGGCTCGTCGCCACCGTCGCGATCCCGGCGTACGCGGCCACGGTGCCCGCGGCCCAGACGATGTCGCTGCAGCAGATGTCGGCGCCCGACAACCAGTCGCTCGTCGTCGCGTCGGACGCGACGGCCGAGAGCCTCGACCGCAGCAGCTATTCCGCCACCACGGCGGAGGAGATCCAGAAGAAGAAGGACGAGGAGGCGGCTGCAGCCGCCGCGGCGGCAGCCGCGGAGCGGGCCCGCCAGTCGGCATCCACCGCCGGTTCGTCGGTCTCGAACATCGATCTCACGATGACCGCTCCCGGCTCGGGCGAGGTGCGCTGGCCGCTGACCAGCTACATCCTCGGCCGTGGTCTCTGGGACTCGGGCTACCACCAGGGCGTCGACCTGCTCGCCCCCGGCGGTCAGCCGATCTTCGCCGCCGCGGCGGGTGTCGTGAGCGTCTCGTCCGAGAGCTACGGCGGCTACGGCGTCGGCATCGTCATCGAGCACGTGATCAACGGCCAGAAGGTGTCGACCACCTACGGTCACATGACGTACGGCAGCCGTCAGGTGCAGGCGGGCCAGACCGTCGCCGCAGGCCAGCTGATCGGCCTCGTCGGCTCGACGGGCAGCTCGACCGCGAACCACCTGCACTTCGAGGTGCACATCAACGGCTCGGTCGTCGACCCCTACGCCTGGCTGCAGCAGAACGCGGGCTGACCTCCGTCGCGGAGATCGCGACCTGAAGCGGCGTGCCGGAGACGATCGTTCTCCGACACGCCGCTTCCTGTTTCCCCCCGCACCCGACCCCGGGCGTGTCGCAGTGGGTTAGCCTGTCAGCGACGTCGGAAGAACCGGAGGGAACGCCGATGAACACCAGCCCGCGCATCCGCACCATGGATGCGCTCGGGCTGCTCGTTCTTCGGCATCGTGTGTTCGGATGCCGCGGTTTCGCCGCGATCACCCAGGCGCTGTCTGCCTAGACAGCGCCTTTTTTCATACCCCTGCGCCTCAGCCGTCGTCGCGAGTCGAACATCCGAGAAGCCGTCTCGGCCATTCGAGAGGAAGCGGAATGCGCACACTGGTCCTGAACGCGGGCTACGAGCCCCTCGCGGTCGTGTCGTTCAAACGAGCGCTCGTGCTCGTCATGAACGAGAAGGCCACGGTCATCGAACGCATCGAGGAAGACCCCGTCTGGGCGGCGGCGGGAACCTACGACCGCCCGGCGGTGATCATCCTGACGCGATACGTCCGGGTGCCGGGGGCGCGTCAGGTGCCGGTCACGCGCCGCGGGGTCCTGCGGCGCGACGCGCACCGGTGCGGTTATTGCGGCAAGGCCGCGTCGACCATCGACCACGTGCTGCCGCGCTCTCGCGGCGGGAAGGACACGTGGGAGAACCTCGTGGCCTGCTGCCTGGCCTGCAACAACATCAAGGGCGATCGCACCCCGCAGGAGATGCGGTGGGAGCTGCGACTCGTGCCCGCGCCCCCGCGCGGCTCGTCGTGGACGGTGCGGGGCGTCGACAAGAGCGACCCGCGCTGGGAGCCGTACCTGGCGCTCGCCGCATGATCTGACGCGTGGGGGCCGTCGTCGAGGTCGAGCTCGCGCCCGGGCTCACCTCGGTGGCGGTGCCCGTGCGCGGCCGGAACGGTGCGGTCGCCGCGGCGGTGAACGTCTCGAGGCGCAGTGGGCGGCGTTCCCGTGCGACGGTGCTCGACCGCCTCGTGCCGACGGTGATCGGCGAGATCGCGGCGAGGGAGGCGGACCTCCGGTCGCTTTGGCGAGAACGGGGATCGTGCGGAGGCTCCGCCCGGCATCGCCCCTCACTCGCTAGAGTCGAAGAGTCGGCGCGATCGATTCCGCGACGACGTGGGGGAGTCTTCCGAGTCGAAGCTGTCCGCGTCCGCGAGAGCGCGTCGGTCGCCGCTCATCCGTGCGGTGTCACGCCCCGCGGAAGGACAGACCCCCCGATGACCTTCGACACGCCCACCCCCGAATCCCCCGTCGAGCGCACAGGGCTGATGGACTCGCCCCCCGAGGAACGGTTCGATCGCATCACGCGCCTCGCGCGCGAGCTCTTCGACGTCGACTACGCGCTCGTGAACATCGTCGACACCGACGAGGTCTACACGAAGTCGCAACCGGAGGGACCGCGCTTCGGCCGGTCGCCGCGCGAGGCGGTGTTCTGCGGCGAGACGGTCAAGCAGGATGGTCTGCTCGAGGTCGACGACGCGACCGCAGACGAGCGCTTCCGCGACATCGCGTCGGTCACGGAGTTCGGGATGCGCTTCTACGCGGGCTTCCCTCTGCGCACCGACGACGGCGATGCCGTGGGCACGCTGTGCCTGCTCGATTCCGACGCCCGGTCGTTGAGCGACGCGCAGCGGCGCAGCCTCGAGCAGCTCGGCCGCTGGGCCCAGGCGGAGGTGCGGCAGAGCGAGGCCGACGCGTCCGCCCCGGCCGCCCCCGCCGATCCGGCCGCTGCAGCGGGCCCGGCGACTGGACGGGAGAAGCGGGGCAGCGCCGACGGCGTGGGCCTGGCATCCCTCGCCATCCCGCACGGGGTCGTCAGCGGAGACAGCAGCGGCTGGCAGCAGGTGGGCGGACGGGTGGTGGTCACCCTCGCCGACGTGATGGGCAAGGGCGAGGCCGCCGGGGCCGTCGCCGACGCGCTGCTCGGAGCCCTGCAGGCCCGGCGCGACATGGACCCCGTGCAGGCGATGCTCTCGGTCGAGGACGAGGCCCGCGCCGACGGCCGCTACCGCGATGTGTTCGCGACCGTCTTCCATGCCGTCGTGGACGCCGCCTCCGGCACGGTCGACTTCGTCGACGCCGGTCACGGCCTGACCCTCGTGCTGCACGCCGACGGGACGAGCGAGAGGCTCGACTCGCGCAACCTCCCGCTCGGGCTGCGCCCGGCCGATGTGACCTGGGAGCCCGGTCACGTGCGGGTCGGTCGCGGCGACCTGCTCGTCAGCGTCTCGGATGGGGCGCTCGACGCCTACGACTCCACGCTCGAGAGTCTCCGCATGATCGGCGACGATCTGCGCGCCGCCGCCGACACCGGCGGGTTCTTCGACGAGCTCGCGCTGAAGGTCTCCACCCACGAGGTCGACGACGACGTCACCGCCGTCGTGCTGTCGGTGCACTGAGCACTCCGGATGCCGGGTCCTCGCGCGGCGCGAGGACCCGGCATCCGTCGTTGCGGCCTCAGCGTGGGATGACGGTGAACAGGAAGCGCTTGCGGACCATGACGAAGATGATCCCGATGACCGCCGCGTGGATGAGCGTCCCCTGCCAGAAGCTCCCGCGGTCCAGCCCCGGGATGTTCGCCACGGCGAGCACGAAGAACACGTGCACGATGAACACGTACAGGCTCGCCTGGCCGAGGGGGATCCAGAGCCAGCCCATGCTCTTCTCGATCGGCTTCCAGGCGACCGTCAGCACCGCGTAGGTGCACACCAGCACGAGCGGCAGGTCGAGCAGACGCCCCCACTCGAGGAAGATGCGCTGGTAGCCGGAGTCGTAGAGACCCGCGTAGAGGTCGGCCGGGAAGGGCACGGGGGTGAAGCCGTAGGTCTGCCCCGCCCACAGGTAGACCAGGATGCCGGCATAGCCGACCACGAAGACACCGACACCGATCTTGCCGGGCAGCGACGTGAGTGCGCGGATGATCCGGCGACGGTAGTACCCGATCACGAGGCCGTGCGTGAACAGCACCTGCCAGAGCGCGAGGGGGAACACCGCGTCGAACTGCGACGGAAGGCGCAGGACGTCGGGGGCGATGCCGTGCAGAACGTAGACGCCCCAGCTGAGAGCGAGCACGAGCCACCACAGGCGCCTCTTGATGAGCCACATCAACGCGGGATACGCCAGGCTCAGCACCACGAACAGACCCATGATGTTGAAGGGCCACGGGCCCATCTCGAGCAGGAGGAACTGCCGGACGGCGTACCACGGCGGCGGATAGTCGAGCAGGCGCTCGCCGTTGGGATAGAGGTCGTACACGCGTCCGCTGTCGCCGGAGCCTCCTTCGCCCGTCCCGCGATCGGTGAAGGTGGTCACTGCGGAGGCGTCGACGAAGGGGAGGAAGCCGATCGCGAAGACCAGCAGAATCACGGCCAGGGCGACGAGGTACTGCTTGCGCGCGCGTCCCCACGCCGCCACCGCCGCGCCCCACTCGCCCGCGCGGGCGA
Source organism: Microbacterium sp. NPDC089190 (assembly GCF_040701795.1). Classification (NCBI taxonomy): domain Bacteria; kingdom Bacillati; phylum Actinomycetota; class Actinomycetes; order Micrococcales; family Microbacteriaceae; genus Microbacterium; species Microbacterium sp. NPDC089190. The sequence continues at coordinate 211,942 of NZ_JBFBHF010000002.1, read as the reverse complement.
CCGCCGCGGGGAACACCATGCCCAGCACGATGCCGCTGAGCAGCACGAACAACTCCGCCCCGGTGATCGCACCGATCGCCTTGAGCGAGGCGTAGGCGAACGGGCTCGTGACCTCGATGTGCGTCACGACCACCACCACGATGATGAAGCCGCGCACCATGTCGATGCGCAGGTCGCGGCTGGCCGAGGTGTCGTCGTAGCGCCATTTCGGCAGCGCGCGACCGATGATCCCGGATGCCAGGAACGCGACCGCGAGGACGGCTGCGCTGCCGGTGATCCAGTTCATCTCCTCGTTCGGATCCGCGCCCTGACGCACCTGCACCGTGGCGGCCACCCCCTGCTCGGGCGTGACGACATCGGAGACCGGTCCCCAGCGGATGAGGCCCGTCGAGAGCAGGTCGTCACGCAGCGCGGTGGCCAGCTCGCCGTTCGCCGTCGCGCGCCAGTCGACCTCGCGTCCACCGGCCTCGGCCTCTTCGCGGACCACCTCGAGCCAGGTGATCCCGGTGATGAGGGGGTGGTCGCCGAGCTCGGCGAGCACCTGCGTCCACCAGCCGCGCTTCACCGCCAGTTCGGAGTCGCCCTCGCGACCGAAGTCGTACAGCGCGCCGGTGTCGAGCAGGAGCTGCTTGCCCTGGCCGACGGCGAAGCGGTCGTAGAACGACGAGCGCTGACCGGTCGTGTAGCCCCATCTCTCGTCGAGCCGTGCGGCGACCTCGCCGTCCTCCGGGGCGGCGTTCTCCTCGAGCGGCACGTCGCGGCCGGCGGCGGCCGCCGCCTCGCCCTTGCCGAAGTAGTACAGCGACAGTCCCACGCGGTCGACGGAGTCGGCATCCGGGAAATACGGACCGTACGGGTCGTCGGCCTCGGTGAACAGCCCGTCGCCGTCGGTGTCGATCGCGACGCGGTCGCGCGCGGTGATGGCGTCGAGGCGGCCGTCGGCGCGTTCGAAGGGGTATCCGGCGCCGTAGGAGGGGCTCCACACCATCTCGGCGCCGGAGGTGCCGGCGTGCACGGCAGCGGCGACGTCGTCGAACGCGGCCACGTAGGCCGTGGGCTGCTGCCCCCACGACACCCACGAGCCGTTCATCTCGGGCGCGAAACGCACGAACTGCTCGGTGCCGTACTGCGAGTGGTAACGCTCGAGGCGCATGGTGAGCTCGGCCGCGTCGGCGTCGGTCAGGGTCTCGAGCTCGACCGAGGGCTCCAGGGTGAGCACCAGCGAGGCCCCCTGCCCGGCGACCTGCAGGGCGGCGTGCTGCCACTCCGAGATCGAACGCGCGTCGAGGGGGTACGACAGGCGCACGCTGTACATCGCCGGGGTCTCGCCGAGGCGGGTGCGGTAGCCGTCGGGTCCGTCGTCGCCCCAGTCGAGCTCGGGGCCGAAACGCACGCCGTCGGTCGCCGGGGCGGGCGGCGTCGCGGTCGGGGTGGCGGAGGGTGTGACGGATGCCCCGGGCGCGTCGGGGGTCGCGCGGGGATCCGGCGTCGAGGGTGCCGCGACCGTGCCGGATGCCGCCGAGGGCGCGGGTGCCGCGGCCAGGGCGGGGGAGACGCCGATCAGAAGGAGTGCGGCGGTGGCCCCCACGGCCGCCGCGATCCGTCGTCCCGCGTGCCTCACTCTCGTCTCGTCTCCAACGTCCAGACGTTCCGGTCGCCGTCGCGACGGAAGTCGACGTCGTCGACCCCCGCGTTGGCGAGGGCCAGGCCGCGGCCGCTCTCCTCGTCGGCATCCGCCATGCGCACCGATGCCAGGTCGAGCAGGGGAGGGTCGCCGTCGTCGCGGAAGGTCGCGACGAGCCGCTGCGCGTCGGCGAAGAGATCGAGGGTGAACCGGCGCTCGTCGGACTCGCCGCGCGAGTGCTCGACGATGTTGCCGGCGATCTCGATCACCGCCGTCTCGAAGCCGAACCGCGTCATGGGCGTCACCTCGCCCACCTCGTCCCACCACCCGGCGAGCAGGTCGAAGATGGCGTCGAGGCTCGCCGGGACGACGGCGGCGTCGAGGGAGCGGCGCGCCGCGGGCTCAGTCACGGAGGGCCTCGTCGACGCTCGGACGCGGACGCAGCACCCGGTCGAGGTTGGTGAGGCCGAGCACCATCGTGACCTGCTCGCTCGGGGCCGCGAGGCGCAGGTCGCCGCCGGCCTGGCGCGCCGTCTTCAGGCAGGCGACGAGCGCGCCGAGTCCCGACGAGTCGACGAACTCGGTCTCCGAGAGGTCCACGACCACGATGTCGCCCTTCCCTCGGGTGATCTCGGCGGTGACCGTTTCGCGGAACGACTTCGCCGACACCATGGTCAGACGGCCGCGCGGCGTGACGACCGTTCCGTCGGGGCGGGAGTCGATGTCGACCTGGAGCATGTCAGTAACCCTTCGGTTGGTGATCGGAGGCGGAGTACAGCACCGCGCGGACGATGATGCTGAAGACGGCGAGGTCGTACAGGACCCACGCGATGTTGATGAGCGGAGCGATGCCCTCGGCCTGCCCCGCGGCGTAGCGCACGGCGACGACGCCGAGCGAGGCCACGAGGGCGCCCATGACCCACAGCTGCGGCTTCACGAGGTCCCAGCGGGGGCGGTTCTCGAGCGAGCGCGTCTTCGGGGTGACGGAGAACCCGAGCGAACGCCCGCGGTAGACGTTGTCGAACGCGCTCGTGACGGAGCGGATCCACACGGGGAACAGGGCGAGCGAGTACTGCGCGCCCCGCCAGGTCGGTCGGCCGTTGGCCACCACCAGGAACAGCACCTGGTTGATGACGAAGAACGGGATGAAGCGCGCGAAGAAGTCCACGCTCCATGCCTGGACGGGCATGACCCCGAACGACAGGTACAGCACGGGGGCGGCGACGTACACGATCGCGGCGAAGCCCGACAGGTAGCTCCACATCGTGCCGAAGTACATCAGCCGCTGACCCCAGCTCATGCCCTTCTGCACGAGCGGGTTCTCGCGGAACATCACCTGCATCGTGCCCTGCGCCCAGCGCAGGCGCTGGGTGAGCATGGTCGGGAGATCCTCGGGGGCGAGACCCTTCGCGAGCACCTCGTCGTGGTAGACCGACTTCCAGCCGAGGCCGTGCAGGCGCATCGAGGTCGCCATGTCCTCGGTGACCGAGATCGTGGCGAGGGGCATGATGGCCTGCGCCTCTTCTTCGCGCCCGACGTCGAAGGACTCCACCAGCATGCTGACCGACTCGACCGCGGCCAGGGGCGACAGGCTGCGCTCGCCGAGGGCTTCGAGGGCGAGGTCGTCGATCGCGGCGAGGGCGGCGGGGTCTCCCGTCACCTCCGCCAGCTCGGCGAGCTCGGCGCGCACCTCGGCGATGTCCTGATCGGCGAGCTCGCGGCGCACCGCCATGATCTGCCGCTGGAACCCGTAGGTGAGATCGGCGAGGGCGTCGCCGCGCGCGATGCCCGCCTTGAGGTCGTCGAGCGCGCGGGAGACGCGATCGAGGGATGCCACGATGCGGGCGTCGGTCGCGTGCTCGCGTCGCGCTCGGGCGAGCACGCGACGGGACGAGCGGATGCCGCGGTTGACGGCGAGGGTGACCTCGCCGACGTAGCGCGAGACGCCGAGCTGCATGAGGGCCTCGCGGCGCAGGATCGCGTTGGAGCCGCAGAAGAAGGCGGCGTTCCATCCGTCCTTGGACTGCTGGATCGGCCCGTAGAACAGGGGCGCCTGGCTGCCGAGGGGGTCGCTGGCCGGGACGTTGGTGAACCACTGCGGGGTCTGCACCAGGGCGACGCGGTCGTCCTCGAACCATCCGAGCGTGCGGTCGAGGATGTCGGGGGAGGGGATCTGATCGGCATCCAGGATGAGGAAGAACTCGCCCTCGGTCACCATCAGCGCGTTGTTGAGATTACCGGCCTTGGCGTGACGCGGGCGATCGCGCCACGCCTCCGAACGGGTGATCACGCCGATGCCCTCGGCTTCGGCGAGGGCGCGCAGCTCGGGGCGGTCGCCGTCGTCGAGGATCCAGGTCTCGTGCGGGTAGCGGATCGCCTTGGCCGCTCGAGCGGTCTCCATGACGAGGTCGAGGGGCTCGTTGTACGTCGTCACGAGGACGTCGACCGTCACCTCGTGCTTCAGCGGGGGTGCGTCGTGGCGCTCGCGCAGCCTCCAGGCGCCGAGGCCGAAGAGGAGGGAGTCGATGAGGCTGTAGGTCTCGGCCAGCACGAGGGGGACGGCGATCCACCAGGACTCCCAGTTCACCGACGCCAGCCAGCGCCACGTGATGTAGTTGAGGCCCGTCGCGGCGGACAGGATGACGATCACGCGCACCAGAGCGAGACGTCGTGTGCGCGAGACGTCGCGACGTCGTGCATCCCGTCGCAGATCATCGCGACGGATCGTTGTTTCGACGACCAATTGGGGGGACCTTTCGTCGCTTTTCATCTTCTATGAAGACGGGCTTTCGCGTCGATCCTTGACGCGCGCGTCGTCGAGTCGAGAAGGTACGCTCCCGCGGGCGCGGGTTCGTCGTGACGGGGTCGCCGGCCGACGATGTCGGAGGTCGATCGTATCTTCGACCACAGGGATTGAGACACTAGAACACATGTTCTAACCTGTGGGAGTGAGGGCGATCGTGAGAGACCAGGTACAGGCCGTACCCGACATCACCGCGCTGCGCGATCGCCTCGAGCGCATGCAGGGGCGGCGCATGGACGCCCCCGTGCTGCCCACGCATCCGGCGTTCTCGTCGCTGCTGCCCGGCGGGGGTCTGCGCTCGGGGTCGGCATATGCGCTCGCCCGCTCGGCATCCCTTCTGCTGGCCTTGATGGCGCGTCCCTCCCAAGACGGAGCATGGTGCGGGGTCATCGGCATGCCCGAGCTCGGAGCCGAGGCGGCCGAGAAGTACGGGCTCGACCTCGACCGGCTCGTCTTCATCCCCGATCCCGGACCGCGCTGGCTCGCGGTGACAGCGACGATCACCGAGGTGCTCCCCGTGGTGGCCGTGCGTCCGCCCCTCGGCTCCCCGGCCGCGCGGGGAGGGGCCGAGACCACCCGCCTGGCCGCGCGCCTGCGCGATCGCGGATCGGTGCTGCTGGTGCAGGGCGCCTGGCCGCAGGCGGAGGCCGTGATCGACGTGGCCGACCCGCACTGGACGGGGCTCGGGCAGGGGCACGGCTACCTGGCCGGGCGCGAACTGACGGTGTCGGTCAGCAGTCGTCGCTCGCCGAACGCCCGCCGCGCCCGCATGATGCTGCCCGCGGCCGACGGCTCGATCGAACTGCTCGGCGCCCCCACCGAACGTCTCGTGCCCCGCGAGCGCGAGGCCTATCCCGTGCGGGCGGTGGGCTGATGACGGCGCCGACGCGCAGTCTCGTGCTGTGGTTCCCCGACTGGCCGATCACGGCGTTCGTGCGCGAGGCCGTGTCTCCTCCGAAGCCGGATGCCGCCGTGGCGGTGTTCGCGAACAACGTCGTCGTCGCGTGCTCGTGGGCGGCTCGCGCGCACGGCGTGCGGCGCGGGCAGAAGCGGCGCGATGCGCAGGCCCTGTGCCCGGGGCTGCAGGTGGTGCCCGCCGACGCTGTGCGCGACGCCCGAGCCTTCGCCCCCGTCGTCGCTCGCGTCGAGGAGCACGCCCCCGGCGTGCACGTGGTGCGGCCGGGGCTGTGCGCCGTGAAGGCCCGGGGCCCGGCCCGTTATTACGGCGGCGAGCTCGAGGCGGCCCGCATGCTGATCCGCCTGCTCGACGACGACGGGTTCGCCGGAGTGCGGGCGAGCGTGGCCGACGGCGTCTTCACCGCGGAGCAGGCGGCCCGCACGGCCGACGTCGACGAGCCCGTGCGCGTCGTACCGCCGGGGGAGGCGGGCGCGTTCCTCGCGCCGCTGTCGATCACGACCCTCGACGACGACGAGTTCGGCAGCCTCCTCTCGCGCCTCGGGGTGCACACCCTGGGCGAGCTGGCCGGCCTGCCGGTCGAGAGGATGCGGGAGAGGTTCGGCGAACGGGGGGTGCGTCTGCACGCCCTGGCGGGGGGTCTCGACTCCCAGCCGGTGCTGCCGCGCACGCCCCCGCCCGAGCTCCATCGCGACGTCGCCTTCGAGCCCCCGCTCGAGCTGGCCGACCAGATCGCCTTCGGCATGCGCGTGGCGGCCGAGGAGTTCATCGCGCGCCTCGGCGCGCACGACCTGGTGTGCACCGAACTGCGTGTCGTCCTCACCGGCGAGCGGGGCGAGCGCAGCGAACGCGTGTGGCTGCACCCCGGCTCGTTCGACGCGGCGGGAGTGGTCGACCGCGTGCGGTGGCAGCTCGCCGAAGACGCGCAGGGCATCTTCGGCAGCGGGGTCGCGGGCGTGCACATCGAGCCCGAGGCCGTCGATGCCGCCGCGCACCACGCCCGGGGTCTGTTCGGTGCGGGGCCCGACGAACGCGTGCACCACGCCCTCTCGCGCGTGCAGGCGATGCTCGGCCATCGCGCGGTGCTCACGCCGGTGATCGGCGGCGGGCGGTGGCTCGCCGAACGGCAGGTGCTGGTGCCGTGGGGCGACCGTGCCGTCACGGCGAAGGAGCGCACGCGCCCCTGGCCCGGGAGTCTTCCCGACCCCCTGCCGGCGACCGTCTATCCCGAGCCTCGCCTGGTGGGGGTCACCGACATCGCGGGGGCGCCCGTGACCGTGGGCGAGCGAGACGCGCTGAGCGCCCCACCCGCGGTGCTCGAGACGGCGGGGCAGCGTCGACGCATCCAGGAGTGGGCGGGTCCCTGGCCGATCAGCGAGCGCGGGTGGGACCCCCTGCGCGCTCGGCGGGCGCACCGGTTCCAGGTCGTCGACGCCGACGGGGGTGCGTGGCTGCTCGTCGTCGAAGAGGGGGAATGGCGAGCGGAGGGGCGCTATGACTGACCCCCGTCCGCTCTCCTCGCGCGCGCTCGCCGCTCGGTCGTCGCCCCTCGGATCGGGAGGTGCGTGATGGGCTGGACCAATCCGCCGGTGAAGTGGTCGGAGCTCGAACGACTGCTCAGCGACGCGCGGCGCCCCACCGGTGCCCCGCCTAACGGCGACGGCGGTGACAGTCCGGCGTGGTCGCACAAGCGCGGCGCCTACGTGCCTCCGACGATCGAGCGTCCGGCCGACACCGTGCCGTACGCCGAACTGCACGCCCACTCGTCGTACTCGTTCCTCGACGGGGCGTCGTCGCCCGAGGAGCTCGTCGAAGAGGCCGAACGCCTCGGCCTGCACGCCCTCGCGCTCACCGATCACGACGGGTTCTACGGCATCGTGCGTTTCGCCGAGGCCGCCGAGGCGCGCGCGGTGAAGACGGTGTTCGGCGCGGAACTGTCGCTGGGCCTCCGCGGCCCGCAGAACGGCGAGGCCGACCCGACCGGTTCGCACCTCCTCGTGCTCGCGCGGCGCGAAGAGGGGTATCACCGCCTCGCCGCCGCGATCACCCACGCGCAGCTCGAGGGCGCCGAGAAAGGACGCCCGGTCTACGATCTCGACGACCTGGCCGAACGCGCCGGGGGTCCGCGCGATCCGCACTGGGCGGTGCTCACCGGATGCCGCAAGGGGGCGGTGCGACAGGCCCTGGCGTTCGAGGGGCCGGCGGGTGCGGCGCGAGAGCTCGACACCCTCGTCGACCTGTTCGGGGCCGAGGCCGTCTACGTCGAGCTGATGGATCAGGGCGACCCGCTCGACTCACGCCGCAACGACGTGCTCGCCGGGCTCGCGGCCGAACGGGGGCTCGCGACCCTGGCGACCAACAACGTGCATTACGCCGCCCCGCAGAAGCAGCTCCTCGCCGCCGCCGTCGCCGCGGTGCGGGCGAACCGCGGCCTCGACGAGCTCGACGGCTGGCTCCCCGCCCACGCCGGGGCGCACCTGCGCTCGGGGGCCGAGATGGCCGCGCGCTTCGCCCGGTATCCGGGAGCCGTGGCGCGCACGGTGGCGCTCGCCGACGAGATCGCGTTCCCCCTGCGTCGGGCCAAGCCGGCCCTGCCGAAGCAGAAAGTGCCCGAGGGGCATACGCCCATGTCGTGGCTGCGGCACCTGGTCTGGGAGGCGGTGCCGACGAAGTATCCGAACCTCTCCGACGACGACCGCCGCCGTATCGAGCGCGAGCTCGAGGTGATCGAGATGAAGGACTTCCCGGGCTACTTCCTCATCGTCTACGGCATCGTCGCCGAGGCCCGTCGTCGCGGCATCCTGTGTCAGGGGCGGGGCTCGGCCGCGAACAGCGCCGTCTGCTATCTGTTGAACATCACCGCGGTCGACTCCATCTTCTACAAGCTGCCGTTCGAGCGGTTCCTGTCGAGCCTGCGCGACGAGGAGCCCGACATCGACGTCGACTTCGACTCCGACCGGCGCGAGGAGATCATCCAGTGGGTCTACGGCGAGTACGGGCGCGAGCGGGCGGCGCAGGTGGCGAACGTCATCCAGTACCGCCCGAAGAACGCGGTGCGCGATATGGCTCGCGCTCTCGGGCACTCCCCGGGTCAGCAGGACGCCTGGTCGAAGCAGGTCGAGCGCTGGGGGGCGACGCTCGAGACCGGGTCGGATCACGACATCCCCGATCAGGTCATCGAGTTCGCGTCCGAGCTGCTCAAGGCGCCGCGGCATCTCGGCATCCACTCGGGGGGAATGGTGCTCACCGACCGGCCGGTGGGCGAGGTGGTGCCCATCGAGCACGCGCGCATGGAGAACCGCACGGTCATCCAGTGGGACAAAGACGACGCGGCCTGGATGGGGTTGGTGAAGTTCGACCTGCTGGGCCTGGGCATGCTCGCGGCGCTGCAGTACTGCTTCGATCTGATCCGGGATGCCACGGGGGAGGAGTGGGAGCTGTCGACCCTGCCCAAAGAAGAGAAGGCCGTGTACGACATGCTGTGCCGGGCCGACTCGATCGGGGTGTTCCAGGTCGAATCACGTGCGCAGATGGGTCTGCTGCCGCGCTTGCAGCCGCGGAAGTTCTACGACCTCGTCGTGCAGATCGCCCTCATCCGTCCCGGGCCCATCCAGGGCGGGGCGGTGCACCCCTTCGTGCGGCGCAAGCTCGGCCAGGAGGAGATCACCTACGTGCACCCCAAGCTCGAGCCGGTGCTGTCACGCACGATGGGTGTCCCGGTGTTCCAGGAGCAGCTCATGCAGATGGCGGTGGCCGTGGGAAACTGCTCGGCCGAAGACGCCGACCTGCTGCGCCGGGCGATGGGGTCGAAGCGCGGGCTCGAACGCATCGACTCCCTCCGCGAGACGCTGTACGCCGGCATGGCCGAGAACGGCCTGGTCGGTCGGGTCGCCGACGAGCTGTACGCGAAGATCCAGGCGTTCGCGAACTTCGGCTTCGCGGAGTCGCACTCGCTGTCGTTCGCTCTCCTGGTCTACGCGAGCTCGTGGATCAAGCTGCACTACCCGGCGGCGTTCCTCGCGGGGCTCCTGCGCGCGCAGCCGATGGGGTTCTATTCGCCCGCGACCCTCACCGCCGACGCCCGCCGTCACGGTGTGGTGGTGCGTCGGCCCGATCTGCTGCGCTCGAAGGTCCAGGCCTCGCTCGAGGTGCTCGACGACGACGCCGGTTCGCAGCACGGAGGGGATGCCGGGGCTCCGGCGGGGGCGTCGGTCGGCGAGACGCGGCGCGGGCCGGGGGATGCCGGGGGAGCCCCCGATGCGGACGACGCACCCCGCCGCGGGGCCGGGGCGCCGACCGGTCGCCCCGCGTGCGCGCACACGGATCAGCCGCCGACGGGGGAGTTCGACCCCTCCGACCCCGACGAGACCCTCGCCCACCGTCGAGACGGGGGGTTCGCCGTGCGGCTCGGGCTCGCGGAGGTCACCGGGATCGGGGTCAAGGTCGCCGAGCGCATCGTCGCCGAGCGTGAAAGCGGGGGTGCGTACCGCGACCTGCGCGACCTCGTGCGGCGCACGGGACTCGTCACCGCGCAGATCGAGGCGCTCGCCACGGCGGGGGCGTTCGAGTGCCTCGGGCACACCCGCCGCGAGGCGATCTGGCTCGCCGGATCGGCCGCGATGGATCGCCCCGAGTTCCTCCCCGACTCGCTGGTCTCGGTTCAGCCGCCTCTGTTCACCGACCCCTCCAGCTACGAGGTGCTCGCCGCCGACCTGTGGGCGACGGGCCTCTCGGCAGATGACCATCCGCTGACCCATTTCCGCTCCGCGCTCGACGCTCGCGGGGTGATCACCTCGCGGGAACTGCGCACGTTCGAGACCGGCCGACGCATCGAGGTCGCGGGCCTGGTGACCCACCGGCAACGGCCGGCCACGGCATCCGGGATCACCTTCCTCAACCTCGAAGACGAACACGGGCTCATGAACATCATCTGCTCGGTGGGGGTGTGGAACAGGTACCGGCGCGTCGCCCGGGAATCGCCCGCTCTCATCGTGCGCGGAATGCTCGAGCGCTCGGTCGAGGGGGTCACCAACGTGGTCGCCGACGGGTTCACGGATCTGCGCGTCGGGGTCGCGCACGCATCGAGGGACTTCCGATGACCTCGAGCGCCCTCACTAGACTCGGGGCGATCTCGCCCGGTTCCGCACCAGACAGGGGAAACGACCATGACCGACACGCCCACACCGCCCGACGGCTGGTACCCCGACCCCGCAGGAGGCGGCGGCCTGCGCCGCTGGGACGGCACGAGCTGGACCGACGAGGTGCGCACGGTCGACGGGTCGGCGCCCACCGCGCCAGAGGCCACGGCCGCGCCGACGAGCGAGGACAGCGCCGTCGCGCACGACGCGGTCCCACACGCGCGCGAGCCCCTCGCCTCGGCCGAACCGCAGGAGGCCGTGACCGCGTCGGAGCCGGGGGTCGGTGACCGCGTCGTGGCGTCGGAGCCCGATCTCGCGGGGGAGTCTGCGGGTAGCCCGGAGCCGGCCGCGCCGGCGCCCGCGGGCAGCCCGGAGCCGACCGCACCCGAGCCCGTCGTCGCGTCGGAGCCGTCCGCGGCGTCGGAGCCGTCGGCGACCCCGGATCCCGTCGTGGCGTCGGAGCCGTCGGCGACCCCGGAGCGCGACCTCGCGGCGGGTGCACCGGCTGCACCGGAGCCCGTCGTCGCGTCGGAGCCGTCGGCGACCCCGGATCCTGCCCCGGACCATGGCGCCGCGACCGATCCGGCTCCTGCGGCAGCCTCTGCCGTGCCGCCCGTCGTCCCGCCCATAGCGCCCGTGTCGGCGCCGGCGCCCGCGCCCGCGTATCCGACCGCGACGAGCTCGCCGAGCGCCGCGGGGTATGCGAGTCCGCCCGCCTACCCGGGAGCTCCGGCGTATTCGAGCGCCTCCGCCTCGCCGGATGCCGCCCCGCGCACCGACATCCGCACCAACACCGTCTGGGTCTGGCTGGTGGCCCTCCTCCCGCTGGTCGGGGTTCTCTCGCTGTTCCTGTTCGACTGGTCGACCTTCATCCAGGAGTCGTTCTACGCGCAGGTCTACGGCGGCGGGACGTCGCCCGTCGAAGCGGTGGTGTCTGCCGTCACCACCGTGCTGGGACTCGTCTTCTCGGCGGTCACGGTGCTCTTCGCGTTCCTCGACTGGCGTGTGCTGCGCGCTCGCGGGGTCGAGCGGCCGTTCCACTGGGCGTGGAGCTTCTTCGTCTTCCTCATCGGCAGCGGGCTGGTGTACGTCATCGGTCGCGCCGTGATCCTGCGCAAGCGCACACGGAGCGGTCTCGCGCCGATGTGGGCGGCCATCGCGGTCAACGTCGTGGCGCTCATCGCCATCATCGCGTGGGGGATCTTCCTGCTCTGGCAGATCATCCCGCTGATCGAGGAGCTCCAGTACTACGGATACTGAGCCGGCGGGCGGGTGAGGGCGAGGGCGTCCTCACCTGGCTCGCGGCGATTCCGGGCGAGGCCCGTCAGTCGTGCGACGTCGCCCGCACCGCCGCGATCGCGTCGAGAAGCGCGTGCGCGGTGTCATCCTTCGATCCGGATGCCGTCGCCACGACGCGTCCGTCGCGATCCACGATCGTGAGGGCGTTGTCCGCCACCTCGAAGCCCCGCGTCCACCCCACGGCGTTCGCGGCCAGGAGGTCGACGCCCTTCCGCGCGGCCTTGGCGCGGGCGCGCGCGAGGAGCTCGTCGTCATCGGCCACGGTCTCCGCGGCGAAAGCGACGATCGTCTGACCCGCACGCCGGGCTCCGACGAGCCCGGCCACGACGTCGCGGTTCTCGGTCAGGTGCAGCGTCAGTCCACCCGGGGAGTCCTGCTTGCGCAGCTTGTGCGCCGACACCTCGGCCACGGAGTAGTCGGCGACCGCCGCGGCCATGACGATCACATCGGCGTCGGGAGCCGTGGCATCCATCGCCCGTCCGAGTTCGTCGGCGGTTCCGACCGCCACGACCTCGACGCGGGGGTCGGGGCGCACGTCGGCGTCGAGATGCGCGGCGACGAGGGTCACCCGCGCGCCGCGGTCTGCGGCCGCGCGGGCGATCGCGACACCTTGCCGTCCGCTGGAGCGGTTGCCGAGGAAGCGGACCGGATCGATCGGCTCGCGCGTGCCCCCGGCGCTCACCACGATCGAGACGCCGTCGAGGTCACGCGGGCGTTCGACGAGGGCGAGGGCCGCTGCGGCGATCTCCTCGGGTTCCGACATGCGGCCCGGACCGGAATCGCCGCCGGTGAGCTCACCGTCGGCCGGTCCGACGACGTGCACGCCGCGGGCGCGCAGCACCTCCATGTTGTGGACGGTCGCCGAATGCCGCCACATCTCGGTGTGCATGGCCGGAGCGACCACGACGGGGGCGGTGGTCGCGAGCAGCGTCGTGCCGAGCAGGTCGGAGGCGAGCCCCGCGGCCATCGCCGCAAGGGTGTTGGCCGTCGCCGGAGCGACGATCACGAGGTCGGCCGATTGGCCGAGCGCGACGTGACGAACCTTGGCGACGTCGTCATGCACCGACGTGGTCACGGGATGGCGACTGAGCGCCTCCCAGGTGGGCAGTCCCACGAACCGCAGGGCGTCGTCGGTGGGGATCACGTGCACGTCGTGCCCGGCCTTCACCAGCAGGCGCACGAGGCCGACGGTCTTGTAGGCGGCGATGCCCCCGGTCACTCCCACCACGACGAACATCGCCCCAGTCTTCCAGGTCGCATCGGTCGGCGGGGGTGGTGCGGGCACGGCGAGCGGCACAGGTGCCGCCGTCACCAGAACAGGGGATGCGACGAGAACAGGCCACTGCGGTGCTGTGCGCCCTGTTCTCGTGGCATCCCCTGTTTTCAGGGCGCGGGTGGCGTGGGGCGGGTCCGGATGCGTCGGGGCTCGGAGGTGCGGGTGCGGACGTCGGTGCCGACGCGGGGGTCACCGCCGACACCGGAACAGGGGATGCGACGAGAACAGGCCGATGTGGCGCCGTGCGCCCTGTTCTCGTGGCATCCCCTGTTTTCACGGCGCGGGTAGCGTAGAGCGGGTGTGCACCGTCGTCATCGATGTCCCCGCCGCGCCCGGTGACCCCGTGCGCCTCCTCGCGGTCCGCGATGAGGACCGGGACCGCCCGTGGCGCGGCCTCGGACCGTGGTGGCCCGACCGCCCCGGGGTCCTCGGTGTGCGCGACGACCGCGCGGGCGGTGCGTGGCTGACGGTCGATCCCGATCGACGTCGGCTGGCGGTGCTCCTCAACCGCGAGGACCTTTCGACGCGCGCGGATGACGAGGTCGTCAGCCGCGGCGCGATCGCCCTCGATGCGCTGGGTGACGGCATCCCGGATCATCCTCCGACCCGCGGGTTCAACCTCGTCGAGGTGGATGCCACGGGTGCCCGCCTCGTCGAGTGGGACGGACTCGCGGTGCGGCGCACGCCGCTGAGCCCCGGTACGCACATGGTCGCTCACCACGCGGTGGACGATGCCGGGACCCCGCGCATCGCACGGTGGCTCGCGGAGTTTCGTGGCGCAGGACTCGCAGCCGACTCCGCGTGGTGGGAGCCGTGGATGCGCGTCGTGGAACAGTCGACGCACGACCCCGCGTCATCGATCCTCCGCCGCGACGCCCACGATGGCCTCGTTCTCGAGTCGCTGCTCGTCTGTGCCGCGAGTATCGGCCCGGACGGCGTCGAGATGCGCGAAGCGCGCCTGGCGGAGCCGGGGCACTGGGACGCCGGGCTCCCGTCCCGGCTGCTCACGGGCGACCCGCTGTCGCGGCGGTAGGCTGGTGGCATCCCGCCTCCGTAGCTCAGGGGATAGAGCGCCGCACTCCTAACGCGGGCGTCGCAGGTTCGAATCCTGTCGGGGGCACCATCTCGCGCCGCGGTCGGCTCTCCGGCCGCGCGCCCCTCGTTCCGGCGTCCCTCTCGACTGGCCGTACGACGTGTGCCCGCAGGTGGCCCCGGGGCCATCCGCGGCGTCTGCGACATCGCTTGGGCCTCGCCCGCGTCGCTCGCGTCGAGGTCGAGGCCGTCGTCTTTCTCGCGTAGTGGTCGAGGCCGTGCCCTCGCCCCCCGCCCTCGCCCTCAGTCGCCCCGTTGCCCCCGCGTCCGCCGCATGGCATGATTACTGAACGATCGGTCGGAAAACCTCGCAGTCGAGGTGGACGCGTCCCCGCCAGAGCCGGCGGGGGAGAGGATGGCGATGTCGCAGGCGTTTCTCATCGGCGGTGCGCGCACCCCGGTCGGGCGGTACGGCGGGTCGTTGGCATCCGTTCGTCCCGACGATCTCGCGGCCCTCGTGGTCGGTGAGGCCATGACCCGCGCGGGTGTTCCCGCCGAGGCGATCGACGAGGTGATCCTCGGCGCGGCGAACCAGGCCGGCGAGGACAACCGCAACGTCGCGCGCATGGCCGTGCTGCTCGCAGGCCTCCCGGATGCCATCCCCGGCCTCACCGTGAACCGCCTCTGCGCCTCGGGGATGAGCGCGATCGCGCTCGCCGCCCAGGCCGTGCGGGCGGGCGACGCCGACATCGTCGTCGCGGGCGGGGTGGAGTCGATGACGCGCGCGCCCTGGGTGCAGGCGAAGCCCTCGAAAGCATGGGCGAAGCCGGGCGACGCCTTCGACACCTCGATCGGCTGGCGCTTCACGAACCCGCGTCTCGCCGCGCGCGACAAAGCGACGTTCACCATGCCCGAGACGGCCGAGGAGGTCGCGCGCGTCGACGGCATCTCGCGCGCCGACGCCGACGCCTTCGCGCTGCGGAGTCACGAGCGGGCGGTGCGGGCGCAGGATGCCGGGCACTTCCGCGACGAGATCGTCGCCGTCGACACCGGTCGGGGCCTCATCGACACCGACGAAGGACCGCGGCGTGACACCTCGCTCGATGCGCTCGCCGGGCTCCGACCCGTCGTGAAGGGCGGGGAGGTCGTGACGGCGGGCAACTCCAGCTCGCTCAACGACGGAGCCTCCGCGATCGTCGTCGCCAGCGCCGACGCGGTCGAACGCTACGGCCTGCGCCCCCGCGCGCGGATCGTCGCCCACGCCTCCGCCGGTCTCGCGCCGGAGATCATGGGGCTCGGCCCCGTGCCCGCGACCGAGAAGGCTCTCGCGAAGGCAGGGCTGTCGGCATCCGATCTGGGGGCGGTCGAACTCAACGAGGCGTTCGCGTCGCAGTCGCTCGCGTGCATGCGTCGGCTGGGGCTCGACCCCGAGATCGTCAACGCCGACGGCGGGGCGATCGCTCTCGGACATCCGCTGGGGTCGAGCGGCTCGCGGCTTCTCGTGACGCTGCTCGGTCGGCTCGAGCGCGAGGACGCGCGCTACGGCCTGGCGACCATGTGCGTCGGCGTCGGGCAGGGCACGGCGATGATCGTGGAGCGGGTCGATGGCTGAGACGCACACGCCGGCAACCTCGGCCCAGGTCGATGCGCCAGCGCAGGTCCCTGAGCCTGTCGAAGGGACCGGGGCCGGCGGAGACCTGGGGCCGGGGGCTTCGACGAGCTCAGCCACCAGGGCGACGGGCTCGACACCGCGCATCCGCATCGACGACCGCGCCGATCGCGTCGTCGCCACCCTCGACCGACCGGAGCGCCGCAACGCGATCGACCAGGCGATGATCGACGAACTCCACGCGCTCTGTGAGGAGCTGGAGGAGCGCCCGCGCACGCTCATCATCACCGGCGCCGGGGGGATCTTCGCCGCCGGGGCCGACATCGCGCAGTTGCGCGAACGCACCGGCGACGACGCGCGCCGCGGGATCAACGCGACCGCGTTCGACCGCATCCGCCGCCTGCCGATGCCCGTGATCGCGGCCGTCGACGGCTTCGCGCTCGGCGGGGGAGCTGAACTCGCCTGCGCCGCCGACATCCGCATCGGCACCCCGCGCGTGCGGTTCGGCAACCCCGAGCCGGGGCTCGGCATCATCGCCGCGGCCGGAGCGTCGTGGCGGCTGCCCGAGATCGTCGGCCACGCCCGCGCGAGTGAGCTTCTGCTGACGGCGCGGGTGATCGACGCCGATGAGGCTTTCGCCTGGGGACTGCTGTCGAGCGTGCACGAGCCCGACGCGCTGCTGGATGCCGCTCACGCGATCGCCGACCGCATCGCCGCGAACTCCGCGCGCGCGACCATCCTCACCAAGCGCGCCCTGCTCGCGCCCCGCGCGGAGCACCCCGCCATCGACGGCGAACTCCAGGCCGAGCTGTTCGACAGCGCCGACAAGCGCGCGCGCATGACCGCGTTCCTCGAGAGGAAGAAGAAGTGACCCTCCCCGAGACCACGTCTCCGGCCCACGCCCTCGCCGGAACCGCCGCCGCGCCGCGCCCCTCGACCGACCGGGTGCCGGCGTCCGTGCCCACCAGCGTCGGCGTGCTCGGCGGGGGCCGCATGGGAGCCGGGATCGCGCACGCGTTCCTGCTCGCCGGTGCCCGCGTGCACGTCGTCGAGCGCGACGCCGCGGCCGCCGAGGCCGCCCGCGAGCGCGTCGAGACCGCTCTGGCCCGCTCCGCGCAGAAGGGCATCGAGATCCCGGATGCCGACACCTTGACCACCGGCGTCGACACCGCCGCGTTCGCCGACGCGGGCCTCGTGATCGAGGCCGTCCCCGAGGATCGCGCGCTCAAAGTCGACGCCCTCGCGCGGATCGAGGGGGCCGTGCACGACGACGCGGTCGTGGCATCCAACACCTCCTCCATCTCGATCGATGCGCTCGCCGCCGCGCTCCGCCGCCCGCAGCGGTTCCTCGGCCTGCACTTCTTCAACCCCGTCCCGGCGTCGGCGCTGGTCGAGGTCGTCACCGGGGCGCGCAGCGAACCGCAGGTCGTCGGCGCGGCGACCGACTGGGTCGAGGCCATCGGCAAGACCGCCGTCGTCGTGCGCGATGCGCCGGGCTTCGCGTCCAGCCGCCTGGGCGTCGCCCTGGGGCTCGAAGCGATCCGCATGCTCGAAGAAGGCGTCGCGTCGGCGCACGACATCGACACGGCGATGGAGCTGGGGTACCGGCATCCGATGGGCCCCCTCCGCACGACCGACATCGTCGGGCTCGACGTGCGCCTGGGCATCGCCGAAGAACTCGAGCGCGCGTTCGGCGCGCGCTTCACCCCGCCCGCGCTGCTGCGAGAGCTCGTCGCCCAGGGGCACCTGGGTCGCAAGACCGGCCGCGGATTCTACGAATGGAGCGAACGATGACGTTTCTGCCGAGCTACGTGAAGGGTGCGTGGTGGACGCCGGACGGCGACCCCGACGCGGCGATCGTGCGGGACGCGTCGACGGGGGAGGAGATCGTGCGGGTCAGCACGCGCGGGCTCGACCTCGAGGGTGCCGTCGCCTACGCACGGCGCGAGGGCCAGAAGAGCATCGGCGCCCTCACCTTCCACCAGCGCGCGATGGTGCTGAAGAACCTCGCGATCGCGCTGAACGACCGCCGCGAAGAGCTCTACGCCCTCTCGGAGCGTTCCGGCTCGACCCGCCGCGACTCGCTCAGCGACGTCGACGGCGGCATCGGCGTGCTCTTCACCTTCTCGTCGAAGGCCCGTCGCGAACTCCCCGCCGGAAAGGTCGTGCTCGACGGACCGGTCGAGCCGCTGTCGAAGGACGGCTCTTTCCTCGGTCGGCACGTGTACACGCGCCTGCCCGGTGTCGCGGTGCAGATCAACGCCTTCAACTTCCCGATGTGGGGGGCGCTCGAGAAGTTCGCCCCCGCGTTCCTCGCCGGGCTCCCGACGATCGTGAAGCCCGCGACCCCGACGGCGTACATCGCCGAGGCGTGGGTGCGGATGGTCGTCGAGACCGGCCTCCTGCCCGGGGGCGCCCTGCAGCTGATCAGCGGGAGCGTCCCGGGCCTGTTCGACCTCCTCGACCTCGGCGACACCGTCGGCTTCACCGGCAGCGCCGCGACCGCCGAGCGCCTCCGCGCCCAGGCGAGGCCCGGGGTGCGGTTCACGAGCGAGACCGACTCGATCAACGCCTCGATCCTCGGCCCCGACGCGGTACCCGGCACCCCCGAGTTCGACGCCTACGTGAAGCAGCTGCTCGTCGAGCTGACGACCAAGGCGGGGCAGAAGTGCACCGCGATCCGCCGCGCGATCGTGCCGGCGGGAATGACGGATGCCGTGGCCGAGGCGCTGCGCGACAAGATCGCCGAGCGCGTGGTCGTCGGCGACCCGCGCGCCGAGGGCGTCACGATGGGCCCGGTCGTCTCGCGCGAGCAGCGCGACGAGGTGCTGCGGCAGGTGACGGCGCTCCAGGCGGCAGGAGGGCGGTTCGTCGTCGGCTCGGCCGAGGCGCCCGAGGGCACACCCGAAGAGGGGGCGTTCCTCCGGCCCATGCTCCTGGCCTTCGCGGATGCCGCGACCCCGGCCGTCAACGACATCGAGGCGTTCGGGCCGGTCGCGAGCATCGTCGAATACGCCGACGTCGCCGAGGCCGCGACCATCGTGGGCCGGGGCGGCGGCTCGCTCGTCACGAGCATCGCCACCCACGACCCCGACGTCGCGACCGAACTGCTCACCCGCATGGGCGCGATGAACGGCCGCGTGCTCTTCCTCGACCGCGACGATGCGCGCACCTCGACCGGCCACGGCGCCCCCGTGCCGCACCTCGTGCACGGCGGGCCCGGTCGTGCGGGTGGCGGCGAGGAGCTCGGCGGCATCCGCTCCGTGCTCCACTCCATGCAGCGCACCGCGATTCAGGGTTCGCCGCGCATGCTGACCGCGCTCACCGGGGTGTGGCATCCGGGAGCCGAGACCGACTCCACGGGGACGCACCCGTTCCGCAAACCCCTCTCGGATCTCCGGATCGGGGATGCCGTGGAGTCGGCCGAGCGAGAGGTCACCCTCGACGACATCGAGGTGTTCGCGAGATTCACCGGCGACACGTTCTACGCGCACATGGACGAGGAGTCGGCCGCGGCGAACCCGTTCTTCCCGGGACGCGTCGCGCACGGGTACCTGCTCGTGTCGTGGGCGGCAGGGCTCTTCGTCGACCCCGCGCCGGGTCCCGTGCTCGCGAACTCGGGCCTCGAGAACCTCCGCTTCGTCACCCCCGTCTCACCCGGCGACCGCATCCGCGTGTCGCTCACGGCGAAGCAGATCACCCCGCGCGAGACCGACGAGTACGGCGAGGTGCGGTGGGATGCCGTGATCCGCAACCAGGACGACGAGATCGTCGCGCAGTACGACGTGCTCACGCTCGTGGCCAAGACGTGGGCTCCGGTGGCGGTGCCGGCATGAGTCTGCGGCCGATGATGCAGCGCGATCAGGCATCCGCGATGCTCGGCATGGTCGTCGAACACGACGCGCCCGGAGAATCGCGGGTGTCGATGACCGTGCGCGACGACATGCTGAACGGCTTCGCCATCACCCACGGCGGGCTCGTCTTCACCCTCGCCGACACGGCCTTCGCGATCGCCTGCAACGAGGACGAGCGCGTGACGGTCGCCGGCGGCGCCGACATCACGTTCTTGAAGTCCACGACCGCCGGGCAGACGCTCACGGCGACGGCTGCGCGCCGCGCCCGCAGCGGCCGGACGGGCTTGTACGACATCCGGGTGACGGATGAGACGGGCGACCTCGTCGCCGAGGTGCGCGGCCGCAGCATCACGACGGACCGGCGTCCGCCGGTTCCGGTCCCTTCGACGAGCTCAGGGACCTCTGACGTGGCAGTGAGCTCGGACGCGCCGGTGGCTGAGCCTGTCGATGCCTCCGGCCCCCGACCCGCGAACGACCCCCAGCGCAACGCCGCGCTGACGACCACGGAGGTGTCCCGATGACCCTGACCACCGCATCGCGCCCGGACTTCCTGGCATCCGTCGATCCCACCGGCATCCCGCTCGACCGGCTCCGCGCCCTACAGCTCGAGCGCCTGCAGTGGACCGTGCGCCACGCGTACGAGAACGTCGCGCTGTACCGCCGCACGTTCGACGAGGCCGGCGTGCACCCCGACGACATCCGCTCGCTCGACGACATCCGCCTGCTGCCGTTCACGACGAAGGCCGACCTCCGTGAGACCTACCCCTTCGGGATGTTCGCGGTGCCGATGTCGGATGTCCGCCGCATCCACGCCTCGTCCGGCACGACCGGGCGTCCCACGGTGGTCGGATACACCGCCGGCGACCTCGACCGCTGGGCCGACCTCGTCGCGCGGTCGCTGAGCGCGGCCGGCATCCGCGCGGGCGACCGCGTGCACAACGCGTACGGCTACGGCCTGTTCACCGGGGGCCTCGGCGCGCACGCGGGCATCGAGCGGCTCGGGGCGACCGTCATCCCGATGTCGGGTGGGCAGACCGCGCGCCAGGCCCAGCTCATCCAGGACTTCGAACCGGATGCCATCCTCTGCACGCCCAGCTACCTCTTGACGATCGCCGACGCGTTGGAGGCCGCGGGTGTCGACCCGCGATCCACCTCGCTCAAGGTCGCCGTGCTCGGCGCGGAGCCCTGGACCAACGAGATGCGACGCGAGATCGAGCGCCGCCTCGACCTCGTCGCCGTCGACATCTACGGCCTGAGCGAGGTGATGGGCCCGGGCGTGGCATCCGAGAGCGCCCTCACCAAAGACGGCCCGCACGTGTGGGAGGACCACTTCCTCCCCGAGACGATCGACGGCGAGACCGGCGAGCCCGTCGCCGACGGCGAGCTCGGCGAGCTCGTCTTCACCTCCCTCACGAAGGAGGCGTTCCCGGTTATCCGCTACCGCACCCGCGACCTCACCCGGCTGCACCCCGGCACGGCGTTCCCGTCGATGCGCCGTATCGAGAAGATCACCGGCCGCAACGACGACATGATCATCCTGCGCGGCGTGAACCTCTTCCCGACGCAGATCGAGGAGATCGTGATGGGCATCGAGACCCTCACGCCCCACTTCGTGCTCGAACTGCGGCGCGAGGGGCGGATGGATGCCATGACCGTCCGCATCGAGAGGCATCCGGCCCTGGAACGCGAGGTGTGCGAAGCCGCCGGCGTCGTGCTGCAGCAGCGCATCAAGGTGCTCATCGGCACGACGGTCGACGTGCGCGTCGAGGAGCCGGGCGCCCTTCCCCGCAGCGAGGGCAAGTACAAGCGGGTCTACGACCTGCGCTGATCCGCGGGTCCCTCAGTCTCCGCAGACGGCGATGAATTCGATCTCGACCTTCGCGCCGCGGGGGAGGGCGGCGACCTGGTAGGCCGCACGAGCGGGCAGCACCTCGCCGGTGAAGCGTTCGCCGTAGACCTCGTTCACCGTGGCGAAGTCGGCGATGTCGGTCAGCAGGATCGTGGTCTTGACCACGCGGTCCATGCTCGAGCCGGCGGCGGCGAGGATGGCGGCGCCGTTGCTCAGCGACTGCGCGGCCTGGGCGCGCACATCGGCGCCGACGAGCTCTCCCGTCGCGGGGTCGAGGGGCAGCTGTCCCGAGACGAAGACGAGTTCCCCGGTGCGGACGGCCTGCGAGTAGGCGCCGATGGCGGCGGGGGCTTCGGGCGAGGTCACTGTGGAGATGATGGTCATGGGGTTCCCTTCAGGGCGTCGATGGTGGCGTCGACCGCGGACGACGAGGTGGTGGCGTGCACACTGAAGCGCACACGGTCGAAACCGTGCGCGGTGGCCGTCACACCGCGCTCGGCGAGACGCGCGACGGTCGTGGGGGCCGATCGGTCGGCGACGTGCGCCACGACGATGCCGGCGCGCGCACCGTCCTCCTGTGGTGACAGCACGGGGAAACCGGCATCCGTCAGCGCGGTCGACAACTGACCGGTCCTGTCGGCGATGCGCCGGCCGACGGTCGGTACGCCGACGCTCTCCAGCAGCTCGAGAGCGGTCGCGAGGGCACCTGAGCTGAACGGGGAGGCGTTGGTGATCGACAGGCGTTGCGCTCCGGGAAGAGCCGGGTGCGGACGTCCGTCGTAGAGCCCCGCCTCCTCGACGCCGGTCCAGCCGCCGAGAAGGGGACGGAGGCGCTCCAGCGCCCGCGGGGACAGCGCCAGGAAGCCGGTTCCCCATCCGGCTCGGAGCCACTTCTGTCCGCCGACGACCAGCGCATCCGCCAGCGTCCAATCGGCCTCGATGACGCCGAACCCCTGGATGCCGTCGACGATGAGCAGCCGGTCGCCAACGGCGTCGCGGAGCGCGGCGAGGTCCGCACGGGCTCCGGTGCGGAAGTCGACGGCACTGACGGCGACGGCCACGGTATCGGCCGTGACGGCCTCGGCGACGCGCGCGGCGGTGACCGGGGCCAGGGGGACTCCCGCGACGGGAGGCAGGGTCCGCACCCGGGTGAGGCCCGCCTCCTCCGACCGCCACCACGCGTACAGGTTGGAGGGGAACTCCGCCGCGCTGACGAGGACCTCGCCCGGCGGCAATCCGAAGGCGATCTGGAACAGCCCGAGGGAGGTGCTGCTGGTCAGGGTCACGGCATCCGTAGCGAAGCCGCTCAGACGGGAGACTGCCGCGAGGGCGCGCCGGTCTTCGGCATGCAGCCGTGCGGAGGCCTCGCCGTCCGCGGCCGCCTGGGCGAGCCCGCCGATCGTGTCGACCACGGCCTGCGACGGAGGACCGTAGCTGGCGAAGTTGAGATACCCGCTCGGTTCGCGGAACGCTGCGAGGTATCTCTCCCACGCCGTCGAGCTCATGCCAGCACCCGCTGCAGGAACTGCCGCGTCCGCGCCTCGCGAGGGTCGCCGAGCACCTGCTCCACCGGCCCCTCCTCGACGATGCCGGCATCGGCCATGAACACCACGCGATCCGCGACCTCGCGGGCGAACGCCATCTCGTGCGTGACGACGAGCATCGTCATCCCCTCCCGAGCGAGGTCGCCCATCACCGTCAGGACCTCGCCGACGAGCTCCGGGTCCAGGGCCGAGGTCGGTTCGTCGAACAACAGGAACAGCGGCTTCATGGCCACCGCCCGGGCGATCGCGACGCGTTGCCGCTGACCGCCCGACAGCTGGCTCGGATACGCGTCGATCCGTTCACCCAGGCCGACCCGTTCGAGGATCGCGACGGCCTCCGCCCGCACCTCTTTCGCCGGTCGACGCTGCACGCGCACCGGCCCCTCCATCACGTTGCCGAGCACCGTGAGATGCGGGAAGAGATTGAAGTGCTGGAAGACCATCGCCGTCTTCGCGCGCTGCGCCGACAGGCGGCGCTCCGTCAACTCGTGCAGTTTGCCGTCGCGGAGCTCGTAGCCCATGGGTTCGCCGCCCACCCAGACCTCGCCGCTGTCGGGCTCCTCGAGACGGTTCAGCGTGCGCAGGAACGTGGACTTCCCGGCGCCGGACGGGCCGATGATGCAGACGACCTCGCCGCTGCGGACGGTGAGCGACACGTCGCTCAGCACCACATTGTGTCCGTAGGACTTCGTGATGCGCACCGCTTCGAGAACAGGTGCGGCGTCGGGGGTGACGGTCATTTCTCGCTCCTCATCAGCGGGGGACGGCCGAGATCGCCGACGATCTTCCGGCGAAGGGCGCGTGCGTTGCGCGGACCGCCGGGCCGGCGATCCTGACGGTCGAAGGCGCGCTCGAGGTAGAACTGCCCGACGCTGGCGACACTGACGATCACCATGTACCAGATGGCCGCGGCGATGAGCGTCTCCATGACCTGCAGGTTGAACGACGAGATGTTGTTGGCGGCACGGATGAGCTCGACGTACCCGATCACGGATGCCATGGCCGTGCCCTTGAGCATGTTGATGAAGTCGTTGCCGGTCGGGGGGATGATGATGCGCATCGCCTGGGGGAGCACGATCCGCGCCATGCGCTGCATCGGGGTCTGGCCGATGGACTGCGCGGCCTCGATCTGGCCACGGTCGACGCTCTTGAGGCCCGCGCGGACGATCTCCGCCATGTACGCGCTCTCGTTGAGCGCGAGGCCCAGGAACGCCGCGATGAAGGTGGTCATGACGGCATTCGTGCTCACGTCGACGAAGAGCACGTCGGTGAACGGGATGCCGACCTGCAGGCGCGGGAAGATCAGCGCGAGGTTGTACCAGAGCAGGATCTGCAGCAGTACCGGCAATCCGCGGAACAACCAGGTGTACCCGGCCGCGAAAGCCTGGGCGACGGGGTTCTTCGAGATGCGCATGAGAGCGATGACGACACCGATGACGATCGCACTCAGCTGGGCGACGACCGCGAGCACGATGGTGCCGACGAGACCTTGAAGGATGATCGGCGAGATCACGTAGTACGGGATGTCGCCGTAGGAGATGTCACCCTGCGAGGCGGCGGCGATGAGGGCGACCAGCAGGAGCACGATGACGACTCCGCTGACCCACCGCCCCCAGTGCTTCAGTCGGACCTGGGGGAGGAGGGGCCGTTCCCCGCCCGCGGCGGGCGACGGACCGCGTCCATCGCCCAGCCGGGATGTGGAGATCGACACCGTCACTTGCCCCCGTTGACGACGGCCTCGGTCACGGCGCCGGAGGAGATCCCCCAGGAGTCGAGGATCTCGGCGTAGGTGCCGTCGTCGATGAGCGCATCGAGCGCCTGGGCCATCGCATCGCGCAGGCCGGCGTTGTCCTTGTTGACGCCGATGCCGTAGGGGGCTCCGTCGATGACGTCGCCCGGCACGACCTCGAACGCGTTTCCGTCCTGAGTGGTCTGCGAGATGTAGACCGCGCTCGGGAGGTCGTTGACGATCGCGTCGATCCGTCCCGTGCGCAGCTGGGTCTGGTTCTGGCTGTCGCTGTCGGTGACGACGACCTCCACGGCCTCCTTGCCGTCGGCGGTGCAGTCCGCGCTGGTGGACTCGGCGAACTCCTGCTGGCTCGTGCCTGTGACGACGGCCACGGAGTGACCGCACAGCGTGTCGGGTCCGGTGATCCCGGCGGGGTTGTCCTTCTGCACCATGATCGTGATGCCGGACGTCAGGTAATCGACGAAATCGATGGCCTGCTGCCGCTCGGCTGTGTCGTTCATCGCGGCGATGGTGACGTCGACGCGTCCCGACTGCAGGCTCGTGATGAGCGAGCCGAAGTCCTGGTTCTCGTACTGCACGTCGAGGCCGAGCTTCTTGGCGATCGCGGTGATGAGGTCGTGGTCCGACCCCACGACGGTGGAACCGTCTGCGGCGTAGAAGTTGTTCGGGGGAGACTGCACGTTCGAGCCGACGACGAGCTGTCCGGCGTCGCTGATCGTGCTCGGGACCATCGCGACGAGTGCGTCGTCGGCGCCGACGCCGTCGAGCAGCGCGGACGTGTCGGGAATCGACGATGCGGCGCCGTCGGTCTGCGCATCACCGGGCTGGGGTGCGCTCGGGCCGCCGCACGCGGAGAGCGAGAGGGTGAGGGCGGCGCTCGCGGCGAGAGCGCCGATGGCGGTGAGGGTGCGGGCGTGACGGGTCATGTAGGGGGGCCTTTCCAAACGTCGTTGTCATCGGAAGCTATCGACTCCGCGGCGATAATAAGAGAATATTATCATGATGAAGCAGAATTGTTACGTGCGCGCAATCTAAATTGACCATCACGTCGATGCGGAAGACGCGGCGGGGGAGGAGATCGGTGATGAGACGGACGGTCGTCGATGAGACGCGAGTGATGCGGCCGGAGTTCGCGCCCTATCTGCCGATGATGGACTTCCTCGCGGAGCTGCTCGGACCCCGCACCGAGGTGGTGCTGCACGACACCAGCGACGTGAGCCGCTCCATCGTCGCCCTCACCAACGGTCACGTGAGCGGCCGTTCCGTCGGCGGCCCGGCGACGGATCTCGTGCTCAAGGTGCTGCAGAATCACGAGCACGACGATCGGGACTTCCTCGCGAATTACCTGGCCGTCTCGCGGACGGGCGGCGCCTTCCGCTCTTCCACGTTCTTCATCCGCGACAGGGTGGGTGCCGTCGTCGGCATGCTCTGCGTCAACGTCGACGATGAGCCGCTCCGCCGCGCGCGTGATCTCCTCGAGGCCATCACGGCGACCACCGGCGTGCCGAAAGCGGTGGTGGACCCGGGTGTCGGCACCGCCGCGCCCGTCGCGGAGCGACTCAGCGCGAGTGTCGACGAGCTGGCCCTGGACGGCATCGATCGCATCGTCGCCGCTCGAGGTGTCGAGCCTCATCGCATGAGCGTGCAGGAGAAGACCTCGACGGTCGGTGAGCTGGAGCGCGCGGGCGTCTTCTTGCTGAAGGGCGCGGTGGCGCAGGTGGCGACCGCCCTCCAGGTGTCGGAGCCGACGGTCTACCGCTACCTCGCGCAGGTGCGGCGCTCCCGGGTCTGAGCGTTCCCCACGACGACTCGATCTCGGCCGGCGACCGCGCGGTCGCCGCTCACACGCCGGGCCGCGCGAGCGGGGTGCCGTCGAGGCCGTCGATGAGATCGCGCAGGCTGTCGAAGACCCGGACGGCGCCTGCGTCGTGAAGCTCGTCGACGGAGAACCCGCCGGTGCGCACCGCGACCGTGTCGACGCCGGCGTCGCCGGCCGCCACGGCATCCCAGGGGGAGTCTCCGATCATGATCCCGCCCGTGCCGGACACGCGGCCGAGGGCCGTCTGCACGAGGTCGGGGGCGGGTTTGCTGGCGGTCACGTCGTCGGAGGTCGTCCATGCGTCGGCGATGTCGCGCGCCTCGACGAGGTCGAGGAAATGCTCGACGTGGTCGCTCTTGCCGGAGCTGGCGAGCACGACCTGGAATCCGCGCTTCTTGACCTCGAGGAGCAGATCGTGCGCTCCGTCGAAGGGGCGCACCTCGTCGATGAGCGGTTCGAACTCCTCGGCCCACGCGGCACGCAGGTCGTCGCCGTGCGCGCGTTCGACCCCGTCGTCGGTGAGGGAGGGCACGAGCTGATCGCCGCCCATGCCGATCGCGCGGTGGATGCGCCAGATCGGCAGCACGATGTCGAAGCGGCGGAATGACCGGTACCAGGCGAGGGCGTGCTGGTAGTTGGTGTCGACGAGGGTGCCGTCGACGTCGAAGATCGCGGTGTCTGCCATGGGGTTCCGTCTTCCGGTCGTGGTCGGGTGCATGCAGCCCACACGCCGCCGCGCGCGAGGTCAGTCCCATTGCGGTCCCGGGCGCCCTCGGCTACAGTTTTACTGAACGATCGGTCTGTAAAAGGAGTCGACGATGACGATGACCGTACCCCCCGCGGACGCCCACGCCCTCGATGGCGAGGCGACGTTCGACGCCCTCATCGAGGCCGACGGCCGCATCGAGCCGCGCGATTGGATGCCGGACGCCTACCGCCGCACGCTGATCCGCCAGATCTCGCAGCACGCGCACTCCGAGATCATCGGCATGCAGCCGGAGGGGGCGTGGATCACGCGGGCACCGAGCCTGAAGCGCAAGTCGATCCTGCTCGCGAAGGTGCAGGACGAGGCGGGTCACGGCCTGTACCTCTACTCCGCGGCGCAGACCCTCGGCATCACGCGCGACGAGATGACGCAGCAGCTCGTCGACGGGAAGGCGCGGTACTCGTCGATCTTCAACTACCCGACCCCCACCTGGGCCGACATGGGCGCGATCGGCTGGCTCGTCGACGGCGCCGCGATCTGCAACCAGGTGCCGTTGTGCCGCGCCTCGTACGGGCCCTACGGTCGCGCGATGGTGCGCATCTGCAAAGAGGAGTCGTTCCACCAGCGCCAGGGTTTCGAGATCCTGCTCACCCTCATGCAGGGAACAGAGGAGCAGCGGGAGATGGCTCAGGATGCCGTGAACCGTTGGTACTGGCCGAGCCTGATGATGTTCGGACCCCCCGATGACGACTCGCCCAACTCGGCGCAGTCGATGGCGTGGAAGATCAAGCGCTTCAGCAACGACGAGCTGCGTCAGCGCTTCGTGTCCATGCTCGTGCCGCAGGCGGCCGTGCTGGGCGTGACGCTGCCCGACCCCGAGCTGCGGTTCGACGAGGCGACCGGCGAGTACCGCATGGGCGAGATCGATTGGACCGAGTTCCACGAGGTGCTCGCCGGACGCGGTCCGCTCAACACGATGCGCCGCCAGCACCGCCGTGACGCCCACGAGGAAGGCGCCTGGGTGCGCGAGGCCGCCGCGGCCTACGCCGCGAAGAAGAGCGCCGCCCGCGCCGAGACGACGGCGGCCGCCTGATGGCCACGCCCGGCGGGAGCCCCGCGGAGACCTGGCCCCTGTGGGAGGTCTTCGTGCGCGCAGGCCGCGGCCTCAGTCACGTGCACGTCGGCTCGCTCCACGCACCCGACGCCGAACTCGCCGTCCGCAACGCGCGCGACCTGTACACCCGGCGCGGCGAGGGCGTCTCGGTGTGGGTCGTGCCCTCGGATGCCGTGACCACGAGCGACCCGGGGGCCAAGGGCGCGTTCTTCGAGTCCCCGGCGGGCAAGAACTATCGGCACGCCGTGTACTACACCGCCTCCGAGGGGGTGCCGCACCTGTGAGCATCTCGACCGATCAGGGGGACCGGTCCCTTCGACAGGCTCAGGGACCTGGGGTCGCAGCCCCGGTGACCGGAGCCGCAGCGCCGCAGGCCGGGGCCACGGCGCCGGTGGCTGAGCCCGTCGAACCCACCGGCACCCACGGCGACGTCTCGCTCGACGCGCGCGAGCTCGCCGCCGAGCTCGCCGGGGGAGAGGACCGGGCGACCGATCCCGACGTCGCCGCGTACGCGATGCACCTGGGCGACGACGCGCTCATCCTCGCGCAGAACCTCTGCGGCTGGGTCGCCCGTGCCCCCGAGCTGGAGGAGGACGTCGCCCTCGGCAACATCGCCCTCGACCTCCTCGGCCACGCCCGCTCGCTGCTGCGCTACGCCGGCAGCCACGACGGGCGCAGCGAAGACGATCTCGCCTACTGGCGAGACGAGCGCGATTTCCGCAGCGCGTGGCTCTTCGAGCTTCCGAACGGCGACTTCGCGCACACGATCGCCCGCCAGCTCCTGGCATCCGCGTACCTCCTCGAGCTGTACCGCGACCTGTCGGCATCCACCGATCCCGTGCTGTCCGCCGTCGCCGCCAAGGCCGAGAAGGAGGTCGACTACCACCGCGATCACGCCGTGCAGTGGACGCTCCGTCTCGCCGGCGGTACCGACGAGTCGCGTCGCCGCTTCCTCGTCGCCCTCGATGACACCTGGCCGTACCTCGACGAGGTGTTCCGCGACCTGCCGCTGCACAATCGTCTCGAGGGCATCGCCGTGCGCCCCTCCATCCTGCGCGGCCGCGTCGACGAGGTGCTCGCGGAGGTGCTCGCGGAGGAGCACGTCCCGGTCCCCGCGATCGCCTCGTCCTCCGCGGGGGGACGCCGGGGGCGGCATCACCCCGCCTTCGGGCCGCTGCTGGCCGAGCTGCAGGTGCTGGCCCGCCGGCATCCGGGGGCGACATGGTGACCGCGACGCGAGACCGTGCTCGCGAGATCGTCGCGGCCGTCCTCGACCCCGAGGTGCCCGTGCTCACGATCGACGATCTCGGAGTGCTGCGCGACGTCCGCCTGGACGGGGAGACCGTGACCGTCACGATCACCCCGACCTACTCGGGGTGCCCGGCGGTCGACGCGATCCGCGACGACATCGTGCTCGCCCTCACCTCCGCCGGCTTCGACGACGTCGTCGTCTCGACGACGCTGACCCCCGCGTGGACCACCGACTGGATGAGCGACGCGGGACGACGCAAGCTCACCGAGTACGGCATCGCCCCGCCGTCCGGCCGGGCTCCCGCGGGCCCCATCCGCGTGAAGCTCAGCGTCGCGTGCCCCCGGTGCGGCTCCCTCGACACCCGCGAGGTCTCGCGCTTCGGGTCGACCTCGTGCAAGTCGCACTGGGAGTGCCGGGCGTGCCTCGAACCCTTCGACCACTTCAAGGCCCTCTGATGACGACGACCGACACGGCTGCGGATGCCGTGACCCCGGCGTTCGCGGGAAGCCCGACCCTCGGTGCCGTGCGCGAGACCGGGGGTCGTGCCCGTGCCCGGTTCCACACCCTGCGGGTCGCGGACGTCCGCCCCCTCACCCCGACGGCGATCGAGGTGACATTCGCCGTCCCCGACGAGCTCGTCGACGCCTTCGACTACGCCGCGGGCCAGTACGTCGCCCTTCGAGCGCGCGTCGACGGCGAAGACCTGCGGCGGTCGTACTCGCTCTGCCGACCTCCGACGCGCGGGACGATCAGCGTCGGCATCAAGCGCGACCCCGACGGCCGGTTCTCGACCTGGGCGCACGAGGACCTGCGCCCGGGCGACGAGATCGACGTGATGAGCCCGCAGGGCACCTTCGTCTCGCGAGCCTCGACGGCGACCGGACACGTCGTCGCCATCGCCGCCGGCTCCGGGATCACCCCCATCATGGCGCTCGCCGCCGATGTGCTCGAACGCTCGACCGAGAGTCGGATGACGATCGTCTACGCCAACCGGTCCTCGACCGACGTGATGTTCGTCGACGAGCTCGCCGACCTGAAGGACCGGTACCCCGCCCGCGTCACGCTGCATCACGTGCTCTCGCGCGAGCAGCGGGCGGCCCCGGTGTTCTCGGGACGCATCGACGACGAGCGACTGCGCCTCATCCTGTCGCGCCTGATCGATCCGGCATCCGTCGACGAATGGTTCCTGTGCGGGCCGTTCGCCCTCGTCGAGCTGTGCCGCGAGGCGCTCACCGAGGTCGGTGTGCCGCGCGAGCGCGTGCGTTTCGAGCTGTTCACCGCCGGAGACGGCGACGCGCCGGCGCAGACCGGAGGAGCGCGCGCCGTGCGCCTGCGCGCCGACGAGCCGGTACGCCGCATCGACTTCATCCTCGACGGCCAGTCGGCGTCGGTGGAGAGCCCGATCGCCGCGAACGAGACGATCCTGGCCGCGGCCCTGCGCGTGCGGCCCGACGTGCCGTTCGCGTGCGCCGGCGGTGTCTGCGGAACCTGCCGCGCCCGCGTGATCGAGGGGGCGGTGTCGATGACCGAGAACTACGCCCTCGAGCCCGACGAGATCGCCCGCGGCTACGTCCTGACCTGCCAGTCCCACCCGACCTCCGACGCCGTTCGCGTCGACTACGACGGATGACGAAGGATGCCATGACCCCGCACCGCATCTCCGTAGGCGATCCGTCACCCGGGCGCGCCCGCGGGGGAGTCGCATGATCGAGTACACCGGCGCCGACGGTGTCGCCGAGATCGTCCTGAACGCCCCCGCACGCCGCAATGCCGTGGGTCTCGACGATCTGCACGCCCTGGCTGCGGCCTACGACCGCGCCGAGGCGGACGGCGCCCGCGCCGTTCTTCTGCGGGGTGAGGGGCCGTCCTTCTGCGCCGGTCGCGACATCTCCGGCGTCGACCCGTCGACCGACGACGTCGGCGGTTACCTGGACGAGACGCTGGCGCCGCTGCTGCGTCGCATGGCGGCCTTCCCCGCACCCACCTTCGCGGTCGCCCACGGCGCGTGCCTGGGCGTCGGCCTCGGCCTGCTCATCGCCACCGACGTCGTCTACGTCGCCGACACCGCCAGGATCGGTTCGCCCTTCGCAGCCCTGGGAGCGACCCTCGACTCCGGCGGCCACGCGCTGTTCGCCGAGCGGCTCGGCATCCACGCGACCCTCGATCTCATCTACACCGGTCGCCTGCTGTCGGGCGAGGAAGCGGTGCGGGCGGGCCTCTTCTCGCGCGTGCTCCCCGCCGCCGAGGTGCAGGATGCCACGAGCCTCGCCGCCGTCCGCGCGGCGGCCGGGCCCACCGCCGCCTTCCGGGCGAGCAAGCGCATCGTCTCGGCGATCCGCGACGAGCGGCTGGGGCTGTGGGACGCCATGGCGCTCGAGAACCGCGCCCAGGCGGCCCTCGCGGCCACCGACGACTATCGCGAGGGGTTCGCGGCGTTCCAGGCCAAGCGCGCACCGTCGTTCACGGGTCACTGACGCCGCGCGAGAACCGCACGTCGGCGCCCCCGCCCGGGCGCCGGACAGCGCGCGCAGTCGGCTCCGCGCCGCGCGCAGGGCGTGCGTCGTCGTCGCGCATCCCTCGTCGTCGCCCTGCTTGAATCAGACCATGCCGCGCATCGACGACGACGACGAACTCGCGACCCTCCGCCGCCGGGCTTACGCCCCCGGCGCCGACATCTCCGCCGACCCTTCGGCGCTGGAGCGCCTGATCGAGCTCGAGCAGCGCGCGGCGGCCCGCGACGGCGGCGCGGCGGACGACCGTGCGGCGCCGGACGGCGAACAGACGGAGCCCGAGGCGGCATCCGTCGGTGCGGAGGCGGGGGGAGAAGACGGCGAGTCGGCCCGCCCGGCCCGCCGCCGGATGCCGCGTCTGCGGCGTTCCACGGTGGTGATGCTCGCCGGGGCCGGGCTCGTCGTGGCGACACTGCTGACCGCTCTGGTGCTCGTGCAGCGCGTGCAGACCGATCCCCTCCAGGTGGGTGCCACGCAGGTCGCCCGGCTCGCGGAGGACCCTTCGTTCGACATTCCCAGCTCCCTGTACCGCGGGATCACCGGCAACGTGAAGGCCTATACGGCCTTCGAGGGTTTCCGCGTCATCTCCTATCCCTCGTTCCGCGCGGGCGAAGGCGCGGCCCGGTGCATGACGGTGTATCAACCCGACCTGCTCGACACCGGTGACGATTCCTTCTCGTACGACGGGCAGTTCCTCCTGCCCTCCTGTGCGGCGGGCCCGTTCCCGGCGACCTTCACGATCCTGCTCGCCGAGGACACCCCCGAGCGGGAGCCGACGGATCTGCCCGCGGACACGTCCTTGCAGTTCGTCTACGACCAGGGACGAGACCAGATCGTGGTCTTCCGCGGCTGACGGCGAGGCTGCTCGGGGATCGCGGCCGCGCGAGAACCGCGTCGGACGCAAGCCCCCGCCGCACACGACGATGCCCCGGCACACCGGCCGGGGCATCGTCGAAACGCGTCAGCGTGTCACATGCGTCACGCAGCGGTGGTCACGGCGAACTGCACGGATCCCTGCTGCGGGTCGATCTGCGCGTCGAGAACGCGGTCGTCGAGCACCGCGGCGGCGTCGGTGTCGAGGAAGACCCGTGCTCCGGAGTTCTCGACGACGGTGTCGGCGGGCTCGGGCGCGTCGACGACCGAGAGCGCGAACTGCGACTCGGGCGAACCCGCTCCGGCGATGCGCACGCCGCCCTGCGGGGCGTCGGGGAACTGCGCGGTGATGGTCTTGACGGCGGTCGTGGCCTCTTCGGTGAGTGTCAGCATGGGTGACTCTCCTTCTCTGATCGACGACAGGAATCAGCCACGATGCCGAGAATCGCGGCGGCTCTCAACTCCTCGCCGCCATTTCCAGGGGTTTCCCACCGGTCGTCCAGACGTCAGGGGAGGAGCCCGGCCCGTCGTGCGCGTGTCACTGCCGCGTGTCGGGTGGAGGCGTCGAGCTTCGACATCGCCGAGGCCAGGTACGACTTCACCGTGGTCTCACGCAGACCGAGGGATGCCGCGATCTCCCCGTTCGTCGAGCCCACCGCGGCGCAGGCGAGCACGTCGATCTCGCGTCGCGACAGGTGGACGTCCGTTTCGGCGCCCGTGGCAGGACTGTCGCCGGTGAGCGCGGCGAGTCGCGCCTCGATGTCCTCGAGTCGTCGGCGCACGGCGTCGTCTCCGACGGTCGCGGCCAGGCTCCGCAGCTGCGCGTAGCTCTCCCGGATCTCCTCGCGCGCGCCCGCGCTGAGGCCGCCCTCCGGCGCCGGTGCAGCCGCCATCCGGCGTTCGACCTCGGCCCGCACGCGCAGCTCGGTGCCGAGCTCGCCCGCCACATCGAACGCCGGTCGAGCCTCGACCTCGCCGACCTGGGATTGCGCCCACGAGCCGCAGTACAGCACGCCGCGGGCCGCACCTCCGACCAGCACGGGCACGGCGAACAGCGTGGCGATGCCCTCGCCGAGGATGGCGCGGTCGTAATCGTGCGTGATCGACCGCGACGTGCGGTAGTCGAGGGTCATGCGGGGGCGCCGCTCGACGAGGGCCCGCCCACCGAGTCCGCGGGTCGCATGGACCACGAGGCCCTCGATGCTCCGCGTGCGGGCGCCGACGATGGTCGACACGTGCACCGCCCCGTCGTGCTCGAGCCCGCCGAAGGCCACAGGGAAATGCGTGCGCCGGGCGAGCTCGCTCACGGCGTGCGAGACCAGTCGCGTGTCGTCTCGAAGTGTGGACGGTGCAGCCACGCACTACCTACTTCCGGGGGTGACGGCTTCGTCGCCGCGTTTCGTAGCGTCGACCCTACCACCGGGGAAGCGCCAGCCGACCCGGACTTTTCCCCCGAACGGCGCAGCGTTGCGCCGTACTCATGAGGCAAGGAGGCCACATGACGGACCGTCGCATCGACGACGCCCACACGGGCGGCGTCGATTACATCGCGGTCGAGGAGTCCGCCCCGTTCCAGGAGTTGAAGAGGCGCCAACGCCGCTTCGTCTTCCCGCTCGCGGTGGTGTTCCTCGTCTGGTATTTCGCCTACGTGCTGCTGTCGTCGTTCGCCCCGGAGTTCATGGCCCAGCCGGTGTCGGGAGCGATCACCGTCGGCCTGCTGCTGGGACTCGGGCAGTTCGTGACCACGTTCGCGATCACCATGGGCTACGTCGCGTACGCCAACCGGCAACTCGACCCCGGAGCCGAACAGCTTCGTCACGAGCTCGAGCAGACTGAGGGGGGACGCGCATGAACGACGTGCTCGCCGCCCTCGACGCGGCCGTCCAGACGGTCGAGAACAACCCGGTGCTGAACATCTCGATCTTCGGCGCATTCGTGGCCGTGACGTTGTTCATCGTCATCCGGGCCAGTCGCAACAGCAAGACCGCGGCCGATTACTACGCCGCCGGGCGATCGTTCACCGGACCGCAGAACGGGTTCGCGATCGCCGGCGACTACCTCTCGGCGGCGTCGTTCCTCGGCATCGTCGGCGCC
The DNA here is from genome assembly GCF_040701795.1 of Microbacterium sp. NPDC089190. Classification (NCBI taxonomy): domain Bacteria; kingdom Bacillati; phylum Actinomycetota; class Actinomycetes; order Micrococcales; family Microbacteriaceae; genus Microbacterium; species Microbacterium sp. NPDC089190. The sequence continues at coordinate 176,880 of NZ_JBFBHF010000002.1, read as the reverse complement.
ATCGCGATCAACGGCTATGACGGGTTCCTGTACTCGATCGGCTTCCTCGTGGCGTGGCTCGTGGCTCTGCTGCTCGTCGCGGAGCTCATGCGCAACACGGGCAAGTTCACGATGGCCGACGTGCTCTCGTTCCGCCTCAAGGAGCGCCCCGTGCGCATGGCCGCCGCGATCACGACGCTCGCGGTGTGCTTCTTCTACCTCCTCGCGCAGATGGCGGGTGCCGGCGGACTGGTGTCGCTGCTGCTCGGCATCACCGAGCGGGTCGGCCAGTCGATCGTGGTCGCGGTGGTCGGCATCCTGATGATCGTCTACGTGCTGATCGGCGGGATGAAGGGAACGACCTGGGTGCAGATCGTCAAGGCCTTCCTGCTCATCGGCGGTGCCGTCGTGATGACGGTCTGGGTGCTCGCGATCAACGGCTTCAGCCTGAACACCCTTCTCGAGAGCGCGGTGGCGGCCTCGCCCAAGGGCGACGCGGTCCTCGCCCCGGGACTGCAGTACGGCAAGAACCCGTGGGACTTCATCTCGCTCGCCCTCGCACTCGTCCTCGGCACCGCGGGACTCCCGCATGTGCTCATGCGCTTCTACACGGTGCCCACGGCGAAGGAGGCGCGGCGCTCGGTGGTTTGGGCCATCTGGCTGATCGGACTGTTCTACATCCTCACGCTCGTGCTCGGGTACGGTGCCGGCGCCCTCGTCGGGGCGGACACGATCCTCGCGGCCCCCGGCGGGGTCAACGCCGCGGCACCCCTGCTCGCCTTCGCCCTCGGCGGGCCGCTGCTGCTGGGCTTCATCTCGGCGGTGGCGTTCGCGACGATCCTGGCGGTCGTGGCGGGGCTGACGATCACCGCGGCCGCGTCGTTCGCGCACGACATCTACGCCAACGTGGTGAAGAAGGGCGACGTGCCGCCCGACGGCGAGGTCAAGGTCGCGCGGCGGACGGTCATCGTCATCGGCATCCTGGCCATCCTCGGCGGGATCGGCGTGCAGGGCCAGAACGTGGCCTTCCTCGTCGCCCTCGCGTTCGCGGTCGCGGCCTCGGCCAACCTGCCGACGATCCTGTTCTCGCTGTTCTGGCGCAAGTTCACCACCCGTGGCGCGGTGTGGAGCATGTACGGCGGGCTCGGCTCGGCGCTCGTGCTCATCTTCCTCTCGCCGGTCTTCTGGGGAACGCCCACGAGCGTGTTCGTGAACACCGGGGTGGCCATCTGGCCGCTGAACAACCCTGGCATCGTGTCGATCCCGCTCGGCTTCCTTCTGGGATGGCTGGGCTCGGTCACCTCGCGCACCGCCGAAGACCGCCGCAAGGCGGCCGAGATGGACGTGCGATCCCTCACCGGGTACGGCGCCGAGAAGGCGTCGAACCACTGATCCGGCCGCGCCCGGTCCCGCTCCAGCGGGGCCGGGCGTCGTCGCGCGCGGCCCCGGCGCCGCACAGAGGCGCGTCCCCGCCTACCCCGCGGCGCGCAGCCTCTCGCCGAGCACGACCCTGCTCTCGAGGTCGAGCAGCTGCTCCTTGACCTCGGGGTGCCCGCCGTACTCGCCGATCGATCCGTCGGCGCGCACCACCCGATGCACGGGGACGACGATCGAGAACGGACTCGACGCGCACGCCGTGCCGACCGCCCGCGCGGCGCGCGGAGCGTCGGCCATAAGCGCCACCTCTCCGTACGACGCCACTTCTCCGTAGGGGATGCCGAGCGTCGCCTCGAGCGCCGTCCGCGTGAATCCGCGCACGAGGCGCCAGTCGAGGGCGACCTCGAACGCGCGTCGTTCGCCGGCGAAATACTCGTCGAGCTGCGCGACGAGGCCGTCGCCGACCGACGGGTCGGGCTCTGGCACGACGCCCAGGCGGTGCGAGATCTCGGCGCGGGCGAGGTCGATCCCGTCGTGCGCGACGTCGAGACGCACGAGGGCGTCGTCGATGAACGTCAGCAGGATCGGCCCGAGGGGGCCGTCGTATTCAGTGCTGGTGACTGTGCTCATGCCCTCATCCTCTTCACCGTCGGGGAGCCCCGCGGGGCCGCCGCCCGGAAGAGGGGAGGATGCCGCTGATCCGCCGCCTGGGGAGGAAGCGCCGGTGGTGCGGCGTGTCGCCGATTGTCGCGAAACTCGCCGCCGCTACGGGGGTTACCCGATCGACCGGCTTAGTCTGACAGGTGTGTGGCGAGCTGAGGACGGTACCGTGATCGGTGCCGACGGAGACGATTCGATGTCGTCCGTCGATCCGGGCGAGCTGCGATTGTCGGAGCCCGGCATCGTGGTCCGCCACGTCGCCGACCCCGAGCGCGATCGCATCCGCGCCGAGGCGGCAGCCCTGGGCGGGCGGTCGACACTGCTGCGGTTCGACGACGCGCTTGACGCGGGCATCGACATCACCAAGGCGCACCCGGGCTCTCTCCCGCAGTTCATCACGGGGCGCGCGACGATGCTCTCCAACCTCTTCCGCGACGAGGTCGCCCTGCGCACGGCACGCATGGCCGCCGACCGCATCACCTCGAAGAACGTCGAGCTGCGCACCGCCCGCGGTCTCGAGCCCGTGCATCTGGCCGTCGGCCTCTCCGCGTGGAAGATCGGGGGAGTGGAGTGGTCGGCCCCCGTGCTGCTGCGTCCCCTCGCCATCCGCCGGCACCACGGCGACTTCGAGCTCAAGCTGCACGGCGCCTTCGTGATGAACCCCGAGCTCTCGCGCGCGTTCCGCACGCATCTCGGCATCCAGATCGACAGCGCCGCCCTCGCAGGTCTCGCGTACGACCAGGGCGTGTTCAAACCGCAGCCGGTCATCGACCACATCCGCCGCCTGACCTCGCACGTGCCGACCTTCGTCGTGCACCCGCGCCTGGTCATCTCGTCGTTCGCCGACGTGGGCTCGGGCATGGCGCGCGACACGCACGACCTCGACGACCCGCTGCTGAACGCCCTCGCGGGGCATCCCGACGACCGTGCCCGCGTCAGCGTGCGCCGTGCCGACCCCGTGGTCGTCGGCCCCGACGAGCGTGCGCCCGCCGCCGACACCCTGCTGCTCGACGCCGACGCCGAGCAGGAGCGGGTGCTCGCCCGGATCGCCGCCGGTCACTCCCTCGCCGTGCACACGCTGCCCGGCACCGGAGGGACGCAGACCGTCATCAACGCGATCGGTCAGCTCGTCCACGACAACAAGCGCGTGCTCGTGGTCAGCGCCCGTCGCTCGACGCTCGACGGCATCCGTCACCGTCTCGCCGGCGTCGGACTGACCGGGCTCGCCGTCTCGCCGCACCACGTGCGCCGCGACCTCATCCGCGCGATCGGCCGAAACGAGAAGGCTGAGCAGCCCAAGGTCGCCGAGATCGACGACGCTCTCGTGCGTCTGCGCACCGTGCTGCGCGACTACCGCTCGGCCGTGACCGAGCCGCACCTGGCACTGGGCGTCTCCGCGCTCGACGTCCTTCGCGCGCTGACGTCTCTGGCATCCACGTCCCCCGCCCCCTCGACCGAGGCGCGGTTCGATCTCGCCACGCTCGAACGCCTCGCCGGTCGCCGCGACGCCGCGGCCCGCGCCCTGGCGATGGCGGCACGCCTGGGCGAGTTCCGCTTCGGCCCAGACGACTCGCCGTGGTACGGCGTCAGCTTCACCCGCACCGAAGACGCGCGCGCCGCGCACGATCTCGCGGGCAAACTGCACGCCCACGAGGTTCCGCGCCTGCTCGAGCGCGGCTACGAGCTCATCGCGCAGACCCGCATGCGGCCGTTCCAGACGGTCTCCGAGCTCGGCGCGTACCTCAAGCTCCTGCAGGGCATCCGCGAGTCGCTCGATCGCTTCAGCCCGAGCGTGTTCGAACGCCCCCTCGGCGAGCTGATCGACGCGCATTCCCCGCGCCGCGACGCCTCGGCGATGAGCGGTCCGAACCGCCGTCGGCTCAAGCGCCTCTCGAAGGAGTACGTGCGCCCGGGCGTGCACGTGCCCGACATGTACGAGGCGCTCGTGCGCATCCAGCAGCAGCGCACCGAGTGGCAGCGCGTCGTCGAGGCCGGCGTCACCCCCGAGGTGCCGCTCGGCCTGGCCGACGTGCACGTCTCGTGGCAGCGCACCGACGCGCTGCTCGGCGAGCTCGACCAGATCCTCGGCCGCCAGGGCTCCGACCGCTTGGCGACCCTGCCCGTGCAGCGTCTCGTCCGCACCCTCGCCGGACTCGCCGCCGAGTCGACGTTCTTCGACAACCTCGTTGAGCGCGCGCAGCTGCGTTCCGAGCTCGCGCGCCTGGGGCTGGAGCAGCTCCTGGTCGAACTGTCGGTGCGGCACGTGCCCGAGGAGCGCGTGGGCGCCGAACTCGAGTTCGCGTGGTGGCAGTCCGCCCTCGAGCACCTGCTGCGCACCGACAAGGCCCTGCTGGGAGCCAACACGAGCGTCGTCGACCGCCTCGAGCGCGACTTCCGGCTCGTCGACGAGGCGCACGCGGCCGCCGCGGGGCCCCTGCTCGCCGCCCAGCTCGCGACGCAGTGGCGTATCGGCATCGTCGACCACGCCGACGAGGCCGCCGCCCTCAAGCGTTCGCTGAAGGACGGCCTGCACACGGCGCAGGAGATCTCGGATGCCGCCCCCACGCTGCTGCGCACGCTCGCGCCGGTGTGGCTGGCGTCGCCCTACGAGGTGCCCGACGTGCCGCACGATCTCGCGTTCGACGTCGTGATCATCGCGGATGCCGCCGCCCTGTGCCTCGCCGAGGCGACCCCGGCGCTGCGCCGCGCGCGTCAGGTCGTGCTGTTCGGCGACCCGGTCGTACAGAAGCCGACGCCCTTCCGCGTGAGTGCGGCGATCGCCGCCGCGCCCGAGTCCGCCGGGGCCGACGCGGACGCCGACGAGGTGCCGTTCGACGAGACCTCGGTCTTCGAACGCATCGCCGAGCTGCTCCCCGTCGAGACGCTCACCCGCAGCTACCGCGCCGGCGGAGAAGATCTCTCGCAGCTGGTCAACGACGCCTTCTACGGCGGAGAGATCGTGTCGCTGCCCTGGGCGGGTTCGTACCTCGGCCGCGGCAGCTTGAGCGTCGACTACGTCGAGGGTGGTGTCGGCGCCCCCGACCCCGTCAGCGGTGCCGTCGAGAGCCCCGACGCCGAGGTCGCCCGCGTCGTCACCCTGGTGGTCGAGCACGCCGTGAACCGCGCCTCGGAATCGCTCATGGTCGTCACCGCGAGCCGCAAGCACGCCGAGCGCGTGCGCGCCTCGGTCGTGGCGGCGCTGGCCGGCCGCTCCGACGTCGCCGAGTTCGTCTCACGGGATGCCGCCGAGCCCTTCGCCGTGCTCACCCTCGAGGAGTCGGTGGCCGAGAGCCGCGACCGCGTGGTGTTCTCGCTCGGCTTCGGTCTCACGCGTCACGGGCGCGTGCTCAGCGACTTCGGCGACCTGTCGACGCCCGACGGGGAGCGCCTGCTCACGGTCGGGATGACCCGCGCCCGCCGCTCGATGGTGATCGTGTCGTCGATCCGCCCCTCGGCCTTCGACGACGGCCGCCTCGAGCACGGTGCCGCAACCCTCATGGGCATCCTCGGCAACGTCGCCGCCCGCGGCCGCGAGAGCCGCCTCGAAGACCTCGCCGATCCGCTCACCCGCGCGCTGGCGCGGGAGCTGCGCCGTCTGGGTGTCGAGGTCGACGTCGACTACCGCGGTCTGCTTCCGCTCGTCGCCCGCTACAAGGGCAAGGCGGTCGTCGCCGAGAGCGATCCCGAGACCATCGGGGAGTCCCTGCGCGAGACGCTGCGTCTGCGCCCGCAGATCCTCCGGCGCCTCGGCTGGCACTACGTGCGGGTGCACGCGTTCGACTTGTACAGCGATCCCGCCGGCGTCGCCGCGCGCATCGCGGAGCTGCTCGGCATCGCCCCCGACGACGCCGCCACCCCCGACTCGACGACCGAGCCTCTCGACCTGCCCGGCTGATCCCCTGATGACCGAGAATCCGGATGCCACCGGCTGAGCCTGTCGAACCCTCCGAGTCGGAGTCGGGTGCGGTCCCGTCGACGGGCTCAGGGCCCTCTCCGGAGGCTGAGTCCGTCGAAGCCCCGGACGCCGCGTCGGGCCCGGTCGCTTCGACCGGCCCGAGGAGCTCTGCGGACACGCCGGCGGATCGTCAGCCCGTCGTCCGCGTCCGTGGCGCCCGCCGCGCACGGCTCCTCGCTGCGCCGGGGACGACGGCCGAGCCGGCGCCCGCCGACGACCCCGCACGCGGCACGGGCCCCCGACCCACGGCATCCGGGCCCAACGACGAGCGCATGATGCGCGAGGTCCCCCCGCACTACTGACCAGGAACGGCGACGGCGCCCGCGCCGGAACGCGTGGTCCCGGCGCGGACGCCGCGTCGTCGGCTCGAGGCCGCTCAGATCTTGTTCTGGCGCTCCAGCAGATCGCGGATCTGCACGAGCAGCTCCTGCTCGGTCGGCAGGTTCGGCTCTTCGGATGCCGCCTCGTTCACTCCGGCGCGAGCCGCGGCGCGGGCCTTCCAGCGGTTCATGGGGTACACGAACACGAAGTAGACGATCGCGGCGACCGCGACGAAGTTGATGATCGCCACGAGGATCGCGCCGAACTCGAACGTGGACGTGCCGCCGAGCAGAGTCGGGACGGTGACGTTCAGGTCACTCAGGTCGCCGACCTGGAACAGGAACCCGATCAACGGATTGATCAGACCCTGCACGAGGGCGTTGACGATGGCCGTGAAGGCCGCTCCGATGACGACGGCGACCGCGAGGTCGATGACGTTGCCGCGGAGGATGAACTCCTTGAATCCTTTGATCATGCGCTGGCTCCCCTTCTGCCGCGCCGCCCCGGACTCAGGAGACCGAAGAGGGAGCGGACGACGTCGTTTCCGACTTCGATGATGTCGAAGAACCCGACGACGCGCCACCGGAGGACGACGAGCTCGACCCGCGGGAATCGGTGCGGTAGAACCCCGATCCGTTGAAGGTGACGCCGATCGAGCCGTACTGCTTGCGCACCTCGCCGCCGCACTCCGGGCACTCGGTGAGGGCCGCGTCGGAGAAGGACTGCACGGCGTCGAAGCGGTGGCCGCACTGCTTGCAGGCGTAGGAGTAGGTGGGCATCGGTCTTCCTTCGGGTGTTCAGGCGTGGTGAGAGTCGAGCGCGATGGTGCGCGTCGGCGTGACCACGCCCGTGACGGGCTGGTCGTGCACGTCGCGGGGCACGTCGTCGACGAACTCGGAGTCGAAGATCACCGCATACACGGGCGGGCACTTCTCCATCGAGCCCAGGGTCTTGTCGAAGTAGCCGCGTCCCCAGCCCAGGCGCATCCCGTGCCGGTCGACGGCCGCGGCGGGGATGACGAGCAGGTCGACGTCGTTGACGGCGATCGGGCCGAGCACGTCGCCGACGGGCTCGGGCAGTCCGAACAGTCCCTCCGCGATCTCGGTGTCGGCAGTGGCCACGCTCCAGTCGAGCAGCCCGTCTTCACGCGTGATGGGAAGGAGCACGCGGATGCCGCGTTCCACCGCCGCGGACACGAAGGCGTGCGTGCCCGGCTCGGTCGGCGTCGAGAGGAAGCAGGAGATGCTGCGGGCGCCCAGTCGATCGACGAGGGCGTCGAGCTGCTCCTTGACGCCGGCCTCCGCGACATCGCGGGCGTGGGACGACACGGTCTGGCGACGTTCGCGCAGATCGGCGCGCAGTGCGCGCTTGGCCTGCTCGATGCGATCCGGCATGCGGGTAAGTCTACGTGCGCGCGTGTTGACGACGACGACCCGCGCTCCCGCTAGGGTATGCCCATGCCTCATAAGCCCTTCAAGGCCGTGATTCCGGCCGCAGGACTCGGTACTCGCTTCCTCCCCGCCACCAAGGCCATGCCCAAGGAGATGCTGCCGGTTGTCGACAAGCCGGCCATCCAGTACGTCGTCGAAGAGGCGACCGGTGCCGGCATCCAGGACGTCCTGATCATCATCGGACGCAACAAGAACAACATCGCCAACCACTTCGACTCGATGCCGGAGCTCGAGACGAAGCTCCGCGAGAAGGGCGACCACGACAAGCTCGCCAAGGTGGAGCACTCCTCCGACCTGGCCGACGTGCACATGGTGCGTCAGGGCGAGCCCAAGGGTCTGGGTCACGCGGTGCTCCGCGCGCGCAGCCACGTGGGCGACCACCCCTTCGCGGTCCTCCTGGGCGACGACCTCATCGACGAGCGCGACCCGCTGCTCGAGAAGATGATGTCCGAGTACGACAAGCGCGGCGCGACGGTCATCGCCCTCATGGAGGTCGACCCCTCACAGATCCACCTCTACGGTGTCGCCGCGGTCGAGCCCACCGAAGACGACGGTGTCGTCAAGGTCACGCAGCTCGTCGAGAAGCCCAAGGCGGAGGACGCGCCCTCGAACCTCGCGATCATCGGCCGCTACGTGCTCGGCCCCGACGTGTTCGACATCCTCGAGCGCACGGAGCCCGGCAAGGGCGGCGAGATCCAGCTGACCGACGCGCTCGAGGAGCTCGCGACCGGCGGCGGCGACGGGGGCGGCGTGTACGGCGTCGTGTTCCGCGGACGCCGTTACGACACCGGCGACCGCGTCGACTACATCAAGGCCATCGTGCAGCTCGCGGCCGACCGCGACGACCTGGGCCCCGCGCTGCGTCCGTGGTTCAAGGAGTTCGCGCAGGGTCTCTGACCCGGCGGAGCACTATGGATCTATCGATCCCGAGACGGCACGGCGAGGTGTCGATCCGTCTCATCCGCAACCGCGACGCGCGCGTGCTGCAGCAGCAGCTGATCGACAACCGCTCGTGGCTGCGTCCGTGGGAGGCGACGAGCCCCGACGGCCCCGTGTCGTTCGACATGCGGCTCGGCATCCGTCGCCTCCTCCAGCAGTACCGCGACGGCCTCGGCGTCCCCTTCGTGATGGCGTGGGACGACGAGGTCGCGGGGCAGCTCAACGTGTGGGGGGTCTCGCGCGGTTCGCTGGCCTCGGCCACGATCGGCTACTGGGTGGCCGAGGAGTTCGCCGGTCGCAACATCACGACGGTCGGCGTCGCGATGGCCACCGACGTGTGCTTCACCGAGCTGAACCTGCACCGGATCGAGATCTGCATCCGTCCCGAGAACCACGCGAGTCTGCGCGTGGTCGAGAAGCTCGGCTTCCGCTACGAGGGACTCCGTCGCCGCTACATCCACATCGACGGCGACTGGCGAGACCACTACGCCTTCGCGCTCGTGCGCGAAGAGGTGCCGCACGGCGTGCTCGACCGCTGGGCGCGGGGGCAGGTGCCGCCCGACGCGGCGCGCATCCCGCCGGCCGACCGCCTCTGAGCGCGTTGCGGCGCGGCGGGACGGCACCCCGCTGATATCTCGGCGGCAGGATGTCGCCCGCTCGTCAGCGCCCCGCACGCCCGGAGCCGGACACCATTCTCGCGATCGGGCGTGACGACACGCGGGAGGATGCCGAGGTGTGATCTCTCGGTGACCTACCTTTGTCCCATGGGTGGCCAGGTGCTGAGCGGCGGGGTGATCGTCTTCGTGGCGGTCGCGCTGTGGTTGGTCTATCTCCTGCCGTCGTGGCAGAGCCGGCATCGGTTCACCTCCGCCGAACGCAACGCCGTGCGCCTCAACCAGGCCCTTCGCGTGCTCGCCGAGACGGCCGAGACGCCGCGGGAAGTGCACCTCGAGCTGACCACCCGCACCGCGCACCAGCAGCAGAAGCTCGCCCGTCAGGTGCAGGCGCAGAAGGCCCAGGCCGAGCTCGCCGCCGCCAAGGCGCGCCTCGAGGTGGCGAAGCTCGAGAGTGCGCGTGACCGCGATGTCGTGAAGGAGCAGCGCGCGGCCGCGATCGAGCTGGCCCGTGCCGAACGGGCCGCCGCCGTCGAGGTCGCTCGCGCCGAGCGCGCCGCGGCTCTCGAGAAGACGCGTGCGGAACGCGCCTCCGCCGTGGAGCGCGCGCGTGCCGAACAGGCTGCCTCGGTCGCCGTCCCGGCGGCTCGTCGCTCGCGTGTGCGTCGTCGCTTCCGCCTCACCGTCTCGGTCGCGCTCCTGGCCGGGCTCATCGCCTCCGGCTTCGGTGCCGTGCAGATCGTCGGGGGAGCGTCCCCGATCGTCCTCGTCGCCGGAGCGGCCGTGGTCGTGGCATCCCTCGTCATCCTGCGTCGGATCTCGGTCGTCGCCACCCGCATCGCGGCGCGTCCGGCCGAGGTGTCGGTGCCCCGGGTCATGGGCGAGGTGCAGGACGTCGCCCTCGTGCCCGAGCCGCGCCCGACGTGGACGCCGCGTGAGCTGCCCCGCCCCCTCGTCGCGTCGGTCGGCTCTCGCGCCGCCGCGACCGTCGACGAGCAGCTCGCCCGCGAGGCCCTGCGGGCCGCGGCCCGCGAGGAGGCCGCCCGGCACATCGCCGCCGAGCAGGCTCCCACGCCCATCGAGACAGCCCGCCCGGCCGCTGTCGCCCCTGTCGCCTCGCCCTACGCGGCGATGGGCTACGTCGACGACAGCGAGATCGAGAGCCACGTTCAGCGCCTCCTGACGCGCCGCGCGTCGGGGGAGTGAGTACCGGCGTTTCGGCGCCGGGCCGTTCGTCGCGGCCTCATACGCGTGGCGGCATATCCTTCCGCGGCGACGGCGCGCGGCGCGCCCGGGCTGCGTCTCGCGTCAGGTGACGGGCGCGTGACGTGATAGTGTTGACGAGGTTTCCGGGCCTGTGGCGCAGTTGGTAGCGCGCCTCGTTCGCATCGAGGAGGTCAGGGGTTCGAATCCCCTCAGGTCCACCAAACGCGGCTTACTAGAACCATTGCCATCGTGCATGGCGCGAGTCAAGCCAACCGCTTCATCCGCAAAGTCCCCACCCGCTGTCGGCGGGCGGGGACTTTGCATTGGAGCCTGTTCAAAATGAGCCGCCTGCCAGGCCATCTGGGCATCGAGGAGCAGCTGGGCGGGTTCCGAGAGGTCGGACTCGACGCGCTCGAGGTCGATGACCCAGATGCGTCGGAAGATCGCCTGGTTGAGGCGTCGCCGCATATCGTCGCTCGCGTTGAGGTAGAGCTCGTGGGGATCGCGGAGCAACTCCACCCAGCCGCGGATCTGCGCGACGCCTTCAGCGAGGTCGTCTTGGATGCTGCCGAGTTGGATCTCAACTGCGCGTTTTTGCTCCTCGATCTCGCGGATACGGGCGCTCGCCTTTGCTGCGACGAATCCACCCTCTGCCACGAGGTCGATGAGATTGTCCGCCTTCGTCGAGAGCTGGGCGAGCCGGGTGTTGAGCTGCTGGCGCAGTTCCTTCTGGACCTGCTTCTGGTCTGCGAGCACGTTGTCAATCCAGTTCCCAACCCAGGTGATGAAGTCCGGCGACAAGCGAACGGTGCGGTAGTGACGAATGACCGCCTCTTCGACCTCGTGCATCGGGATATGGCGCGAATCGCAGGTTCCCTGCTGGCGGGCGATGCAGAAGAAGTAGTAGTACTCCGCGCCGGTGCGCCCGGTGGTGCGTTGGATGATGAAGCGGCTGTCGCCGTTCCCGCGTTCGAGTTGGCACTCACCGCAGAAGACGCTGCCCTTGAGGTAGCTCTCATGGACGCGCTTTCGTTCTCCGGCTCGGCCGGTGTCTTCGAGCATCTGTTGCACGCGTTCGAAGAGTTCGCGATCTACCAGGGGCGGGTGGCGCCCGTCGTAGGCTTCGCCCTGATAGGTGACCTGCCCGATGTAGTACGGATCGCGGAGCAGCCTCGACATCTTGGATGTTGAGACGGGGCCCGGTGGACGTGAGATCGTCGGTCGAGTGGTGAGGCCGCGGGTGCTGAGCTCATCGACGACGTCATCTATCGTGTACTCGCCGCTCGCGTAGAGCCTGAACGCGAGACTGATGAAGGGGGCCCGCTCGGGGTCGACGATGACCGTGTTGACCTTGCGCCCCTCGAAGACCTCGGTGACGTTCAGATAGCCGAGCGGCGCCTTGCCGAGCGTGCCGCCGTTCTTGGCCTTCTGGCCCATCTTGTAGGCGATGTCGGCGCCATCTTCCCGTGAGCGGTACTCGTTGAACGCGGCGAGGATCCCGTGCATGAGCTGGCCGACGGGGGAGTCGTCGATTTGCTCGGTGGCGGAGATGAGCGCGACGCCACGCTTCTGAAGCTCGGCCATGACGAGCGCGTCATCGATGCGGTTGCGAGCGAAGCGGTTGAGCTTGTGGACGATGACGTAGTCGACGTCCTTCTCGGTGCGGATGCGCTGCAGCATCTGCTGGAAGGTGATGCGCTTCTCCATTTCGGTTCCGCTGCGGCCCGGTTCGATGTATTCGTCGATCACCGTGAGCCCGAGCTGGTCTGCCTTGCGGCGGCAGGCGATGCGCTGCGCGGGCAGCGAGATGCCTTCGGGGTCGTAGTCGGTATTCACCTGGTCCTTGGAGGACACGCGCAGAAAGATGACCGCCCGAGTGCCCGGTGCAGCGATCGTTCCCAGGAGGCCCTTACCCGCGATGAGGTCCGCCAGCTCCTGCTCGCCGTCGACCTCGACAACGATCGGCGCCACGGACGGAGCCCGGGTCGTGAAGGTGGCAGGGGGCGCGGTGGTGGAATGACCGTTGCGTGGCGGGGTCATGTGAGCTCCTTCGTGATCGTCGGCGCGGAGGGCAGGAGAGTGAATGGGTAGGTGTGCTTGCGGAGTTGCTGGAACGGCAGCGCACGCAGGTCGAGGAGGGACGCGCCTCGACGCTCTGCTGAGTAAGCAGGGGGTCCCGATCTGACGGCCATTTTGACGGCTAAAGCACCCCAGAAACGCTGGATTGTACGTGTGTGGAGCTCGTCAATCACTGGGGTCGGGAGGTCGCTGAGACTGCCCAAAAAGCAGCTCTTAAGCAGAATGTCGTGGGTTCGATCCCCGCCTGACCCTCCATGGAATTTCGCCATCTCCACCTCTGTGAGATGGCGATTTTCGTTGGCATCGGTCGCTTGACGTGCGGTGCCGTCGGTGGTCTCGCTGTTCTCGATTGGCCGTCGGTGACGGCCAATATCGCCGCTATGTACCAGCGCGTCCGTCGTTGCTGCTTCGTCTGCGATCGGATCTGGGCTGTGGGCGAGTGCGTCGGCGACGCTCTGAAGGGCCTCGCGCTGCTCGTCGAACATGCCGTGCTGGTAGAGCTGCTGGGTCGTGGAGACGTTCGAGTGGCCAAGGATCAGTTGCACATCGCGCGCCTGCACACCGGCCGACTTGAGCAGCGTCGCGGCTGTGTGGCGGGTCTGGTGAACCGTGATACGCCGCAGTCCAGCCTTCTCGACGACAAGATGGAAGGTGCGTGCGAAGTTGCCGGGCTCGACCGGCTGCCCGGTGCTGCTGGTCAGGATGAGATGCTCTGCGAAGGTCGGATCGGCAAGCTCGATCGCCTTGGCCGCGGCAAGTTGCTCGATTAGGCTGCGCAGCTCAGGGAGCAGGGGCAGCGTGCGCCGTCCGGCTGCAGTCTTCACTTCGCCCGCCACAACCTTGCCGTCGATGCGCTGAAGCTGTTGACGAATCTGGATCGCGCCGCGTTTGAAGTCGACGTCGCCCCAGCGCAGGGCGATAGCCTCGCCGCGGCGGGCTCCGTATACGACGAGAAGGTAGAACCCGATCTCCCACTGATGTCCGTGTACCGCCTCGAGGAATGTACGGGCCTCGTCGATGCTCCACGGGTGGATCTCTTTCGGCTGATACCTCGGAAGGTCGATGAGACGGGCCACGTTGCGGTGAACGTACTCTTCGCGTTCCGCGCGGCTGAGCGCGGCACCTGTCCGTCAGTGAGCCGAACTTCGATCTGGGGGAGTGGCAGTATCTGAGCTACGCGCAACTCGCTCAGCGGATCCTCGAGGCGCTTCCCGCCTCCGATGCGTCCTACGATGTCGAGACGATGCGTCGCTATGCCGCGCTCGTCTCGGACCTGCACAAGCTCGTGACGGCGGTTGACGTGCAGTCCGTTGAGGAGTGTGTCTGGCTCCCGAACAGCCTGCTCTCGGCGATCTCCAGTTCGCAGATGCGAGCGGCCCTACGGAAGGCCCGGGCGCAGCGCGTCGCCCGGCTCCTTAGCGACACGCTTCCCACCCTGGAGTCACCTGCCAAGGGCGATCTCAGCAACTCGACGCCGCTCGTGGAAGTGCTGGAGCGGACGCGCGTCGACGGGCTCGACATGCGGCTGCGCTGGCAGATGCAAGGCGATCAGTTTCGCCGCGTGGCCGTGCTCTGGGGACGCGGCATCGACGGCCGCACCCCCGAGTCACGCCAGAGGCGGGAAGAGATCGGGCGAGCTCATCCCGAGTTCTTCGCCTTCCCGGCACCGTTGCCACAGGCGCATCACGGGCGGAAGGAGTTCAACCACTTCGCCCCGAACTTCGTGTACAAGTACGTCAAGGCACCCAGCCTGACCATCGCGGAGCTCCAGGCCGTCGCCGGAAAGGTGCACGCGGAAATCGAGCAACTTCGTGACGAGGATTCGTAAGAGCACCCCGCCGATGCGGTGCGACGCGCTCCCTGACCTACGTTCCGCGTGTCCGATCCGGCAAACCATCGAGCGAACTCGCCGTTCACGAAAATGCCTGGTCATGTCAGAATTACGCACGGACAGCGACGATCTGGTCGAGGGGTATCCCTCCCGTCGGCGCGACGCGACTCGAATGGTTTCGAGCGACGTTATAGGGGCGTGTCTTCGCTCACCGGTACGGTGAGAACGACACCTGGTCGACAACGTAACGCGCCTCCACGGCGCAGGAGAACAATCACATGGCACCGACGACCAAAGAAGGCCAACGCGCGGAACTGCACAAGACGATCTGGCGGATCGCGACTGACCTTCGGGGCTCCGTCGACGGCTGGGACTTCAAGAGTTACGTGCTCGGCATGCTCTTCTATCGGTTCATCTCGGAGAACCTCGCCGCCTATATCAACAAGGGCGAGCACGAGGCGGGGGAGACGGCGTTCCAGTACGCCACGCTGCCCGACGACGAGGCCGACTTTGCCCGCGCTGAGGTAGTGGCCGAGAAGGGCTTCTTCATCCTTCCGAGTGAACTGTTTGCAAACGTCCGAGCGCGTGCCAAGAACGACGAGAATCTGAACGAGACTCTCGAACGTGTCTTCAAGAACATCGAAGGCTCGGCGCTCGGAACGGACAGCGAGGACGACCTCAAGGGGCTGTTCGACGACCTCGACGTCAATAGCAACAAGCTCGGCGCGACCGTGGCGCGGCGGAACGAGAAGCTGGTGAAGCTTCTCGACGCCATCGGCGAACTCCCACTCGGGCGCTTCGAGGACAACTCGATCGACCTCTTCGGTGACGCCTACGAGTACCTCATGCAGATGTACGCCGCCAACGCCGGCAAGTCCGGTGGTGAGTACTACACCCCGCAAGAGGTATCCGAGCTGCTCGCGCGGATCACCGTGGTCGGCAAAACACAGGTCAACAAGGTCTATGACCCCGCGGTCGGGTCCGGCTCGCTGCTTCTCAAGTTCGCCAAGGTTCTCGGCAAGGCGAACGTTCGTCAGGGCTTCTACGGCCAGGAAATCAACCTGACTACGTACAACCTGGCGCGCATCAACATGTTCTTGCATGACATCAACTACTCGGACTTCAACATCGCGCACGGCGACACGCTGATCGATCCGCAGCACCTCGACGACGAACCTTTCGAAGCCATCGTCTCCAACCCGCCCTACTCGATTAAGTGGGAAGGCGACGCGAATCCGATTCTCATCAATGATGAACGATTCGCGCCCGCGGGCGTTTTGGCACCGAAGTCGAAGGCCGATCTGGCGTTCACGATGCACATGCTGAGTTGGCTCGCCGTGAACGGCACCGCAGCCATCGTCGAGTTCCCAGGGGTGTTGTATCGAGGGGGCGCCGAGCAGAAGATCCGCAAGTACCTCATCGACAACAACTACGTTGACACCGTCATCCAGTTGCCTGCAGATCTGTTCTTCGGTACCACGATCGCTACCTGCATCCTTGTGCTGAAGAAGTCCAAGAAGACCAGCGACGTGCTTTTCATCGATGCTTCGAAAGAGTTCAAGCGCATCGGCAACAAGAACAAGCTCACGGCCGAAAACCAGCAACGAATCCTCAACACCTACGAAACTCGCGAGGATAGTGACCACTTCGCGAAGTGCGTGAGTAACGAGGCGATCGCGGCGAATGGCTACAACATCGCCGTCACGTCTTACGTCGAAGCCGAAGACACGCGCGAGGTCGTCGACATTGCCGTGCTGAACGCCGAGATCGCGCGGATCGTCGCGCGTCAATCTGAGCTCCGGACATCGATCGATGAGATCGTCGCAGATCTGGAAGCGGGGGGACATGCGATTGCCTGAGCTGCTCTCACGGGTGCCGGTTACCACGACGGCTCAGGTTGAGAGCTTCCTTGGTAGCGCCGAGCTCAAGTGGGGGAAGCACCGCCGCATCAAGGTCGGCAAGGTATTCCACAACTTTCTCTGCCTCCGGTGCGGCGACCAGCGAACGTTCGTCTCTGGCGACGAGCTCGACTGCCTGGGGCTCGGAGATGACCAGGTGAGCATCGACGTGACGCTTCGCTGCACAGAGTGCGAGGCATCTGTTGAGGCCTGGTTCCTGGTCGCCAGTGACGGACCAATCGCCGGTCAATCACCTCATGTGAAGGTGGAGCGCTACACCGAGAACCTGCGCGATCGAGCTGAGCGAATCGATGCCGCGAGCGGACCATTCGCAGACCTCGTGAAGCGTGCGCAGCTCGCGTATGAGAATGACCTCGGCGCAGGCGCAGTTATCTACCTCCGCAAGATTTTCGAGAAGGTCACGTGGGAAGTGGCTGAGATCCTCAACATCGCGGTCAAGAAGGCCAACGGCAACCCCCGCCCTTTCGCGGTGGTGCTCGAAGAGGTCAATGGCATTCGCAACATCATCCCGCAGCGCTTCTCGAGCGACGGGTACCAGCTCTTCCGCGAGCTGAGCGGCATCATTCACGGCGACTCGACCGAAGCTGAGGCCTTGCAGAAGTTCAAGCCCTGCCTTCAGCTCGTGCTCGGCGTCGTCAACGAGGTCCGCCAAGACAACGTGGTGGCCCAAGCGATCGAGGAGCTTGGTTGGAATGTTGACGTTGTTGAAGAGGAGGTGAGTTCATGACTCGCATCGAAGAGCTTCTCGATGCGCTCTGTCCGGATGGCGTTCGGCACGTGGTGCTTGGTGATGTCGCAACAACTGTCCCCGGTCTCAGTGGTAAATCGAAGAGCGACTTCTCGGATGGCAACGCCCGGTACGTCACGTTCAAGAACGTGTTTCAGAGTCCTGTCGTCGACGAATCGGCAGCTGAGTTCGTAGTCATCAAGAGTGGTGAGCGGCAGAACGAACTCAGACTCGGCGACGTTGTGATTACAGGCTCATCTGAGAATCAAGACGATGTCGGCATGTCAGCGGTGGTCGATCGAGAGCCCTCCGAGTCCCTCTACCTGAACAGCTTCTCCTTCGCCGTGAGATTTCACGACGCTGAGCTCATCCCAGCGTTCACCAAATTTCTGTTCCGAGGCGAGGGTGTGCGATCGCAGATCAGGAAGTCAGCGACTGGCGTGACTCGGATCAACGTCTCCAAGCCGCGCTTCATGCAAGTGCGAATCCCCGTGCCGCCCGTTGCAGTTCAGGAGGAGATAGTCGCCGTCCTTGAGGCGTCTACTCGGCTCGAAGCCGACCTCAATCTCGAACTGGAGGCCGAGTCAAACGCGCGACGCATTCAGTACGAGCACTATCGAGCCGAGGCGTTTACACGTCTAACCACACCGGAGAACTGGTCGACGCTGGGCGAGGTATCTGCGCACGTCTCGTCAGGAGGCACCCCCTCAACCGCACGTGACGACTACTACGGTGGCGGCATCCCGTGGGTTCGAACACAGGAAGTCGACTTCGGCTACATCACTGCGACCGGCAAGACGATCTCCGAACAGGGCCTGCGAAATTCCGCTGCGAAGTGGATTCCGGCAAACTGCGTGATCGTCGCGATGTATGGTGCCACAGCCGCCAAAGTCGCAATGAATGCGATTCCGGTCACGACAAACCAGGCGTGCTGCAATCTGGAGATTGACGCCGAGCGCGCAGACCCCCGTTATGTGTTCCATTGGATTTCGAGCCAGTACGAGGCACTGAGATCGCTCGGAGAGGGATCTCAATCGAACCTCAATGCGAAGAAGGTGAGGGGCTTCGGTATCCCCGTCCCACCCCTTGAAGACCAGAAGCGACTCGTGACCCTCCTTGACGGATTGTCGGAGGCGGTCGAAGCGCTCAGGGGTTCACTCTCCGCCGAGCGGCAGCGGCGCCGACAGCAGTACGAGTATCACCGCGATCGGCTGCTCAGCTTCAGGGAGCTGGCCGCATGACCGCGCCCAAATACGCTCGCGTCCAGATGGGCACCGTGGGCGAGTTCATTCGAGGGCGTCGCTTCACCAAGAACGACGTCGTAGACGCTGGGATTCCGAGCATCCACTACGGCGAGATCTACACCAGCTACGGCATCTCCGCGACCGAAACCGTCTCGCAGGTGCGTGCCGATCTTCGTCCGCAGCTCCGCTTCGCCAAACCCGGCGACGTCGTGATCGCCGCCGTTGGGGAGACGGCTGAAGACGTTGGTAGGGGTGTTGCGTGGCTTGGCAGCACGGACGTGGCGATTCACGACGACTGTTTCCTCTTTCGGTCGGCGGTCCTCGATCCGAGATACGTGGCTCACTACTTGCGTACCGAGGGACTCATCCAGGAGAAGGACAAGTACGTCGCACGCGCCAAAGTGAAGCGGATCTCTGGATCAAACCTGGGTCGTCTGCATATTCCGTTGCCCCCCATGGGTGAACAACAGAGGATCGTGCGGACGCTCGAAGCGTTCGGCGCCCGGATAGAAGAGTTGTCCCAATCATTGCTTGCCGAACTTGCGGCGCGCGAGCAGCAGTACCAGCACTATCGGAGCGAGATGTTTGGAGGGGCAACCCATGAGTGACGCCCTCGCCCGCATCTACGATCCGATTGCCGTCTCCGCTGAGAGCACGGTGGTGTCTGAGTACATCGCCGATCCTTCGGGCGCGACGGCGTACCAGTCAGAGGCGGACCTCGAGCGGCAGATGGTCGAACTGCTTCAAGGGCAGGCCTACGAGTATCTTCCGCTCACATCAGAAGCGGCGCTGATTGCGAACCTGAGGACGCAACTTCAGGCGCTCAACAACTTCACCTTCTCGGACTCAGAGTGGGACCGCTTCTTCACGACGAAGCTCGCGGGCCAGAACGAAGGCATCGTCGAGAAGACCGTGCGTATCCAGGAGGATCACATCCAGATTCTGACGCGCGACGACGGCTCCACCAAGAACATCTCGCTCCTCGACAAGAAGAACATCCACAACAACCGGCTCCAGGTCATCAACCAGTACGAGGTGGCGCAAGGTGAGGGTGGGGGAGTGTATGCCAACCGCTACGACGTGACGGTGCTCGTCAATGGCTTGCCGATGGTGCACATCGAGCTGAAGCGCCGCGGCGTGGATATCCGCGAGGCCTTCAACCAGATCAACCGTTACCAGCGCGAGAGCTTCTGGTCGGGTTCGGGCCTCTTGGATTACGTCCAGCTCTTCGTCATCAGCAACGGAACGCTCACCAAGTATTACTCGAACTCGACCCGTTCGAAGCACCTCAAGGAGGCCTCGGGCAAGCAAGCCCGAGGCAAGAAGTCGAGCAACTCGTTCGAGTTCACGTCGTGGTGGGCGGATGCGCAGAACAAGCCCATCCAAGATCTGCGCGCGTTCACGAAGACCTTCTTCGCCAAGCACACGCTGCTCAACATCCTGACCCGCTACTGCGTGCTCACTGCGGATCGGGATCTGCTCGTCATGCGTCCGTACCAGATCGTCGCGACAGAGCGGATCTTGCAGAAGATCGACATCTCGACCAACTACCGCAAGCTCGGAACAATCGAAGCCGGCGGGTACGTGTGGCACACGACCGGCTCGGGGAAGACGCTCACGTCGTTCAAGGCCGCGCAACTCGCGTCCAAACTACCTGACGTCGCCAAGGTGCTCTTCGTGGTCGACCGCAAGGATCTCGACTATCAAACGATGCGTGAGTACGACCGCTTCGAGAAAGGCGCGGCCAACTCAAATGCCTCGACCGCGATCCTGAAGAAGCAGCTTGAAGATCCGAATGCTCGGATCATCATCACCACGATTCAGAAGCTCTCAACCTTCATTCGTGCGAACAAGGGGCACGAGGTCTTCGGCGGGCACGCCGTGATCATCTTCGACGAGTGTCACCGGTCGCAGTTCGGCGATATGCACGCCGACATCACCCGCGCGTTCAAGCGCTACAACCTATTCGGCTTCACCGGGACTCCAATCTTCGCGGCGAACGCGGGAAGCGCCGGCCAGCCCACGCTCCGAACGACTGCCCAAGCGTTCGGGTGCTTCTTGCACGGCGATCCCGCGAACTGCCCTCCCGAGCCGCATCAGATGGCGATCCACACATACTCAATCGTCGACGCGATCACCGACAAGAACGTGCTGCCGTTCCGTATCGACTACATCCGTACAGTGCGCGTGGGCAATCCCGACGACAAGCAAGTGTCGTCAATCGACCGCGAGAAGGCGCTGCTGGACCCACGACGTATCGACGACATCGTGCACTACACCCTCGACCACTTCGACCAGAAGACTCGCCGCGCCTCCGCCTACGAACACTCGGTCGTGATGAATGTCGCCGAGTCCGTCCGCACCCGCCGACAGGTCGAAGCCGTTAAGGAGAAGCGGCGCGTCCGGGGCTTCAACGCGTTGTTCGCCACCGCCTCCATCGACGCCGCGCAGGCGTACTACCTCGCATTCAAAGCGGCGCAGGAGGAGCTCATCCCCGACCGCCGACTGCGCATCGGCATCATCTTCAGCTACGGCGCGAACGAAGCCGTTGACGACGGCATCCTCGACGACGAAGCGTTCGATACCGAGGCGCTCTCTGGGAGCAGTCGCGACTTCCTGGCATCAGCTATCCGCGATTACAACGCGATGTTCGGGACGAGCTACGACACCAGTGCTGACAAGTTCCAGAACTACTACAAGGACTTGTCGCAGCGGATGAAGAACCGCGAGATCGACCTCGTCATCGTCGTGAACATGTTCCTGACCGGCTTCGATGCGACGACGCTCAACACGCTCTTCGTCGACAAGAACCTGCGCACGCACGGACTCATCCAGGCCTACTCGCGAACGAACCGCATCCTCAACTCGGTCAAGACGTACGGCAACATCGTCACCTTTCGCGACCTCGAAGAGGAGACCAACGCTGCGCTCGAGCTCTTCGGTAACAAGGATGCTCGTGGCGTCGTACTGCTGAAGCCGTTCAGCGACTACTACGAGCAGTACGCCGAGAAGGTGAGTGAGCTGCTAGAGCGTTTCCCGCTCGGTCAGCCGATCGTCGGAGAAGCTGCGCAGAAGACCTTCATCGCCTTGTTCGGCGCGATCCTGCGCCTGCAGAACATCCTGACGTCGTTCGACGACTTCGCCGGCCGCGATCTGCTCACCGAGCGACAGAGTCAGGACTATCGCTCGGTCTACCTCGATCTCTACGCCGAGTTCCGCAAGGAGCGAGACGGTGACAAGGAGCCGATCAACGAGGACGTGGTCTTCGAGATCGAGCTGGTCAAGCAGGTCGAGATCAACGTCGACTACATCCTGATGCTCGTCGAGAAGTATCGTGCGAGTTTCGGAGACGGCGACGACAAGGAAATTAGGGCCCAGATCACCCGCGCGGTCGATGCAAGCCCGAGTCTTCGATCTAAGCGGGACCTGGTCGAGGACTTCGTTGACGCCGTCTCGATCAAGGGCGCCGTCGATGAGCAGTGGCAAGCCTTCGTCGCCGCGAAGCGCGAGGCCGAGCTCGAGGCGATCATCGCTGAGCAGAAGCTCAAGCCTGAACCGACGCGCGCGTTCATCGACGCCGCGTTCCGTGACGGCCAGCTTCGCACTACAGGCACCGAGATTACGAGGATCCTCCCGCCCGTATCCCGCTTCAATCGCCAGGCCAATCACGGCGAGACAAAGAAGCGCGTGACCAGCGCGCTGACATCTTTCTTCGAGCGCTTCTTCGGGCTCGGCTCTGGGAACGTCTCATGAGGCTCATCTCCGCCCACGTACGAGGGTATGGACGCATCGTTGATTCGAAAGTGAATCTCGACGCAAAGGTCATCGCCATCGTGGGGCCGAACGAAGCAGGCAAGACAACCCTCCTCAACGCGCTCGCCTTCGTCGATCGCGGCGGAGAGATCCCCGTGCCGGAACGATCCAGAGCGGGCGAGGTCGGCGACGACACGCAGGTCACCGCCCTCGACTACGTGCTCGACGACAACGACAGGGCGGCGCTCGTTGACCTGGATCTCCAGGAGGCTCCGAAGCGGGTCGTCATCTCCAGACCTGCAGCCGGAGGGAGCCTCTACGTCAACCTGAAGCCTCGCCCCGTGAAGTCGGTCGTGCCTCTCTCGAACGCACTCGATGCGCTCGCTGCTACGTTGGCTCAGTCCGACCTCGACCAACTTGTGGATCCCGACACCGTCTACGCCGATCCGGCTTCCGATGCCGCACGGGATTATCGAGCGGAGCTGCAAGTTGTCGTGGATGCTGCAACTGGCGCGGTCGAACTTCCTGGCACCGCGTTGACCGAGGATGTGCTCTCAACTGCTCGCTCGCTACGGGCAGTCACGCTCACCGATGGTCCAGACGGCGAAAGAGCGGCCGAGGCGCTCGACGCGTTGATCGCATGGGCTGAGCGGGAAGAACCCGGCGACGAAGCAAGAGACATCATCTGGCGCCGCGCGCCACGGTTCGTGCTATTTGACGAAGAGGATCGCTCGATTCAATCCGCGTACAACTTCGAGCAGGTCGCGAACCCGCCACGCGCGCTGGCGAACCTCGCCGGTATGGCAGCGCTCGATCTCGCCGAGCTTTACCAGTTCATTCAGACTGGCGACACCGCGCGGCGGCGCAGCGCGATCGTGAAGGCGAACAAGCGCATGGACGCGCTCTTCGAGGAAGCGTGGAAGCAGTCCCGCCTCTCTGTTCATTTTGAGGTCGACGGGTCCGAGCTCCGCATCGAGCTAATGGAGGACGGCGACAACGTCACCGTCTTCTCAGAGCGCAGCGCCGGCCTTCGGATGTTCATCGCTCTTATTGCATTCCTGAAGGTTCGTGGCTCAGACCGGCCCCCGGTTCTCCTTATCGACGAAGCAGAGAACCACCTCCACATCGACGCCCAAGCCGACCTCGTCAACATGTTCGTCGCTCAGGAGCAGGCGGTGAAGGTCATCTACACCACACACAGCCCTGCATGTCTGCCGCCGGATCTCGGGACGGGTATCCGCGTCGTCGCGCCACGCAAAGACAACTTCCAGATCAGCGACGTCATGAACAGCTTCTGGCAGGGGGCGGCAGGATTCTCACCTCTCATGATGGCGATGGGAGCGGCAGCGGCCGCATTCACCCCAGCGCGGTACGTCGTCCTCGCCGAGGGCGCAACGGAGATGATCCTGCTCCCGACCCTCATGCGTGCGGCACTCGACCTGAGCGAGCTGCCGTATCAAGTTGCGGCTGGCCTGGCGGAGGCACCGACTGACCTGCTTCCAACCTTGGACCTGGAGGCCGCCCGGGTCGTGTACCTCGTCGATGGTGACGACGGAGGAAAGAAGCTGGCGAGCTCCCTTGAGGACTTGGATACTCCTTCGAGCCTCATTGTTGAGTTGGCGGTTCCTGGGATCGAGAACGTGGTCGACCTCGACTGCTATCGCGGCGCCTTGGTCGCACTGGTCGGGGAATCCAACCCTGGCCTCAGTGCGACCGACCTCTCGTCGCTCGCGTCCGTCGAGGTGAAGGATGCGGCATCGACCGCGAAGACCTTTGCGCAGTGGATCACGAACAAGGGCTGGAGAGTGCCATCCAAGGTGGCAGTGGCGAACTGGCTCGTGACGCACGGCAAGGCTCAACCGAGCGAGAGCGGTCGGGAAACACTCATTGCGGTGCACCAACGCCTCGTGAGCGCACTCCGACTGGACCAGCACAGTGACAGCTAACGCGACCTTGCCCCGCGTGTCATGGCACATCGGCTCCAACGACCACTTGAGGAGGGCGGGCCGTGAGTAGTCTCGCCGTCGCCGACAAGGTTCTGCTCGAGTCGGTTCTGGGAATGTCGAGCGGGTATGTGCTGGACTTCAGCAACGCGTCGTTCGCGAACTTCTTCCGCGATCTGAGCATCGATATCTACGACGCCGAACGATTCCCAGGGTTCGGGGATTCGAAGGCGAATCGGCTGCGCGCGCTTTGGAAGAGTGGCTCAGACGAAGAGGTAGCGACCTCGCTGCGCGCGCTCCTCGATTACATCGAAGCCAAGCTGCTGACCGGGCTGCTGAGTCACGAGATCAACGATCAGAGCATCGAGCGAGTTCGCGCCATCGCTGACGGTCTGAGCGGTGCGAACCCAGACCTGGTGCCGTCCGTCGCGGCAAGCTTCACCACGGAAGCGACTGTCACCGACAACAAGATCCAGATCGAGATACATCAGGACATCTACGACCACATAAACCGCTTCCTCGCGACTGAGGACTACTTCCACGCGGTCGAGGAGTCGTACAAGGTCGTACGTGAAGCGCTTCGCGAAAAGACCGGGAGCGAGAAGGCCACTGACGCGTTCAAGCCGGAGAACTATTCTGCGCTGTTCGGGCATCTGCCGGCGACCGACGCTGAAAAGGACTTCTTCGACGGCGTGAAGTACCTGAACATGGCCATCCAGTTCCTTCGGAACGAGAAGTCACATACGCTCGCGTCGCCGCTCGAACCCAACCTGGCTATTCACTACATCTCACTCGCGAGCCTCGCGTACGACCTCATCACCCGCTACGTGAGTGAGGAGCTAACCGCGCAGATAGAGGAGCTCATCGCCGCCGAACGCAGGTCATACTCGGCGACCAGGTTCTACCGAGCATTCGAGGGTGGACGGTGGCTGAATGGCCTTGCGTTGCCTAATGAGCTCTCGTCACCCTCAGTGCGCCGGGTCTTGAAGAACAAGTGGTTGAGGGAAGCAGACTTCACCCGCAGCTACGACCAGAGCAATATCGCATTGATGCGTCTCGAAGTGGTCGCGGACGCGTTGACCGCGGCCGACGTCGATGAGCTGCTTGAACTGCCCACCGTCGACAGCAACGGGTATAGCCAGGAAGCCGGAACAGTTCTGTTCCTCGAGTACCTCAGGGCCAAGTATCCGCACACGATCTCTTCTGAGGCCGAGGAGCGAATCGCCGCCGATCAGTGAGTCAGGTGCCGGTATCGGTCGACGTCGCACCGCACTCGGACTTGACCGCCTTCAGAACCGTGTGGGTTGAGAAACCGAGACGTCGGCCGATACTAGCTGCTGATTCGCCGTGCTCGTAAGCCGTTTGCGCCACGACGATGTCTGCTGCGCTCATTCGGCGAATCGTCACGAGACCGGCCTGTGCGAGATGCTTTCCGGCCGTCTGTCGCGTGACGCCCAGCGCGTTCGCGGCGCCGACCACGCTCCCGTGCTTGCGGTAGTGCGCCACGAGCGCCTCTATCTCGTCCGACCGAAGCTGTCGCGCACGCTTCACGACAGGGGAGCCGGTCGCTCGTCGCCTGGATTCCCGTGCCTTCGTGACAAGGCTCTGAACCGGGGGAGTACTGCCCGATTGTTTCGAGTAGGCATGCAGTAGGTCCACCGAACAGACGGCCGATCGGACATGAGAAATCATGACTGATCGGCCGTTTTTGGTCCCCTGTGCGTACCGATCCGGCAGCGACCTCCCTGGTTTAGGCGGTCTTGCGAAGCGCGGTCGAACTAGGGTTTATCCCGCTGAACTGGGTTTTTTCAGCCCCCCCTGTTTTGGATCCCGCCTGGTGCCTACGGGTACGTTTCACGGTATCGGTACATCACTCGGCGCCCGCCCGTGGGACACCCGCCCGAAACGATTGTTTGAGGCAAGCTGGTCATCGATCGCGACCAGATATATGACACCCCGACTACCGATCCACCGAAACCCCCGGCCGAAGCGTTCTCGGTATCGCTCATGAACTTGGATACGCGGTCGGACGGGATCGGTCCATCCCGGACGCAAGCGGGTCAGGTTGGACTAGTGGTCGTCACCTCGATTCGTATTCGTCCTGTGCCCGTTCCCGAAGCAGCTGCTCCTGGGCCATCGCGATGAAGATGCGCGCGATCTGGGCCGGCTCGACATCCCGATTGAGCTCGGAGAAGACGGTGATTCGTCGTCGCGGTGTCGTCGATTGGCGTGCAGTGGCGGAGGGCAACGACGGGGCTGAGCGGTGACTGGGTTGGCCTGGCGTCCTTCGTGGCGCCGAGAGCCTGGCGAAGGTTCGATACGCGAGCCCCGCCCGTCCGATGAGGTTTGCATCGCGTTTGATGGCCTCGTGTCTCGCGCTAGCGAAGTTGGTACTGCGCAGTGGAACGTCAAAGAGGTAGAACGCACGCAGCGCGTCCTGCTGCTCGCCAGTGAGGTGCGCAAGAAGCGGGCCACCGTTCTCCCAGTCTGCCTGCAGTGCGGCTCGGCGGTTGCGGTAGTCGGTGTTGTTGATCCTTGGCATCTGCCATTGTCCCGCCCGCCTGGCGTGCGCTCGAAGTCTTGCCTACCGAGACGTGAGCGTGGGCCGTCGATAAAGTGCAGTCCAGATGATCCTCGGGGTGCTAACTCTTTGGCCCACTCGTACGACTACTCCTCGAAGGAGCACACTATGCAACGGAGCACGCTGACGCCGGATAGGAAGATTCGACGATGACGACGCCGAACCTTGGTGCGCTCTACCTCGAGCACAGGGAGAAGTTGATCCGAGTTGCCGCAGCGGTGCTGCGCCAACTCGGGTTGCATGATGGAGCCCAGGACGTGGTGCAGCAGGTGTTCTTCGAACTGCAGCAGAAACCGCCGATGGGACACGTCAGCTCGTGGGAAGCGTTGCTCGTGCAGCGCACGAAACAGCGCGCCATTGACCAAGGACGTAAACAGCACGCCGACAAGAGGGGACCATCGTTCGACGATGACTTCGATCTCCACGACCCCAAAGCCGAGGAAGTCATCGAGCGTGCGGATACCGCCATGGACATCGCTGCCCGCAGAGGTGAGCTGATGGACGCGATGAGTCAGCTGAGCGACAACGAGAGATATGTGCTCACGCGACAGGAGTACGACGAAGCGAGTCGAGCAGAGCTTGCCGATGAGCTCGGCGTGACGCCTCCTCGAATCAGCCAGATACGTAAGTCCGCGCTGGAGAAGCTCCGCGCGCTCATGGAGAAAGAGTGATGTCGTGAACGAGCAGCAGAAAGCTGAGCTCCTGGAACGGCTCATCGAGAACCCACCCCACCGGGGTCTTATTCTGGAGCAGGCCGGCGCCACAGCCTCGGAGCGGGAAGAACTTCTCACACTTGCCCGCACTGCGGATGCCGTATGGGTCGCGAATCTGGAAATCCCCCCACTGGAGGAAGACCCGATTGCGGCGATGGTGGGTGTCGCCCCGACCCCGGGCTTGACCGTCGACCCAGCGGGGTTCAAGGCCGCCCGGTTGAGATCGAAGGTGAGCGTCAGCGGTCTGCGGGACTACCTCGCAGGACGCGGGTGGGAGGTCACCGGCCCACAGGTCGCCAGTTGGCAGACACGGACCGGTATTGAGCTTTCCCCGGCTCTGCTGGAGGACATCGGTGCCGCGTTGTCGACATCGCCTGATGCGTTTACTGTCAGGCAAGTTGGCAACACGCCGTCTCTGTACACGACCTTGCGTGCGACGGACTGGTTTGACGCGCTTGTGGACCAATGGCGCCAGATGCGGAGTATTGCCAGGTCTGTTGCCGAAGCTCAACTGCTGAGTCGCGCGGGCGCCACAGTGCATCGCGGGGAAGAACCGGACCTAGAGCAGGTGCATGAGCTTCTCGCCCACCTGGTGTCGCCAGGGGACGACCACCCGCCCATGCCATGAATGTCGCGCAGGCAGTGGAGCGAATCCTTCGGCGAGTGACGCAGGAGCGAGCGCTCCGTTTCGCCGCTGACCCTGTGGGGACAGTCGAGGACATCTTTGGCATCCGCGCCGTGCCTTCTGATGGTCTCGCCGAGCGCCGCGGTGCGGGCGGCGCGTGCGATGGCGTTTCCTTCCTGGACGACGGCGTCTTGTTCTATGCTCCGACGGAGTTCAGTAGGCGACATAACTTCACCATCGCGCACGAGGTGGGTCACCACCTGGTGAACAACGACGCGCGCGTGTCGGACTGGGTCTACGACCAGGAGGACCACGAGGCGATCCTCGAGACGATCTGTGATCAGATTGCCCAGCAGCTTTTGCTCCCCACGGCCGCGGTCGCCGAGTTCTTGGAAGGTCGGGTCCCCCGAGCGCGAGATGTGCTGGACCTGTTCGACGGCTCATCGGCTAGTAGACCCGTCTGTGCGATAGCAATAGCCCACTATCTGCCGAAGTTCGGGGCCGTAGCGCTCATCGAACGCGCCACGATGCAAGTGACCAGCTCCAGCGTCACTCCGGACCCGGACAACGGTTGGTCTTTCATCTATCCCTGGCCCGGCCAGCAGCTTCCTCCCGGTCATCAACTTCGCAACGTCAGCGACGGGGTGGAGTTGACACGGCGGGTGAGCTGGCAGGGGCGCTTCGGCAAGAGTGAGGACTTCTTCGTCAATGCCATCGGAACCCCCCACGGGATCGTTGTGGTTTTTGCCGCCGAGGACCTTTGGGGTGCGCCCGGACTGCCGCGGGTTCTCGACCGTGAATGGGATGACCGGCTCACCCTCAGGGGTGAATGCTGCGGGAAAACGTTTCAGACGAGAGGGTTCCCGTGTTCGGAGTGTGGTGCGCCGTTCTGTCCTCGGTGCGGGAAGTGCGCGCATCAACGCAGGGACGCACGGGACGTTCAGTGCATGGAGTGCTTTGTGCTCAGGCCCCCTGCGACCGTCGTCGATGGTGTGTGTGCGGAGTGTCGGGGCTGACTAACTCTTCATCGCCCGAATCCGACTACCTAGTGCGGGGCGAACTCCTTCCTCGCATCGATCGGAGATGAACATGGCGAAGAACACCGGAAAGGGCTACCGCAAGGGAGCCGTCAGCTCGCGTAGCGAATTCCAGCACCAGGGCATGTGGTTCAAGCGCGACGCCACCACAGGCCGAATTATGAATGGGTCTGAGAAGCAGCACAAGGGGGTCCGCAATGAGCGCTGACAGCGCTGACGAGAACGCCCGCCGGCACATCCCTTCCGCGACCCACCTCGCGGAGTTTGTGATGCTGAAGAGCCCGCGCCGCCCTGCGTGCGTCCGCAAGCACCACCGTCAGGTCGAGGCACCCACCGATCAGCGACAGTTCGCATACTTCTATGGGCGCCTCTTCGGTGCGATTCGTCGGCACGTGCGCGCGGGGTTCGACACTGACGAAGTGGACCGCGCGATCATCGGCGCGTCGACGCAGCAGCGACCGTCCTTCGTGGAGGTCGCTGATGGTCTTGTGCCCGCCTTGAAAGGCCTTGGTGCGGTTGACGGGCGCACCGTCCGTCATCGCAGTTACTACCATGCTGCAGACGGGGAGCACCTGGTATCTGTATACCCCCAGTTCGCTCTCACTTTGCATGACGGTACGGACATGTTCGTGCACGTACACACTGCAAAGGAACCGCTCACCCCCGTTGCGGCGGGGGTCTTGCTCGCCCTTCTGGCGGGCGCGTACCCCGGTGGGCGGGTCGCCGTTGTCGACGCGCGGCGGGGAGCGGTCATCGTCCCCCAATCCGCCGTCGTGCGCGCTAGCGAAGCCGCGATCACCGCGTATCTGGACGAGTACCTCAACCTGTGGGCGTCCGCAGCATAGGGGTCTTCATCAGCTGGTCGGGAAAGCACCTGCTCGGCCATGAACCGAAAGGGTTCATCGACACCGCGTTCGCGGGCACGCCCAGCAGGAGGTCAATCGAAGGCAGATCCTCGAGGAGATGTAGCGGCTCGTACTGAACGGCGTGAAGAACGAACTGGTGACAACTGATCGTTAGTGCGGGGAGGCACTGGCGGGGAGGATGTCATCATGCCCGGTCCCTATCCCCGAGCGACGCTTCAGAACTGGCTCCGCCACGCCGATATCGAGGAAGGCAGCCGTCCCGGCCAGACCGCCGCGGACGCGGCGGAAGCCCGTGAGTTGAAGAAGCGGATCCGGCTGCTCGAGCAGGAGAACGAAGTTCTCCGTCGTGCGGCGGCGTATCTGTCGCAGGCGAATCTGAAACTCGGTGGCTCCCGAAAATGACGTACCCGCTCGTTGCTGAGCTCGCCGCAACGGGAGTCCCCGTAACGGTGTCGTGCCGGGTCCTGAAGCCCGCAAGACAGCCCTACTACTGGTGGCGAAACGAGCCGATCCTGGACGCCGACGTGCTTCGGGCGTATCGGCTCAACGCCCTCCACGATGCGCACCACGATGACCCAACGTTCGGCTACCGATACCAGGCCGACGAAGCTCGTCGCGCGGGGTGGCGGATGAGTCGGCGGGCGGCGTGGAAGCTGTGCTCGCAGGCCGGGACCCTCTCGTCCGCGCAACGCCGGCGACGCGGGAAGGGCCAGAAGGCTAGGCCGCCGGTGTTCGACGACCACGTGCAACGCATTTTCCGTGCGGATGCGCCGAATCGGCTCCGGCTCACCGACATCACGGAGCACCGCACCACCACCGAGGGCAAGCTCTACTGTTGCGCGATCAAAGACGTGTTCTCGAACCGGATCGTGGGCTGCTCGATCTCGGATCGGGTGACCGCGAAACTCGCCGTTGACGCGCTCCGCAACGCCGTCGCACGCCGCGGTGAGGTCGCCGGCTGCATCCTGCATGCAGATAGGGGCAGCCAATTTCGCAGCGGAGCGATGGCTCGTGAGCTACGTCATCACGACATGGTCGGATCGATGGGCCGCGTCGACGCCGCAGGCGACAACGCCGCGATGGAGTCGTTCTGGTTGCTGCTGCAAACGAACGTGCTCAACCAGCAGAGGTGGACGACCCGGCAGGAACTGCGCCTCTCGATCGTCGTTTGGATCGAACGGAAATATCACCGGCAACGAGCGCAGGACACCCTCGGCGGGTTGACGCCCATCGAGTTCGAAGCCAAGCTAACCGAGCCGCTCACACTCGCGGCCTGAACCACACCTGTCACCGATTCGTTCTTCGCGCCCGCCTCCTCGACGCGTTGCAGACGGGGTGGGTCCGGCTGACATCCGCGCGCGGATCCGTGTCGGTGACGCAACCACGCTGATATCGGCGCCCGGTGTCCACTTGCTGACTGGGCATGTCGGCAAAGGCCAGCAGTTCGACTGGGTAGTAATCGTCGGTTTTGAGGAAGGCGTGATTCCGAATTTCCGCGTGTCATCTGCTGACGAGATGGCCGAAGAGGCCCGAGTGCTCTCCGTCATGCTGTCACGGGCTCGAGATGGCGTGATTGTGGGCCGTGCCGCGTCGATCCCGACGAACAACGGCCGACCCATGAACCGGACTCCATCGTCGTTCCTTGGTCAGATTTCGTCCGCCCATCCGCGTGACGCCGCGAATCTGGTTGCCTGGTTAAGTCAGGTGAGTTGGACGGACATCGCGGCTCGCTAAGCCCGGACCCACACGATGGCACATCCTCGAAACCTTACTAATGCGCGGCGGTCGAGGGCAGCACAAGTCGTTCACGACGCGCCGCACCTTGCTCTAGCCGGAGTGCCCGCCGAGTCGCCTGTCGCAGAGCCTTGCTACGTTTAGCGCACCGCGTGAGGGGGAGACATCGTGGCAGACGAGATCGAATTGGCGGGCGACGACGACGGTGTGGTCGTGATGGGCGACCGGGGTGCGATCGAGAGATTCCTCAAGAAGGCAGGTCTCTCATCGCAGGCGATTCCCTTCGACCTGGTTAGACTGATCAAGCTTTTGAAGGGTGCAGCAGACACGGCGCAGGCGGCGGCCGAGATCGCCGAACGATCCGCGCTTTACCTCAAGCTCACCCCGGAATCCGCGCAGCGTCTCAAGGAGGCCGGCGGCCTCATGAAGACGAAGACGAAGGGCGTCAGCCACGCAATGCTGGGCGAGACCGGCAAGACATCGCTCAAGTGGTTGCAGGTGCAAGACGGCCGTGCCTCGCTTCTGACCAACCCCGCGGTGCTGTCAGGGCTCGGCGGACTCATGAGCCAGTTCGCGCAGCAAGCGGAGGCCAAGGAACTCAAAGCGCTACTGCTGAGGATCGACGACAAGCTCGACGACGTGCGACGAGATCAGCGCAACGCCGTGCTCGCACGCATGAAGGGAGCCGCAGCTCAGATCGAGGAGGCCATGCTGCTCCGTGCGCACGACGGAGATCCCATGACGCTGTGGGCCAAAGTCAGCGGAGCGTCAGCCGCGATTCTCAACGTGCAGGAAGAGGCGCTCCTTGCCCTCGGCTCGCTCGCCGCGAAGGTTGAGGGCAAGCGTGGCACGGGAGAACTCAAGAAGCTCACGCGGGAGATCGAACGGGAAGTCGCGGTCCAGCTCGCGGTTCTCGCTCGCTGCTTCGAGCTCCATGACGAGTTTCGTGTGATCGAACTCGACCATGTCCTTGCCACTGCCCCGGAGAACCTGGAGGGGCACCGAGAGGGCCTTCGTGCGGCGCGAACCAAACGACGCACAGACATCCTCAACGAGACGGTTGCCCTCATGGGTCAGATGGACGCCGCGGGCGGAGTGGCGAATGAGAACATCATTCTGCACATCCGCGCTGCACGATCGGTGGTCGGATCGTTGAACGCCACCTCCGACCTCCTCAATGAGTTTCACGCGCCATTGGGTATCGAGTTGACGCGCGCGGCCCTCACCACAACGCCTTGGAGAGACGCGCTCCGCGATCCACAGCAGCGCCGCACGGCCGGTAAAGAAGTTGGGCAGAAGGCTGCGGTGAGCGCCGCTGCCGTCGGAGTACTCGCGCTCACGGTCGGTGGGGCAGTCGCCAAGGGTGGGAAACCAAGTGCCTAGTGCCAGGCTGAAGTCACGAGGAAAATTGCGAGCGCACGGATGACGAAGCCCAGCGACTCGATTCCGCTCTACTTCACCCAGTACTTCGATGTTGAGCCCCGGACGCTCGCCGACTACGGGGCATTCGACATTTCCGTAGTCTCCGATCTGCCCCTGTTCATCGACCCCTTCCTCCTTTTCAACAGCAAGAAGGCGAGCTACCAGGAACTTCACGAATCGATCGTCACCTACCTCACATTCCTTCGTGACAAGGCAGACGGTCAGCTTGATCCGGCCCTGATCGACAGTTGGTACCGGTTCAAAGAGGTGAAGCAGAACTGGCTGGGTTTCACTGTGCTCGGCAACGCCGGGAGTGGACTCGGAAAAGCCTTCGCGACAGCGCTCCACGACTCGCTCGGCTCGATCCTTCGGAGCTTTGGAGCGGAGCAGATCACGCAAGGGAGCCACCTGGAGAAGCTCGCGCTCATCACCGACGGGGTCGGTCGAGACAACATCAGCGACTTCACGACCAACCTGATCAAGGGCTTTCTTCTTGAGTACACGCAGGAGTTTGCCCATCTGCATCTGAGCGCGGAGCAGCGGGGGATGTTCGCAGTTACTCGGGCCGCTTTCAACTATCAGACCGAGGCGTGGGAGACGAGAGAGTACGAGCTCCCGATCCTGCATGGTGACTACGTTCTGCTCACTCCCGCGGATCTGCTGACGCGCGATGACACCTGGATCAGCCGTCCCGACATGATCCGTGGATTTCACCACATCGCGGAGGCAATAGACGACTCACAACTGCGTGCTCAGGTCAACAATTACCTTCATTCACGGCTCAGTAAGAAGCCCACGGAGAGGGAGTACGCGGCGGCGGCGCAGGCAACGATCCATGAGTTCCCCGAGGTCATCGACTATTACATCCGCCAGCAAGAGGAGCGCGGCGACCAAGCCGTCGGGTTGAGTGCCAAGCGCCGAGAGGAGACCGAACTCCTGCTTGTCGACATGGTGCAGAAGGCCGTCGCTGCGATCACGACGAACACCACGTTGTATGCGGCACCTCTGACGAGCTACGACGAGGCGCTTGAGCGGGCGCAGGGCTTCAAACGATACGTCGAGCACTCCGATGGCTACAGACTCTTGAACCGGGCAGGTCTGAAGAAGCCGTTCTCTAGGGAGTCCGACGTGCAGCTCTTCTTCGGCCTCATCTTCTTCGGGAGCGAGTTCGACGTGAACCGTGAGGTGAACAATGGTCGCGGTCCCGTCGACTTCAAAGTGAGTAAGGGATCGATCGACAAGTCCCTGATCGAGGTTAAGCTCGCGAGCAATACAGCGCTGAAGCGCAACCTGGAGCGCCAAGTCGAGATCTACGAGCGAGCGAACGACACGCGGACATCAGTCAAGGTCATCGTCTACTACACCGCCGAGGAGGAGCGGAAGGTCTATAAGATCCTCAACGAACTCAAGCTCGCCGCGGAGCCCTCGATCGTACTCATCGACGCTCGAGCAGATAACAAGCCATCCGGCTCGAAGGCGTAGATCGGCCTCTCAGTGCGCCGGTGCGTGGCCGAATTGGCACTCCAACGCTCCGAAGCGCCGTCAGTACGGTCTGAGCGTTGAACCCAAGCTGCCGCCCGATCCTCGCGGCGGAGCGGCCGTCTCGGTAGAGTTCCGCGGCGGTCGCAATCTCTGCCTCGCTCATCCGACGGATGGTTTTGATGCCACGAGCGGCTAAGCGCATGCCCACCGTCTGGCGGGTGATGCCGAACTCCCGCGCGACGTCGGCGACGCTTTCGAGCTCCTGGAAGCGAGTGACCATGGCATCCACCTCGGCAGGGCGGAGTTGGCGCGCCGTCTTCGCTCGCGCAGGCATGGGCGCAGGCCGCCAAGATCTCGTGGACTTCCGCACCAGATCAGGTATCGCGTGGGCGTCGCAATGTTTGGAGTAGGCGTGCAGTAGGTCCACCACTTCTCGAACGGCGTCCCTCCTCACAGGGGCGCCGTTCTCATTCGCCCGAAGAGCTGGCGGCGCTCGTGGACCGGCTCACGGCGGTGCCCGCCGACGTTCCCTATCTCGTCATCACCGGACTCGACGCGGGGCCGGATTACGCCGCGTGGTTGCAGCAGACCATCCCGTACAGCGTCCACGAGGTGTGGCAGCCGTCGACGCACGACCCGCACCTCATCGATCCGGCCCGTTTCGTCGCCCGTATTGAGGCGTTCGCGCGCTGACCACCGGGCCGTCGGGCCCGGGTGCGCTCGTCCGCGTCAGTCGGCCGCGGCGCCCTCGGCCCATCCGCCCGGAGCGGCGACGTTGAACATCCACGCCACGCCCCACGGGTCGACGACCTCGCCGTAGAAGTCGCCCCAGACCTGCTTCTCGAGCGGCTGCTTCACCTCGGCGCCGCGCTCGACGAAGCGGTCGTAGAAGCCGCGGACGCGGTCGAACTCGTCGCTCATGAACGCGGCGTGCGTGCGACTGGCGCCCCACCCCTGGGCGGGCTCGTCGAAGCCGTCGGCGCCCATCACCGTGAACCCCTCGGCGCGCAGCTCCGCGTGCATCACCCCGTCGGCGGGGGCGTCCGGGATGCCGAAGTCGGAGAACGTGTTGACCGTCAACTCGCCGCCGAAGACCGACTGGTAGAAGGTCATCGCCTCGCGGGCGGCGCCGGCGAACGAGATGTAGACGACGAGAGAGGTCGACATGGGGGCATCCTTCATCTTCGAGAGCGGATCGGCCCTCACGTTAGTCCCGCGGCGGGGGAGAGGGAAGGTGCGTCACGCGCCCTGGTACTGACGCAGCTGCGCGAGCAGGCGGGGCGCGCTCGCATCGAAGGTGCGACCCCCCACGACGACACCGACGACGAACACGGCGACACCCCAGACCGGCCCGATCCCGAGGGCGAGCCACCCCGCGAGCGTCGAGCCGCCGAAGGCCGCGATCCCCGCCGGGATCACGGCCGGCAGGGCGATGACCGCCGCGACGATCCAGCAGAGGAAGAACAGCAGCGTCATCGTGAAGGTCGTCCCCGGCACGCGCTTGAACGGCGAATCACCGGGCGCGGGCGTGGGGATCACGAGCAGCGCCGACGTGACGGCGCTGACGCCGTAGCCCACGAGCGCGACGCCGACCGAGGCGCCGACGACGGCCGGGAGGAGGTCCCAGCGGTTCGCGATCGCCAGGATCACGGCATCCGCCAGCAGGGTGAGGGGGATGCCGACGCTCGCCGCCCCGAGCATGCGGCCGAGACGATCGGCGCGCCCCCGGATGCCGGTCTGCATGACGGTGGCGAACGCGGTGCCGTCGTACGAGACGTCGGCGTAGACGATCGTGCCGGCGAAGAACCCGACGAGCACGCCCGAGAGCACGAAGAACGGACCCGTGATGTCGCCCCCCGCGTAGATGAGCACGAGGACGGGGGCGAAGGGGAGCAGCAACATCTGCCGCAGGTAGCGGAAGTCGCGGGTCCACGAGGTGAGCGCTCGCGCCCAGGTGGCGCCCGCGGGGGTGGAGGGCATGACGCCGAACCATCCGAGCGAGCCGGCGCTGCGACGCGCGGCGGAACGGGCGGGCGGCGCGACGACCGAGGCCGACAGGCTCCGCCGCCACAACCACCACAGCAGGGCGAGGGTCGCCAGGGCGATCGCGAACTTGCCCAGCGCGGGCAGCCAGGAGCCGGCGGCGAGGTCGCCGGGCACGGCCCACACCGCTCCGATCGGCGTCCACGACACCGCGGTCACGATGCTCTGCAGCTGCGTGCCCTGTGCGCTGACCGCGACGAGGCCGTTGGTGAGCACGATGAAGAGCGGGCTCGCGAAGATCAGCACCGCGAAACCGACGAGACCGATGATCTCGCGCGTGCGTCGGCCGCCGCCCACGCCCGCCGCCAGAGCCGACACGGCACGAGACGCGACGACGCAGATGAGGACGCCGAGCGGCACGCACACGACCGCGGCGATCGCCGACACCGGGTCGCGCCCCCACACGAGGAACGTCGCGAGCGCGCCGAGGGTCGTCGCGATGCCGGGCACGCCGGTGAGGCCGCCGGCGGTGATGGCGAGCATCATCTGGCGCGTCGTCATCGGGAACGGTGCGAGCTTGGCGGGATCGAGGGTGGTGTCGATTCCTGCGGCGAACACCGGTCCGATGACCCAGCCGAGGGTGAGCAGGGCGCCCGCGGCCGTCACCGCGGCGCGCGCGATGCCGGCGTCGAGGGTGCCCACGAAGAACAGCCCCGTTCCCACCAGCAGCAGCATCCACAGCGCGCCGAGCACGCCGAGGATGAAGCCGACCAACTGCATCGGGCTCCGCATGAGGGTGTTGCCCAGCACGCGGAACCGGATCTTCAGGACTGTCGCAACCACTGCGGCCCCTCCGAGTGGTGGCGACCGCCCACGAGGTCGACGAAGCGGTCCTGCAGGGTCTGGGTGCCGCGCACCTCGTCGACGGTCCCGGATGCCAGTAGCCGGCCCTGCGCGATGACGGCGACGTGGTCGCACATGCGTTGCACCAGGTCCATCGAGTGGCTCGACACGATGACCGTCCCGCCCGAGGCGGTGTAGCCGCGGAGGATGTCCTCGATGTTCGCCGCCGACACCGGATCGACCGACTCGAAGGGCTCATCGAGCACGAGCAGCCGCGGGGCGTGCACCAGGGCGCACGCGAGGGCGACCTTCTTGGTCATGCCCGCGGAGTAGTCGACGACGGGGGTGCCGGCGGCCTCGCCGAGGTCCATGATGCGCAGCAGGTCGGCCGTCCGCGAGGCGACCTCGTCGCGGGGGAGGCCGAACATCATGCCGGTGTAGGTGACCAGCTGCTCCCCGGTGAGCCGGTCGAACAGGCGCACGCCGTCGGCGAGGTTGCCGATCAGCTTCTTGGCCTCGACGGGGTGCGCCCAGACGTCGACGCCGTGGATGCGCGCGGTCCCGGCATCCGGTCGCAGCAGGCCGGTGGCCATCGACAGCGTCGTGGTCTTCCCCGCTCCGTTGGGCCCGACCAGGCCGTAGAACGACCCGGTCGGCACGGTCAGGTCGAGACCTGCGACGGCTGTCTTCTCGCCGAAGCGCTTGGCGAGTCCGCTCAGCTGCATCGCGGGCTGCTGATCGGTCGCGACCGGAGGCACGACGGCATCCGGAAGGACGGTCGGCGGCGTGACGGGTTGCGGGGGCACGGTCTGCGAGGTCTCGCGGGAGTGGTCGGTCACGATCTCGAACCTATCTGCGTGGTGCGGACCCTTGCCAGGCTCCGCGGGGAATGGGGGTCAATATCGGATGGCGTCGATGACCTTCACGCGCACCGCGACGAGGGCCGGGAGCAGCCCGGCGATCGCGCCCACGGCCGTGGCGGCGACGAGGCCGGTGACCGCGGCGTCCACCGGGAACGGGGGGAAGTCGGTGACCATCCCCTGCCCGATGAGCTCGCGCACGGCCGGCGACTGCACCACGAGGATCGACACGGTCACTCCCGCGGCCCCTGCGACCACCGTCGCCACGACGCTCTCGAGCATGACCGCGAAGAACACCCGGCTCGCGGTCGCACCGAAACTGCGGCGGATGCCGATCTCGCGAACACGCTGCTTCACCGTGACGAGCGCGATGTTCACCAGTCCGAGGGCGCCGAGCAGCAGCACGAGCACGGCGATGCCGATGACGACCATCTTCGTGACGAGGAACGGATCGTCGCCGTACGTCGCCCAATCGCGTCGATCGGCGGTCACTTCGACACCGGTGCCCAGGGCCGCGCGCAGATCGCGCTTCACCACCTCGGTGAGCTGGTCGGCGATCTCGGGCGGCACCCACATCTCGTAGGACGGGATGACGGGACCCCCGCCGCCGTACGGATCGCTCGGCGCGGCGGCGGCGTCTCCGCGCTCACCGGCGGCCGCGGCCTGCATCGCCTGCAGCTGAGAGCCGAGCATGTACATCGACGGTTCGATCTCCCACGTGGCCGAGGGCGTCACGCCGACGACGACGGCGCGCACGCCGCCGGAGGGGATGCCGGATGCCGCGTTCGGCAGGCCCTGGCCCCCGAGCGCCACCATGGGGTGGGTCTCGAGGGGCGGGCGGCCCATGCGGTCGTAGAAGATCTCGTTCACGATGAGGCGAGGAGCCAGCTGCTGCACGTCCCGCTCGGTGAACCAGTCGCCCTCGGCCATGCGCACCCGGTGCATCTCGCCGAACGGCTGGTCGACGGCCTGCGTCGGCACTTGCACGATGCCGTCGCGGAACGGCACCGACTGCGTGGTCTGCACGACGCGGGTGGCGTAGGAGATGTCGTAGCGCTCGACGACGTCGCTCCACGCGGCATCCATCGCCTCGGGGGCGAGGGTGCCGCCGTCGGTGCGGTAGGCCGAGACGGACAGGCTCGCCGGGCGCCCGGACTGCCGCTCGCTGAGTTCCTGGTTCGCCTGCTGCACGATCGCGCCGAGGGCGACGACGGTCGTGAGCGAACACACGGCGACGGCCACGCCCACGAGAGAGAGCAGGACGCGCGTGCGATGCACCCGCACTTCCTGCCAGGCCTCGAGCAGCGCGCCGACCACGGCGCTGACGCCGCGCATCAGTCCTCGCCCTCCGGCGCGTCGAGGCGCGCGTCGTCGGTGGGTCCGCTGTCGGCGGGGTCGGAGAGGGTGGCGGTCGCCGTCGCGGTGCCGAGCCCGAGGACGGCGAGCTCGTCCGTGCCGGTCGACGCCGCCTCCTCCGGCGCCGGAGCCATCTCGCGCCGGTCGCGTCTCGTCAGCGGCTCCAGCGACGGATCGCCGACCGGGGTCAGAACGCCCCGGTCGAGCCGGAAGTGCCGACGCGCGCGCCGGGCGATGGTCGGGTCGTGGGTGATGATGACCTGTGCGGCGCCCGTCTGCACGGCGACCTCGTCGATCAGCTCCATCACGCTCTGCCCGGTGTCGAGGTCGAGGGCGCCCGTGGGCTCGTCGGCGAGGATCAGGCGCGGCCCGCGGACGAGCGAGCGCGCGATCGCCACCCGCTGCTGCTCACCGCCCGACAGGCGATCGGGCATGCTGTTCAGTCGGTGCTCGAGACCGACGAGGGCGAGCATGTCGGCGGCGATCCTCTTGCGTCGCCAGAACGTCCTCCCCGACGCGTAGAGGAGCGGCATCGTGACGTTCTCGAGGGCGGTGCGTCCGGGCAGCAGGTTGAACTGCTGGAAGACGAAGCCGATCGCCGCTCCGCGCAGACGATCGCGCTGCGCCGACGAGTACGACCGCACCGGGCGGTCGTCGAAGAGGATCTCGCCGCTGGTGGGCAGGTCGAGAAGCCCCAGCATGTTCAGCAGCGTCGACTTGCCCGAGCCCGACCGTCCGACGATCGACACGTGGTCGCCCGGTTCGATCTGCAGGTCGACGCCGTTCAGGATCGTCAGCGCGGGCTGATCCTGCGGGATCACCGTGCGGGTGACCGCCCGCAGCGCGAGCAGGCTCATCCGCCGAGGGCCGCTTCGCAGTACATCGACCCGTCGGGATAGGTCGTGCACCCGTCGTTCGCCGGGGCCATCGCGCCGGGGGCGAACTCCAGGATCTCGTCGCCCTCGGCCAGCCCCTGCGTGATCTGCACCTGCGTGCCGTCGGTGAGGCCCAGCGCCACCGGGCGCTCCTCGGTGGCACCGTCCGCGCTCATCACCCACACCGTGCCGCTCTGAGCCGCCCCGCGCACCGCGGTGGTCGGCACGACGAGCACGTTCTCGGCGCGACCTCCGGCGATCGTCATCTCGGCGGCGAGCCCCGAGAAGACGGTCACCTCGCCCGGCACGGTGCACGTGGCCGTCGTCGATGATCCGCCCGCACCACCGGTGCTCGCTCCGCCCGTGGCGGACGTGTCGTCGCTCGTGCTCCCGCCGGTGCTCCCGGCCAGGGGAGTGGTGATGCGGAGGTTCCCGCACGCGAAGGCGGCGGGCCCGCCGGTGATCGTCACCGTGGCCTCGGTCGGGCGGTCCAGCAAGCGGTACTGCTGCGCGGGCTCGAGCGAGCCGCTGACCGAGAAGGTCGGCGGGGCCACGGTGCCCGCCGTCATCCCGATCGTGATGTCCTGCCCCGAGATGACCGAGAGGGAGCTCAGGATGCCGGTCGCCGGCGCCGTGACGTCCTCGTAGCGGAAGATCGCCGGCTTGGGCTTGCCCTCGGCATCCACGCTGTCGGCGGGATCGCGCTCGATGGGGACCTTGACGTCGAAGACGACGTCACCCTGGTTCACGTTCGCGCCCTGGGCGATGAAGATCTTGTTCACCGTGCCGGCGGCCGTGGCCTTCATCGGCAGGGCGGGATCCGCCGAGACGGTGGCCGAGACGACCACGTCGTTCGTGATCGTGCCCAACGCCGCGACGGTCGTCGGTTCGACGATGGTCCCCGTCGGGATCGCGGGAGACGCGTCGGCAGGGCGATCAGGGAAGAACGCGAGCTTGATGAGTGCCGCCGCCACCAGGGCGACGAGAAGGATACGCAGAATCGGAAAGACCCACGTGCGTGCGATCCCCATGAAACCCCCCGGAACGGAAATCGTCGTCATCGAACGTCTCCACCCTAGGGGGGTGCGTGTATCGCGCACGTATCGCCCGGCGCCGTGGGAGCCGGAGATCATCCGATGGGATGACGTCGATCGGCGATGTCATCCCCTCGGATGACGGAGGCACGGATGCCGCGACCCCGACCGTTCGAGACGGTGGGGCCGCGGCATCCGGTGGGCGAGGCTCAGTCCTTCGGCGGCGCCACGACGTGCGGCTTCGTGGGGTCGAGCGGGGCGCCGGTGGCGAGGCGCGCGTGGCTGCGCGAGTAGGCGAAGTAGATCGCGAACCCGAGGGCGAGCCAGATGAGGAAGCGCAGCCAGGTCTCGACCGAGAGGTTGAGCATCAGATAGGTGCAGATGAGCGCCGACAGGATCGGCAGCACCGGGCTGAAGGGCACGCGGAACCCGCGCTTCAGGTCGGGGCGCTTGCGCCGCAGCACGATGACGCCGATCGAGACCAGCACGAAGGCGGAGAGCGTGCCGATGTTCACCATTTCTTCGAGGACGCCGATGGGGGTGAGTCCGGCGACGATCGCCACGATGACCGTGACGATGATCGAGATGACCCACGGGGTGCGGAAGCGCGGGTGCACCTTGGCGAGGCCGCCGGGGAGCAGGCGGTCGCGCGACATCGCGAAGATGATGCGCGTGGCGCCGATCAGCAGGGTCAGCACGACGGTCGTGAGGCCCGCCACCGCGCCGGCCGCGATGACGGTCGCCATCCACGTCTGGCCGTGGAAGGCGAACGCGTTCGCGAGGGCCGCGGAGGGGTTGAGGTCGGAGTAGGGGACCATTCCCGTGACCACGACGGCGACCGCGCAGTACAGGATCGTGCAGATCACGAGCGACGCGATGATGCCGATCGGCAGGTCGCGCTGGGGGCGCTTGGTCTCCTCGGCGGTGGTCGCCACGACGTCGAAGCCGATGTAGGCGAAGAACACCAGGGCGGCTCCCGCGAGGATGCCGCCGACACCGAAGGTCGCGGGCTCCAGACCCGAGAGGAACTGCAGCAGCGGCTGCGTCAGTCCCGACGTGGATTCGGTCGGCACGGAGTCGGGCACGAAGGGGCTGTAGTTCGCCGGGTTGATGAACAGGATGCCGGCGATGATGACGAACAGCACGATGAACAGCTTCACCGCCACGAGGACGAGGTTGACGCGGAGCGACTCCTTGATGCCCAGGGTCATCAGGCCGCCGAGCACCAGCACGAGCAGGATGGCGGGGAGATCGACGACACCGCCGTATGAGATGGCCGGCGGGAGCACGATGCCGATCTGTTCGAGGAACGTCCCGAGGTACGCGCTCCAGCCCTGGGCGACGACGCTCGCGCCGAGGAACATCTCCAGGATGAGATCCCACCCGATGATCCAGGCGAACA
This sequence comes from Microbacterium sp. NPDC089190, assembly GCF_040701795.1. Taxonomy (NCBI): domain Bacteria; kingdom Bacillati; phylum Actinomycetota; class Actinomycetes; order Micrococcales; family Microbacteriaceae; genus Microbacterium; species Microbacterium sp. NPDC089190. The sequence continues at coordinate 134,069 of NZ_JBFBHF010000002.1, read as the reverse complement.
GCTCGCCGAGCGACGCGTAGGAGAAGGTGTACGCCGATCCCGACACGGGGACGGTCGAGGCGAACTCGGCGTAGCACATGGCCGCGAGGCCGCACGCGATCGCGGCGATCACGAAACTGATCACCACGGCGGGACCCGCCACGTCGTGCGCGGCGCGCCCGGTGAGGGTGAAGATGCCGGCGCCGATCACGACGCCCACGCCGAAGACGGTCAGGTCGACCGCGCTCAGGGACTTCTTGAGCCGGAACTCCGGTTCATCGGTGTCGGCGATGGACTGCTCCACCGACTTGGTACGGAAAAGGCTCACGCGACGCTTCCCTGTCTCGACGGATGTCTGTCTCAGGTGGTGTCCCCGGAGCGAACACCACCCCCGGAGAATAGTCCCTCGCCGCCCCCGCGCCTATCGGTGACGCGGCCCGCCGTCCCGGTGCTATCACACGGATAGTCGTGCGGGTAATTCATCGAATGCCGGTGTAAGGTTTTTCGTATTATGGCTATGAAGCACATCACGCACCTCGTCGATGATCTCGACGGAACGGTCCTCGAAGACGGACAAGGAAAGCAGATCACTTTCTCGGTCGAAGGCCGTGCTTATGAGATCGATCTCTCCGACCGGAATGCGGACAAGTTCTATTCGGCGATCGCACCTTTCGTGGATGCCGCTCGCTCGGTCTCGCGCGGTGCCTCCACGACGCGTCGATCACGCGCCCCCCGCCGCTCCAGCGACGTCGACCTCGGTGCCGTCCGCGAATGGGCGCGGGCGAACGGACACACGGTGAGCGACCGCGGCCGTGTTCCCTCGACCATTCTCGACGCGTACGCCGACGCGAATTCCTGAGGTCGCTCCGGATTCGCCGGTCGGTTCGCCGACGGCCGACATCGCGTCGAGCGCGGTGACCCAATTCGCCGTGCTCGACGCGCTGATGGCGGGCGTGTATTCCGCGGGTATTCCGGTTTCCGATGCGGTGGAGCTCGGAGACACCGGGATCGGCTGCTGCGAAGGTCTCGGCGGCGAAGTCGTCATCCTCGACGGCACGCCGTTCGAGTGCACGCCGGACGCCCCGCCGCGCCGGATGGAGCCGAGCGAGACGCTGCCCTTCGTCGACGTGTGCGCGATGGGCGAGGGGGTCGCCACCGTGGTGCGCGACGCCGACTTCGCCGACCTCGAGAGCCACGTCGACGCCCGGCTGGCCAGCCGCAACCTCTTCCACGCCGTGCGCCTCGACGGCGTGATGGCGCGGGTGCGCACGCGCGTCACGCGACGGCAGGAGCCGCCGTTCCGCCCGCTCGCGGACGTCGCCGCGGAGCAGATCGAAACGGTGGCGTCCGACTGCACGGGTTCTCTCGTCGGGTTCTGGATGCCCCGGATCTATCAGGGCATCACGGTCGCCGGGCTCCACCTGCATTTCCTCGCCGACGATCGCACCGTCGGCGGCCACGTTCTCGACGTGCGCGTGGGCGAGGGCAGCCTGCGCATGACGGCATATGCGCGTTTCGCGCTCCGGTTGCCGGACGACGAGCAATTCCGGCGCACGGAACTCACGCACGACGAGGATCATCGGATCGTCGCGGTCGAGAGTCGGCCGGCCGTTCCGGAAACCGGTGAAAGCTGACGAAGAAGCGGGTGAATTCGTAATATCGCGCCCCGGGGAGGCGCGAATTGCCGCCTTACGATCGGCGCATGGCGAAAAAGCACATCACGCAGGTGATCGACGATCTCGACGGTTCGGTCATCGATGACGGAACCACCGTCCACTTCTCCCTCGAAGGGCGTTCGTACGAGATCGATCTCTCGAGTGAGAATGCCGACAAGCTTCGCGAGGCTCTTTCGCCTTTCATCTCCGCCGGTCGCGCCGTCGGCTTTTCTTCGCCGTCCGCCCGCAAGGAATCGCGGCGCCGCCCCGCGCCCACCCGCGACCTGGTCGACGTCCGCACGTGGGCCGAGAAGAACGGCTATTCCATCAATACACGCGGACGTATTTCGGAGGTCGTCCTCGCGGCGTACGACGCTGCACACTGAGTGGTCGAAAGAAAGCCGGATGCCGTGGGAAACGGCATCCGGCTTTCTTCGTCCCGGGCGTGTCAGACGAAGGCGCCGTCGCCCGCTCCGACAGCGAGACGCTCGGCGGCGAGTCCCTCGGCGGCGGCGAGCGGGGTGACCCCGCGCGACTGCGCCTCGTCGAACACGCGGCGCACGGTGTCGCCGATGTCGGCCACGCGCCCCATGATCTGCTCCAGCGTCCCGCGCTGCTTGGCCACGAGGTCGAGGTAGATCACGCCGCCCGCGTTCACCACGAAGTCGGGGGCGTACAGGATGCCGCGCCGCGCGAGCCGCTCGGCACCCGAACGCTCGGCGAGCGGGTTGTTGGCGGGGCCGCAGACCGCGCGCGCGTCGAGGGCGTCGATCACCGCGTCGGTGAGCACACCGCCGATCCCGGCGGGAACGAAGACATCGGCCGGCACGAGGTGCGCCTCGCTCGGCTCGACCCACGCGGCGCCCAGCTCGGCGGCCAGCGCGCGCTTGGCGGGGTTGACGTCGGTGACGGTCAGCGTCGCGCCCTCGGTCGCGAGGCGCTCGGCGAGCCGGCTGCCGACCTGGCCGAGACCGGCGATCGTGATGCGGCGACCGGACACGTCGCTCGTGCCGACCGCGCGCTCCAGCGTCGCGACGAGGGAGGCGTAGACGCCGAGGCTCGTGGGCCCGGCCGGCTCGCCCGACCCGCCCACGGCGTCGGGCAGGCCCACGACGTGCGCCGTGCGCTCGCTCACCACGAGCATGTCGTCGGTGGTGGAGCCCACGTCCTCGGCCGTGCGGTAGAGGCCGCCCAGGCTCTCGACGGCGTCGCCCAGGTCGAGGAAGGCGGCACGGCGGCGCTCGGCGTCGAGGACCGTGCCCTCGGGGAGGCCGATGACGCTCTTTCCGCCGCCGGCGTCGAGTCCGGCGGCCGCGTTCTTCAGCGTCATCGCCGCCGAGAGGCGGAGGGCGTCGCCCAGGGCGTCGGTCCAGGAGGGGTAGGTCCACAGTCGCGCTCCGCCGAGGGCGGAGCCGAGGACCGAGGAGTGCAGCGCGACGGCGATGAACAGGCCGCTGCGGCGCCCCGTCATCACCTCCACGCGCTCGTGGGCGAAATCGGGCAGGGGCAGGGCGTTGGTCATCGCGTTCCTTGTCGTCGGTCGCCTTGTGGGCGGCACGTTTCGAACGCCGCGGCGTTGCGGCATCCACCCTCCATTCTGGCGCGCGCCGCCGCCGAGCGCGACGCCGCCGCGCGCGGGTGACCGCCGAGGTTCGCCGTTCGGCGCCGGAGCCGCACCGCATGTGCGGTCTCGGCCCGGCCTCGGGCGGCGGAGCGGCGCGACGACGGGCCTAGGCTGACGGGCATGACCGACGCCCTGCCCGCCCGGAGTCGCCTCGTCGCCGCGTCGCTGGAGGCGGCCGGCATCAACGGGAAGATCGTCGTCCTGCCGGATGCCGCGTCGACGGCCGCCCTGGCGGCCGCAGCCCTCGGCATCGCGGTGGGCGCGATCGCGAACAGCCTCGTGTTCTGGAGCGACGACGAGCCACTGCTCGTGATGACCAGCGGCGCGCACCGCGTCGACACGACGGCGCTGGCCGAGAGACTCGGGCGCGGCGCGATCCGGCGGGCGACGCCGGAACAGGTCCTCGCCGCGACCGGTCAGCCGATCGGGGGAGTCGCGCCGACCGGGCACCCCGCTGCGCTGACGACCGTGGTCGACGAGGACCTCGCCGCGTTCCCGCAGATCTGGGCCGCGGGCGGGACGCCGCACACGGTGTTCCCGCTGACCTTCGACGAGCTCGTGCGGCTGACGGGCGGCACGGTGGCGCGGGTCGCCTGAGGTCACGCCGGAGATTCGCGGCGTCAGGGTGGCGCGACGCGACGCGGGGTGGGCCCCGAGGCAATTTCCGGGGGCCCGGGGCCACGTGGCGGAGTGATTGGCCGGCGCGGGGCGGGATGGAGCGGGTCGCGGGGTGGGCCCGGGGCCATTTCCGGCGCCCGGGGCCACCTCGAGCGCCCCGACCGGAGGGGGAAGGGCCGGGCGGCGCGGCGGGGGGTCCGCGCCGCCCAGCGGGCTCACGCCAGGGGGGACGGCGTGAGGGCGGTGAGGCAGACGACGGCGGCCGCGGCCGACCACGCCTGCGGGCGGCACGCCGCGGGGTACGGCGTGGGCACGGAGGAGTCGGTGCGCGGGTCGCCGCTGTGCAGCTCGGGCACGCGGTATGCGAAGCCCTCGGCGGCATCCAGGAGTCCGTCGACGACGGCCCGGGCCTCGGTGGTCAGGCCCGCACGCAGCATGCCGTGGGCGGCGATCGCGGTGTCGTGCACCCAGACGCTGCCGCCGTGGTACGACAGGGGCCAGTACCCGTCGGCGCCGGTCGACATCGTGCGGATGCCGTACCCGCTCGACATGCTCTCGCCCAGCAGAAGCGACGCGATGTGCCGTTCCTCGTCGGGGGAGAGGATGCCGGTGCCGATCAGGTGCCCGATGTTGCTGGTGAGGGTGTCGACCGGCCGCTTGGCGTTGTCGAGGGCGACGGCGGGGTACCGGCCCTCCGGCGTCTGCACCCAGTACGTGTCGGCGAAGCGCGCCTTGAGGTCGAGCGCCCACGTGCGCCAGAACGCGATGTCGTCGGCATCCGTGTCCGCTCCGAGGGCCTCGAGCAGATCGGCGCCGGCGAGGGCGGCCTCGTAGGCGTACGCCTGCACCTCGCACAGGGCGATCGGACCCTCGGCGAGGCTTCCGTCGCGCCACTGGATCGAGTCGCCGGAGTCCTTCCAGCCCTGGTTCGACAGGCCGGTGCCGAGGCGGTCGATGTAGTCGAGGAAGCCGTCGCCGTCGCTGTCGCCGCTGTCGCGGATCCAGCCGAGCGCCGCGCGCAGCGCCGGCAGGAGTTGCCGCACCTCGGCCTCGGGCATGCCGGCGCGCCACGCATCGGCGAGCAGGCAGATCCACAGGGGGGTGGAATCGACGCTGCCGTAGTACTTCGGCGGCAGCACGATGCCCTCGCCCGGGATCTCCAGCGACGATGCCCGCAGCTCGTGCAGGATCTTGCCCGGCTCCTGCGCCGTCTGGGCGTCATCGTCGGTCCCCTGCAGACGCGCGAGCACGCGGAGGGTGGATGCCGCGATCTCGCGGTCGAGGGGGAGGGCCAGGCGGGCGGCCCAGATCGAGTCGCGTCCGAAGAGCGTGAAGAACCAGGGCGCACCGGCCGCGAAGAACTCGTCGTCGGGGTGGTCGGGGAGCACGAGGCGCAGTGCGTCGAGATCGTCGAGCGCCGTGCGCAGCCATCGGGCGAGGCGCGGGTCGGCGGCGGCGGATGACACGGCAGCGGCGTCCCAGCGGGCCGGGACGGCGGGCGAGTCGACGACGAGCGTGTCGTCGCGAAGGCTCAGCGTGAAGCCCACCTGGACCTCGCCGAAGGCGGGCACGTCGACGTCCCACGCGGCCTCGACGCCCGCGTCGCCGAGGGAGATCCCGGCCCCGGGGGCGTGGAGGGAGAGTCCCTGGGCCCCGGCGTCGACGCGCACGCCCTCTCGCTCGGGCACCGTCTCGGCGGCCCGGGGGTGGGCGTGGCCCGACTTCACCTCGTGCAACTGGGCGAACTCCGGCGTCAGGCGCAGACGCAGGGTGGTGCGGAGGGGCCGGTCGACGCGCGAGCGGATGATCCACGACTCGCTGACGAGACCGTCGTCGACCCGGCGGTCGCGCACCAGCCGCACCTTCGGGTCGGGGGTGGTGTCGTCGACTCCGCGGAGGAGCCCGCCGAAGACCACGCGCGAGGCGCCGTCGGGGGCGGTCGAAATCCACTCGATCGGCGAGTCGTCGCACGAGGCCGTGAGCGCGCTGACGTGACGCACGTCGCCGTGGTAGACCCCGTGAACGGCGGCCGTGCCGATGGCGCCCGTCGCGTCCGACCACACCTGGGTGGGGGCGCGCAGCACGATGAGGGCGTCGTTGAGGAGCGGTTGCAGGGGCATGGTCTCGGTGGTCGTCCCGTTCGGCGAGGTGGTGGGGGCGGTGGTCATTCTTTGACGGCTCCTTCGCTGGCGTTCATGATGCGGCGCTGGAAGATGAAGAACACCACGGCGACCGGGATCGTCATCAGGGCCGCGGCCGCGAGTTTGAGGGGGAATTGGCTGCCCTGGCTGAGCTGCCCGCTGGCGAGGGATGCCACGCCCTTGGTCAGCGTGGTCAGCTCGGGCGACTGGGTGGAGATGACGAAGTGGCTGAGCTCGTTCCACGACCCCTGGAACGACAGGATCACGATCGTGATGAGCGCGGGGCGCGCCATCGGCAGCACGACCGACCAGAAGATGCGGAAGGTCCCCGCTCCGTCGATGCGGGCCTGCTCCTCGACGGACGGCGGGATCGACTCGAAGAAGTTCTTCATGATGAACACGCCCGCGGCATCCACGAGGAGGGGCAGGATCATGCCGGCGTACGAGTCGTACATGCCCAGCTGATTGATCACGAGGAACTTGGGGATCAGCAGCACCACCGCCGGGACGGCCATGACCGCGACGAGGCCGGCGAACACGATGCCGCGACCGCGGAACTGCAGGCGCGCGAGGGCGTAGCCGGCGAGGGAGTTGAAGAACACCCGGCCCGCGGTGACGAACACCGTCACGACGACGGAGTTGCCGAACCACACGGGGAAGTCGGAGTTCAGGAACAGGCGCTCGTACGCGGCCCACGTGAAGGGCTGCGGGACGAGCGAGATCGGGTCGGCCGCGGCGGCGGCATCCGACTTGAAGGAGGTCGCCACCTGCACCAGGAACGGATAGATGTACACGAGGGCGAGCACGAGCAGCAGCACGTACAGGCCGATCTGCCAGCGCAGGGTCTTCGCCGACATGCGGTGCTTCGCGGGGCGCGTGGGGCCGTCGACGCGCTGCTCGGCGAGCACCGTCGTCTGCGGGGATGCCGTGGCGGTCATCGCTTCGCTCCCTTCGCGCCCTCGCGGGGCAGTTCGTACTGACGGAGGCGCCGGCGCGAGACCGGGCGGTCGCGCAGCACGAAGCGCTGGAGGATCGTGAGGGCCACGATGATGACGAACAGCACGAAGGCGATCGCCGCACCCTGTCCCCACTGCTGCGAGAGGAACGCGGACGAGTAGCTGAGGTAGGCCGGAGTCAGGGTCGTCTTGCCGGGACCGCCCTGGGTGCCGGTATAGATCTGGTCGAACACCTGCCAGGTGCCGATGAGGCCGAGGGTCAGCACGGTGAACAGCACGGGCTTGAGCTGCGGCAGGGTCACACGCCAGAAGCGCTGCCAGCCGTTCGCGCCGTCCATCATCGCGGCTTCCTGCACGTCGGCGCCGATGTTCTGCAGCCCCGCGATGAACAGGAGCATGAAGGTGCCCGAGGTCGTGAACACGGCCATGAGGATGAACGCCGACATCGCCACCGACGGACCGGCGAGCCAGTCCCACCACGACACGCCGAGCATCGTGTTGCCGGTGAGGAAGGCGGGGCCGCTTGTGACGCCCAGCGCGCCGAGAAGGTTGTGCACGACGCCCGAGGGATCGCTGAACCAGTTCGGCCCGTTGATGCCGAGCCACGAGAGCACCTCGTTGACCGCCCCGGATGCCGAGAAGAGGAACAGCCACAGCACGGTGATCGCGACCGAGCTGGTCACCGAGGGGAAGTAGAACGCGGTGCGGAAGAGGCCGCGACCGCGCAGCACGGCGCGGTTGACGAGCACCGCGAGGAAGAGCGAGAGGGCGGTCTGCAGCGGGACGACCAGCAGCACGTACCAGGCGTTGTTGCGCAGGGCCGTGCCGAAGTCGCGCTCGGCGAGCCCGCCGCCGGTGGTCACGGCGGCGTAGTTGTCGAGGCCGACGAAGCCGACGTTCGAGGAGAACGGACTGCCGCGCCCGGTCCAGTCGGAGAAGCTCACCCACAGCGCCATGAGCACGGGGACGAGGAGGAACACGCCGAGAATGATCAGCACCGGGGCGGTGAACAGCCAGCCGGCGGCGGCCTCGCCGCGCCGGATCCCCGCGGAGGGGGATCCGGCCCGACGAGGCGCTGCGGTGAGAGCGCTCATGATTACTTGACGATGGCCTCGAGGTTGGACTGCGCCGTCGACAGCAGCGCCTGCGGGTCACCGGTCTTCAGCGACTCCAGCTGGGCGTTGAAGTCGGTGATGACGTCGGCCGCCCCGGCCATGTTCGGCGGGAACTGCGCGTAGTCGGCACCCGCGAGGAACGCGGTCTTGTCGGGGTTGGCGGTCGACCATGCATCGGCGGCCGACTGGATCGAGGGCATCGGGCCGAACGCCTTCGAGAAGGCCAGCTGCTGATCGGTGCCGGTCAGGTACTCCACGAGAGAACGGGCCTGCTCCTGGTTCGCGCTGTCGGCGGCCATGCCCCAGCAGTTGGTGAACTGCAGCGTTCCCTTGCCGCCGGGGCCCGCGGGGAGCTCGGCGACCTGGTACTTCACGGTGGGGTAGTCGGCCGACATCGCGCCCGAGATCCAGTTGCCCTCGATGACCATCGCGGCCTTCTGGGTGCCGAACGCCTCGCCGCCCCAGCCCGCGCCCACGTCGGAGGCGAAGGCGAAGGTGCCGTCGTTGAGGTGCGTCTTGACGTACGTCAACGCCTCGACGTTGGCGGCACTGTCGGCGGTGGCCGTGCCGTCGGTGACCAGTCCGCCGCCGGCCTGGGCCATGAAGGCGCCCACGCGCTGGTACTCGGCGCCGAAGGCCAGACCCACGCGCCCGTCGGTGGTGAGCTTCTGGGCGACGGATGCCAACTGGTCCCACGTCGTGGGGATGTCGGCATCCGTGAGTCCCGCTGCCGCCCACAGGTCGGTGTTGATGATCAGCGCGAGCGTGGAGAAGTCCTTGGGAGCGCAGAAGAACTGACCGTCGACGGTGAAGTTGTCGACGAGCGAGGGGTAGAAGTCGCTCTTGTTCGACAGGTCGTCGCCGTACGCCTGGATCGAGCCGTTCGCGGCGTAGCCGGCGAGGGCCTCGGGGGCGAGGTAGAACAGGTCCGGCGGCGAGCCGGCCGCGAAGCCCTGAGAGAGCTGCTGGGGGAGGTCGTTGGCGGTCTGGACCTCGGCCTCGACGCCGGACTGCTCGCTCCATGCGGCGACGGCGTCGGTGACGGCCGTGGTCTCGGCGTCGCCTGAGGAGCCGATGAGCAGCGTGAGTTTGCCGCCGCCCGAGGCCTGACCTTCGCCGGGGGTGTCGGTGAAGCCCGACCCGCACGCGGTGAGCGTGAGGGCTCCGGTGGCGAGCAGGGCGCCGGCGGTGAGCCAGAGGCGGACAGGGTGCCGTGTCATGTGTCTCTCTCCTTCGATGAGGCATGCGACCCCTCCGAGTGCGCGGAGGGCCGTCTTTTGAACGTTCAAATGACGGTTCGACTACGGTAAGGAACGGCGGGGCGCGATGTCAAGCCGTCGACACGCGGCCTAGGCTGACGGGCGTCCGCCACGTCCACGGAGGCCGGCACGGCATCCGATCCGGCCGCCCGACGTGATCGACGGCTGACACCCCGGGGGGAGGAAGACATGACCAAGGCGCCCACCATCGATGACGTCGCGCGCATCGCAGGCGTCTCGCGGCAGACCGTGTCGAACGTCGTGAACACTCCCGACATCGTCCGCGAGGCCACGCGCCTGCGCGTCGAGGCCGCCATCGCCGAGCTCGGCTACCGCCCCCACGCCGCCGCGCGGCGCCTGCGGACGCGGCGCAGCTCGACCATCGGCATCCATCTCGATCCCTACGCCGGCGGCATCGCCGGGGTCGTGCTCGACCGATTCGTCCACGCCCTCACCGAGAGCGCCGGCGAGCGCGACATGCGCGTGCTGCTGTACGCCGCGCGGACCGCGGAGGAGGAGATCGACCGGCTCGCCGATCTGCTGGAGGGGGGAGAGGTGGATGCCGTCGTCATCACCGGCACCTTCCACGGCGACCCCCGCACCGGGTGGCTGAACGCCCGGGGTCTGCCGTTCGTGTCGTTCGGTCGGCCGTGGGGCGAGGACGACGTCGAGGCGCCCGCCCACCTGTGGGTCGATGTCGACGGCGCGGCGGGGACGCGGGCGGCGACCGTCCACGCGCTCGAGCGCGCGACCGGACGCGTCGCGTTCCTCGGGTGGCCCGAGGGGTCGGGGACGGGCGACGAACGAGAGCGCGGATGGAGCGAGAGCGTCGGAGCAGCGCGCGGACCGCGCTGGGTCGTCGAAGACAGCGTCGCCCTCGCCCGTGACGCGGTCGAGGCGGGCCTGCGCGTCGATGCCGACGTCACCGCCATCGTGTGCGCGAGCGACTCTCTCGCCATCGGCGCGCACCTCGCGACCGCCCTCACCGGCCGCCCCGACATCCGCGTCATCGGGTTCGACAACACCCCCGCGGCCGAGGCTCTGGGGCTCTCGAGCGTCGAACAGCTGCCCGAGCGGGTGGCATCCGGAGCCCTCGACCTGCTGATGGGCGAGAATGGCACGGTGGTGGCGCCCCGCCCCGCGACGGCGGGAGCCGCGCACGTGCTCGTGGAGCCGCGGCTCATCGTGCGCTGACGCGCGGGGCGTTTTCCGTGTCGCGGCCGCAGTCCGCTGTCGAGTGTCCGGAACCCCCGGACGTCTCCGAGACCCGTCCGGGTGTTGTGGACGATCGACGCGCCGTGCGGGGCGTGGGGCTGCCGGGGGCGTCGGCGCGCGTGACGGAGAAACCGCGCGGAACGCCTGAAGCCCGCTCGAGTGTCCGAGAGACGCCGTACCGGCGCGGGTGCCTGCGGCGTGTCGTGGACACTCGTCGGAGTGTGCGGCCGCGTCAGGCGGGGCGGCCGATGCGGCGGGCGAGCTCGGTGGCGGAGACGATCGCGGCCTCCGCCAGCGCGTCGGCGTCGCGAAGCGGCCCCTCGGCCGGCCACGTGATCGCGACCGCGGCGGCCGGCCAGCCGGCGTGGTCGAGCACCGGGGCGGCGACGGAGCGGAATCCGGGGGTGACCTCGCCGTTCTCGCTCGCGTGACCGGCCGCGCGCACCTCGCGCAGGAGCTCGCGCAGGGAGCGCGGGGTCGCGGGGCCCACGCCGTGCCGCTGCGTGAGGGCGGTGGCATCCGGGAACAGGGCCCGCACCTGCTCGCGGGGGAGGGCGGCGAGCATCGCCCGGCCCGTGGCCGTGAGGTGGGCGGGAAGCCGCACGCCCACGTCGGTCACGAGCGCCGGGCGCCGCGGAGCGCGCTCCTCGACGATGTAGAGCACGTCGCGACCGGCGAGCACGGCGAGGTGCGCGCTCTCGCCGACGCGGTCCGACAGGGCGGCGAGCAGGGGACGCCCGAGGCGCGCGAGCGGCTGCTGGCGGGCGTAGCCGCCGCCCAGCTCGAACGCGGCGGTGCCCAGCCCCCAGCGACGCTCTCCGGGCAGGTGCACGACGTAGCCGTGCTGCTCGAGGGTCGCCAGCAGGTGGTAGACGCTGGAACGGGGGAGCCCGAGAGTCGTCGCGATCGTCTGAGCGGCCATCGGGCCCGGCTGCCGCGCGAGCAGCGAGAGGATCCGCAGCGTCTGATCGGCGGCGGGCACCTGCGGGCGGACATTGTCTGGCATGACAGACACAGGATGCCAGAACCCCGCCGTTCCGCGACAGGGGACGCGATGGAATCGGCGTATGCACACGAGCCTCACCGTCGGATCCGTTACCGTCGGATCGACCCCCCTCCGCCCCCACGACGTCGTCGACGTCGCCCGCCACGGCGCCGGGGTGGTCGTGGACGAAGATGCTCTGCGGCGCGTCGCCGACACGCGCGCCCTCATCGAAGCACTCGCCGACGACCCGCAGCCGCACTACGGCATCTCGACCGGGTTCGGGGCACTCGCGACCACCTTCATCGCCGACGACCGCCGCGCGCAGCTGCAGGCGAGCCTCATCCGCTCGCACGCGGCCGGCACCGGAGCGGAGGTCGAGCGCGAGGTCGTCCGCGCCCTCATGCTGCTGCGCCTGCAGACCCTCGCGACCGGGCGCACGGGCGTGCGCCCCGCCGTCGTCGAGACCTACGCGGCGCTGCTGAACGCGGGCATCACCCCCGTCGTGCGCGAGTACGGCTCGCTGGGCTGCTCGGGCGACCTCGCTCCGCTCTCGCACGTCGCCCTCGCCGTGATGGGCGAAGGGGAGGTCCGGGACGCCGCGGGGCGGATCCGCCCCGCCGCCGATGCCCTCGCCGCCGCCGGGATCGAGCCGCTCGTGCTGCGCGAGAAGGAAGGGCTGGCGCTCATCAACGGCACAGACGGCATGCTTGGCATGCTCCTGCTCGCCGTGCACGACCTCGAGACGCTGCTGACCACGGCCGACGTCGCCGCGGCGATCTCGATCGAGTCCCAGCTGGGGACGGATGCCGTCTTCGCGGCCGACCTCATGGCGTTGCGGCCGCAGCGGGGTCAAGCCGCCTCCGCGGCGAACCTCCGTGCGCTGCTAGCCGGCTCACCGCTGGTCGCGAGCCACCGCGGCCCCGAGTGCACGCGCGTGCAGGACGCCTACTCGCTGCGCTGCGCGCCCCAGGTGCACGGCGCCGCCCGCGACACCCTGACCCACGCCGCGCAGATCGCCGAGTGCGAGCTGGCATCCGCCGTCGACAATCCCGTCGTGACCGTCGACGGACGCGTCGAGTCGAACGGCAACTTCCACGGCGCTCCGGTGGCGTACGTGCTCGACTTCCTCGCGATCGCGGTGGCCGACGTGGCATCCATGTCGGAGCGGCGCACAGACCGGGCCCTCGACGTGGCGCGCAGCAATGGTCTGCCGCCGTTCCTGGCCGACGAGGTCGGCGTCGACTCGGGCCTGATGATCGCGCAGTACGCGGCGGCGGGCATCGTGTCGGAGCTCAAGCGGCTCGCGGCGCCCGCGTCGGTCGACTCGATCCCCTCGAGCGCGATGCAGGAGGACCACGTCTCGATGGGATGGGCCGGGGCCCGAAAGCTCCGTCGCGCCGTCGACGGCCTCGCGCGCGTGCTCGCCATCGAGGTGCTCACGGGATGCCGCGCCCTCGACCTGCGCGCGCCGCTGCAGCCCGCGGCGGCCACGGGAGCCGTGCACGACCTCGTGCGCGCGCGCGTGCAGGGACCGGGACCCGACCGCTTCGTCGCGCCCGAGATCGAGGCCGTCACCGAGCTCGTCGCCTCCGGAGCAGTCGCCCGGACCGCCCTCGCCCTGATCGAAGGAGATCACGCATGACCGACACCACCACGACCGACGCTCTCGCGACCCCGTCCGATGCGGACGCTGGCCGCAGGGCATCCGGGATCCGGGCCGCCCGCGGCGCGACCCGAACCGCGAAGAGCTGGGGAGCCGAGGCCGCCAAGCGCATGCTCATGAACAACCTCGACCCCGAAGTGGCCGAGCGCCCCGACGACCTCGTCGTGTACGGCGGGACGGGACGCGCCGCGCGTTCGTGGGCCGCGTACGACGCGATCGTGCGCACGCTCGACGAGCTCGAGCCCGACGAGACGCTGCTCGTGCAGTCGGGCAAGCCCGTGGGCGTCTTCCGCACGCACGAGTGGGCGCCGCGCGTGCTCATCGCCAACTCGAACCTCGTCGGCGACTGGGCCACGTGGCCGGAGTTCCGCCGGCTCGAGGAGCTCGGACTGACGATGTACGGCCAGATGACGGCCGGGTCGTGGATCTACATCGGCACGCAGGGCATTCTGCAGGGCACATACGAGACCTTCGCGGCCGTCGCCCGCTCGCTCGGCCGGGAGTCGCTCGCGGGCACCCTCACGCTCACTGCCGGGTGCGGGGGGATGGGCGGCGCGCAGCCCCTCGCGGTCACCATGAACGGCGGTGCCGTGCTCATCGTCGACGTCGATCGCGCGCGCCTCGACCGCCGCGTCGCCCACGGCTATCTCGACGAGGTCGCCGACGATCTCGACACGGCGATCGCGCGCGTGAGCGCCGCCCGCGCGGGCGAGGCCCGGTCGGTCGGCGTCGCGGGCAACGCGGCGGAGGTCTTCCCGGAGCTGCTGGCCCGTGGCATCCGGATCGACATCGTCACCGACCAGACGAGCGCGCACGACCCCCTGTCGTACCTCCCCGCCGGCGTCTCGGTCGACCAGTGGCAGGCCGAGGCGGCCCGCGACCCCGAGGACTTCACCCGCCGGGCGCGCGAGAGCATGGCCGCGCACGTGGAAGCGATGGTCGGCTTCCAGGATGCCGGGGCCGCGGTGTTCGATTACGGGAACTCGATCCGTCGCGAGGCGGAGCTCGGCGGCTACGACCGCGCTTTCGCCTTCCCGGGCTTCGTGCCCGCCTACATCCGCCCGCTGTTCGCCGAGGGCAAGGGGCCGTTCCGCTGGGTGGCGCTGTCGGGAGACCCCGACGACATCGCCAAGACCGACCGCGCTGTCGCGGAACTGTTCCCGCACGACACCGCCCTGCACCGCTGGCTCGAGAAGGCCGGAGAGCAGGTGCACTTTGAGGGGCTGCCCGCGCGCATCTGCTGGCTCGGCTACCAGGAGCGGCATCTGGCGGGGCTGAAGTTCAACGAGATGGTCGCGTCTGGCGAGCTGTCGGGGCCGATCGTGATCGGCCGTGATCACCTCGACGCGGGCTCGGTCGCCTCGCCCTATCGCGAGACCGAGGCGATGGCCGACGGATCCGACGCGATCGCCGACTGGCCGCTGCTGAACGCGCTGCTCAACACCGCCAGCGGAGCGTCGTGGGTGTCGATCCACCACGGCGGAGGCGTCGGTATCGGCCGCAGCATCCACGCCGGACAGGTGTGCGTCGCCGACGGCACGCCGCTGGCCGCGGAGAAGCTCGCGCGCGTGCTCGTCAACGACCCCGGCACCGGCGTCATGCGCCACGTGGATGCCGGGTACGACCGCGCTCGCGAGGTCGCCGCCGAACGCGGCCTGACGGTGCCGATGTGGTGAACGCGTCCGCGCGGGGCACGGGTGAGCCGGTCGATGGTGCATCGGCGGCGACGGAGTCGACCGGGGCCGTCGACGCCGGAGGGTCGTTCTGGCTCACCGGCATCGGCGAGCTGACGACCAACGTCGCCGTCGGCGGTGATCCCTGCGGCACGATCTGCGATGCGGGGGTGCTCGTCCGCGACGGGCGCGTCGCGTGGGTCGGGCCGGGTGGGGCCGACGGCTCGCCGCTCCCGGGCCCCGATGGTCTCCCCGTCATCGATGCCGGGGGCCGCGCGGTGATACCGGGCTTCGTCGACAGTCACACGCACCTCGTCTTCGCGGGGGATCGCGCGGAGGAGTTCGCGGCCCGCATGGCGGGCGAGACGTATGCCGCGGGGGGCATCCGCACCACCGTCGCCGCGACTCGTGCCGCGTCCGACGACGATCTGCGCGTGCGCCTGCGGAGCCTCGTCGACGAGTGCCGTGCGCAAGGGACGACCACGATCGAGGTCAAGACCGGCTACGGCCTCGACGTCGAGACCGAGACGCGCCTCGCCCGCCTCGCCGCCGAGGTGACCGAGGAGGTCACCTTCCTCGGCGCGCACGTGGTGCCCGCGGAGTTCGCCGGCCGGGCCGACGCCTACGTCGATCTCGTCGCCGGTCCGATGCTCGCTGCGGTCGCACCCGCCGCGCGATGGATCGACGTGTTCTGCGAGGACGGCGCATTCACGGCCGGCCAGGCGCGGCGGGTGCTCGAGGCGGGTCGGGCGGCGGGTCTCGGCATCCGGGTGCACGGCAACCAGCTCGGTCACGGCGACGGAGTGAGGCTCGCCGTCGAGTGCGGTGCGGCCGCCGTGGACCACTGCACCTACCTGAGCGACGCCGACGTGGAGGCGCTCGCCGCCTCGGACACGGTGGCGACCTTGCTGCCCGGGGTGGAGTTCTCGACGCGGCAGCCGTATCCCGACGCCCGGCGGTTGCTCGACGCCGGCGTCACCGTGGCGCTCGCGAGCGATTGCAACCCCGGGTCGAGCTTCACCAGCTCGATGCCCCTGATGGTCGCCCTCGCGGTGCGGGAGATGGGGATGACGCCGGCCGAAGCGGTCTGGGCAGCGACGGCCGGGGGAGCGCGGGCGCTTCGTCGCTCCGACGTCGGTGCGATCGCGCCCGGGATGCGGGCCGACCTCGTGCTGCTCGACGCGCCGAGCCGCGTGCATCTCGCCTATCGGCCGGGTGTGCCGCTCGTGCGCCGTGTCTGGAAGGACGGCGTGGAGCCGCGGCCTATGGCGTGAAGAGTTCGAACTCGTCGGGGGCGACGGCATCCACGTCGTCCCAGGTTCCGTCGTGCCACGTGAAGACGGCGACCGCGCACGTGACCATGCGCACGTCCCGATCGGCGAGACGGGAGACGAGGGCGCTCATGCCGGGGTCGTGCGCGACGACCATGACCTCGTCGCCACCCGCGTCGCGCGCCGCCGCCAGCAGTCCATCCGGCTCGGCGAGGTAGAGCTCGGCCTGCTCGGTCACCTCGGCGTCGAAGGTGCGCGCGAACACCGCAGCCGTCTCGCGCGCCCGCAGGGCCGTGCTCGACAGCAGGATCTCGGGACGCACTCCCGCCCGCAGCACTGCGCGCGCGACCGTCGGGGCGTCGCGCCGGCCGCGATCGTTGAGGGGCCGGTCGTGATCGTCGAGGCCTTCATCGGCCCAGTCGGATTTCGCGTGACGCGCGAGCACGAGTTGGATCATCGTCTTTCCGCCATTCCTGCCAGGAGCTCCAGAACGCACAGGGCGGCGAGTCGCACCGTGCGGGCGTCGTCGGTGTCTGCCGTGGCATCCACCTCGACGATGTCGGCGCTGGTCACGCCGGGGTCTCGGGCGAGCCCGCGCACGAGAGCGCGCAACTCCCACGCGGCCAGCCCGCCGGGCACGCTCGCGGGGCATCCGGGCGCCACGGCGCGGTCGCACACATCGACGTCGATGTCGAGGTGGATGCCGCCGGCGGCGGCCGCGGCGTCCGCGTCCTCGTTCGTGGGGCGCGCCTCTGCCGCGCCGGCCACGCGCAGGGCGTGCGACACGACCTCGTCGATGCCGCGGCGGCGCACCTCGTCGAGGGTGATGACGGTGATACCGGCGTCGGCGGCGCGGCGCGCGTACGCGGCCGAGTTGGCGAAGTCGGCGATACCGATCTGCACGATGCGGTGAGGGTCGAGACCGTCGGCGATGAGACGGCGGACGGGCGAGCCGTTGGATTCGCCGTCGCGCAGGTCGAAGTGCGCGTCGAGGGTGATGAGACCCTGTGAGCCGCGGCCCTGCGCCACCGCGTACGTCGCGGAGTTGTCTCCGCCGAGGGCGATGACGAGTCGCGACGACGCCAGCGCGGCGACGGCTGCGCGCACCCGAGCTTCGCCGTCGCGGCCGTCGGGCTCGTCGACGTCGCCCGCGTCGGCGATGCGCAGGTGCGCGGTCAGGTCGATCGCGGGCGGGCCGATCAGCGTCGGTGAGAAGCGGCGCAGGGCGGCGCGGACCGCCGCCGGGGTCTCGCCGGCGCCGGTGGGCGACAGAGAGGTGCGCCAGGCAGGCACGCCGAGGAGGACGGCATCCGTCCCCTCCGCCGGTGAGGGCCAGTCACCGGCCCGGGGCCACAGGGGATCGACCGACAGCGCGCTCATGCGGCCACGTAGACCCAGGCGCGCAGGCCGCTCGCCAGCGAGACCGACGCGCGACGGTAGAGCGAGACCTCGTACTCGTCGGCCGCGTCGAGTTCATCGGGCGTGAGGCGGAGGACGCGTCCGAACACGCGGTCGCGCGGATCGTCGGTGCGGCGAAGGATCGGATGCTTGTCGAGCCCCGACAGCTGGGCGACCCGTTCGTCACCCACGTCGGTCCACTCGAGACGGTAGCCCGGCAGCGCGTCGTCTTCTCCCTCAAGCAGACGGCCGAACGTGTCGAGCTGCACGTCGGGCAGCTGCAGCGTCCCGTAGGTGAAGAGGCACTCCGCCGGCCCCGAACCGTCGCTCACGAGGCTCAGGCTACCCAGCGCGGCGTGTCGGCGGGCGGTGCGACGCGACACGAATGTGCGCGCCCGGCCGCGGATCATCACGAGCCCCAGATGAAGTGGGCCACGGTGAAGATGACGACCCCGGCCAGGGCCCCCACGATCGTGCCGTTCAGGCGGATGTACTGCAGGTCGCGGCCCACCATGAGCTCGATCTTCTCGGTGGTCTCCTCGGCATCCCACCGCTCGACGGTGTCGGTGATGATCGAGGCGATGTCGTGCCGGTACCGACCCACGACGAAGACCGCCGCATCGGTGACCCAGCCGTCGACCCGCCGTTGCAGGGTCTCGTCGTGCTGCAGTCGCTCGCCCACCTCGGCCAACGCGGCGGAGGCCCGTCGGCGCAGGGCGCTCTCGGGGTCGGCGAGGGAGCGCAGCAGTCCGGCCTTGGCGGTGTTCCACGCGTCGGCGGCGAGCTGGCGCACCCGGGGGCTGTCGAACACGGCGGCCTTGGCCTCCTCGAGGCGCACCATGGTGGCGGGGTCGTGCTGCAGATTGTCGGCGAGGCGCGCGAGGTAGCCGTCGATGGCGCCGCGCGCCTGGTGGCGGGGGTCGGCGCGCACGGCGTCGACGAACTGCACGGCCTCGCGGTAGACGGTGTCGTCGACGAGGCGCGCGGCCATGCTCGGGACCCACGAGGGCAGACGCCGCGACACGAGCCCCTGGAACGTGTCGCGGTTGTTGGCGAGCCACACGGCGATGTTGTCGAGGGCCAGGTCGACGGCGCCGTGGTGCGCGCCGGAGCCGACCACGCGCTGCAACCACCCACCGATCGAGGGGCCCCAGTCGGGCGAGAGCAGGTGCTCGCGCGCGAGGTCTTCGATCAGGCCCTGCACGTCGTCGTCGTCGAGGGCCGTGAGCACGCTGGTGGCGAGCGTGGCCCCCTCCGCGGCGACGCGGTCGGCGTGGGCAGGATCGGCCAGCCATGCTCCGGCCCGCGCCGACAGCGGGGTCGACTCGAGCTTCGTGCGCACGACGTCGCCCTCGAGGAAGTTCGTCTCGACGAACTCGCCGAGCTGCCGCCCGATCTCGTCCTTCCGGCGCGGGATGATCGCGGTGTGGGGGATGGGCAGTCCCAGCGGATGCCGGAAGAGAGCGGTGACGGCGAACCAGTCGGCGAGGGCGCCGACCATGCCGCCCTCCGCCGCCGCGCGCACGTACTGCAACCACTCGACCTCGCGCTGCAGCGAGAAGGAGACGGCGAAGACGAGGGCCATCGCCAGCAGCGCCCCGAGGGCCACTCCCTTCATCACGCGCAGCGCGCGCCGACGCTCCTGGTCGGCCGGGCTGAGGGCGGCCGTGGGTGTGCGGGCCATCAGGCGGTCACCGGTCCGAGCCACGCGGTCGCCGCGGTCGAGTGCGCGGACTCCGGGTCGGAGGGGTGGAACATCCCGGCGAGCACGTCGCGGTAGAGCCGGCTGAGCTCGTTGCGGGACGAGTAGGCGGAGCCTCCGCCGACGAGGATCGCGTCATCGACGACGGACTTCGCCATCGTCACGGCCCGATGCTTGACGCCCGCGAGCAGCGAGAACCATCGCCCGCCGTGGTCGGCGAGGGCGTCGACGTCGTGGGCGAGGGCGGCGAGCTGCGGGGGGAGCGCCTCGTACGCGAGGGCCATGTCGGCCACGCGCCAGCGGATATCGGGGTCGTTGGCGTAGGTGGTGCCCGTCTTCTTCGAGCGGCGCGAGGTCGCCGCCTCGACCGCGAGTTCCAGGGCGCGGCGGGCGATGCCCGTGTAGACCGAGGCGAGAAGGATCTCGAACACGGAGAAGATCCCGAACACCAGCGGATCGGGCTGCGGGCCCGGGTCGAGCCGGCGCACCACCCGGCGCGCGGGCGCGTGCGCGCCGCGCAGCTCGGTGGTGCGGCTCTGGGTGCCGCGCATGCCGAGGGTGTCCCAGTCGTCGCGGCTGACGACGGAGTCATCGCGATCGAGGAAGGCGAACACCATCTTCGGGCCGTCGGGCGACGTGCTGTCGAGCCCGTGGACGCCGAGGTGGTCCCACGCGGGGGAGAGGGAGGTGAAGATCTTCGTGCCGGTGAACCGGTAACCGCCCTCGCCGTCGGGCTCGGCTGTCGTGTCGCTGCCGAACAGCACGAGATCGTTGCCGGCCTCGCTGATGCCGAACGCGAAGACCTCGCCCGCCGCGGCGCCCTCCTCGACGAAGGACAGATCATCGATCCCGCGGTCGCGCAGCACCTTGGCCACCCCGGTCCACACGAGATGCATGTTCACCGCGAGCGCCGTGGCGGGCGCCGCCCCGGCGAGCCGCTGCTGCAGCACCGACGCCTCGGCGAGGCCGAGGCCCCCGCCGCCCCGCTCCTCGGAGACCAGGATGCCGAGATACCCCGCCGCGCGCAGCTCGTCGAGGTCGTCGTGGGGGAACGTGTTCTCGCGGTCGTGGACGACCGCCCGCTCGCGCATCCGCGCCAGCAGATCGTCGGGCAGATACCGAGCCGGATCGAACGAGGTCATGGCATCCATTCTGCTCGTGACCGCCGACATCGCGGCCGGGGGTGACAGGGGGGTCGAGGCGCCGTAGGCCTCGAGGCTCCGTGCGCGCGCGCCCGTTCGGCCGCCGTGCGCCGATCGCCCCCCAGAATGGATGCCATGATCTCGACCGAGATGGCCCTGGCCCTGCGCGAGGCGGGTCTGGTGTGGCATCCGCGATCCGGCGACCGTTTCCAACTCGACGAGCCCGAGTTCGAGGCCGACGTGTTCACCGTGAGCGAGATGACGGTCGAGCCGCGCGAGTATCCCACGGGGCGCACCCTGGCCTTCAACGGCACGACCGAGTGGGCGCTGGACTCCGTGGCGACCGAGGAGGCGCTGTGGCTGCCGTCGGAGCTGCAGCTGCGCGAGCTGCTGCGCTCGACGTTCCGCTCGCTGCGGCGGCTGTCCGACACCTACGAGGTCGAGATCTCGATCGGCGGCTCCACCCTCGTGTTCGACCACCCCGCTCCCGAGGACGCCTACGCGCTCGCCGTGCTGGAGCTGCTGCGCCGCACGCACTGATCGTCCCACTGCCGTTCGCTCCCGGTGGCCCCGCCGGGGCCGCGGGTAGCGGGTTCGGGGCGTGATCCTGCGGTCCGGGCGCGGGAATCGCGCCCCGACGTGCGGAATGCACCCCGAACCGCGCCCGGGCCCGTGCCCGAGCGGCTCCCATGGGTTCCGGCGGGGCCGTGGATGCCGGGCGGTCGGCGACCGGTCAGGTGATGGTCTCGACCGGCTCGGTGTCGGGGATCGGGCTGGCGTCGCGGTGGCGCAGGTCGGGGAAGCCGCGCACGCAGACCGCGGCGACGACGAAACCGGCGATCGCGAAAGCCGCCGCCGCGACGTAGGCCCCGGTGGGGCCGATGCCGTCGATGAGGAGCCCGGCGACGGCGGAGCCGGCGGCGGCGCCGATGAGCTGCCCGGTGCTGATCCAGCCGTAGGCCTCGGCGGTCTCGCTGAAGCGGACGCTCGCGGAGGTCATCGCGAACATCACCGCGAGGGCGGGGGCGATGCCGGCGCCGGCGACCAGCAGGGTCGCTCCCAGCCACCATGCGTTGAGCGAGACGATCGTGAGCGACAGGCCCAGGGCGACGATCGCGAGGCGGCGCGCCATGGCCCAGGGGCCGATCGGGATGTGGCCGAACGAGAGTCCGCCCGCGAGGCTGCCGACGGCGAAGACGGCGAGGATGAGCCCGGCCTCGAGGCCGCCGTGGTCGAAGGTCGCGACCACGCCCGCCTCGACCGCGGCGCACGCGCCGATGAGGAGGAACCCGGTCGCGGTGGCGAGGATCACGGGCGGCTTGGCCAGGACGCGCCCCAGACCCCGACGGCTGCGCGGGATGCGGACGCGGCCGACCTCGGGGCTGAGGATGAACCAGGCGCCGCCGCCGAGCAGGATGACGACGACGAGCAACAGCCCGGGGACGGTGCCGACCTGGGTCGCGACGAGGGTGATGAGCACCGGTGCGAGCACCCAGATGATCTCCTGCAGCGAGGCGTCGAGCGAGTACAGCGGGGTGAGCTGCTTCGAATTGACCATCTTCGGGTAGATGGTGCGCACGGCCGACTGGATCGGCGGTGTCGAAAGGCCCGCGACGAGGCCGAGCGTCATGTACAGGGGCAGCGGCATCTCGATGAGCGCGAGAGTGGCGATGGCGGCCGCGCACACGAGCAGCGTGACGGTGAGGACGCGGCGCATGCCCCAGCGCCCCATCCACCGGCTCGTGACCGGGCCCGCGACGGCCTGCCCGATACTCGTGGCGGCCAGCACCAGGCCCGCGGCGCCGTACGACCCCGTGACGTGCTCGATGTGCAGCAGGACGGCGAGGCTCGTCATGCCGTTGGGGAAGCGCGCGGTCAGCTGCGCGGCGATGATGCGCCCCACGCCAGGGGTTCGAAGCAGTTCGCGGTAGCCGGCCACCGCACAACGCTACAGCGCGGTTCGGACATCCGTGTCGACGGCGGGTGTCGTGCGCAGGGGGAGCGCCGGCCCTGCGCCCCGGACGCACGCGGTCGTGTCGAGATCACGCCGTCCTCGGGGATCGGATGCCGTGCTCTCGCGCGGACCGGGGGATCTCGATCGGCGGCCGGTGGGGCCGGTCCGGCGACACGCCGCGACACGCCGGTGGGCGAATTCCACGGCCTGTGCGATGTCGGAACCCCCGTCTAGCGTCCGATCTGTGGACAGACGGCGTCGGACTCGGCGACAACCGCGGAATCGCGGCTGTTAACAGCGCTCGGGAGGGAGGGCCATCTGTGGATGAAATCGTGGACAACCTGTGTTGTACATGGGGAGAGACGGTGGAAAATCACACGGATGTAACTACTACCCCTTGTGGTGCCTTCCGATGTCCGTCCCCATATGTAGTATTGAGGTCCCGGCGAGCCCTGCCCGCCCGGACGACGATTTTCCAGGGGAGAGAGAGAACGACATGGCGATCACGGTCTACACCAAGCCGTCCTGCGTCCAGTGCACCGCGACCTACCGCGCGCTCGACTCGAAGGGCATCGAGTACAACGTGCTCGACCTGTCCGAAGACCCGTCGGCGCTCGAGCAGGTCAAGTCGCTCGGGTACCTGCAGGCACCCGTCGTCATCACCGATGAGGACCACTGGTCGGGCTTCCGCCCCGACAAGATCGACGAGCTCGCGTCGCGCCTCGCCTGATCCGGCGACAGGCTCTCAGACCCCCGTCATGAGCGCTGTCGTGTCGGCGACCGAGGCCCCGTTGCTCGTCTACTTCTCGAGCGTGTCCGGCAACACCGCACGTTTCATCGAGAAGCTCGGCAAGCGGGCCGTGCGCATTCCGCTCCGGCCGACCGACCCGCCCCTCCACATCGACGAACCCTTCGTGCTGGTCACCCCCACCTATGGCGGGGGAGCCGGCCGAGGCGTCGAGAAGGGCGCGGTCCCCAAGCAAGTCATCCGGTTCCTCAACGAGGAGCGGAACCGACGAAACATCCGCGGGGTCATCTCCGCGGGAAACACGAACTTCGGCGACGCCTTCTGCCTCGCCGGAGACATCATCGCGCGCAAATGCGCGGTGCCGCACCTATACCGGCTGGAAGTTTTCGGCACCCCCGACGATGTCCAGCGGGTCACCGAGGGATTGGAACGATGGTGGAAGTTGAGCTGACCGACGTGGACTTCAAGACCGAAGCGCGATTCGAGGGACTGGATTACCACGCCCTCAACGCGATGCTGAATCTGTACGACGCCGACGGCAAGATCCAGTTCGACGCCGACAAGCGCGCGGCGCGGGAGTACTTCCTGCAGCACGTCAACCAGAACACGGTGTTCTTCCACTCCCTCAAGGAACGTCTCGACTACCTCGTCGAGAAGGAGTACTACGAGCCGACCGTGCTCGCGAAGTACTCGATGGAGTTCATCCAGGAGCTGAACGACCGCGCCTACGGTGCCAAGTTCCGATTCGAGACCTTCCTCGGCGCGTTCAAGTACTACACGAGCTACACGCTCAAGACCTTCGACGGAAAGCGCTACCTCGAGCGCTTCGAGGACCGCGTCGTCATGACCGCCCTCGCCCTCGCCGACGGCGACCAGCGTCTCGCGGTCCAGCTCGTCGACGAGATCATCTCGGGCCGCTTCCAGCCCGCGACCCCCACGTTCCTCAACGCGGGCAAGGCCCAGCGCGGCGAGCTCGTGTCGTGCTTCCTGCTCCGTATCGAAGACAACATGGAGTCGATCGCCCGCGGCATCAACTCCGCCCTGCAACTGTCGAAGCGCGGCGGCGGCGTGGCCCTGCTGCTGTCGAACATCCGCGAAGCGGGTGCGCCGATCAAGCAGATCGAGAACCAGTCGTCGGGCATCATCCCCGTCATGAAGCTCCTCGAAGACAGCTTCAGCTACGCCAACCAGCTCGGTGCGCGTCAGGGCGCCGGCGCGGTGTACCTCAACGCCCACCACCCCGACATCCTCCGGTTCCTCGACACCAAGCGCGAGAACGCCGATGAGAAGATCCGCATCAAGACGCTGTCGCTGGGTGTCGTCATCCCCGACGTCACGTTCGAGCTCGCGAAGAACGGCGAGGACATGTACCTCTTCTCGCCTTACGACGTCGAGAAGGTCTACGGCAAGCCGTTCGGCGACATCTCGGTCACCGAGAAGTACCGCGAGATGGTCGACGACCCGCGCATCAAGAAGACGAAGATCAACGCGCGCGAGTTCTTCCAGACCCTCGCCGAGATCCAGTTCGAGTCGGGCTACCCGTACATCATGTTCGAGGACACGGTGAACAAGGCGAACCCGATCGCCGGCCGCATCAACATGTCGAACCTGTGCTCCGAGATCTTGCAGGTCAACACGCCGACCACGTACAACGAGGACCTCTCGTACGACACCATCGGCAAGGACATCAGCTGCAACCTCGGCTCGATGAACATCGCCCTCGCGATGGACGGCGGCGACCTCGGCCTCACGGTCGAGACCGCGATCCGTGCCCTCACCGCGGTCAGCGTGCAGAGCCACATCGCCTCGGTGCGCTCGATCGAAGACGGCAACGACCGCTCGCACGCCATCGGTCTCGGCCAGATGAACCTGCACGGGTACCTCGCTCGTGAGCACGTCTACTACGGCTCCGAAGAGGGCATCGACTTCACGAACATCTACTTCTACACGGTGCTGTTCCACGCGCTGCGCGCCTCGAACCGCCTCGCGATCGAGCGCGGCACGGCCTTCGACGGCTTCGAGAACTCCACCTACGCGTCGGGGGAGTTCTTCGACAAGTACACCGACCAGGCGTGGGAGCCGCAGACGGCCAAGGCGAAGGAACTCTTCGCCGGGGTGCAGATCCCCACGCAGGACGACTGGCGCGAGCTGAAGGCCTCCATCCAGCAGCACGGCATCTACAACCAGAACCTGCAGGCCGTGCCGCCGACCGGATCGATCTCGTACATCAACAACTCGACGAGCTCGATCCACCCGATCGCCTCGAAGATCGAGATCCGCAAGGAAGGCAAGCTCGGTCGCGTCTACTACCCGGCCCCGTTCATGACGAACGAGAACCTGGAGTACTACCAGGACGCGTACGAGATCGGCTACGAGAAGGTCATCGACACGTACGCCGCAGCCACCCAGCACGTCGACCAGGGCCTGTCGCTGACGCTGTTCTTCAAGGACACCGTCACGACGCGCGACATCAACAAGGCCCAGATCTACGCCTGGCGCAAGGGCATCAAGACCATCTACTACATTCGCCTCCGTCAGCTGGCGCTCGAGGGCACCGACATGACCGAGTGCGTCTCGTGCATGCTCTGATCCGCTGACCACCGACCGATCAAGGACACAGGAACGACATGGCTGAGAAGCTGCAGTTGCTGAACCACGTGCAGGCCATCAACTGGAACCGCATCCAGGACGACAAAGACCTCGAGGTCTGGAACCGTCTGGTGAACAACTTCTGGCTCCCCGAGAAGGTGCCGCTGTCGAACGACATCCAGTCGTGGAACACGCTCACCCCCGAGGAGCAGACGCTCACGATGCGCGTCTTCACGGGGCTCACGCTCCTCGACACGATCCAGGGCACGGTGGGCGCGGTCTCGCTGATCCCCGACGCGATCACTCCGCACGAGGAGGCCGTCTACACGAACATCGCGTTCATGGAGTCGGTGCACGCGAAGAGCTACTCGTCGATCTTCTCGACGCTGTGCTCGACGAAGGAGATCGACGAGGCGTTCCGCTGGTCGACCGAGAACGAGTTCCTTCAGAAGAAGGCGCGCATCGTCATGGACTACTACCGTGGCGACGATCCCCTCAAGCGCAAGGTCGCCTCGACCCTTCTCGAGTCGTTCCTGTTCTACTCGGGCTTCTACCTGCCCATGCACTGGTCGAGCCGCGCCAAGCTCACCAACACGGCAGACCTGGTCCGCCTCATCATCCGCGACGAGGCCGTGCACGGGTACTACATCGGCTACAAGTTCCAGCGCGGACTCGAGACCGTCGACGAGGCCCGTCGTCAGGACATCAAGGACTACACGTTCTCGCTGATGTACGAGCTCTACGACAACGAGGTGGGCTACACCCAGAGCCTCTACGACTCGGTCGGACTGAGCGAGGACGTCAAGAAGTTCCTGCACTACAACGCCAACAAGGCGCTGATGAACCTCGGCTACGAGGCGATGTTCCCCGCGTCGGTGACGAACGTGAACCCGGCGATCCTGTCGGCGCTCTCGCCGAACGCCGACGAGAACCACGACTTCTTCTCGGGGTCGGGCTCGTCGTACGTCATCGGCAAGGCCGAGGCGACGGAAGACGACGACTGGGACTTCTGAGTTCCGACGACGAAGGCCCCGCACGGACGACCGTGCGGGGCCTTCGTCATTCGCCGCTCCCCAACTACGATTAGTAGCTAATAGCCTAATACCTATAGGCTTACGGCATGCAACGCCCTCCGCTCACCCCGCGATCCGTCATCCGCACCGCGGCCGACCTCGCCGACGCGCGTGGCCTCACCGAGGTGACCCTCTCCGCCGTCGCCCGTGAACTCGACGTGCGCACCCCGAGCCTCTACGGCCACGTGCGCGATCTCGCGGCCCTCCGCGACGGCATCACGACCCTCGCGCTCGGCGAGGTGGGCGACCGCGCGAGCGAGGCGGTGGCCGGTCGCGCCGGGCGAGACGCCCTCCGCGCGCTGTGCGACGCGCACCGCGAGTACGCGCGCGCCCACCCCGGCCGCTGGGAGAGCCTGCAGCGCCGGGCCGGCGACGCGGTCGCGCGCACCGAGGAGGCCGCGCGATCGAGCCGTGGGCCGGCAGCGGTGCTGCGCGGCTACGGCATCCCCGAGGACGATCGCGTGCACGCGACGCGGCTCATCGGGTCGTTCCTGAACGGCTTCCTGCACCTCGAGCACATCGGGAGCTTCGCGCACAGCGCGCCGCCGGCGGACGACTCCTGGCGCCTGCTCATCGACCGTCTCGACGGTCTCCTGGCTCACTGGAACGCGAAGGACGAGAAGTGATCACGACCCCCCTGACCCCGGAGCTGATTCGCGGCGGCGCGGAGCTCGAGCCGGTCGAGCGCGGCCTGCGCCTGCATCGCCTGCCGCTGCCGTACCGCTCCCGGGAGGCCGACGGGCAGCTCGCGATGGTGGAGCGTCAGCCGTCCGGCATCCATCTGCGCTTCCGGACGACGGCGACCACCCTCACCCTGCGCCTGCACGCCACGCGGGTGTCGTACCGCGGGCTCGATCGTGCCCGCGGGCAGGTGGACGTGCTGGTCGACGACGTGCTCGTGCGGCGTCGACCTCTCGAAGACGGCGACGCGCTCGAGCTCGACCTGGCGACGGGAGCGGCGACTCCTCGGCCCGGGGCGGCCGACACCGTCGCGGTGGGCGACCTCGCTCCGGCCGAGAAGACCGTCGAGATCTGGCTGCCCCACAACGAGCAGATCGACCTCGTCTCGCTCGAGTCCGACGCGCCGCTCGCCCCGATCGCCGACGCCCGACCGGTCTGGGTGCACCACGGCAGCTCCATCAGCCACGGCTCGAACGCCGCCGCTCCCACCGAGATCTGGCCCGTCGTCGCGGCGCGCGCCGCGGGGGTGCAGCTGCAGAACCTCGGCTTCGGGGGCAGCGCGATGGTCGACCCCTTCCTCGCCCGGGTGATCCGCGACCGGGATGCCGACCTCATCAGCGTCAAGCTCGGCATCAACGTCGTGAACGCCGACGCGATGCGGGCGCGCGCCTTCGTCCCGGCGGTGCACGGGTTCCTCGACACGATCCGCGAGGGGCATCCCGACACCCCGCTGCTGGTGGTGTCGCCGATCTTCAGCGGCATCCACGAGAAGACCCCCGGCCCCGGCGCCTTCGATCCGGAGAGCCTGCGCTCCGGGTCGGCGCGATTCGTCGCCACCGGGTCGCCCGCCGAGGTCGCGCGCGGAGCGCTCACTCTGGAGGTGATCCGGGATCTGCTCGCGTCGGTGATGGCTGCGCGGGCCGACGACCCCGCGCTGCACTACCTCGACGGTCTGTCGCTGTACGGCGCCGACGAGGCGGTCACCCACCCGCTCCCGGACGGGCTGCACCCCGACACGGCGACGCACCGCCTGATCGGGGAGCGGTTCGCGGCGGCGGCGTTCGGCGCCGGGGCTCCGCTCAGCCGCTAGCGGGCCGCCGGGGCCCGGCGCGCCGGTCCGCTCGCGCGGCGGCGCCGGTGCTCCCTCGCGGAGCCGGCGGCGCCGGTGCGGACGGTTTTTCGCGGAGCCGACCCCGCCGGCATCGACAGCCTCTCGCGGAACCGGCCCCGCCCGCGATCAGCGGCGCGCCGGCCCGGCGCGAGCGCGTCAGACCGGCCACTCCCGCGCCTCGAGCCGCTCGAGCAGCACCTCGACCGCGGAGCCCTCCATGCCGCGCACCCAGCGCTGCGTGTCGGAGCCGCGCGACGACACCGTGCGCCCGCGTTCGCCGCGCTCGAGGCGCACGTCGACGTGTCCCGAGGTGACGCTCACGCCCCGCAGCGCCCCCGCGGCGACCATCGCGGCGAGGGGATCGTGCAGGGCGCACCGGCGATCGGGGAAGACGCGTCCGGCGTAGAAGTCGAGGTACAGCGGCAGCATCGCGGCCAGCGCCCGCGGCAGGGCGCCCGGGATCGCCTCGAGGCGCACGAGGTCGGCCTCGTCGAGCGTCTGCGTCATGGTGACGTCCAGCGGCACGAGGGTGGTGTCCCAGTCCTGCGCGAACACGACGGCCGCCGCCTCGGGGTCGTTGTGAATGTTCGCCTCGGCCCACGCCGTGACGTTGCCGGAGTGGGCGAAGGCGCCGCCCATCACGACGAGGTGGTCGAAGGCGGCGACTCCGGACGTCTCGGCGTAGGCGGCGAGGTTGGTGAGCGGACCGAGGGCGAGAACGGTGAGATCGGGATGCCGCGTCGCCAGGTGATCGATGAGCTCGACCGCGGGTCGCGCGTCGTGGGTCCGGGCGGCGGCGGTCAGGGCGATGCCGCCGACGCCGTCGTCGCCGTGCACGTGGGGAGCGCCTCCGGCGTAGGCCCGACCGCGGAAGTCGTGCGCGCCGATCGCCACCGGGATGTCGTGCACCCCCGCGAGCTCGAACAGCGAGAGCGTGTTGGCGGCCGCGCGGGCGGCATCCGTGTTCCCCGACACCGTCGTGACGCCGACGACCTCGACCGCCGGCTCGGCCAGCAGGTACGCCAGGGCGAGCGCGTCGTCGATGCCGGTGTCGCAGTCGACGAGGATCGGGCGGCGGGTCATGCGTCGGCTCCGTAGGTGTCGAGGTGGGAGAGACGGGGTTGCGAGGCGGGATCGGCGACCGCGGCGGCCCCCACGGCGCACGCGCGCACGAGCGCGGTCTCATCGGAGTCGCCGCGCAGCAGACCGCAGACCAGGGCCGCGCAGAACGCGTCGCCCGCGCCGACGGTGTTGACGACGGTCGAGGCGAGTCCCGGGGCGGATGCCGCGAGCTCGCCGTAACGGTACAGGCGAGCACCCGCGGCGCCCAGCGTCACGCACAGCAGCGGCACGTCGTGCACCTCGGGGAGCTGTGCGTACTCGGTCTCGTTGACGATGACGACGTCGCACTTCTCGAGCACGCCGGGCGGGAGCGGGCGGGCGGGGGCGGCGTTGACGGCGAGGAAGCTCGACGCGCGCGCGGCGGCGATCACGACGGCATCCGACACTTCGAGCTGCAGCAGCACGGCGCTGTCGGGCTCGATGCGCAGGTGCGTCGCGTCGATCTCGGCGTTCGCCCCCGGGCACACCACGATCGAGTTCTCGCCGGTCGCATCGACGACGATGAGCGCCGTTCCCGTGGCGGCCGACGCCGTCTGCACCCCGGAGGCGTCGATGCCCTCGGCCGCGAGCTGCGTGCGGATCCCGCGCCCGTCGAGGTCGTCGCCGACCGCGCCGACCAGACGCACGGCGGCGCCGAGGCGGGCCGCGGCGACCGCCTGGTTGGCGCCCTTTCCCCCGGGTCCGCGCTGCAGCACGCCGTCGGCGACGGTCTCGCCCGCGGCGGGCGCGCGATCCACGCGCGCGGTGAGGTCGACGTTGATCGCACCGACGACGGTGAGGGAGGGGGAGGGCATGCGCGGGTCCTTTCGAGGTCAGTGCAGCAACAGCTTCGCCACGATCAGCAGCGCCGACACCAGTGCGGCCCCGATCGCCGTCAGGACGACGCCGACGAGGGAGTACCCCCGCAGGCGCGCTCCGGCCGTTGCGACGACGACGAGGTAGGCCATCGCCACCCCGACGCCCCAGAGCAGCGCGGTCGCCAGGGCGACACCGAACGCGACGAGGAGCACGACCACGAGCAGCGGCAGGAACGTCACCGACACCATGGGCGCGCTCACCGCGAGGTGGTGGCGGAAGATCCTCGACGGGCGCTCGGTGGAGGTGTCGCCGAGCGAGTACGCGAAGACATGCGTCGCGAAGTACACGAGATTCGTCAGCGCGACCACGGCCACGACGAGTCCCAGCTCGCTGTCGCTCAGCCCGATGAGCGTGGATGCCGAGACGAGCGCGCCGTAGCAGCCCGCACTGATGCGCTCGGCGGCGTCGTGTCCGAGGCGGCGGGGGGAGGGGGCATCCATCGTCGTCACCCCCGCGTTCCGCGGCGGCGGAGTCCGGCGGAGACGATCGCCACCGCGGTGCCGACCGCGACGCCGATGACCGTCTCGATCACGCGGTCGCGCAACAGCAGGTCGGGGGAGGCCGGCGAGGCGAGGGAGATCATCAGCAGCGCGAGCGGGGTGATGAAGAGCATCGCGATGCCGTAGTTGCGCCCCACGAACAATTCGGCCCCGGCCTGCAGCACGACCGCCACGGCGATGACGAGCCACGGCGGGAGGTGGAGGGCGAGCAGCCCCGCCGCGATCAGCACACCGAGCAGGGTGCCCACGAGACGCTGGACGCCCCGGATGAGGCGCGCGGTGACGTGAGCCCCGCCGACCGCGGCGACGGCGCCGACCATCGCCCAGTACCAGTGCGTCCCGACCAGCAGCGCCCCCGCGATGCCGGCGAGCAGTGCGGCGATTCCGACGGTCGCGGTCATCTCCCCGGCCACCGCGCCGATCGACGGCCGGGGGCGCGTCGGACGCGCCCACGACCCCCGGCGTGCCAGCACGAAGACGGTCGTGACGAGCAGGCTCCACGCCACGCTCGCGCCGCCGACCACGACGACGGTCGCGAACGTCGACGCCGTCGCCGGGAAGCTCGCGGTGGCTCCCGCGGCGAACACCGCGAAGAGCGCGCCGGGAGGATGCCACTGGGCGCGGTAAGCGAAGAGCGTCACGATCGCGGCGAGCACGGCGACGACCGCGACGCTGACGGGGGCGGGCGTCGACAGGGCCGACAGGGCGGTGCCCACGAGCATCGAACCGACGAGGATCACCCCCGCCGTCGCCTGCATGCGCACACGGGCTCGCGGCGCGTCGGTGCGGCCGTACAGGGCGGCGAACGCGCCGAAGCTCGCGTAGACGGCGAGGTCGAGGCGGTTCAGCAGCAGGAGGGCGATCA
This sequence comes from Microbacterium sp. NPDC089190, assembly GCF_040701795.1. Classification (NCBI taxonomy): domain Bacteria; kingdom Bacillati; phylum Actinomycetota; class Actinomycetes; order Micrococcales; family Microbacteriaceae; genus Microbacterium; species Microbacterium sp. NPDC089190. Next base: position 102,172 of record NZ_JBFBHF010000002.1, on the reverse strand, counting down.
GGGGGATGCCGACGCTGAGCACCGCGCGCACCGCGACCCGATGATCGCCCCGGTGGGGGCCGACCCGGATGACGCCGGTCCACACGCGCCCCCGGGATTCCGCCACCCCTCCAGCCTACGCGCCGGGTGGGCGGCATCCGTTCCGAGATGGCGGCGTCAAGGCCGTGGCCTGCGCGCGGGGATCTGGTGAGGTGGGGGCATGGATGCCGACCGCGAGAAGCCCCCGATCGAACCCGGGCCCGAGCCCGACACCACCACGGCCGCCGAGGGGGAGCGTTCCGACCCGAGCCTGGACGGCGACGACCAGCCGATCGAGTGATGGCGGCGGGACGTCTCGACGTCGAAAGGTGCCCGGGTGACCCGTCGAGCCCTTCCGTAGGGTGGGAAGTCCCGACCGATCGAGGAGAGACGTGTTCCGCACGCCCCTGACCCTGTTCCGCACCCTCGCGATCGCCGAGGCGGTCTCGTGGACGTTGCTCATCGCCGGCCTCATCCTGCGGGCCACGGCCGACCTGCCGATCGCGGTGTCGATCGGCGGCGGCATCCACGGCTTCGTGTTCCTCGCCTACGGCGCCACGGCCGTGCTGGTGGCGTTGAATCAGCGGTGGGGCTTCGGCCCGGCCGCGATCGCGGTCGTGAGCGCCGTCATCCCGTACGCCACCGTGCCGACGGAGATCTGGCTGCACCGCACGGGACGCCTGCAGGGTGCCTGGCGACTCGACGAGACGTCGGATCCGCGCGATCGTCGCCCGCTCGACCGCCTGTTGCGCTTCTTCCTGCGCCGACCCGCGATTCTGGGCCTCGTGCTGGTCGTGGTCGTCGCGCTGGTGTTCGTCGTGCTGCTGATCGCGGGTCCGCCGGGCGGCAAGGGCTGACCGCCCGCGCGGCGGTGGTGCGCGGGCGTCACCGCACGTGGATGCGCACGCTCGCGGGCGCGATGCGGCACGTCGCCAGGAAGGTGGTGACGGTGCCCGAGACGGTCGCCACCGCCCGCCCCACGCCCAGGAACGCCACCGTGCTCCGGCGCACGCGCTGACTGGCGGCGTCATCGATGAACCGCCGCATCGTGTCGCCCGAGCGGCCCGCGGTCGACACGTCGAGCTCGACCCCGAGCACCGGCCCGGTCGTCGACTCGACGCGCCACTCGACCGTGGCGACGCCGCCGCCGCGGCTGGTCATGACCAGCGTCGCCGACCCGCATTCCTCGCCGCCGACCTGCTCTGTGCGCAGGGGCGCGGATGCCGGAGCGGAATCGGCCCCGCACAGGGCGATGCCGTGCAGGCGGGCGTACTCGCGTCCCGTCGCCGTGATGCTCGAGCAGTCGGCGAGCGCCGGTGTCGACACCGTCGCATCCAGCGGGTCGGCGCGCGTGTCGGCCAGGGCGGGCTCGGGGCCGGAGAGCAGTGCCGAGAGGACGACGAGAGAGGTGGCGATGGCGGGCACGCGCATGGTGCTGTCCTCCCTCCTCGTCGAGCGTCCCCGAATCTACGCCCAAGCGCGTGCCGATGCGACGGCTTGCCTGCGACGGGGACACGGCATGTCCCGCCGTCGCGTCCCCTCGGTCGGTCACCGCTTCGTCGACACCGTCACGGTGAACTTGCGGTCGCGGGCGACCTGGCGGGTCGGGCCGACGAGGCGCTCGAGGGCGGGTCGATACTGCAGGGCGGAGTTCCACACGGTCCACAGCTCGCCGCCCGGCCGCAGCACGCGCGCGGCGTCGGCGAACATGCGGGGAGCGAGACCGTCGGCGAGGGCCGCACCCGCGTGGAACGGGGGATTGAGCGCGATGAAGGAGCTGCTGGCATCCGGTCTCGCCCCCAGTACGTCGTCGCGGTCGACGCGCACGCGGTCGGCGACGCCGTTGGCCGCCGCGGTGGCCCGGGCCGAGGCGACGGCGACCGCGGACTGATCGCACGCGACGACGTGCAGCGAGGGGGTGCGCACGGCCAGCGCCGCCGCCACGACCCCCGTGCCGCACGCGAGGTCGATCGCCTCGTCGCCGCGCGGGGCGGGCAGGTGGGCGAGGAGCAGGCGGGTGCCGATGTCGATCGAGGCTCCCGCGAACGCGCCGCCGAAGGCGCGGATCCGGATGCCGTCGACCTCCGCCTCGTCGGGGACCGGGGTCGCGCCGCCGCGCGGTCCGCGGGCGAGGAGCACGCGCGACTTCTGCCGCGCGTGCGAGACGTCGACGCGGTCGAAGTGCTCGCGGAGCACCTCGTTCATCGCGAGCGTCATGTGCTTGATGCGCCCGCCCGCGAACACCTGCACCTCAGGGTGCGCGTGCAGGGCGATGAGCCCGGCCGCATCGGCCAGGGCCCGCAGCGAGCGGGGAAGGCGCATCAGCACGACGCGCGCACCGCGCAGCAGGTCGGCATCGAGCGGGAGCGAGGTGAAGGCCTCGTCGAGCCCGGCGTCGGAAGCGTTCGCGGCCAGCGCCCGTTCGCCGAGCAGCTCGTCCTGATGCACGCGGATGCCGCGCGCCCCCGCGTCGGCGGAGGCCAGGGTGAGCGCGCCGTGCGTGTCGCCGATGACGACGAGGGCGCCGTCAGGGAGGTCGGCGCGGGCGACGGCCGACTCGTCGAGGATCAGGCGATCGGCGGCGTCGACGGCGACGAGGTCGGGACCCTCGAGATCGGGGCGGCGACGGAGGGCGTCGAACGAGAAGGGCACCGTGCAACGGTACCCGGCGGCTCGGCGCCGCTCACGCGGACGCCGAGCGGAGGACTTACCGCGTGCCGAAGTGGAAGGGCAGGGCCAGGGACGCCGTGACCAGCAGGATGCCGAGGGCGAAGAACAGCGCGGGGGCCGCGAGCGAGAACGACAGTCCCGTCAGCAGCATGCCGCCGACGAACAGGATGAGCGAGACGATGAACATGAAGATCCCTTCGGTCGCTCCAGGCTATCGTGCCGCGTCGGAGGAACGGTCCGCGGCCGGCGCGGGTTGCGTCGCGGCCCTGTCGGCCTCCCTCGTCTGAGGGGGCGACGCGGCGGACCCGAGGGCGGCGTGCGCCCAGAGGGTGCTGCCGGCGACGGCCGCGGGCATGACGGCCACCGCGCCGAACGGCACGAGGAAGCAGAGCTGGGTGGCGACCCCGAATCCGAGGGCGCGGGCGCGATGCGCGCGGATGATCGCGCGACGCGCGCGCCGGTCGAGGCCCCGCGCCGAGAGGGCGCGGGAGGTGAGCTCGTCGGCGAGGAGCCAGCCGGTGAGCAGCACGCCGGCGACGAACCCCGCGACCCCGCCGACGAAGGGGATCAGGCCCAGCAGCCAGGCGAGGAGAGCGGCCGGGATGCCGCGGAGGATGAGCAGTGCGCTGTCGCCGACGGCTCGCCAGAAGCCGTACTCGGCCTCGGGGACCTCGCCCGTGGCGCTGCGTTCGGTGGCGCGCCAGATGCGGTCGTAGAACGGCTCGCCGACGGCGAGGGTGACGGCGGTGAACGACACGACGGCCAGCAGCAGGGCCGCGCCGAACGACGCGACCCCGATCGCGGTGCGCAGCGCCCCCGCCCAGAAGGGCGCCCAGCCGTCGGCGAAGGGCGTCCAGTCGTCGACGAGACCGGGCAGGACCAGACCCCAGGCCACGAGGGCGCCGCCGAAGACGAGGCCCACGAGCGTCCCGGGGATGAGTCCGAGCGCCATCGCGCCCGGCGTGCGACGCCATTGGCCGAGCCCACGAGCGAGGAGACCTGCTCCGGCGAGGAATTCGCGCATGCGGGAAGTCTTCCAGACGCCGCCGACACCCGCCGGGCGACCGGTCGTGTCGGCGGCTCCTGCCAGGATGCGGGTATGCGCATCCGCACGACGTCGACCCAGCGCACGTACCGGTACGTGCGGCTCGCGATCGTGGGGGCCACGGTGTTCCTCGCCGTCGGCGTCGGGATCGAACTGGTCGGGAGGGGCGTGCTCCCCTCGGTGAGTGCGGCGTACTACACGCCCGCCGGTCCCGTCTTCGTGGGCGCTCTCAGCGCCATCGCGCTGGCGCTGCTCGCCCTGTCGGGGCGCAGTGTGGAACAGGGGCTGCTCGACGTCGCGGCCGTGCTCGCCCTCGTCATCGCGTTCGTGCCGACCTCGGTCTCCTGCGGTGTCGACGTGCGATGCATCCCGCCCGAGGTGCGCGCGACGGTCGCGAACAACGCGGGAGCGGTGGCATCCGTGGTTCTCCTGGGGGTCGTGGTCGCGATCGTGCTCGCGCGGGTGCAGGGCACGCGGAGTCGCGGGGTGGTGACGACGGCCGCGGTGATCACGGCGATCGTGCTCGGCGGCGGCGTCTGGGCCCGGGTGGCGCCCGAGGCCTTCCTCGCGCGCGCGCACGAGGCCGCCGCCGTCGCGTTCTTCGTGCTCATCGCCGTCGTGGCGGGCCTGGCCGCGTGGCGCCCCCGGCCCGCGCGGGTGAGGCGGAGCCGCCTGCGCGTGGCGTACGCGACGGTGGCGGGGGCCATCGCGGCCACTCTGGTGCTGCTGATCGTCGGGGTTCTCGCGGGGGTGGAGCAGCGCGGCATCCCGGTGGTGCTGGTGGGGGAGTCGGTGGCGCTGGCACTGTTCGCGGTGTTCTGGATCGTGCAGACGGTGGAGCTCTGGGACGAGGTCGACCCGTCGATCGCGGCTACCCGGGAATAGCCGCGCGGGTGACGCGTTGAAGTTGATACGACGGTGCTCAAGTTGCAGACTTGAGCCAACCGCACTCACGTATCACAGGAGACGGAATTGCCCGAAGACTTCACCCCCGGCGCCGGGGAAGACGGCGCCCAGTCGTTCGACGAGTTCCTCGCGCGCTACCTCGCGGGCGAGCAGGCACGCGCCGAGCGTTCGATCGACCTCAGCCGGTTCCTGAGCGCGCGGACGCAGGACGCGCTCCAGGAGGCCGGTCGCTTCGCCCTCGGCCGCGGGCAGCGTGAACTCGACGCCCTGCACGTGCTGCACGTGCTCGTGGGGCGCTCGCCCGCGAAGGACGCCGTGGCCCGACTCGGCGCCGACCCGGCCGCGATCGCGCGTGCCGCCGAGAGCCGCCTGCCCGCCGCGGGCGCCCCGGCGCACGTCGACGGAGCGGTCGTCGCGGGTTCCGTGCAGCGCGCCCTCTTCCACGCCTTCCAGGTCGCCCGCGCCGCGGGCTCGACCTACGTCGACCCCGACCACCTCTTCTTCGCTCTCGTACTCGCGCAGGACGCCCCGGCCGGGCAGATCCTCGCGCAGGCCGGCGTCACCGCCGAAGCCCTGACCCAGGGCGTGCGCGAGACCGTCGTGGGCGGGGAGCAGAGCGATGCCCCGACCGAGGCGGCATCCACGACCCCGAACCTCGACCGCTTCGGCACCGATCTCACCGCGCGCGCCGCGGCGGGCGAACTCGACCCCGTGATCGGCCGCACCGACGAGATCGAGCAGACCATCGAGATCCTCAGTCGTCGCACGAAGAACAACCCCGTGCTCATCGGCGAGGCCGGCGTGGGCAAGACCGCGGTCGTCGAAGGACTCGCCCGTGCGATCGTCGCGGACGAGGTGCCCGAGCAGCTGCGCGACACCCGCGTGGTCTCGCTCGATCTGGCCGCGATGCTCGCGGGTGCCCGCTACCGCGGCGATTTCGAGGAGCGCCTCACCCAGACGATGGACGAGATCTCGGCATCCGACAAGCTCGTCGTCTTCATCGACGAGGTGCACACCCTCGTCGGCGCGGGCGGCAGCGGCGACGGATCGATGGATGCCGGCAACATCCTCAAGCCCCGGCTCGCTCGCGGCGACGTGCACCTGATCGGGGCGACCACCCTGCGCGAGTACCGCACGATCGAGAAGGACCCCGCCCTCGAGCGGCGCCTGCAACCCGTGCGCGTGGGGGAGCCCTCGATCACGGATGCCGTGGAGATCCTGCGCGGCCTGCGCGCCGCCTACGAGCAGCACCACGCCGTCGCCTACACCGACGACGCGCTGCGCGCCGCGGTGGAACTCAGCGACCGCTACCTGCCCGACCGCGTGCTGCCCGACAAGGCGATCGACCTGATCGATCAGGCCGGAGCCCGGCTGCGCCTGCGCCTGGGCGTCTCGGTCGACACCTCGGCGCTCCTCGAACGGCTGGCCACCCTCGAGGCCGACAAGAACGCCGCCGTGTCCGCCGAGCACTACGAGGAGGCCTCGCGCCTGCGCGACGAGATCGCCGCCGTGCAGAGCCGGCTCGACGATGCGACGACCGCCCCGCGCGGCGCCGCGGTGGTGGACGAACCCGAGATCGCCGCGGTCATCAGCCGGGCCACCGGCATCCCGGTCGCCCGTCTCACCGCCACCGAGCGCGGACGCCTCGCCGAGCTCGAGACGGAGCTGCACGCCCGCGTCATCGGGCAGGACGACGCGGTCGCCGCTGTCGCCAAGGCCGTGCGCCGCAACCGCACCGGCATGGGGGACGAGAACCGGCCCGTCGGATCGTTCCTCTTCCTCGGACCCACCGGCGTCGGCAAGACCGAGCTTGCGAAAGCGCTCGCCGGCTCCCTCTTCGACGACGACGGTTCCGTCATCCGCTTCGACATGAGCGAGTTCGGCGAGCGTCACACCGTATCGCGTCTGATCGGTGCCCCTCCGGGATACGTCGGCTACGACGAGGCCGGTCAGCTCACCGAGCGCGTGCGCCGCAACCCCTATGCGGTCGTGCTGTTCGACGAGATCGAGAAGGCCCACCCCGATGTGTTCACCCTGCTTCTGCAGGTGCTCGACGACGGTCGACTGACCGACGGTCAGGGGCGGACGGTCGACTTCCGCAACACCGTGATCGTGATGACCTCGAACCTGGGCGCCGAAGTGCTGGCATCCCGCTCGGGGGCCATCGGCTTCACCACCACGGGTCGCGACTTCGCCGAGGACGACCTGCGCGACCGCGTGATGGGCAAGCTCCGCGAGGCGATGCGGCCGGAGTTCCTCAACCGCATCGACGACATCGTGCTGTTCCGCAAGCTCGATAAGGCGCAGCTGCGCGAGATCGTGCGGCTGCTGCTGGGCGCCACCTCGCGCCGGCTCGCGGGCCGCGAGGTGACTCTCGAGGTCACGGATGCGGCGATCGACCGCCTCGCCGAGGTCGGGTACGAGCCCGAGTACGGCGCCCGGCCGCTGCGCCGCGTCATCCAGCGCGAGGTCGACGATCGCATCGCCGACCTGTTCGTCTCCGGCGCCCTGAGCGACGGCGGGACGGTGACGGTGGATGCCACGGATTCGGCGTTCGTGGTGATGCCCGTCGTGTCGGCCGTCGCCGCCTGACGCGCGGTTTCTTCGACGCCCCCGGTGCTTCGGCGCCGGGGGCGTCGTCGTCCGCGGGCGCCACCCCTGCCCGGATGTCGGAGGTTCGGGGCAGAGTAGACGCATGAGTCGTATCGGCACGATCTTCAGCCCGTACCCCCACCCGCCCGAAGAGCTGCGCGACGCCGCACGCGCGGCGGAGGATGCCGGCGTCGAGGAGTTGTGGCTGTGGGAGGACTGCTTCCGCTCGTCCGCCTGGGCGGCTGCGGCCGCGGCCCTCGCCGTGACCGACCACCTCCGCGTCGGCGTGGGCATCGCGCCGCTCCCGCTGCGCAACGTCGCCGCCTCCGCGATGGAGGTGGCCACGATCGAGCGCATGTTCCCGCAGCGGCTCCTTCCGGGCTTCGGGCACGGCGTGCAGGACTGGATGCGCCAGGTCGGCGCCAAGGCCGCGTCTCCGCTGACGCTCATGCGGGAACAGCTCCCGGCCCTGCGCGCCCTGCTGGCGGGTGAGACGGTGAACGCCGAAGGGCGCTACGTGACACTCCGCGACGTCGCGCTCGACTGGCCGCCGGCGGCCGCTCCTCTCGTCTACGCCGCGGCGGAGGGGCCGAAGACGCTCGCCCTCGCGGGAGAGGTGGCCGACGGCGTGGTGCTCGACAGCCGGCACACCGTCGCCGAGATCGCCGCCGCCGTCGAGACCGTGCAGACCGCGCGTCGTGCGGCCGGCCGCGCGGGTCGGGCCGATGTCGTGGCGTACGTGCTCACGGCTTTCGGACCCGACGCCCACGATCGCGCGACGGCCGTGCTCGCCGACCGCCCCGACGCCGCCGACCGGGTGCTCGCGGGATCCGTGTCCGAGGTCGCCGAGGGGGTCGCCCGGTTCCAGGCGGCGGGCGTTGACGACGTGGTGCTGCTGCCCACCGACGACGTCGACCTCCGCGCGTTCTTCTCGGCGGTGGGTCAGGTCGCGGTCGCGGTCCCCGACGCCGGGGGCGTGTCATGACCCGGGGCGTCGTCTCGCTCGGCGTCGCCGGGTCGCTCGGTCCCGACGCGATCGCCGAGATCGCCCCCGAGGTCGAGAAGGCCGGGTTCCACACCCTGTGGGTCAACGACACCCCCGACGGTGACGCCCTCGCGGCGGTCGCCGCGGCCGCGCGCGTGACCGAACGCCTCCGGCTCGCGACGGGCGTCGTGCCGGTGGATCGTCGCCCCGCGTCCGCGATCGCCGCCGACGCGGCATCCCTGTCGCTCCCGTCCGATCGCGTGACGATCGGCATCGGCTCGGGCATGGCGCGTGAGGGCGCCCTCGCCCGCGTACGCGCGGCCGCCGACGAGCTGCACGCCGCCGGTCTGCCGCGCGTTCTGGTCGGGGCACTGGGCCCGAAGATGCGCCGCCTCGCCGCCGAGCGCGCCGACGGCGTGCTGCTGAACTGGGTACCGCCGACCGAGGCCGCCGATCAGGCAGCCGCCCTGCATGACATCGCACCCGAGACGCACGTGGCGGTCTACGTGCGCACCGCCATCGTCCCCGCGGCGCGCGAGCGCCTCGAGGCCGAGACGGCGCGCTACGCGTCGTTCCCGAATTACGCCGCGAATTTCGAGCGGATGGGGGTGGATGCCATCGACACGACGATCCGCGACGTCACCGAGCTCGCCGACGCCCTCGACGCCTACGCCGCCGCCGCCGACGAGGTCGTGCTCCGTGCGATCGTGCCGGACGACACCGTGGCCGCCTACGTCGACTTCGCGCGACGGACGGCGCCGAACCCGGGCTGAGAGGCGCGACCCGCGCGCGCCCGCGCCGGGTCGGGTCCGGGACGCGGGGCTCGTGCTGCGCCGCCGCGCCGCGTCGTCCGACTCAGCGCACCAACCGGACGGTCTCCTTCATCGGGCCGAACGAGGACTGCGCCCCGTCCGCGACGAAGCCGTTCCGGCGGTAGAACGCACGGGCGCGGGGATTGTCGGCGGCCACCCACAGCGAGGCGGGTCGTTCGCCCAGGACGGCATCGAGAAGGCTCTGCCCCGCTCCCGTCCCGTGGGCGGCGTTGAGGACGTAGATCATGGTCAGCTCTTCCGGTCGCGCGGCGTCGGGATCCGGGGTCGGTTGCACGGACGCGAACCCGACGATGCGTTCCCCGGCGACGGCCACCACCGTCGAGAGGACGTCATCGGCGAGGTTCGACCGCCACATGCCGATCCGCGGCTCGACGGCGAACCACGGGTTCGTCTCCGGATCGTCGACGAACCGCCCGTACGTCTCGCGCCACGAGGTCGCGTGCACGAACGCGATGCCCTCGGCATCCTCGGGGCGGGCCGGACGGATGGTGATGGTCGTCTCCGCGGGCGTCATGGCGAGAGCTTAGGAGACGCGGGCATCGGGCGCCTCCGGGCACGCGGGTCGGCGCCGCGGCCGGACGCCCGCTCCGCGCTCGCGTCGGCCCCACGCGTCGTGCGGCCGCGCCCGACGGCGCTCGGGGCAGCGGGTCCGTTCACCCGAGGCGGCCCTCGTCGGCGAGACCCGCGCCCTCCACCGGAGGGGTGACGGCAGGTCGACCTCCGCGTCGAGTGGCGAAGTGCGCCAGCGTCGCGTCGATGAGACGTCGCCCCCGATCCGGCGACATGCGTTCATCGCCCTCGGCGCCGCGCGCCACGGCGATGCCGTCGAGGACGGCGAGGACGAGCCCCGCGTCGTCCGCGTCGATCCCGGCGTCGGGGTAAGCGGCCGCCAGCAGAGCCTGTAAGCCGGCCTCCGTGAGCGCCCATTCCCTCCGATGGATCTCGCGGACGTCGGGATCGGTGCCGGCGCGTGACGCGAACGCGGTCCACACGACGGCGTCACGACGACCGGCATCTCCGAGCGCGGCGAGCTCGGCGCAGAAGACCTCCAGGCGGCGAGGGGCGGAGTCGACGTCGGTCAGCGCGGTCGAAAGACGAGCGCGGAAACCGGCCGTGACAGCATCCATCGCTCCGGTGACGAGCGCGGCGCGCGTGGGGAAGTGGTGCTGCACGGCGCCCACCGACACCCCCGCGGCGGCGGCGACGTTGCGCACGCTCAGCGCGTCGGCACCGCGTTCCGACAGCACCTCCAGCACCGCCTCGGCGATACCCGCGCGCGTGGCGCGCGGGGGAGGGGAGGAGGTCACCGTCGTAGGCTACGGTGAACCCGTGAACAATACGAACGTATTGCCCGGGCCGACGGGGTCTCGCCGGATCGACACGCTCGATGTCGTGCGCGGTATCGCCCTGATCGGCACTCTCGCCACGAACATCTGGGTCTTCTCGCATCCGTGGGGCCTGTGGGGGATGCTGGACGACCCGGTGCTGCCGGACGAATCCGCGGGGGCCGCGACGACGCAGCTGGTGCTCATGGCCCTCGCGCAGGGGAAGTTCCTCGCCCTGCTCTCGCTCACCTTCGGCGTCGGTCTCGCCATCCAGCACCGTGCAGCGCGGCGCCGCGCGCGGCGCTGGCCCGGACGCTACCTCTGGCGCGCCACCCTGCTGTTCGTGGACGGCGTGGTGAACTACGTGCTCATCGCGGAGTTCGACGTGCTCATGGGCTACGCCGTCACTGCCGCCGTGGTGTCGGTGCTGCTGTTGACGCGGCCGCGGGCTCAGCGCGCGATGATCCTCGCTTTCGGTGCACTCCACCTCGCCCTCATCTCCGCGCTCGTGCTGCTGCTGACGGCCGTGCCCGGCGCAGATGTCGACGCCGGTCTCCCCGCCGGACCCAGCCCGTACGCGACGGAGTCCTTCCTCGGCCTCGCGCTCTTCCGCCTCGACAACGTCGCCGTCTTCCGGGCGGAGCCGGTGCTGATCGGTTTCCTCTCGGTCGCGATGTTCCTGACGGGCGCGGCGTTGTGGCGAGCCGAGGTCTTCGGCGACGCAGGCGCGCGCGTGCGTCGACGTCTCATGACGGCCGGTGCCGTCGCCGTGCCGATCGATGTGGCTCTCGCACTGACGGCATCGCCGGGCAGTCTGCTGCTCGAGCGCTATGTGGTCGCGCCCGTGGTGGCCCTCGGCATCCTGGGGCTCGTGGCGGAGCTGTGCCTGCGGCGCGGGACCGAGGGGTGGTTCGCCCGACGCGGGAGGGAGGTCGGTCGCGTAGCCCTCAGCGCCTACCTCCTGCAGAACCTGCTCGGGGGCGCGCTCTTCTACGGCTGGGGTCTCGGGGTGGCCGAGAGCGCCCAGGCCTGGCGCGTTCCGGTGACCGTCCTGGCGTTCGTCGTCATCACGGGGGTGGTCGCCGTGTCCGCCCATCTCTGGCTGCGTCGGTTCGCGCTCGGACCGGTGGAGTGGCTGTGGCGCGCTGCCGCGGAGGGACGCCGCCCGCGTCTCGAGATCCCCCACGATCGGCCCCGCGCGTCGAGCGCGGTGGCAGACTGACCGGATGCCACGACGACGACGCCCCACACTCCGATCGGTCTCGCGCGGCGCGCTGGCCCTCCTGCTGGTGGCGGCGGGCGCGGGCCACCTCACGTGGGGGCGTCGTGGCTACCGCATCGTCGTCCCGGGATGGGCGACGCGACTGCTGCACACCGACAAGGACGCCATCGTCGTGGCATCCGGCGCCGTGGAGATGGTGCTCGGGGTCGCGCTGATCGCCCTTCCGGCGGAGCGGCGGCGTGTCGGGGCGGCGATCGCCGCGTTCTTCGTCGCGGTGTTCCCGGGCAACGTGCACCAGTGGCGCACGGGCCGCTCGGCCCCGGGCCTGAACACCGACCGGTCGCGTTTCCTCCGCCTGTTCCTGCAGCCGCCGCTCGTGGCGTGGGCGTGGTGGGCGACGCGCGAGCACTGACCCCGCGCCTCAGACCGCTTCGCGCGTACCGCCCCCGCACCTGCGACCTCGCGCGAGCGCGAGCCCCGCGCCTCAGGCCGCTTCGCCCAGCTCCAGCACGCCGGTCTCGAACGCCGCGCGGGCCAGCACCTTGTACCCGTGCTCGGGGAAGAACACCGTGAGGCGGTCCTCCTCGACGCCCATCACCGTCCCGGTGCCGAACTCGCCGTGGTGGACGACGGAATCGATGCGGATGCCGTCCGCGTCGGCCGCCGCGGCATCCGGGGCCGTCGTCTCGACCGGGGCCGGAGCGGTGGCGTCCGCGTCGCAGCGGTCGCACGACCCGCAGTGGGTCGGGGTCTCGACACCGAAGTACTCCAGCAGGGCTCGACGGCGGCAGTGCGAGGTCTCGGCGTAGCCGCGCATGATCTCGATGCGTGAGGCGCGGACGCGCTCCTCGGCCTCGTCGCGATCGCGGACCGCGGCCACCGCATCGCCCGCCGACGCCTTCGTGCGCGCGGAGACGCCGTCGGGACCCGACTCGGCGAGCTCGCACGCGACCAGCTGATTGAGCACGCGCCCGATGGCGCGGACCGAGCGGCCCGACGACGCGGCGATGTCCTTCGCGCGCATCGGCTTCTCCGCCCGCCGCAGCTCGTCCCAGACCCCGGCGACATCGGCGCGCTTACTGTGCCCACCGGCGAAGAACGACCGCAGCGAGAAGTCCTCGGCGCGGTAGTGCAGGATCGCGCGGGCGGGGCGGCCGTCGCGCGCCGCGCGGCCGATCTCCTGGGCGTACGAGTCCAGCGACTCCGTCACGTCGGCGTGCACGACCAGGCGCACGTCGGACTTGTCGACGCCCATGCCGAAGGCGGAGGTGGCCACGACGACGTCGAGGTCGCCCGCGCTCCACGCGGCGTGCACCTCGTCGCGTCGCTTCTGCGCCATGGCCCCGTGATACGGCGCCGCGCGCAGCCCGAGGTCGGCGAGCTCGTCGGCGTAGGCGTCGGTCTCCTTGCGCGTCGCCACGTACACGAGCGTCGGACCGTCGGCATCCTGCACATCCGCGATCACGGCACGACGCTTGTCGTCGTCGTGCTCGTGTCGGCGGACGGCCATGTGGATCTCGGGGCGGTCCATCCCGCGCACCTCGAGGTGCGGGTCGCGCATGCCGAGGCTCGAGACGATGTCGTCTCGGACGGGGGCGGATGCCGTGGCGGTGAGCGCCAGCACCGGGGGATGGCCCAGCGCTTCGACGGCATCGCCGATGCGCGCGTAGTCGGGCCGGAAATCGTGGCCCCAGGCCGAGACGCAGTGCGCCTCGTCGATCACCACGAGCCGCACGTCGGCGCGCGCGAGACGGTCGAACACCTCGCTGTTGGCCAGCTGCTCGGGGGCGAGGAAGGCGTACACCGCATCGTCGCCCTCGATGGCGGCCCACGCGGCGCGCTTCGCGCTCGCGCTCGTGCGGGAGTTCAGCGCGACGGCGGCGGGGGCGTCGGGAGCGCGGTCGATCGAGTCGATCTGGTCGCGCTGCAGGGCGAGGAGGGGCGAGATGACCACCGTCACGCCGCCGAGTTCGCACCCCGCGATCTGGTACACCGCCGACTTGCCGGCGCCGGTGGGGAAGACGACGAGGGTGTCGCGTCCGCTGACCACCGCGTCGATCGCCTCGGCCTGCCCCGGGAGCAGGTCGTCCCACCCGAAGACCTCGCGGGCGGTGCGGGCGGACTGTTCGAGGGTGGCGGGAGCGTTCACGAAGGCCTCATTCCTGGGGGGAGGTCCTCCAGCACACCTCAGGCGTTCCGCAACGGCTCGGGGGTTGCGGGCGGGGCCGACGTGTGGTGCGCGACGCGCGAGGCGCACCGTCCGGCGAGGTGGCACGCGCCGAGCGCCGACGCAAGCGGCGCGGCGATGTCGGAGGGGGATGCCAGGATGCCGACATGCTCTTCGGCGACATCGAGACGGCGCTCGCGGCGGTGACCGGCACGCGCTCGCGTCTGGCGAAGGTCGACGCCCTCGCGCAACTGCTGCGCGGGCTCGCGCCCGACGAGATCGTCCCCGCGGTGGGGATCCTCACCGCCTCCCCGCGCCAGGGGCGACTCGGCGTCGGGTGGAAGACGCTGTCCAGCCGCGGGGGAGAGCACGCCGACACCCCGTCGCTGACCGTCTCCGACGTCGACGAGGCCTTCGACCGACTCGTGGCCCTCGGCGGCAGCGGATCGGCCGCGCAGCGCACCGCACTGCTCGACGAGGTGGCCGGTCGCGCCACGGCCGCCGAGTGGCACCTGCTCGTGCGGGTGATGACGGGCGAATTGCGCACGGGTGCCCTCGAAGGCGTGCTTCTGGATGCCGTCGCCCGGGCCTCCGATCGCGACGGTACCGCGGTGCGACGCGCGGCGATGCTTTCGGGCGACCTCGGCGGCACCGCGCTCGTCGCCCTCACGGGCTCGGACGCCGAGCTGGATGCCGTGGGACTCGTCGTCGGCCGCGGCGTGCAGCCCATGCTCGCCTCGACCGCCACCTCCGTCGCGGAGGCGCTGGCCGTCGCGGGGCGCGCCTCGGTGGAGTACAAGCTCGACGGCGCGCGCGTGCAGGTGCACCGCCAGGGCGACGAGGTGCACGTGTACACCCGCACCCTCGCCGACGTCACCCACCGCGTCCCCGAGATCGTGGAGGTCGTGAGGGCTCTGCCCGTCGAGGCGGTGATCCTCGACGGCGAGACGTTGTCACTCGACGACGACGGTGCCCCGCGCCCCTTCCAAGACACCATGGCGCGATTCGGCGCCGAGGCCGCGCGCGAGATCGCCCTGCGACCGTGGTTCTTCGACATCCTGCATCTCGACGGGAGCGACCTCGTCGACGAACCCCTCGGAGCGCGCCTCGACGCGCTCGAGCGGGTGGCGGCGGCCTGGCGCATCCCGGCCGTCGTCACCGACGACTCCGACGCCGCAGACGCCTTCGCACGCGACGCCCTGGCGGCGGGTCACGAGGGCGTCATGATCAAGGGGCTCGACGCGGCCTACACCGCGGGCCGCCGCGGCAAGAGCTGGCTCAAGGTCAAGCCGGTGCACACGTTCGACCTCGTCGTGCTCGGCGTCGAGCGCGGCTCGGGTCGCCGGTCGGGCTGGTACTCCAACCTCCACCTCGGTGCCCGCGATCCCGAGGGGGTCTTCGGCGAACCGGGCGGTTTCGTCATGGTCGGCAAGACGTTCAAGGGCCTCACCGACGAACTGCTGACCTGGCAGACGGCGCACTTCGCCGAACGCGAGACGGGCGAGGTGCCCGGCGGCATCCGTGTCGTCCCCGACACCGTCGTCGAGATCGCGATCGACGGCGTGCAGCGGTCGGTCCGCTATCCCGGGGGAGTGGCCCTGCGCTTCGCCCGGGTGAAGCAGTACCGCTCCGACAAGCCCGCGGCCGAGGCCGACACGATCGACACCCTGCGCGCGCTGCTGCCCGGCGGCGGTGCGGCGACGGAAGGATGACGCGATGAGTCTGGCCCCCTGGCTCGACGGCGAACTCGGCTACCGCAGCTTCGGCACCCCCGGTGCTCCGCGCGTGGTCGTCGTGCTGCGCACCGGAGACGTCGCCACGACCGATCCCGATGCCCGCGTGACCTCGGCCTTCGACGTGCGCGTCGTGGCGGTCGGCCTCGATGCTCCGGAGCTCGAGGACCCGCCGGTCTTCGGCGGCCAGACGCCCGCCGGTCTCACCGTCGAGGCGCTCCGGGCGCTACTCGACCGCGAGGCCCCCGGCGCGACGGTGGGGCTGGTCGGCGAACGATCGGCGGGGCCGATCGCGATCTATCTGGCCGCCGCCATGGGCCCGGTCGTGGACCGTCTCGCGATCGTGGGCGTCGAGAGTCCCGTCGACCCCCTCAGTCGCGACCTGCGCACCCCTCTCCTCGACCACCTGGATGCCGAGGCGCTCGTGATCGTGGGTGGCGAGGGGCCCGCGCACCCCGCCGACGCGCAGTGGTACGTCGAGCG
Source organism: Microbacterium sp. NPDC089190 (assembly GCF_040701795.1). Classification (NCBI taxonomy): domain Bacteria; kingdom Bacillati; phylum Actinomycetota; class Actinomycetes; order Micrococcales; family Microbacteriaceae; genus Microbacterium; species Microbacterium sp. NPDC089190. The sequence goes on along the minus strand of NZ_JBFBHF010000002.1, from coordinate 86,193 downwards.
CATGCGCGTCGCCGAGATGGAGGTCATCCCCGCCGACGAGATCGGCTCGATCAACGGACACGTCACGCTGACGTCGGTCTGGGAGCGCGTGCTCGCGCACGTCGCGCCCGGCACCGAGCGCCGCTGACACGCCGCTCCCGCGCGCCCTCCGCCACCATCGAGTGTCCACGACACCCGGACGATTTCCTTCGGCGTCCGGGTGTTCTGGACACTCGACCAGGGGGGCTGCGGAGCCGCCCGCGCGCCTCAGCTTCTGGCGACCGCGCGCACCTGCACGACGTTCGACTCCTCGTCGACCTCGACGTGGTCGGTCTGGGCCTTGAGGAAGTCCGAGAAGCTGCGGAACCCGAGCGCCTTCTCGCTGAACGACGGGTCGAGGCGCTTCATGAGGTCCTTGACCGCCGAGGCGTGCAGCCACTCGCCGTCGGCGCGTTCGGCCTCCAGCTGCATGGCGCGGTCGAGCAGGTCGACCGCCGGGTCCTTCGAGCGCTTGCGGGCGCGGGGCCGCGAGGGCGCGGCATCCTTCTTCGTCTCGGCGAGATTCGGGATGCCGGGCAGCGAGTCGTATGCGTCGAAGCGGTCGCAGGCCGCGGCGAGCGACTTCGCCGTCGACCCCGCCACCCCCACGCCCACGACGTAGCGACCGAGGCGCTTGACGCGCTGAGCGAGCGGGACGTAATCGCTGTCGCCGGCGACGATCACGACGTGCGTCAGGTCGGGGAGGCGGAACATGTCTTCCACGGCATCCACCGCGAGCCGGATGTCGGCTCCGTTCTTCGCGTACGCCGCCGCGGGGAAGAGCTGCACGAGGTCGACGGCGCGCGCCACCAGCTGCGAGCGGTACTCGGCGTTCACCGGAGCCGACCAGTCGGCGTACGCGCGCGTGAGCACGAGCGTGCCGAACGAGGCCGCGTAGTCGATCACGGCGCCCACGTCGATGGTCGCCTTGGTGAGGCGTTCCGCGATCTCGGAGTCCATGGGGTTCTCGGCGATCTTCTGTCGGTCGCGCGAATACGCGTTGCGCCCGTGCACGCGGTCGTACCACGACATCACGATGTTGTCGAAGTCGAGGTAGACGGCGACGCGGGCGGTCTGGGTGTCGGGCATGCCTCCAGTCTGACCGGTCGCGACCCCTCCCGGGTAGCCGCGGTGCGATCCGGCATCCGTCCCGCCGTGGTCCGTCACGCGCTGCGTGCGGCCATTGCGCCGAGGAGGCGTCCCGGATGCCGCCGGGCCGGGGCCCGGTCCGCGCACCGATGCGCCGCGGCCGAATCCCGGTCCGCCCGGCGCGCAACCACCGCCCGTGCGGCCCCGCTTCTTTGCTTGAAACGCGACGCCCCGCCCGACCACGGGGTCGGACGGGGCGGGTGACGGGCGGCGCGCTCAGCGCTCGCCGGGATACACCACGCCGATCTGACGACGCACCTCGTCGAGCACGCCCATGATCGCGACGGTCTCGTCGATCCCCAGCACATCGCTCGAGATCGCGCCGTCGGCGACGAGGCGCTCCGCCGCGAGAGCCTGGAACTGCATGCCGCGCCCCTCGATCTCGCTGGTGAACTCCTCTGTGACCGTGCCGTCGGAGGTGATCACCCGGAACGAGGTGGGCGTGTACCAGACGCGGTCGATCTCGATGCGGGCCTCGGTCCCGACGACCTGCGCCGTGTCGGCGCCCGCCGCGCGCGATGACGACACCGTGGTCGACAGGGCGCCGCCCTCGTGCACGAACATGGTCGCCACCTCGGCGTCGCTGCCGGCATCCGAGATCCGGGCGAGTGCCGACACCTGCTCGGGCAGGCCCAGCACGTCGACGGCGAACGAGATCGGGTAGATGCCGAGGTCGAGCAGGGCGCCGCCGCCGAGGGCGAGGTCGTTGAGGCGGTGCGCGGGGTCGGTCGAGATCTTCTGCGTGTGGTCGGCGGCGACGACGCGGATCTCACCGAGCGTTCCGGCGGCGATGATCTCGCGGATGCGCACCATGTGCGGCAGGTAGCGCGTCCACATCGCCTCCATCGCCAGCAGGCCCTTCTCGGCCGCCTTCTCGCGGATGGCTGCGGCCTCCGCCTCGTTCAGGGTGAACGGCTTCTCGACCAGCACGTGCTTGCCGTGGTCGAGGGCGAGCAGCGCGTTCTCGACATGCGAGGGGTGCGGGGTGGCGATGTAGACGATGTCGACGTCGGGGTCGGCCACGAGGTCGTCGTACGAGCCGTGCGCGTGCGCGATGTCGTACGCCGCGGCGAATTCCCGCGCGCTGTCGAGGCTCCGCGAGCCGACGGCGGTGACGTCGAGGCCCGCGGTGCGCAGGTCGGAGGTGAAGGCGTGCGCGATGCCGCCCGTTGCGAGGATGCCCCAGTGCAGTCCGGTCATGCGCTCCACCGTATCCGTGCCCGGGCCGCACGGGCGCCGACAGGACGCCGCGCGCACCTCCGCCGGCGACGCGGGCGGCCCCGCACGCGCGGCGGGACGGCCCGTAGGCTCGTCGCATGACGCCCGTCGAGCGCTTCCGTGAGCTGCTGTCCATCCCCACGGTCTCCCGAGCCGATCCGGCCGAGGTCGACGACGACGCGTTCGTGCTCTTCCGCGACGCGCTCGAGCGCCTCTACCCCCTCACGCATGCGCACCTCGAGCGCGAGGTCGTCGCCGGTCATTCGTTGCTGTACCGCTGGCCGGGCGCCTCGACCGAGGCGCCGCTGCTGCTCCTCGCGCACCAGGACGTCGTCCCGATCGAGGGGCAATCCTGGCGCCACGACCCCTTCGCCGCCGATATCGAAGGCGAGGGGCCGGATGCCACGATCCACGCCCGCGGCGCGATCGACGACAAGGGGGCGCTCGTCGCCGTCTTCGAAGCGGTCGAGGAGGCGCTCGCCGAGGGCGTCGTACCGCGGGCCGACGTCTGGCTCGCGTTCGGCCACGACGAGGAGACACGCGGGACCGGGGCCCGTGCGATGGCGCGGCTCCTCGCGGAGCGGGGCGTGCGACCGGCGCTGGTGCTCGACGAGGGCGGAGCGGTCGTCGACGGCGCGGTTCCCGGGGTCGCGGCGCCGACGGCGATGATCGGGGTCGCCGAGCGCGGGGTCGCCACCTTCGACCTCGTCACCCGCGAGGCGGGCGGACACGCGTCGACGCCGCCGCCGATGCCGGCCACGGCGCGGCTGGCGCGGGCGATCGACCGACTGCGGCGCCACCCGTTCCCTCGGCGTCTCGCCCCTCCCGTGCACGCGATGCTCGCCACCGCCGCCGCCCACGTCGCGGAGCCGTTGGCCTCGGTGTTCCGACGCCCGCGGCTGGCGGCACCCGTGCTCACCGTCGTGCTGTCGGCGCTCGGTCCCGAGACCAACGCCCTCGTGCGCACGACCGCCGTGGTCACCCGCTTGGAGGGATCGCCGGGCGAGAACGTGCTGGCCACCACCGCGCGGGCGAGCGTCAACGTGCGGCTGCTCACCGGCGACACGCTCGCGGACGCGGCGATCCATCTGCGGCGCGCGGTGCGCGACCCCCTCGTCGACATCGAGCTGCGCCACGGAGACGATCCGTCGCCGGTCTCGCCCTGGCGGGGGGAGGCGTGGCGGCGGCTGTCTCGGACCGTGACCGAGACCCTCGGCGACGACGTCGTCCCCCTGCCGTACCTGCAGCTGGGGGCGAGCGACAGCCGCTTCTACACGGGACTGACGGATGCCGTGTACCGCTTCGCCCCGTTCCACCTCACCCGCTCCGAGCGCGACGCCCTGCACGCGCCCGACGAGCGCATCCGTGTCGACGTGTGGCTGCGCGGCATTCGGTTCTACGGCGCCCTGCTGCGTTCCTGAGCGCACTCGTGCCGGCCCGCGTGAGCGCGGGGTGTCGCCGAGCGGGTCGCCCCGCGCCGCGGGCCGCGCGAGACGGCATCCGGCTGACATCGGGGCGGCAGCCGGCGGCGGTTTCGTCGGCGACGGGAAGTCTGCGGCGAGTGGTCGGAGCGGGGAGAACGGGCCGGGAACGGGGAATCGCGCCGCGTCGGCTATTCTCGTGTGACCGGTCACGCAACGCGCGCGACCCGCAATGAGGCGGCTGATGAGCGACACCGACATCCCGGAGACCACGGGGCGCGCCCCGAGCATCCGCGATGTCGCGCGGCTCGCCGGGGTGTCGTACCAGACCGTCTCGCGGGTCATCAACAACAGTTCCGCGCTGCGGCCCGAGACCGCCGCCAAGGTGCGTTCCGCCATCGCCGAGCTGAAGTTCGTGCCGAACCAGGCGGCCCGCGCGCTGGCGACCAGCCGGTCGAAGCTCATCGGCGTGCTGGGTCCGCGCACGCCCACGCACGGCGTCGCCTCGATGGTCCAGGCGATCGAGTCGGCCGCCCGCGCTGCGGGCTATCGGCTCACGATCACCAATCTCGCCACCAGTGCCCCCGGCGACGTGCGGTCCTCCATCGACCACCTCATGCAGCAGTCGATCGAGGGGCTGATCGCCGTCGCGCCGCAGACACGGGTGGTCCCGATCCTCGACGAGCTGAAGCTCCCGGTTCCGGTGCAGATCGTCGCGTCCACCGGCACCGCGACATCCCACAACGATCAGACGGCCGGTGCCCGCGCCGCCGTGCGCCACCTCATCGAGCTGGGGCACACCCGCATCCTGCACATCGCCGGGCCCCGCGACTGGGTCGAGGCCGATCACCGCATGCGCGGCTACCTCGCCGAGATGGATGCCAACGACCTGTCGCCCCGTCCGCCGGTGCTGGGCGACTGGACCGCGCAGTTCGGTTTCGAGGCCGGGCTGGAGCTCTTGCGCACCGAGGACGCCACCGCGGTGTTCGCGGGCAACGACCATATGGCGCTCGGGTTCATGCATGCCGTTCGGGCCATAGGTCGCTCCGTCCCCGAGGACATCTCGGTCGTCGGGTTCGACGACGTGCCCGAATCCGCTCACCTCTGGCCCCCGCTGACGACCGTCCGGCAGGACTTCGTCGGGATCGGGACCCGCGCGATGACCGACCTCCTCGCCGCCCTGGGCGAGGCGACGGGTGAGGACTCGTCGTCGGACCCCGCCCAGCTGCGCCTCATCGTGCGCTCCTCCACCGCACCGCCTTCCCGCTGACCGCGCCCGCGTCGCGCGTGCCGCCTTGGCCTCGAATCGTCACGTTTCGGCAACGGCTGGCGGTGAGCGCACCGGGACTTGACAGCTTCCTCCGGCGGCGGGGTAGCATCACACACACGATGTGAACGGTCACATGACCGGTCGCACAGGCCGACGGGACTCGCTGCGGAGCGGATCCGTCGAGACGAAGAGGTTTCGAACGATGCGGGTCACCGCCTCGCCGAACGGCTTCGTTTCGCCCCGCCGACCTCTGCGCCCGGCCGGTGCGTCGCTCGCTGAAGCGGTGGGCTCCATGGGGAGAGACCGCGCCACATACCCAACGGAGGGAACCAGAGTGAAGAAGCACAGCATGCTCAAGGCGGTCGCGGGAGCGGGCGTCCTCGCGCTCGGCATCGGCCTCGCCGGTTGCGCGGGAGACCGCACCGGCGCCGGCAGCGGCGACTCGCAGGAGGCCGGCGGAACCATCGGCGTCGCCATGCCCACGCAGCAGTCGGAGCGGTGGATCGCCGACGGCAACAACGTCAAGTCGCAGCTCGAGGAGCTCGGCTACCAGGTCGACCTGCAGTACGCCAACGACGACATCCCCACGCAGGTCTCGCAGATCGAGAACATGATCACCACGGGCGCCAAGGCCCTGATCATCGCCTCGATCGACGGCACCACGCTGACCGACGTGCTGCAGCAGGCCAAGGACGCGAACATCCCCGTCATCGCGTACGACCGCCTCATCAACGGCACCGAGAACGTCGACTACTACACGACGTTCGACAACTACAAGGTCGGCGTGCAGCAGGCCACCTCGCTCCTCACGGGCCTGGGCGTCCTCGACGCCTCGGGCAAGGAGACGGGCGCCGCCGGTCCCTTCAACGTCGAGCTGTTCGCCGGTAGCCCCGACGACAACAACGCCACGTTCTTCTGGAAGGGTGCCATCGACACCCTGCAGCCGTACCTGGACAAGGGCACGCTCGTCGTCCCCTCCGGCCAGACCGAGTTCGGCCAGGCGGCCATCCTCCGCTGGCTGCCCGAGACGGCGCAGAAGCGCATGGAGAACATCCTCACCGTCATCGGCGGCACCAAGCTCAACGGCGTGCTCTCGCCCTACGACGGCCTGTCGATCGGCATCATCTCGGCCCTCACCTCGGGCGGCTACTCGGCCTCCGACCTGCCCGTCATCACGGGTCAGGACGCCGAGGTCGGCTCGATCAAGTCGATCATCGCGGGTGAGCAGTACTCGACGATCTTCAAGGACACGCGCGAGCTCGCCAAGCAGGCCGTGACCATGGTCGACGACATCCGCAAGGGCACCGAGCCCGAGGTCAACGACACCGAGACCTACGACAACGGCGAGAAGGTCGTCCCGTCGTACCTGCTCGAGTCGACGATCGTCACGAAGGACAACTACAAGGAGATCCTGGTCGACAGCGGCTACTACTCCGAGTCCGACCTGGGCTGATCCCCCGGGGGACCCCGGTCTCCCACCCCGCCTCCGCCGCGGCCCCGTCGGGTCGCGGCGGAGGCTCCCGCGGGTCCGCCTCCGGCGCCCGCCCCACCATCCCGACCGGCCACGAGCCGGTTCTGCAAGGAGGACCTCGTGAGCACCATCCTCGAGATGCGCTCGATCACCAAGGAGTTCCCCGGCGTCATCGCGCTCGCCGACGTGTCGCTGACCGTCGAGCGCGGGACCGTCCACGCCATCTGCGGCGAGAACGGCGCCGGCAAGTCGACCCTCATGAAGGTGCTCAGCGGTGTGTATCCCGCGGGCGACTACCGCGGGGAGATCGTCTTCGACGGCCAGACCGTGGAGTTCAAGGACATCCGCGACAGCGAAGCGGCCGGCATCGTCATCATCCACCAGGAGCTCGCGCTGAGCCCCTACCTCTCGATCGCCGAGAACATCTTCCTCGGCAACGAGATCACCCACCGTGGTCTCATCGACTGGGATGCCACCAACCGCGAGGCCTCGAAGCTCCTCGCGCGCGTGGGACTCGGCGACAGCCCCGACGTGCCGGTGAACGAGATCGGCGTCGGCAAGCAGCAGCTCGTCGAGATCGCCAAGGCGCTGTCGAAGGACGTCAAGCTCCTCATCCTCGACGAGCCGACCGCGGCCCTGAACGACGACGATTCCGAGCACCTGCTCGATCTGATCCGCCACCTCCGCGGCCAGGGCATCACCTGCATCATCATCAGCCACAAGCTCAACGAGATCCGCGCGATCGCCGACGAGGTGACCATCATCCGCGACGGCCGCACGATCGAGACGCTCGACGTCGCGACCGGCGGCACCAGCGAAGACCGCATCATCCGCGGCATGGTCGGCCGTGAGCTGGAGAACCGGTACCCCGACCGCGACGTGGAGATCGGCGAGGAGGTCCTGCGCATCGAGGACTGGAACGTCAGCCACCCCACGGATGCCACCCGTACCGTCATCCACCAGGCGAACCTGAACGTGCGCGCCGGCGAGGTCGTCGGCATCGCGGGTCTCATGGGCGCGGGTCGCACGGAGCTCGCGATGAGCGTCTTCGGCAAGAGCTTCGGCTCGCGGATCTCCGGCAGCGTCTACATCCGCGGGCAGAAGGCCGACACCTCGACCGTCCCCGCGGCGATCCGCAGCGGTCTGGCCTACGTGACCGAGGATCGCAAGGGCGCCGGGCTCAACCTCATCGACACGATCAAGCGCAACATCTCGCTCGCCGGGATGCGCAAGCTCGTGAAGGGCGGCTGGGTCGACGGCGACGAGGAGTATCTGGTCGCCAACCGCTACCGCAAGTCGATGAACATCAAGGCGCCCAGCGTCGACGTGGTCGTGGGCAAGCTCTCCGGCGGCAACCAGCAGAAGGTCGTGCTGTCGCAGTGGCTGTTCTCCGACCCCGAGGTGCTCATCCTCGACGAGCCCACCCGTGGCATCGACGTCGGTGCCAAGTACGAGATCTACACGATCATCAACTCCCTCGCGGCACAGGGCAAGGGGGTGCTCGTCATCTCCTCGGAGCTGCCCGAGCTCCTCGGCATCTGCGACCGCATCTACACCCTCAGCGAAGGCCACATCACCGGCCAGCTGCCCATCGAAGAGGCCACACCGGAGGCCCTCATGGTGCTCATGACGAAGGAAAAGGAAGCCGACCATGTCAGCGCTTGACAACACGGTGACCCCGCAGGGTCCCTCAACGCCGAAGGGCCCCGTCGGCGGTGGCGCCGGTAACGGCAGTGGCAGCGGTGCCGGCGGCATCGTGCAGTTCTTCACCTCGCGCCTGCGCGAGATCGGCATCTTCATCGCGCTGATCGTCATCGTGCTGCTGTTCCAGGCCCTCACCGGCGGGCGCCTGCTCACCGCGGGCAACGTGTCGAACATCATCGTCCAGAACAGCTACATCCTGATCCTCGCGATCGGCATGGTGATGATCATCATCGCCGGTCACATCGACCTCTCGGTCGGATCGGTCGCGGCCTTCGTCGGCGCCGTCTCGGGCGTGCTGATCGTGCAGTGGGGCCTGCCCTGGTGGCTCGGCATCCTGCTCTCCCTCGTGCTGGGCGCGGTGGTCGGCATGTGGCAGGGCTTCTGGGTGGCCTACATCGGCATCCCGGCCTTCATCGTGACCCTGGCGGGCATGCTCCTGTTCCGCGGCCTCACGCAGATGACGCTCGGCAACACGCAGATCACGCCCTTCCCGACCGAGTACCGCCAGCTCGGCGGCGGCTACCTGTTCCCCGACCTCTTCCCGGCGACCAGCTCGCCGGCCGAGTGGATCACCGTCGCCCTCGGAGTGCTCACCCTCGTGCTCTTCGTCGCGTCGCAGGTGCGTCAGCGCGCCAAGCGCGCAGCCCTCGAGCTGCAGAACGAGCCCACCGCGGCGTTCCTGGTGAAGGTCATCGGTGGCGGCGCCCTCATCGCGTACCTCACCTACCTGCTGGGTGTCGCGCCCGGATCGCGCGGCACGCCCATCGTGCTCGTCGTGCTGGCGCTGCTCATCATCGGGTACTCGACCGTCATGAGCCGCAGCGTCTTCGGCCGCCACATCTACGCGATCGGCGGCAACCGCACCGCGGCCAAGCTGTCGGGCATCAACACCCGTCGCGTCGACTTCCTGCTCTTCGTGAACATGGGAGTGCTCGCGGCCCTCGCCGGCATCGTCTTCACGGGCCGCCTGAACTCGGCCGGCCCCGGCGCCGGAAACCTCTTCGAGCTGGACGCCATCGCGGCATCCTTCATCGGCGGTGCCGCCGTGCAGGGTGGCGTCGGCCGCGTCGTCGGCGCGATCGCCGGTGGTCTGGTCATGGGTGTGCTGAACAACGGCATGTCGCTCATGGGCATCTCGACCGACGTGCAGCAGTTCATCAAGGGTCTCGTGCTGCTGCTGGCCGTGGCCTTCGACGTGTGGAACAAGAACCGCACCCGCGGTTGAGTCCCGCTCTCCCTGCAACGCCCCGTCGCCTCGTGCGGCGGGGCGTTGTCGCGTGGGGGAGGATGGATCGGATGACACCTTCGCGCGCGCTCCGTGCGGCCGCGGCCCTGGTCGCCGTGACCGTGGCTCTCGCCGCCTGCTCCCCGGCGCCGGCGACCGCCCCCGGCTCGAACGACGGCGCGGGCGTCATCGGGGTGTCGCTGCCGACGACGGCCGACGCGCTGTGGAGTCGCGGCGGCGACGCGCTCAGCCGCGAACTCTCCGCGCGCGGGTACCGCGTCGACCTGCAGTTCGCAGCCTCCGACGCTCGCACGCAGGCCGCCCAGGTGCAGAACATGCTCACGAAGAGCGTGGATGCCGTGGTCGTCGCGCCCCTGGCATCCGGAGACCTGTCCGCGTCGATCGCCGCCGCCGACGAGGCGGGGGTGCCGGTCGTCGCGTTCGGGCGGTCGCTCGACGGACTCGACGTGGGGGGAGCGGTCGCCTTCGACGCCGCCGCCCTCGGGCGCGCGCAGGCGGAGGCGCTTCTCGCCGATCTCGCCGACGCGCCGCGCACCGCGACGGCGTCGTCGAGCCCGAGCCCGGCCGCCACGCCCGGAACGCCGGGCACCGAGACCGCCGAGGCCGAGACGGCCCGGGTCGCCGTGCTGAGCGGCGCGGATTCCGACGCCTGGGAGGTCGAGCGCTACGCCGCCGCCCTCGCCGCCCTGCAGCCGGCCGTCGCGGACGGCCGCATCGAGATCGTGTCGGGTGCGACCCCCGAGGCCGCCGCCGTCGGCGGTCGGACCGCGCAGGCGCAGGCCGACGCGGCAGAGGAGCGCGTGCGCGAGCTCCGGGCGGGTGACCCCGGCGACGTGCCCACGACCGTGCTCGCGCTCGGCGACGCGGTGACCCGGGGTGTGGTGACCGCGCTCACGACCGAGGCTCCCGAGGCCGAAGGCGAGACCGCCACGCCGACGCCCTCCCCGGAGGCGACGGACCGCGGCGACGGCGATGCCGAGCCCGCCCCCTCACCGCTCGTGGTCGGATCGGGAGCCGACGCGCCGACCGTGCGCGCGTTGCGCGACGGCGACCTCGACGCCACCGTGTTCGCCGATCCGCGGGCACTCGTGTCGGCGACCGCCGACGCCGTCGAGGCGTTGCTCGCCGACCGCGACGCGCCCGACGAGGCCGGCGACGAGGTGGCGCCGAGCATCCTGCGCGCCGACGACGTGGAAGAGCTGATCGCCTCGGGGTGGATCTCCGCCGACGAGCTGTGACCGCGTGATTCGGGATAACCCGAACCCGCGCGGGGGCTGACCGGGCGGTGCCCGCGCCGACCGCGCCCTAGCGTGGAACGCATGACCACGGCATCCGTCCTCCCGCCCCCTCCGCCGGTTCCCGGCGGGCCCGTCGAGACCGCCCCGCCGACGGGCGGTGTGCCGGAGCGGGTGCGTGTCGCCTCGCCCGGGCGCGTCGCCGCTGCCGTCGCGCACCTGGCCGCGCTGGGCGTGATCGGGCCGGCCGTCTTCACAGGGCTGTTCAGCATGCTGGGCTCGGGCGTCGGGCTGCTCGCGGCGCTTCTCGTGGGCGTCGTCGTGCTGGTCGTCTTCGTCTACGCGCTCTTCGCCGTCGCCTGGTTCGAACGTGCGCGCGTCGACGGGCTCTACGATCTCGGTCTCGCGCCGCTGCGGCCGCGCCGCAGTGCCAAGCCGGGCTTCGTCGGGGTGCTGCACTCGATCTGGTTGCAGGCGATCGACCCGCTGCAGTGGCGCGCGGTGGCCTCGTTCTCGATCGCGACGGTGATGGGACTCGTGACGGTGACCGCCCTCGCCGGACTCGCGTGGGGCCTCGCCCTCGCCGTCAGCCCGATCTTCGGCTGGTCGAACACGCGCTTCCTCGATCTGATCCCGCTGAGCGGCGCGGGTGTCCCCCTCGTGGGGGTCATCGCCGTCATCGTCGGGGTGGCGACCGTCATCGGCCTCGCGATCCTGCACGGCGTGATCGTGCGCGCGATCTTCGTCCCCTCCCGCGAGGCGCAGCTCGTCGAGCAGGCCCGCACGTCCGACACCCGTCGGGCCGGAGCGGTCCGCGCGGCCGAGGTCGAGCGCACGCGCATCGAACGCGACCTGCACGACGGGGTCCAGCCGCGGCTCGTGTCGATCGGCATGACCCTCGGACTCGCGCAGACCAAGATCGACGACGACCCCGAGGCGGCCAAGGCCCTCGTCGCCGAGGCGCACGCCTCGACCAAGTCGGCCATCACGGAACTCCGGCAGCTCGCCCGCGGCATCCACGCCTCGGTGCTCGAGGATCGGGGCCTGGATGCCGCCCTCTCGGCGCTCGCGTCGCGCTCGCACATCCCGGTCACCCTTGACGTGCGCCTGCCCCGCCGCTGCGGGCGGGCGGCCGAGGAGGCCGTGTACTTCGCCATCGCGGAGACCCTCACCAACGCCGCCAAGCACTCCCGTGCCGCCGCCTGCCGTGTCGACGTGCGGGTGCGCGATGACGGGTCGCTGTGGGCACGCGTCGAGGACGACGGTCTGGGCGGGGCGCGCATCGTGCCCGGTGGCGGCCTGGACGGGATCGTCAATCGCGTCACGGCGGCGGGCGGCACGGCCCGCATCGATAGCCCCCAGGGCGGACCGACGACGGTGGAGGTGAACGTCCCGTGCGCATCCTGATCTGCGAGGACTCCGTCCTCCTGCGCGAGGGCCTCGTGCGCCTGCTCGCCGACGACGGCCACGAGGTGGTCGCGGCCCTGCCCGACGCGGACGGCCTGGACGCCGCCGTCGCCGCGACGGCGCCGCAGCTGTGCATCCTCGACGTGCGGCTGCCGCCGACCTGGACCGACGAGGGCATCCGCGCCGCGATCGCGCTGAGGTCGCGGCATCCGGGGCTCCCGGTGCTCGTGCTGTCGCAGTACGTCGAGGAGCGCTACGCGAGCGACCTGATCGCCGACGGGCAGGGCGCGTTGGGCTATCTGCTCAAGGACCGTGTGGCCGACGTCGCCGACTTCCTCGCCGCCGTTGCCTCCATCGCCGACGGTGCCACCGTGCTGGATCCCGAGGTCGTCGCGCAGCTGCTCACACGGCGTCGCCGCGACGAGCGACTGCAGAGCCTCACCGACCGCGAGCGGGCCGTCCTCGGCCTGATCGCCGAGGGGCGCTCGAACCAGGCGATCGCCGGGGCGCTGTTCGTCAGCGAGGCGAGCGTCGAGAAGTACATCACCGCCATCTTCACCAAGCTCGGCCTGGAGCAGGACGAGACCGGCAACCGCCGCGTCATCGCCGCTCTCGTGCACCTGGGCCACGACCACACCGGAGCGACCTCATGACCATCGACACACCTCCCGCCGCCCCTGCGCCGCCCCGTCGTCGCGTCGCCGCCTTCGCGGTGTCGATCGTCACGATCGTGGTGGGCGCGTGCGTCGCCCTCGGCACGGTCGCCGGAACCGCCGCCTCGGCGGTCGTCGTGCTGCGCGACGCCGACCGCGGATCGGTCCGCGTCGACGGTGCGGCGCAGGCGGTGGGGTCGCTCGACATCGACGTCACCGGGGGAGCCCTGACGATCGCCTACGGCGACGTCGACAGCGCACGGCTGGATGCCGCGACCGGTCGTGCGGGCTGGACCTTCGAACGCCGCGGAGACGCGCTGCGCGTCGCCTCGCCGAACCGGTCGTTCGTCGACTGGGGCGGGGGATCATCCGCCACGATCACCCTTCCGCGCCAGTGGGCGGGGACGAGACTCGGTGTCGAGGCGCAGGTCAGCGGCGGCGCTCTCGACCTCCAGGGCGACTACGGCACGGTCTCGGTCCGCGTCGCCGGCGGGACCACCTCGCTGAACGGCGCGGCGGGGGAGCTCGAGCTGGACATATCGGGGGAATCGGCCTCGGTGCAGCTGCGCGACGTCGGCACCGCCGCGTTCGAGGTGACCGGGGGAGAGGTGACGGCGCACCTGCGCGGATCCACCCCGATCCGCACGTATGTGCAGCTCACGGCCGGGTCCGTCGACCTCCGTCTGCCGGACGACGAGTACCGCGTGAGCATCGACGACGGTCTGGGGCAGGTCGACAACGGTCTGCGGCAGAGCCCCACGGCCACCGCCGAGGTCGATGTCACGGCGACGATGGGCGAGGTGCGCCTGCGCTCGTGACCATCCGCTCCCCGCGCGCCCCGTGCTCATCCCTTCGGGGAGGGCACGGGTCCGCGCGTGGAACGCCGCGAACTCCGCCGCCGCGCGTGGGTGGCGGCGATGGCGGCGAGAACCGCGGCGATGCCGATGAGCTGGGGACCGGTGAGGGTCTCCCCGCCCACGAGGACGCCCAGGAGCACCCCGGTCACCGGGTTCAGCAGTCCGATGAGGCCCACCGTTCCGGCCGGAAGGTGTCGCAGACCCGTGAACCAGCAGACGAACGCCAGGGCGGTGGCCACGACCGCGATCCCGGCATAGGCGGCGACCCCCGCGGCATCCACTCGAGGCGGAGGGCCCTCTCCGACGGCGGCGACGACGACGAGCACGAGTCCTCCGGCGGTGAGCTGCCAGGCGGTCGTGGCGAGCAGCGGCGTCTCGTCACGCCAGCGGGTGGTGAGGATCGCCCCGGATGACGACGCCATCAGGGCGAGAAGGGAGGCGATGACGCCGACGGGGGGAATCGCTCCGGTGCTCCCACCCACCACGAGCAGCACGCCGGCGATGCCGACGGCGGAGGCCAGGGCCCACCGCACCGTCGGCCGCTGCCCGAGCAGGGGCCACGCGATCCCCGCGAGGGCGAGGGGAGCGAGCGCCATGACCGAGGCGGCGATCGACGACGGCAGCAGGTGTGCGGAAACGTACACGAGCACGAAGAACGCCGCGAAGTTCAGCAGCCCCAGCACGAGCGCCTTCGCCCACCACGATCCGCGCGGGCGGCGTCGGGCGAGAGCCCACAGCAGCAGCCCAGCCGGCAGGGCGCGCAGCGCCGCGCCCCACAGCGGAGCGTCGGCCGGCAGCGCGTGCCGCGTCACGACGTAGGTGGCGCCCCACGCGATCGGGGCGACGGCGGTCACGGCGACGGTGCGCAACGTAGCTTCCATGGAAGACACAATAGCTTCCGTGGAAGATAAGATGGATGCCATGACAACGCCCGACCGCGTCGACTCCCTCACGGCCCAGTGGCGCGCCCAGCGTCCCGACCTCGATGTCTCCCCCCTGCACGTGATCGGACGCCTGCATCGACTGGCCGACCACCTGCGCGAGGAACTGGTCGCGGAGTACCGTCGCCACGGCCTGGGTGAGGGCGAGTTCGACATCCTCGCCGCGCTGCGGCGTGCGGGGGAGCCGTTCGCGGCCGCCCCCGGCGAGCTCGCGCGGCACACGATGGTCACCACGGGAGCGGTGAGCAAACGCGTCGACCGCCTCGTGGCATCCGGTCTCGTCGTGCGCGACGCCGACGTCGACGACGGACGAGGACGCGTCATCCGCCTCACCACGGCGGGGCGACGCGTGATCGACGAGGCCTTCGCAGCCCACGTGGCGAACGAGGAACGCCTGCTCGCGGGCCTCACCCCGCCTCAGCGGCGGACGCTCGAGGGCCTCCTGCGGGAGTGGGGCGCGTCGCTCGGCGTGTGAGTGCGACGGACGGTTGCACGGCGAGCGCACGACGCGGCCGGGGGCGTTCGGGTTGCCTGACTTCGTCGCTCAGGGTGTGCCCGCGCGGCCATGTGCGGCATCTCACGCTGCTGCCGCTGCCGGCGCGCCCGCTCGGGTTGCCTGACATGGTCGGGTGCGGTGTGCCTGGGCGGCGAAGTGCGGCGATTCACCCGTGAGGACGCGAACGTCCCGCACCGGGGGCTCGGTCGTGCCGCCTCGGCGGCCTACGCGCCCTTCAGCGCCTTCGTGATGCGCTGGGGCGACACCGGCTCGGCCGTGCCGAGGCGCTGAGCGAACAGGCTCACGCGCAGCTCCTCCAGCAGCCACCGCGTCTGCACGAGGTTCGCGGGAGCATCGGCGGGCAGGGGGATGACACCGCCCGCCTCGGCGAACGCGGTCGCGGAGCGCTCGTACTCGGTCTGCCGCTGGCGGTCGCGACCGGGGTTGTCCGACAGGGTCTTCACACGTTCCAGCGCCCCCGCCAGGTAGCGCGGGTAGTGCTGCAGCCGATGCAGGCCCGTGCGCGAGAGGAAGCCCGGGAAGAGCAGCCCCGCCACCTGACCCCGCACGTCGTTCAGCGCGCCCAACAGCGTGATGGAGGCGGCATCCTTCATCGCCCTCTCCACCTCGCGCTGCGCGAGCAGGATCTTCGCGGCGAGCGACACCGTCTGGAACGTGCGCTCGACCGAGACGGCGGAGAACGCATCCCGCACGCGCTCGAACTCGGCCTTCGTGCGGACGACACCGGCCGGCGCCTCGCGCAGGAGCACGTCGTCGGCGAGGGCGACACGGGCGTCCTCGATCAGCGCCTTCGCATTCTGGTACGGGGATGCCGCGAGGGCGAGCTTCTCGTTCGCGGTGAGGTGGTCGAGGACGTACGTGGCGGGGGAGGGCACGGCCAGCAGCATCAGGCGTCGGATGCCGGTGCGCGTGTGCCGCGCGGCATCCTCGGGCGTCGCCTCGACGCGCAGCGTGACGCTGTCCCCCTCATCCACGAGGGCCGGGTAGCCGCGGACGACGCCGCCGGCGACGGGCGTGTCGACGACCTCGGTGAGCTCGTCGAGGTCCCACGTCGTGAGCTTGGTGCGCGCGGCGAACGCGGGGGAGGCCTCGGCGACCTTCGCGGCTCTCTGCGCCGGTCGGGCGATCGTCGACTCCACGCTGGAGCGGGCCCTGTCGGCCAGGCGGCGCTGCAGGGCGCCGAGGTCGCGGTCGCTGCCGATCGCCCGCCCGCGCGCATCGACCGCGCGGAACGACGGGAGCAGGTGCCCCGGGACGCGCTCGAGCTCGAAGTCGGCAGCACTCACGCGCTGGTTGGCCACGCGCTGCACCTGGGCGGCGAGGGCGTCGACCAGCGGCGTCTTCGGCAGACCGCCCGTGTGCTCGGGGCCCCTCTCGGCCAGCTCGGCGGAGAACTTCTCAGCCCAGTCGGCGGCGGGCACGACGTTGCGGCGGATCGTCTTCGGCAGGGCTCGCAGCAGCGCGGTCACGAGCTCGTCGCGCATGCCCGGCACCTGCCAGTCGAACCCGTCGGGGCGCAGCTGAGCCAGCAACGGCAGCGGCACGACGACCGTCACGCCGTCGTCGGGGGCACCGGGCTCGAAGCGGTACGCGAGGTTGAGGGTCTGGTCTCCCTGGCGCCAGCGCGCGGGGAAGGCGCGGTCGTCGCCTTGCGCCCGGTCGCCGGTGAGGTCGGACTCGCGCAGGTCGAGCAGGTGGGGCGTGCGGGTGACGGCATCCTTCCACCACGTCTCGAACGAGCGCACGTCGGTGACATCAGCGGGGATGCGCGCGTTGTAGAACGCGAAGACCGCCTCGTCGCCGATGAGGATGTCGCGGCGGCGCTCGCGTTCCTCGATCTTCTCCAGCAGGCGGCGCTGCTCGACGTTGCGGCGCAGGAACGCCGTGAGGCGCTTGTCGAGCACCGAGGGGTCCCACTCGCCCTCCACGAGCGCGTGGCGCACGAACATCTCGCGCGCGAGAGGGCGATCGAAGCGCGCGAGCTGCACCCGGCGACGGCCGACGAGCTCGACCCCGAAGAGGGTGACCTTCTCGTAGGCCGCGGCGGAGCCGGCATCCTTCGACCAGTGCGGCTCGCTCAGCGAGCGCTTGACGAGGTCGGGCGCGAGCTCTTCGGCCCACGCGGGGTCGACGGCGGCGACCGTGCGGGCGAACAAGCGCGACGTCTCGACGAGCTCGGCGGCCATCACGGCCGAGGGACGCTTCTTCTTCAGCCCCGAGCCGGGGAAGATCGCGAACCGCGCCCCGCGCGCGCCGATGTACTCGCCCTTGACGGGGCGGGCGTCGCCCGGGGCTTTGCGGTCCTTGGTCTGCGCCATCGTGCGCGGATCCAGGATGCCGAGGTGCGACAGCAGCCCGGACAGGATCGCGCGGTGGATCGCGTCGCCGGCGGCGTGTCCCTCGGGGGCGGTGGTGTGGTCGACGGTCGATGATCCGCGTTCTGCTCGGGAGGGGGCGGGTCCGGTGCGCCGTGGGGCAGGGCTCCCCGCGCGCCCGCCGTCGCCCGACCCGCGCTCGGCGCCCAGCGACCGCAGCTGCCGGTGCACATCGATCCATTCGCGCACCCGCACGTAGTTGAGGTGCTCGCTGCGGCAGAGTCGTCGGAACGCGCTCGAGCCGAGCTCGGCCTGCTTCTCCTGCAGGTAGTCCCAGAGGTTGAGCAGCGACAGGAAGTCGCTGGTGGGGTCGGTGAAGCGCGCGTGGAAGCGGTCGGCCTCCTCGCGGCGTTCCTCGGGGCGCTCGCGCACGTCCTGGATCGACATGCCCGACACGATCGCGAGCACCTCGCTCGACACGTCGTTGCGGCGGGCCTCGATGAGCATGCGCGCGAAGCGGGGGTCGATCGGCAGGCGCGCGATCTCGCGGCCGATCTCGGTGAGGCGGGGGCCGCGATCGTCTCCCCGCCCACCCCGCTGGCGCGAGGGGTCGCCGTCGCCGCGGGGATCGCGGCGTTCGGAACCCGGTGCCGGCAGCTTCACCGCGCCGAGCTCGACGAGCAGGTCGAACGCCGCCTTCACGCCGCGCGAATCCGGCGGGGTCAGGAACGGGAACGCCTGGATGTCGCCGAACCCGAGCGACAGCATCTGCAGGATGACGGATGCCAGCGACGTGCGCAGGATCTCGGGCTCGGTGTACTCCGGACGGCGGAGGAAGTCGTCTTCGGAGTAGAGGCGGATCGCGACACCGGGCGACGTACGGCCGGCGCGGCCGGACCGCTGCTGCGCGGACGCCTGCGAGACGGCCTCGATCGGCAGGCGCTGGATCTTCGAGCGGTTGCTGTAGCGCGAGATGCGCGCGGTGCCGGTGTCGACGACATACCGGATGCCGGGGACCGTGAGACTCGTCTCGGCGACGTTCGTGGCGAGGATGACGCGGCGGCGCACACCCGCGACGGTGGAGCGCTCGAACACGCGGTGCTGTTCGGCGGCGGAGAGGCGGCCGTACAGGGGGAGCACCTCGGTGGGCGCGGCGTCCTTCTGATATGCCCCGCGGATGGCATCCGCCGCATCCCGGATCTCGGCCTCACCGGGGAAGAACACGAGCACGTCGCCCGCGGGCTCCCGGTCGAGCTCACGGAGGGCCGCGACGACGGCTCCGACCTCGTCGACGTCGTCGGCGGAGCGGCCGGACGTGGCGGTCGGCCGTGCGGGGCTGCGGGGCTTCTTCGGGTGCGGAGTCGAGGTCCCGGCATGCGGAGTCTCGTCGTCGGCGTCGTCGGGAACCTCGTCCGCCCCGTCGAGCGGCCGGTACCGGATCTCGACCGGATACGTTCGCCCCGACACCTCGATCACCGGCGCGGGCACCGGCTCGCCGCCGGGCTCGGCGGGGGCGGCGGCGAAGTGCCGCGCGAAGCTCTCGGGGTCGATCGTCGCGGAGGTGACGATGACCTTGAGGTCGGGGCGCTTCGGCAGGATGCGGCGGAGGTAGCCGAGCAGGAAGTCGATGTTGAGCGAGCGCTCGTGCGCCTCGTCGACGATGATCGTGTCGTAGCGGCGCAGGAGCCGGTCGCGGTGGATCTCGTTGAGCAGGATGCCGTCGGTCACCAGCGCCACGCGCGTGTCGGCCGACACCTTGTCGGTGAAGCGCACCTTGTAGCCGACGGTGGAACCGAGGGGGACCTGCATCTCCTCGGCGATGCGCTCGGCGATCGTGCGCGCGGCGATGCGGCGGGGCTGGGTGTGCGCGATCGAGGTGCGCCCGAGCTCGAGGCAGATCTTGGGCAGCTGCGTGGTCTTCCCGGAGCCCGTCGCCCCGGCGACGATCACGACCTGGTGGTCGCGGATGGCGCGCGCGATCTCGTCCCGGGCCGCGCTGACGGGCAGCTCGGGCGGGTAGACGATGACGGGTTCGACAGACACAGCCTTCCAGCGTATCGCCCGCAGCGCGCGTGAGTCGCCAGGATCTGTCGCTCCGCCGGTGTCGGAGGCGACGAATCGTGGAGACTCGCGCAAGAGCTCAGGGCATCGCGGCCTTCTGGGCCAGGATGCGGCGGGCGGCGGCATCCACCTTCGCGGCGAAGGCGGGGTCGGACTCGGCGCGCGACAGCACGGCCTGATGCATCTCGGGGTACACCGACGGGTCGGCCGAGACGAGCAGCAGGTCGACGCCGGCGTCGACCGCCAGCGTCGCCCGGTCGGCGGGCGACCAGGGCTGCACCTGGCGCGCGGCCGAGAGGTCGTCGACCGTGACCACCCCGTCGAACCCCACGCGGTCGCGCAGCACGCCCACCACCGCGGGGGAGAAGGCGGCGGGGGCCGAGGGGTCGATCTGCGCGGAGATCGCCGTCGAGAGCATGACGACGGCGGGCCCCTGCGGCAGCACCGTGGAGTACACGCCCACGTCGGGTCCGTCGGCGGTGACCGTGTCGTCCGTCACGCCCGTGGAGTAGTCGGTGTTGTCGTCGACGTGTCCGAGGCCCGGGAAATGCTTGAACGTCGGCAGCACCCCGCCGTCTCGCATCCCGGCGGCGAACGCACCCGCCTTCGCGGCGACCGTCGCCTCGTCGTAGCCGTACTCGCGGGCCAGCTCGCCGATCGGGGGATTGGATGCCGCGAACTCCGCGCTCGTGACGATGTCGGCGACCGGCGCGAGGTTCATGTTCACCCCCGCGGCGGCGAGCTGCGTCCCCCACGTCGCAGCGCTCGCGCGCAGGGCGACGTCATCGGACTGCGCCTGATCGAGCGCCGACGGGATGTCGTCGTATCCCGGACCCGACAGCACCTGCACCGTCCCGCCTTCCTGGTCGGTGGCGACCCACAGCGGCGGTCGACCCGCGGGCACCGTCGAGGTGAATCCGCTCACGAGGTTCGCGATCGCCTCCGTGCCGGCATCCGATCGTCCGTGCAGGAAGATCCCACCGATGTGGTCGTCCCGCACGGCCGCGACCGTCGTCGCATCGGCACCGTCGACCGAGGTGCCCACCATGAACAGCTGCCCGACCTTGTCGGCCAGGCTCATGCCGTCCAGGGGATCGGGCGTGCGCGTGGGACTGGGCGTCGGGGTGGGGGTGGGAGTGGCGGATGCCGTCGGGGTCGACGGGGCGGCCGCGGGCGCGCACCCGGCGAGGGCGAACGCTGCGGTCACGACGACCAGCGAGAAGCGGGCGGAGGTCTTCACCCCTCGATGCTGTCCCATCGACCTGAGTGTGCGGTCTCCGTGCGCGGGGGCGTGCGCCCGTCGGACGGCGACGTCGTGGTCGGGATCAGCCGTTGCCGGCCGAGCAGGTCGCCTGGTCCGCCTTCGTGCCGTTGATGTTCTGGGGCAGATCGACCACGCCCGGGGCGGCGCTCGCGTCGGGCGAGGCGGTGGCATCGGTGGCATCCGGAGCGGGGGTCTGCTCGGCCGGCGCGGTGGGCTCCTCGGTGGGAGCCGACGGGTCGGCGACCACGCCGCGGCCGGCTTCGCCGGTGATCGTGAGGGGCGCGTTGGCGGCGAGGGCCTCGAACAGCACCTGGGCCGAGGCCTCGTCGGGCGCGACGCGGTTGCTGTCGTACGGGTCGTCGACGACGGGGTACTGCACGAAGGTGATGTCGGAGAACGGCACGTCCTTGAGCGTGTACGCCAGCTGCGCGATGCGGACGGGGTCGGCGAGGCTCTCGCTCGGCTGGATGTTGTTGACGGCCGTGTTCGCCAGACCGATGAGGGTGCCCGGGTTCGACAGCACCTCGTCGCTGCGGAGCTTGTTGACCAGGCGCGACATGTACTGTTGCTGGTTGCCGATGCGGGCGAGGTCACTGCCGTCGCCGATGCCCTTGCGCGTGCGCAGGAAGGCGAGGGCGTCGAAACCCTTGACCGTGCGGGGGCCGGCTTCCCATTGGATGCCGGCATCCGGGTCGTCGATCCCCTCGCCGCCGATGCACACCTCGATGCCCCCGATCGCGTCGGTGATGTTGACGACGTTGCCGAAGCTGACCTTCGCGGCGAAGGGGATGCTCTGCCCGGTGAGGTTCGAGATGGTGTCGGCGACGCACGACAGACCGCCGTCTTCGAACGCGGTGTTGATCGAGGCGCGGTCGGTGCCGCCGAAGACGGCGCCGTCGTCGTTGGTGCACTCCGGGATCGCGACCTGCAGGTCGCGCGGGAACGACACCACGGTGGCGCGCCGCGGGTTCGCCGAGACGTACAGCAGCATGTTGACGTCGTTGCGCGCGCCGTCGTTCTCGGGGTCGGTGCAGCGCGGGCCGAACGCCGCGGCCACGACGTCGTCGCACTCGTCGGTGCCGACCACCAGCACCGCGAAGGGCTCGTTGTACTCGCTGAGGGCCGGGGGCTCGGCCGGGGCGTCCTTCAGCGGAACCGAGGCCTCCTGCAGGCGGCTCGTCAGCGACCAGGCGTAGAAGCCTCCCACCGCCACCCCGGCGACGACGATCACGGCCACGGCGATCGCGAGCAGGGTGAGCCCGCGGCGGAGCCCGGACTCGGGCCGGCGGCGCGCGTGCTTCGGGGCGGGGCTGGCGTGCATGGGGTCAGTCAACCACGCGGGAGCCGGCTCGTCCCGGTGCCGGGCCGCGCACCGGCTGCACGAGCGGCGCGGTGGTCACCTTCGGCGGAGCCGGGAGCAGCGATCAAACGCCCGGCTCGATTCCGCCGACCGCGCACGAGGGAGACGACGCGCAGACACGACGGCGGGGCGGCCGGATGACCCGGCCGCCCCGCCTCCTCGGCTCCTCGCGTCCTACTGCCCGCCCTCGGTGAGTGTCACGTCGATCGGCGTGTAGTCGCCGTCGACCGTGACCTCCTCGTCCTTCAGGGCGCTGAGAGCGGCTTCGATGTAGTCGTTGGAATACGCGGATGCCGCCGGCTCCGCCGTGATGAGGTTGAGCCCGTCCTGGTTGACCGCCTTGAGAGCGCCATCGACGGTCTTCTTCCAGGCGTCGGCGTCGATCATGCCGAAGTCGCCGCCGGTCCAGATGAGCTTGTTGACCTCGTTCATCTGCCACAGCTGGTGCGTGGGGCCGACCGGGAAGGCGTCGACGCCCGGGGCCGTCGCGGCGGTGTAGGTGATGTCCGCGGCCTCGGTGGGGTTGTCGCGCGCGAAGACCCAGCCCTTGATCACGGCCTTGAGGAAGCGCGTGGCGGCGTCGGCGTAGGCCGGGTCGTCGGCCAGGCGCGTCGTGTCCGCCCAGATGGCGTCCTGCAGCATCGCGCCCGCGGTGTCCTCGTACGAGATCACGTCGATGTCATCCATCGTGTAGAGCCTCCCCGTGGCGGGGTTCACCGTCTCGAGCAGCTGCGCGAGCTCGTTGTAGGTCATCGCTTGCGCGGCATCCACGTCTTTGTCGAGGAGGGCGTTCATCGAGAAGTCCTGCGTCGTGATCTGCACGGTCGAGGCGTCCAGGCCCTTGTCGGCCATGGCCGCGAAGATCTCCCACTCGTTTCCGAAGCCCCACGAGCCGATCCGCTTGCCCTCGAAGTCGTCGACGCTCGTGATGCCCGAGCCCTTCCACGACACCTGGGTGGTGCCCGACTTCTGGAACACCTGCGCGATGTCGGTCAGCTCGACGCCCTGGTTCTCGAGCGTCCCGAGAACCTTGGGTACCCACGCGACGGCGAAATCGACGTCGCCGGCGACGAGCGCGTCCTGCGGGACGATGTCGCCGCCGGAAGGCAGCACCTCGACGTCGTCGAAGCCCTCCTCCTGGAAGTAGCCCTTGTCGAGGGCGACGTAATAGCCGGCGAACTGCGCCTGCGGCAGCCACTGCAACTGCAGCTTCACCGAGGTGAGCGGGGTGAAGTCGGCGTCGGATGCCGCGGGCGCGGAGCCGCCGCCGGAGCAGGCGGAGAGCGCGAGGGCGGCGACGCCGACGCCGGCGATCGCGCCGAGCGTGCGTCGGGTGCTGTGTCTCATGGAAGGTCCTTCCGGTTCGGGTGGAGCGTGTGTCGGGTGGTGCAGGCTCTTTCGTCGGAGGGCGGACGCCGGTCAGCTCGGCGCACGGCCCGCGCCGAGGCGGCGGGTGACGAGGCGTTCGAGCAGCGAGGTGACGAGGAAGAAGACGAGGCCGATGACGATGCCCCCGCCCACGAACGCCCACGCGAGAGAGGCGCGGCCGGACTTGGCGTAGGTGGCGATCGCGGTGCCGATACCGTCGGCGGGCCCGCCGAAGTATTCGGCGACGAGGGCGGAGATGACGGCGAGGGATGCCGCGACCCGCACGCCCGTGACGAGATACGGCAGGGCCGTGGGGAGCGTGAGGCGCAGGAACGTCTGGCCCCCGCTCGCGGCGGTGGCGCGGAAGAAGTCGCGTTGGACGGGCCTGGTTTGACGGAGGCCGCGGAGGGTGTTGACGAACACCGGGACGAACGCGGCGATCCCGGCGACCGCCTGGCGACCGAACTGGCTCGACGCGCCGAACATCGTGTTGAAGATCGGGGTGAGCGCGACGATGGGGACGACGGCGAGCGCGGCGACGAGAGGTGCGGTCATGCCGTCGACGGGACGCCAGGTGGCGGCGAGGGCGGCGAACAGAATCGCGAGCAGGCTGCCGGCGACGAGGCCGACGAGGGCGTTCGTCCCCGTGATCCCCGCGGCCTCGGCGATCAGGCCGAAGCGATCGACGAACTCGTTCGCCACCGCGAAGGGGGCGGGCAGCATCCGTGGGGCGCTGCCCGAGGCGACGAAGGCGTACCACGCGGCGAGTCCGGCGACACCGACGACGAGGGGCGCCAGCAGCCGCACCCACCCGGGGAGTCGAGCGGCCGTCATCGCTCGTTCGCCCGGTGCAGGGGCGAGCCGTGGAGCGCTTCGCGGACGGCGGTGACGCGCGAGAAATACTCCGGCGACTCCCGGAGGAGGTCGTCGCGGGCCCGGCCCGGTCGGGTGTCGACGACCTCGGTGATCCGTCCGGGTCGGGGACTCATCACGACAACGCGATCGGAGAGGAACACCGCCTCGGGGATCGAGTGCGTGACGAAGACGACCGTGGCCCCGGTCTCGGCGGCGATGCGCGCGAGCTCGGACTGCAGCCGCTCGCGGGTCATCTCGTCGAGGGCGCCGAACGGCTCGTCCATCAGCAGCAGTCGCGGTGAGGCCGCGAGCGCGCGGGCGATCGCGACGCGCTGCTGCATGCCGCCGGACAGCTGGTCGGGGTAGCGCCCGACGAAGTCGGTGAGACCCACGAGGTCGGCGAGTTCGGCGACGCGCGCGTCGCGGCGGGCGCGGGTCCAGCGGTGCAGCTCGAGGGGCAGGGCGATGTTCGCCGCGACCGTGCGCCAGGGGAGGAGCCCCGCCTGCTGGAACGCGATGCCGTAGTCCTGGTCGAGTCGCGCCTGCCGCGCGGTCTTGCCCGCGAGGGTGAGCTCTCCACTGGTGGCCGTGTCGAGGTCGGCGATGAGACGCAACAGCGTCGACTTGCCGCAGCCGGAGGGGCCGATGAGCGAGACGAACTCCCCGGCGGCGATGTCGAGATCGACGTCGGTCAGGGCGATCACCTCGCCGCCGGCGCTCGGGAAGACCTTTCCGAGCCCGCGGGCCCGAACAGCGGTGGTGGTGGTCATGCGGTGTCCTCCCCGCGACGGAATCGATGAAGGGCGACGCCGATGAGGGCCACGCCGAGGGCCGCGACGAGTCCCATGACGACGGTGCCGAGAGTCGGCGCCCAGGGGGCGGCCGGGTCGGACGACGCCTGCCCGGCGAGCTGGATGAGCATGCGGCCGATCCCGCCGCGCAGTCCGATCGACACCTCGGCGACGACGGCGCCGACGACGGCGGATGCCGCCGCGAGACGCAGAGCGGGGAGCAGATGCGGCACGGCCGCGGGCAGGCGCAGGTGGACCAGCGTCTGCCACCACCCGGCGGAGCCTGACCGCATGAGGTCGAGGTGCAGGGCGTCCGGGGCATCGAGCCCGCGGAGCATGCCGATCGCGACGGGGAAGAACGCGAGGTACGACGCGATGAGGGCGACCGAGAGCCACTGCGGCCAGGGGAATCCGCCGCGGTCGATCTGCGTTCCGAGCGCGTTGACGACGGGCGCGAAGGCGATCAGCGGAACGATCTGGCTGACGACGATCCACGGGAGGAGGCCGGCTTCGACCAGCCGCCAGCGCTGCATCGCGATCCCCAGCAGGGCGCCGACGACGACGCCGATGAGCCATCCCAGGGCGGCCAGCCCGAGGGTCGTTCCGGCCGCCTGGAGTACCGAGAGGATCAGGGGCGGGGTGTCGCCCCCGCTTGTCGGGGCGAACATCCGCGCGACCATGTCCCACACGTGCGGCATGGCGCGGTCGTGGGTGCGGGGGAGCAGGATGACACCCGACCCCGCCGATCCGTCCCCGCCCACGGTCACGCCGTCCGCCGGTCCGAGGAACTTGTACAGCTCCCACAGCACGACGACCGCGGTCACTCCGGCGATTCCCCAGCCGATCCGGGCGGCCATCCCGCGTCCCCGCGAGGAGCGGGCCGCACCGACGACCTCGGTGGCGCCCGGGGTCAGGACCTGATCGGTCACGGGGTGCTCACTGCTTCGCCGTCACGTGCTCGGACAGCGAGGGGATGACCGTCTCGCCGTAGACCCGCATCGTCTCCTCCTTGTTGTCGTGCTGGAGGTAGCCGGCGAACTGGGTGACGCCCAGCGCCCGCAGTTTCTCGAGCTTGGCGACGTGCTCCTCGGCGGTGCCGAGCACGCAGAACCGCTCGACGATCTCGTCGGGCACGAAGTCGACGTGGTCGTTGTCGCTCTTGCCGTGCGAGTTGTAGTCGTACCCGGTGCGCCCGGCGATGTAGTCGGTGAGCGCGGCGGGCACGTCGGAGCCGACGCCGTACTTCGCGACGATGTCGGCGACGTGGTTTCCCACCATCCCGCCGAACCATCGGCATTGCTCTCGCATGTGCGCGCGGCTCTCCGGAGTGTCCTCACCGATGTACATCGGTGCGGCCACGCAGAAGGCGATCTCGTCGGGGTCGCGGCCGACGTTCTCGGCGGCCTGACGGACCGTCTTGATCATCCACTCCGCGATGTCGAGGTCGGCCAGTTGCAGGATGAACCCGTCGCCCACCTCGCCGGTCAACTTCAGGGCGAGCGGGCCGTAGGCCGCCACCCACACGTCGAGCTTCGATCCGCGGCTCCAGGGGAACTGCAGCGTCGCGCCGTTGTACTCGACGGCTCGGGAGTTGCCGAGCTCCCTGATGACGTGGATCGACTCCCGCAGCGCTTTCAGAGTCGTGGGCCGACCGTTGGTGACGCGCACCGCCGAGTCGCCGCGGCCGATGCCGCAGATCGTGCGGTTGCCGTACATCTCGTTGAGGGTCGCGAAAGTGGAGGCCGTGACGGTCCAGTCCCGGGTCGCGGGGTTGGTCACGAACGGTCCGACGGTGACCCGTCGCGTGGCTGCGAGGATCGCCGAGTGCACGACGTAGGGCTCCTCCCACAGCAGGTGCGAGTCGAAGGTCCAGACGTGGCTGAAGCCGTGGGCCTCGGCCAGCTGCGAGAGCTGGACCGTGCGGGCGGCGGGCGGGTTGGTCTGCAGGACGACGCCGAAATCCATGGGGTCTCCTCTCAGACCAGGTACTGGCTCAGGCCGCGCTTGACGAAGCGTCCGTCGCCCTTGGCGCCGAGGTACGCGCCGTCGTCGACGACGACCTTGCCGCGCGAGATGACCGTGTCGACGTGCCCGTCGATCTCGAAGCCCTCCCACGCGGAGTGGTCCATGTTCATGTGGTGGGTCTTGCCGACTCCGATCGAGGTGTGTCCGGCCGGGTCGTAGACGACGATGTCGGCGTCGGCGCCGGGGGCGATGACGCCCTTCTTGCCGTACATGCCGAACATGCGCGCCGGGGTCGTGCTGGTCAGCTCGACCCAGCGCTCCAGGGTGATCTGCCCCGTCACGACGCCCTGGTACATGAGGTCCATCCGGTGCTCGACTGAGCCGATGCCGTTGGGGATCGCCCGGAAGTCGCCCTGGCCGAGTGTCTTCTGGTCCTTCATGCAGAAGGGGCAGTGGTCGGTCGACACCATCTGGACGTCGTTCGTACGCAGCGCTTGCCACATGTGGTGCTGGTGGCCCTCGTGCTTCGACCGCAGGGGAGTGGAGCACACCCACTTGGCGCCCTCGAAGTCGCCCCACTCGTCGCTCGAGGCGCCGAGCTGGTCTTCGAGCGAGAGATAGAGGTATTGCGGGCACGTCTCGCCGAAGACGTTCTGCCCGTTGTCGCGGGCCCACGCGAGCTGTTCGACGGCCTGCTTGGCGCTGACGTGCACGACGTACAGCGGCGCGCCGGTGAGGTGCGACAGCATGATCGCGCGGTGGGTGGCCTCCTCTTCCATCTGCCACGCGCGGGCGACGCCGTGGAAGTACGGCGAGGTCTTGTTCTTCTCGATCAGCTGTTCCGCGAGCACGTCGATGACCGGGCCGTTCTCGGCGTGCATCATCGTCAGCAACCCCGTGTCGGCCGCGACCTGCATCGCGCGGAGGATCTGCGCGTCGTCGGCGTAGAAGACCCCCGGGTACGCCATGAACATCTTGAAGCTCGAGATGCCCTCGTCGATCAATCCGGGCAGAGCGGCGAGGGAGTCGGAATCCACTCCTCCGACGATCTGGTGGAACCCGTAGTCGATCGCGCAGTTACCCGCCGCGAGCTCGTGCCAGTGGGCGAGGCCGTCCTGCACGCGCTCGCCGGCGCGCTGCACGGCGAAGTCGACGATGGTGGTCGTTCCGCCCCACGCCGCGGCTCGGGTCCCGGTCTCGAAGGTGTCGGAGGCGCTCGTACCGCCGAACGGCAGCTGCATGTGCGTGTGCGCGTCGATGCCGCCCGGGATGACGTACTTGCCCGTGGCGTCGATGACGGTGTCGACGGATGCCGCGAGGTCATGGCCGAGCAGGGTGGAGCCGGGCGCGAGGACCGCGGCGATCGTCTCGCCGTCCAGCAGCACGTCGGCGGCGGTGCGGCCGGTGGCCGAGACGACGGTGCCGCCGGAGACGAGGGTGGTGCCCACGGTCAGGCCTCCACGATCTCGCCGTAGGTGTCCGGCCGGCGGTCGCGGTAGAACTGCCAGTCGTCGCGCATCTGCTGGACGAGGTCCATGTCCAGGTCGCGGACGAGGATCTCCTCGTGCTCCGACGAGCCCACCGCGCCGACGTGGTTGCCGCGCGGGTCGATCACCTGGCTGGTCCCGTAGAACGACACGGCCTCGTCGCCGTACTCGTTGTCCTCGCGGCCGACCCGGTTGGGCTGCAGAACGAAGTAGCCGTTGGCGACCGCGGCGCAGGGACCCTCGACCTCCCACAGGCGGTTGGAGAGCCCGGGCTTGGTCGCGTTGGGGTTGAAGACCATGTGCGCGCCGTTCAGGCCCAGCTCGCGCCAGCCTTCGGGGAAGTGCCGGTCGTAGCAGATGTACATGCCGACCTTGCCGACCGCGGTGTCGAAGACGGGGTAGCCGAGGTTGCCGGGACGGAAGTAGAACTTCTCCCAGAACTTGTCGAGGTGCGGGATGTGGTTCTTGCGGTAGCTGCCGAGCACCGTGCCGTCCGCGTCGACGAGGACCGAGGTGTTGTAGTAGACCCCGGTCTGTGCCTCTTCGTAGATGGGGAGCACCGAGACCAGCCCGAGTTCCTTCGCGAGTGCGGCGAAGCGCTGCACGATCGGACCGTCGACCGGCTCGGCGTAGCGGTAGTACTTCTGGTCCTGCGTGATGCCGAAGTAGGGACCGTAGAACAGCTCCTGGAAGCACACGACCTGCGCTCCGGCCGCAGCGGCATCCCGCGCGAACTGCTCGTGCTTGTCGAGCATCGATTCCTTGTCGCCGGTCCACGTCGTCTGCGTGATGGCCGCTCGCACCGTCGTCATCGGGTTCTCCTCGCTCTCGACCGCGCGCCCGCCCGGTCGTGTCGTGTTCTGTTACTGTCGCGCCTGAACATTTCCCGACGATTTCCACGAGTGACACCCCCGTAAATTGGAGGACCGGATGCTGGCGCCCGACACCCTCGTCGAACGCACCGCCGCGGGCCTCGCCGCGGAGATCGCGCGCTTGGTCAGCGAGGGCACGCTCCCGCCGGGCGACCGGCTCCCGACCGTGCGCCAGGTCGCCGCCGCGCTCGAGGTGTCGACCGGCACGGTCGCCACCGCGTGGCGTGCGCTCGCCGACGCCGGCGTCGTCACGTCCCGGGGGCGCGCGGGGACGTTCGTGCGCACCGAGAAGCGCGAATGGCTGAGTCCGCGGGTCCGGGGGCTCTCCGCTCCCGCGGTCGGCGCGGGGGTCGCCGTACCGCCCGGACTCGGCGACGGTCGCCGGGGTGCGGCATCCGTCGCCCTCGACCTCTCTCTGGGCACACCCGATCCGGCGATGCTCCCTTCGCTCGAGCGCGCTCTCGCTCTCGCCCGACCGCGCGCCGACACCGGTCGCTACCACGACCTGCCCGTGCTGCCGGAGCTGCACGACCTGCTGCGCGAGCAGTGGCCGGTACGCGGCGTCGAGGCGATCACCGTGGTCGACGGAGCGTTCGACGGGATCTCGCGCACGGTCGAACAGGTCGTCCGCTTCGGCGATCGCGTGGCCGTCGAATCCCCGGGGTTCCCGTACATCTTCGACCTCGTCGAGGCGGCGGGCGGCGTCCCCCTGCCCCTGCAGAGCGACCGCGACGGCATCCTTCCCGCCTCGCTCGCGCTCGCCCTCGCTCAGCGTCCGTCCACCCTCGTGCTGCAGCCGCGCGCCCAGAACCCGACCGGGGTTTCGATGTCGATCGATCGCGCGCGACGGCTCGCCGACGTTCTGCTGACGGTGCCCGGGGGCACGCGCGTCACCGTGATCGAGGACGACCACTCGGCGCTGATCACGTCGGCGCCGCCGGTGACGCTCGCGCTGTGGATCCCGGGCCAGGTGGTGCACGTTCGCGGATTCTCGAAGTCGCACGGACCCGACCTGCGGATCGCGGCCCTGGGGGGCCCGTCCGAGATCGTCGAGCGCATCATCCGCCGCCGCATGCTCGGTCCCGGGTGGACTTCGCGGCTCCTCCAATCGATCCTGCTCGAGCTCCTCACCGATGCCCGCTCGATCGCCCCGGTGCGCACCGCGCGGCTCATCTACCGTGACCGTCTCGACCGCCTCGCCGCCGCGCTCCGCCGTCTCGGCGTCGAGGTGGGGGAGCCCGACGGGATCAACCTGTGGATGCCGGTGCGCGACGAACGCGCGGCGCTCGTGCACCTCGCGGCCGAGGGGATCGCGGTGGCCGCGGGGACGCCCTTCGTCATCGACGCCCCCGAGATCGCCGGATCGGGCGCCGCCGGATCGGGCGGCGCCAGTGCCGAGGGGGCGGGTGTCGGCGGGTGGGTCCGCGTGACGGGCGGCTCCGTCATCGAGAACGTGCGGCTCGTGGCCGAGGCGCTCGCTCGGGCGGCGTTCGCGCCTCCCGCGTCGTGACCCTCGCGGGGCGCGTCAACCCCGGCGCCCCATCCGTCCGCCTCTTCTAGGCTCGATCCATGACCGTTCCTTCTGTTCAGCTCAACGACGGAAACTCCATCCCCCAGCTCGGCTACGGCGTGTTCCTCGTGCCCGCCGACGACGCCGAGCGCGCCGTGTCCGAGGCCCTCGAGGTCGGCTACCGCCACATCGACACCGCCGCCATCTACAAGAACGAAGAGGGTGTCGGCCGCGCCATCGCCGCCAGCGGCATCCCTCGTGACGAGCTCTTCGTCACCACCAAGCTCTGGAACGACCGCCACGACGGCGACGAGCCGCTCGCCGCGATCGACGAGAGCCTGCAGAAGCTGCAGCTCGACGCCGTCGACCTCTACCTCATCCACTGGCCGACGCCGAAGAACGACAACTACGTCCACGCGTGGCAGAAGATGATCGAGATCCGCGAGGCGGGCAAGACGCGCTCGATCGGCGTCTCGAACTTCCTCGTGCCGCACCTCGACCGCATCGTCGCCGAGACCGGTGTGACCCCCGTGGTCGACCAGATCGAGCTGCACCCCGCCCTCAGCCAGCGCGAGATCGCGGCCTGGGGCCAGGAGCACGACATGCACATCGAGTCGTGGGGCCCGCTCGGCCAGGGCAAGTACGACCTGTTCGAGATCCCCGCGGTGAAGGATGCCGCCGAAGCCCACGGCAAGAGCCCCGCTCAGGCCGTGCTGCGCTGGCACATCCAGCACGGGTTCATCGTGTTCCCCAAGTCGGTGCGCCGCGAGCGCCTCGAGGAGAACTTCGACCTGTTCGACTTCGAGCTCACCGCCGACGAGATGGCCGCGATCGACGCCGTCGACCCCGGCGACGGCTCCGGCCGCGTCGGCACGCACCCCGACGACCTCAACTGACGCCGGGCGCGATGTGAACCGCCTCGCGAACGCCTCGAGCCCCTACCTGCGGGCCCACGCCGACAATCCCGTCGCGTGGTTCCCGTGGGGGGCCGAGGCGTTCGCGCTCGCGGCCGAGAGAGACGTCCCCGTGATGATCTCGATCGGGTACAGCACCTGCCACTGGTGCCACGTCATGGCGCGGGAGTCGTTCCAGGATGCCGAGACCGCCGGTATCCTGAACGACGGCTTCGTGTCGATCAAGGTCGATCGTGAAGAGAACCCCGACGTCGACGCCGCTTATCTCGACGCCGCCTCCGCCTTCACCCCCCACCTGGGCTGGCCCCTCACCGTCTTCGCGTCCCCCGAGGGCCGCGTCTTCTATGCGGGCACCTACTTCCCGCCCGCGCCCCGCCCGCCGCAGCCCTCGTTCCGCCAGGTGCTCGCCGCGGTCCGCGAGGCGTGGACCGAGCGACGCGCCGAGGTGGATGCCACCGGCTCCTCGCTCCGCGACGCCCTCGCCGCCGCCGCGACGGCCCCCGTCGACGCGGCACCGACCCTCGACCAGCTCGCCGCCGCCGCGCGCACGGTCGCCGCGCGCGAGGACCGCGAATACGCCGGCTTCGCCGCCGGCCCCGCGTTCGAGACGCCGAAGTTCCCGAACACCCCTGTGCTGCGGTTCCTGCAGCACCCCGCTCTGGCGTCGGAGGCTCCGGATGCCGCGGCCGTGGCATCCCGCGCTCTCTCCGCCATGGTGGACTCCGACCTGCACGACACCGTCGAGGGCGGTTTCTTCCGCTACGCCACGCGGCGCGATTGGAGCGTGCCGCACTACGAGCGCATGCTGACCGACAACGCCGGGCTCGTCGAGATCGCGCTCGCGGCGGGGGATGAGGCTGCGGCCACGGATGCCGCGCGCTTCCTCGTCGACGTCCTTCAACTGCCGTCGGGCGGCATCGCCGCGGCGCAGGACTCCGAGTCGATCATCGACGGCGTCCGCAACGAGGGCGGGTACTACCGCGTCGCCGACCGCTCGGGGCTGCAGCCTCCGGCCCTCGACGCGAAGGTCGTCACCGGCTGGAACGGGCACGCGATCGCCGCGCTGGCCACCGCCGGCACCCGTACCGACCCGCGCTTGCTCGAAGCCGCTCGCTGGGCCGCCGACGCGGTCCTCGAGAGCAACGTCGCCGATGACGGCACGCTCCGCCGCGCCTCGCTCGACGAGGTGCGCTCCACGGCCCCCGCGACTCTCGAGGACTACGGGGGCCTCGCCCGCGGCCTCCTCGCCCTCGCCCGCGCGACCGGCGAGGTGGCCTACGCCGAGCGGGCACGGGCGCTGGTCGACCTGTGCCTGGGTGACGACGGCATCCATCCGCCCGGCGGCGGAGACGCGGTGCTCGTCGCGCAGGGCATGCAGCCCCACGGGGTTCCCACCGACGGTGCGTCGCCGTCGGGTCCGTCGGTGTTCGCGGCCGCGTCCCTCGACCTCTGGCGCCTCGGTGCGGGGGAGCGCTACCGCGCCGCCGCCGACGCCCTCGTGCGCGGCGCCGCCGACGTCGCCCTCGCCTCGCCGCTCGCGCACGGGGCGATCCTCGAGGTCGCGACGGGGCTCGCCACGGCACCGCGTCAGGTGGTCGTGGTGGGAGAGGCGGATGCCGAGATCGCCGATGCCGCGCGCCGGGTCGCCGCCGACGTCGTCGCGGTGGTCTCTCCTGCGCAGGCGCAGGCGTTCGCCGCGGCCGGGTTCGAGCTCTTCGCGAGCAAGGTCGCGCAGAACGGGGAAGCCACGGCCTACGACTGCCGGGCGTTCACCTGCGCGTTGCCGACGACGGACCCGGGCCGGCTGGTCTGAGGAGAGCGAGTCGAAGTGGTCGTTCCCGGCATCCGCTCACTCCAACAGGTGCCGTAAGAACCTCCCCGGCGCCTCCAGAAACCCTCGGTGCAACCGCACCAGCTCCAGGTCGTCCCAGGAGCTCTCGCGGATGCCCCACTCGCCCAGCTCGAGGATCGTCGCGCCCGGCAGCGCCGCCAGCACGGGGGAGTGCGTCGCGCAAATGACCTGGGTCCCGCGCGAACGCATGCGGTCGAGGGACGCCAGCCAGCGCAGCGTGGAGGAGAACGACAGAGCCGCCTCGGGCTCATCCAGGCAGGCGAGGCCCGCGACGTATCGCTCGTGGTCGAGCACCTCGTCGAGGAGGCTGTTGAACGACTCGCCGTGGCTCATCTCGTGGAGGCTCGGCGCCGGGCCACCGAGATCGTCTCGCCACGAGTAGTAGCCGTGCATCGTCTCGGCCCGCAGGAAGAAGCCCCACCGCGGAGCACGTGGGCTCCGCTCGATCCGCAACCACTCGCCGAGCGGGCTCTCGGTGCGCCGTGTCTCGCCTCCGCCGTTGATCGACCCGCCCTCAGCGGGCAGACCCGCCGCCTCGGCGATGCCCTCGATGAGCGTCGACTTGCCCGACCCGTTCTCCCCGACGAGGAAGGTCACACCGGGGCCGAACTCCCACCCGTCCGCCCCGGCGACGTCGAGGAAGTGCGCCACCGCCGGCACGGTCGCCGGCCACGCCCCGCGGTCCACCGGCGCGTCCCGGAACAGCTTCACCCGCTGCACCGGCCGCGGGTCGTGCAGCCACTCGTCTCCTCGCGTCACGCTCGCCCCCTCGGCATTCGTCTGGACCCGTCAGATCCAGGTGGGCAGCCAGTTGTGCAGTCGCCAGAACTCGTACGGCACGGGGAGCCCCGCCCACACCGGATACCAGAATGCCGAGACGACGACGCAGAGCCCCAGGAAGGCGAGCACGATGATCTGGCCGCTCAGACGGCTCGAGCCCCTCACCCCCCGCGCGATCTCGCGCAGCGTGAACGCGAGGGCCAGCACGAGGAAGGGCAGCATCGCGACCGTGTAGAACTGGAAGATCGTGCGCTCGGGATAGAGCAGCCACGGCACGTAGGTCGCCGCCAGCCCCGTCAGGACGAGGGCGTAGCGCCAGTCGCGAATCATGACGAACCGCACGAGCAGGAAGAGGGATGCCGCGACGCCCGCCCACCAGATGATCGGGTTCGCGATGCTCGAGATCGCCTCGGTGCAGCCCGAGGGCAGGGCGCAGCCGTTGACGCCCGCGTCATCCTGGTGCCAGTACATCGAGGTGGGACGGATCAGCAGCGGCCACTGCCACGCGGGGCTCGCGTAGCTGTGCGGGGTGACGAGGCCCACGTGGAAGGCGTACATCTCCTGGTGATACGCCCACAGGCGCTGGAGCGGCTCGGGGACCCACGCCCAGAAGCCGGTCGCATCCACCGGCGTCCCGCGCTTGT
Source organism: Microbacterium sp. NPDC089190 (assembly GCF_040701795.1). Taxonomy (NCBI): domain Bacteria; kingdom Bacillati; phylum Actinomycetota; class Actinomycetes; order Micrococcales; family Microbacteriaceae; genus Microbacterium; species Microbacterium sp. NPDC089190. The sequence continues at coordinate 51,048 of NZ_JBFBHF010000002.1, read as the reverse complement.
ACCCGCCGGTGGTGAAGAGCCACCCCGACCAGCTGGCGACGTAGACGACGGCGGCCACCGGCACGAGCAGCACGAAGGATGCCAGGCCCTGGCGCACGGCATCCATCGGCCATTGCACGATGCCGGCGCGGCGGCGCGCGAGCGCGTCGGTGACGACGGCGTAGACGCCGACGGCGGCGATCACGTACAGGCCCGACCACTTCACGGCCGTGGCGGCCCCCGCGGCGACGCCGGCGGCGAGCAGCCACGGGCGATTCCACAGGATCGGCCCCCACATCGGATGCTCGAGTCCGCGCGCCGCGACGAGGCCGGCCATCCGGTCGCCGGAGCGACGGTGGTCGAGGGCGACGAACCAGAACGTCAGCACGATGAAGAACGTCAGGAAGATGTCGAGCAGCGCGATGCGGCTGAGCACGATGCCGAGACCGTCGATGGCGAAGAGTCCGGATGCCACGGTGGCGAGGGGGATCGACCGGGTGAGCGTCCGCGCGAAGAGGTAGATGGCGAGCACCGTCGCCGTGCCGATGACGGCGGCCGAGATGCGCCACCCGGTGGCCGAGTCCGGTCCGAGCAGGGCCATCCCCGCGCCGATGAGGATCCGGCCCAGCGGGGGGTGCACGACGTAGCTGCCGATCCCGGTGAACACGTCGGTGTCGCCGGCCGCGAAGCTCGCGTCGGCGTCGTCGGGCCACGTCGAGGGGAAGCCCAGCACCCACTGGCTCCAGGCGTCTTTGACGTAGTACGTCTCGTCGAACACCAATTGGTGCGGGTTGCCGATGTCGACGAGGCGCAGCACGGCGGCCACGAGGGTCACGAGGGTCGGCGCGAGCCATCGCCAGAGCCGCATCCCGCGGGGGGTGGAGAGCAGAGCGTCGCGCCAGCGATCGAGGCGCGTCTGCTCGTCGGGGAGCAGGGGGGAGACGGCTGTGCTCACGGCCCCCAGCCTAAGGTGGAACGGTGATCATCCTCGCGGCGACCCCCATCGGCAACCTGGGTGACGCCTCGCGGCGTCTCGTCGAAGCCCTCGAGAACGCCACGGTCGTCGCCGCCGAAGACACCCGCACGACGCAGCGCCTGCTCGCGGGCCTCGGCGTCGAGAACCGCCCGCGTCTGATCGCCCTGCACGACCACAACGAGAAGGAGCGCGCGGCGGAGCTCGTCGAGCTCGCCCGCGTCGACGATCTGCTGGTGCTGAGCGACGCCGGCATGCCGACGGTCAGCGATCCCGGGTTCGGCCTGGTGGCCGCCGCCGCGGCCGCGGGCGTCACCGTCACGGCCCTTCCCGGCCCCAGCGCGGTCGTCACCGCGCTCGCCGTGGCGGGCCTGCCGACCGACCGGTTCGCGTTCGAGGGCTTTCCGCGCCGCAAGCCCGGCGAACGTCGCCGGGCCTTCGCGCAGCTCGCGTCGGAGGAGCGGACCCTCGTCTTCTTCGAGTCGCCGTCGCGGTTGGCATCCACCCTCGACGACCTCGCCGCGGCGTTCGGCGCCGATCGCCCCGCCGCCGTCTGCCGCGAGCTGACGAAGCTCTACGAAGAGGTCAAGCGGGGCCCCCTCGGCGAGCTCGCCGCGTGGGCGGCGGAGGGCGTGCGCGGTGAGATCGCGATCGTCGTGGGCGGCGCCTCGGCGCGCGAGGTGGCGTTCCCGGATGCCGTGGCCCAGACCCTCGAGCTCGTCCGCAGCGGCACGCGGCTCAAGGAGGCCGCGGCCGAGGTGTCGTCGCAGACCGGTCACTCCTCGCGCGAGCTCTACCAGGCCGCTCTGGCCGCACGCTAGCCGCGCGCTAGCCGCGCAAGGCGTCAGAGAATGTCGCCTGGCGAGCTGCCAGGCGACATTTCCTGACCCCTTACGCGCGTGGAGAGCGCGAGCGGCGGCGGTGGGCGATCAGGACCGTTCCGGTCGCGAGGGCGAGGAGTCCGGCGGCGAGGATGCCGAGGGGAACGCTCGTGCCGGTCTCGGCCAGACCCGGCGCCGGTGCGGAGGGGGGCGCGGGCGTCGCCGGGGCGGGTGCGGGATTGCTGGGTACGGGCGCCGCGGGGGCCGGTGCGGGCTCGGCCGGAGCGGGCTCCGTCGGCGCGGATGACGGAGCACCCGGCGTGGGCGTCGGGCCGGGCTCACCGAGCGTCGGTCCGCCGGGGGCGGGCGCGGCATCGCCGACGCGCTCGAGCCCGAGGTCGTCGATCGTCCCCCACGCGCCGGCGGGCAGCTCGGCGCTCACCCGTACGGTGAGGCTCTCGCCCTCGGCGATCTCGATCTCGTCGGTGCGCGGTTCCGACCACACCCGCCATCCGCCCGCCGTGAACGGAGCGGCCGAGGTGTCGGCATCCGAGGCCAGCTCGATGCTCGCCGTCCCGTCGCCGAACGCGCCGCCCTGCAGCGCTCCGGCGGCGACGTACCGACCGGCCGGGACGTCGTCGACGCGCTGCTCGAGGGTGAACGACATCGCCTCGGCGGCGAAGAAGTGGGCCGAGCGCTCGCCCGTGCGCGGATCGTCGGTCGCGCGCAGTGAGAGCGGACCGTCGACGATCCACATCGAGACGTCGGGATCCTCGAACCCGGGGTTGCGCAAGAGGTTCTCGGCCGAGACGGTGACGACGGCGAGAGCGGCGTGACCCTCGGCGGTCGCGCCGGCGATCTCGAAGACGCCGGGCCGCGACAGGTCGGGCGCGGCCTCCCAGGTCACCGGGCTCTCTTCGCTCGTGCCGTCGCTGTAGCGCACGGTCACCCGTCCGGGGAGCGCCGCCGCGTCGCCGACGGTCACGGAGAGCCGCACGGTGTCGACGCCCGTGACCTCCCGGGGTGCGACAGCGCCGGTGCGGACGTAGGCGAAGGTGCGCAGCGACTCGAGCGGGGTGCCGTCGACGTCGAAGAGCGACTGGTTGTCCCACGCCGATCCGCCGAAGTACTCACCGGCATCCTCCGGGTCGTACTCGCCCGCGAAGCTCGTGGCCCAGCCCGAGCCGTCGCGCTCCCAGAGCACGCGGTTCTGCGCCAGCTGGTCGGGCGAGCCGACGGGGAGCCACGCGGGCTCCCAGTAGTACGCGCCGATGCCGGCGTCGCCGACGTCGGCGACGGCCTGGACGACGTCGCTCAGCGCGGTCCCCTGACCCTGGACGCTGATGGGATAGGCCTCGGCCTCGGAGGCCGCGTCGATCACGTCGGGGTGACCGTCGGCGTCGTCGAGCGTGCGCACCCACGACGTCTCGGCGACCATGACCTTCTTGTCGTATGTGTCGGCGACCTGACGCAGCACCGCGGTGAGGTTCTCGGTCGTGCCGTGCCAGAACGGGTAGTACAACGAGGCGAACACGTCGTAGTCGACGTCGTTCGCCGCGAGCTGTGCGGCGTAGGCGGCGTAGTGGCCGGGACGCTCCGGGTTCGTGACGTGCACGGCCACGAGGGCGTCGGGCGTCACCGCGCGCACCGCGGCGGATCCGGCCGAGAACACGCGCGCCATGTCGGGCCAACCGGTCACCCCGGCGACGCCGCCGTTGGTCTCGTTGCCCACCTGCACGAGCTGCACGTCGACGCCGGCGGCGACGAACTCGGTGAGCGCCTCGCGGGTGAAGTCGCCGACCGCGTCGGCGGTCTCGGCGGTATCCATTCCCGCCCAGGCCTTCGGCGCTTTCTGCTTGGCGGGGTCGGCCCAGAAGTCGGAGTAGTGGAAGTCGACGGCGACGCCGAGACCCGCGGCGGTCGCGCGCGCGCCGATCTCGACGCCCCGCTCCACACCGACGTTGCCTCCGCCGTACCCGCGGCCCTCGGCGTCGAACGGGTCGTTCCACACGCGCAGGCGCACGTCGGTCACGCCGTGGTCGGCGAGCACCTCGAACAGGTCGGCGGGGGCGCCGTCGTCGTCGCGGAACACGACTCCCGACTCCTCGAGCGACAGCACCGACGACACGTCGACGCCGAGGGCGAAATCGGATGCCAGGCCCTCGACTCGCGGGACGGTGATCCCGGCTTCGACCGGCTCGGCGGCGGGCGCGGCCTGGGCCGCCGTGAGGGGCGCCACCGCGAGGGCGACGCCGAGGGTCAGGGCCGCGAGGGCCGTGGGACGGGGGTGATTCGGCATCCGGATCTCCATCGATCGAGGACGGGTCGGTCGGGGCTCAGCCCTTGACCGACCCCTGGGTGAGGCCGCCGACGATGTAGCGCTGCAGCGACAGGAACAGGGCGAGGACCGGGATCGACGCGAGCACCGATCCCGCGGCGAACAGGCCCCACCGGGAGGTGAGCTGATTCGAGACCCATTGGTACATGCCGACGGCGAGGGTCCAGTTGTCCTCGGATACGAGGATGATGCGCGCCAGGATGTAGTCGCCGAAGGCGGCGATGAAGGCGAGCAGCGCGACGACCGCGAGGATCGGCGTGACCAGCGGCATGATGAGCTTCCAGAAGATCTGCGCGTGGGTCGCGCCGTCGATCTTGGCCGATTCGTCGATCTCGATCGGGATCGTGTTGAAGAAGCCGTACATGAGGAACGTGTTCGCGCCGAGCGCGCCGCCGAGGTAGACGCAGATGAGGGCGAGCTTCGAGTTGATGCCGAGCGCGGGCACGACCTCGCCGATGGTCAGGAGCATGAGGAAGATCGCCACGAACGCGAGCGCCTGGGGGAACATCTGCACGATGAGCAGGCCGGTGAGGCTCGCCCGCCGCCCCGAGAAGCGGAAGCGCGAGAACGCGTAGGCGCCGGCGGCGCCCATCAGCACCGCGCCGACCGAGGCGACACCGCCCACGAGGAGGGTGTTACCGACCCAGGTCCAGTAACTCGTGCCCGACAGGGCGGCGTAGTTCGAGAGATCGACCGCCGAGAACAGCGCGTTCGACGAGGCGAGGCTCCCGCGCGGGTTGAGCGAAGCGGAGAGCACGTAGACGAGCGGGAACAGCGCGTAGAAGGCGACGAGTGCGGCGACGGGGTACTTCCACCCGACCTCGGCGAGCCAGCGGCGCTTCTTCGCGGGGGTGCTGCGGGCGGCATCGTGTCCGGTGCCGCGTGCGGTGACGGTCATGCGAACTCCTCCAGCTTGCGGGTCTGACGGAAGGCCAGCGCCGAGATGGCGCCGACGACGACGAACACGACGATCGACAGAGCGCTGGCGAGGCCGTAATCCGCCGCTCCGCCCGAGACGCCGGAGATGTCGTAGATGGCGGAGATGAGGATGTCGGTCGAGCCCAGCGCGTAGGGCGCCCCGGGTATCGCGGGTCCGCCGTTGTTGAACATGTAGATGACGGTGAAGTTGTTGAAGCTGAACGCGAACGACGAGATCGCCAGTGGAGCGGTCGACACGAGCAGCAGCGGCAGCACGATCGCGCGGAACGAGCGCCAGCGGCCGGCGCCGTCGAGCTGCGCGGCCTCGAGGGTGTCGGACGGCAGCGCCTGCAGGGCGCCCGTGCAGACGAGGAACCAGTACGGGTAGCTCAGCCACACGTTCACCCACAGCACGGCGAGTTTCGCGAGCACCGGGTCGCCGAGCCAGTTGATGGGCAGGCCGAAGAAGAAGACGTCGTTGATGACACCGAACTCGGAGTTGAACATGCCGCGGAACAGCAGCGCCGACATGAACGCCGGGAACGCGTACGGGAGGATGAACAGGGTCCGCAGGAACTTCCGCGCCCGCACGCGCGGGTCGTTGAAGATCATCGCGAAGAGCAGCCCGAGGCCGAAGCTGATCACCACCGACAGGATCGCGAACGCGAACGTCCACCCGGTGACCGACAGCAGCGGCTGCAGCAGCGCGCCGTCGGTGAAGACGCGCAGGAAGTTCTCGAACCCCACGTTGACGTACCAGCCGGTGGGCAGGCTCTGCCCGTCGGCGGAGGTGAAGGTGCCGCGGTCGGTCGCGGTGTAGACCGTGCCCGTCGTGGTGTCGGTGATGGTCTGCGCCTGCTCGTCCCACACGAGCGTCGAGGTGTAGACCGTCGCGGTCGAGCCGTCGCGTGTGCGCAGCGCACCGTCGTTGGGGTCGTCGGACAGGGGCACCCGGAGACTCGCGGCGGCCTGCTGCACCGCGGGGTCGGTGAGCACGTCGGCACGCGGCACCACGGTCCAGCCCGACACCTCGGTCGGAGCGCCGCTCGCCCCGATCTCGCCCTCGACCGTCGCCAGGGGTTCGTCGGGTGTCCCCACGCGCACGACGTCGTCGTCGGCGATCGCGAGGCCGTAGGTGCCGAGGCGTTCCACGACGGCCATGGGGTAGGTGGCGGAGTCGTCGACCCGGCGCTCGCCCTGGATCAGGGTGGCATCCACCGCCTGCGACTGGGAGCCCGCGTGACCGGTGCCGTAGTTCGTGAAGGCGATGTAGGCGGTGTAGCCGAAGATGAAGACCTGGAACGCGAAGAGGAAGATCAGCCCCGGCAGCAGGTACTTCAGCGGCAGTGCGCGCCGGGTGAAGTAGACGATGTCGGCGATGATCAGCAGCACGGCGGTGATCGAGGCCAGCAGCCAGGACTCGGCGCCGACGGCGGTGAGGATCGTCAGGATGCCGAAGGCGTTGACGACCGCCATGATCACGAGCTTCACGAGGAAGCCGACGCCGATGCCGCGGAAGCTGCGGGCGTGCGATTCGCGTGCCGGGAGGGGCGCGGGGGCGGTGGGGGCCGCGCCCGGGGGCGCGACGGGAGGGGTGACCGACATGGGTGCTCCGGATTCGTCGAGGTGGTACCGCGGGCGGGCGCGGGGGAACCGCGCCCGCCCACGGAGCGTGTCGTCAGCCGGCCAGCGTGCTCTGAAGGTCGGTGATCATCTGGTTCCACGTCGAGACGGGCTCGGCGCCGGAGATGATCTGCGCCTCGGCGGCGTTCCAGAGGTCCCACACCGACCCCATCTCGGGGATCGAGGGCATCGGCACGCCGTTCTGGGCCGAGGCGAGGAAGCCGGCGATGATCGGGTCGGAGGCGACCTCCTGGCCGAGCGAGGTGTAGGCGGGGATGCGCGGGTCGGCCTCATACAGGGCGCGCTGAGCGTCCTCGGTGCCGAGGTAGTTCACGAGGAACTCCGTCGCGAGCAGCGCGTTCTTGCTCTGCGCGCTGAGGTAGAAGCCCTGCACGCCCACGAACGGCGCGGCCGTCTCGCCGCCCGCGCTGGGCAGGGGGTTCACGGCGACGTCGATGCCCTCGAACGAGCTGATCGCCCACGGGCCCTGCACCGTGTAGGGCGCCTTGCCGCTCGCGAAGAGCTCGTTGTTGATGTCGTAGTCGATCGTGGTCGAGAGGTACCCCGCCTGGCCGTTGGTCGACAGCCACTGCGCGAAGCTCTCGCCCGGGGCCCCGCCCATGCCCACCTCGGACGTGTACGAGCCGCTGGCGTCCTGCACGAACACGGGGGCGCCGAAGGAGGTCTGCAGCCCGTACATCGTGTAGCCGTCGCCGGTCTCACCAGCGGTGTTGATGACGAACGGGCGCTCGGCCCCGGATGCCAGACCCCGCTGGATCATGTCGTCCCACGTGGCCGGCGCGTCGGTGCCGACGAGGGCGGTGTTCTGGACCAGGGCGACGGTCTCGAGGGAGTACGGCAGGGCGTAGAGCTGCCCGTCGTAGGTCATGGCCTCCAGCGCGACGGGCTCGAAGTTCGAGGCGGTGTCGCCGAGGTCGATCGTGTCGACGACGCCGGCTGCGACGAGGGCGCCGAGCCAGTCGTGCGCGCCGACGGTGATGTCGGGGCCTTCGCCGGTGGGGACCTGGGCGATGAAGTCGTTGCGGAGGTCCTCGAAGTTCTTCTGCACGAGCCGCACGGTCGCGCCCGTCTCCTCCTCGAACGCCTTCGCGGCATCGCCGATGGCCTGCTCGCGCTCGGCGTCGGTCCACACGACGATCTCGGGGCCGTCACCGCCCTGGGCGGAGTCGTCGCCGGATCCGCCGCCGGAGCAGCCGGTGAGGGCGAGGGCCGAGACGGCGAGGATCGCCGCCGAGCCGAGGAGCGTGCGCCGGGGTGCTGTCATGCGCATGAGAGGTCCCTTTCTGTGCGACCGCAGCCATTGCGGTCGGTTCGGGTGACCGCGGTGGTCGCGGTCGGGTCGTGCGGGGTCGCGGTCCTCGCGGCCCGCTCACCCGGCCGCGTCGGTGCGGCCGGGTGTCGTTCGGAGTGGGATGCCGGCCCGTCAGGCCCGGCCGGCCTCCTCACGTGCGGTGCGGACGACGGCGATGCCGCCCGCGGGTACCGTCAGCGCGCCGTCCGTCGGTGCGCCGGTGAGCAGCTCGGTGCCGTCGAGGGCGAGGTCGACGGCGTCGTCGCGGTGGTTGACGACGAACGTGAAGTCGTGCTCGTCGGAGCTCCGCACGACCACCTCGCACCCGGCCGGGACGACGGATGCCGAGACCCCGGCGTCGGCGTACGCGGCGGCCATCACGTGCGCGAGGCTGTCGGCATCCAGGCTCGTCGACACGTACCACCCGGTCCCGGCGCCGTACGCGTGCCGGGTGAGGGCTGCGCGCCCGGCGGCCGGACCGTCGACGTAGCGGGCCACGACGTCGGCCCCGTCGACGATGAGGTCCTCCGCCCAGGCGCGAGCGGTGAGGGCCGCGCCGTCGGCCCGCTCGAGGGTGATCGTCTCGCCCTCGCGGAGCGGGAGGAACTCCTCCACGCGCACGCCGAGCGCGTCGGCCAGAGGGGCGAGGTAGCCGCCCGGGTGCACGGCGTCGTTCTCGTCGACGATGCCCGAGAAGAACGACACGACCAGCGTGCCGCCGCCGCGGACGTAGGCGGCGAGGTTGTCGGCATCCGCTTTCGACAGCAGGTACTGGGCCGGGACGACGACCAGGCGGTAGCCCGAGAGGTCGTGACCGGGCAGAGCGAAGTCGGCGGTGATGCCGTCGCGCCACAGCTGCTCGTAGTACGCGCGCACCTGCGCCTGGTGGGTGACGTCGACCGAGGGACGCCACTCGAGGTCCTGCGCCCAGAACGACTCGAAGTCCCACAGCACCGCGGCCTCGGCCTGCACGCGTGCTCCGCGCACCTCGCCCAGGCGCCCGAGGGCCGTGCCGAGATCGACGACCTCACGCCACACCCGGGAGTCGGTGCCGGCGTGGGGGAGCATCGCCGAGTGGAACTTCTCCGCCCCGGAGCGGGAGGCGCGCCACTGGAAGAAGAGGATCGCGTCGGCGCCGCGGGCGAGGTGAGTCAGCGAGTTGCGGGCCATCTCGCCCGGGCGCTTGGCGACGTTGCGCGGCTGCCAGTTCACGGCCGAGGTGGAGTGCTCCATGAGGATCCACGGCGCACCCCCGCCGACCGATCGTGACAGGTCGGCGGCGATCGCGAGGCCCACGTGTCCATCGGGGTCGGCGGCCCAGAGGTAGTGGTCGTCCGAGACGATGTCGACCTCGCGGCCCCAGGCCCACAGGTCGGTGGTCCAGCTCTGGTTCGCCATGAAGTTCGTGGTGACCGGCTGCGTGGCGTGGGCGCGGATGGCATCCCGCTCGATCCGGAAGCACGCGCGCAGCTGGTGGTCGGTGAAGCGCGCGAAGTCGAGGCGCTGCGCGGGGTTGACGACGCTCGGGGCGTCGGCGGGGACGCCCACGTGCTCCCAGTCGCCGTAGTGCTGACCCCAGAAGGCGGTGCCCCAGGCCGCGTTGAGACCGTCGAGCGAGCCGTACCGCTCGCGCAGCCAGTCGCGGAAGGCGGCGACCGAGGCGGGGGAGTAGTCCTCGCCGACGGGCACGCCGTACTCGTTGTGCACGTGCCACATCACGACCGCGGGGTGCGCGGCGTAGCGGGCGGCGAGCGCGTCGGCGATGCGCGCGACGGCGGTGCGGTAGGCGGGCGAGGAGGGGGATGCCATGCCCCGCGAGCCGAAGCCCATCGTGCGGCCGTCGCGGGTCACGACCCGCGCCTCGGGGTGGGCGTGGAAGAACCACGCGGGCGGGGAGGCGGTGGGGGTGCCGAGGTCGACGTGGATGCCGTTGGCGTGCAGCAGATCGAGGAGCTCGTCGAGCCAGGCGAAGTCGAAGACGCCCTCGCTGCGCTCGAGGAGGGCCCACGAGAAGATGCCGACGCTCACGAGGTTGACGCCCGCCTCGCGCATGAGGCGGACGTCCTCGTCCCAGACCTCGCGAGGCCACTGCTCGGGGTTGTAGTCACCGCCGTATGCGATGCCGTCGAGAGCGGGCCAGGGGGTAGCGCGGGTCATGACACTCCATCGGATCTTCGTGCGTCCCGGACTGGGACCGGTCACAGCCTCCGGCGGTCCGGCCGCATCGCGCAACAACGGGTCGATGTTCGTTACCGAACTGTGACCGGTCCCAGTCTCGGCTCGGTGTCGGCATCCCGGACCGTCTCGCGGCCGATAGCATTCCCGCATGGAGCAGACCCCGACCGTTCGGCGCAAGCCGACGATCCGCGACGTCGCGGCAGCCGCGGGCGTGTCACGCGGCACCGTCTCGCGCGTCATCAACGGCGGCCACTGGGTGTCTCCGGATGCGCGCGCGGCGGTCGAGGATGCCATCGAGCGCACCGGCTACACCGCCAACCACGCCGCGCGAAGTCTCGCCACCGGACGCGCGGGGTCCCTCGCCTTCCTCATGACCGAGCCGCAGCACCTGCTCTTCGACGACCCGACCTTCGCCCTGCTGCTGCGCGGTGCCGCCGAGGCCCTCTCCAAGCGTCAGATGACGCTCGTCCTCCTCATCGCCGGCACCCCGGCCGAGCGCGCGAACGTCGCGCACTACGTCAGTGCCGGGCACGTGGACGGCGTTCTGCTCATCTCTTCGCACGAGGCCGATCCCCTGCTGGAATCCCTGATGGATGCCGGGATCCCCACCGTGGCGTGCGGGGTGCCCCTGGGGCATCGCAGCGAGGTGCTGAGCGTCTCCGTCGACGAAGCCGGGTCGGCGCGCACGATGACGGCGCACCTTCGGGCGCACGGGCATCGGCGGATCGCCATGATCGCAGGGCCCGACGACACGCCGGGCGGACGCTTCCGCCTCGTGGGGTTCCGTGACGAGATGGGCGACGACTTCGACCCGGAGCTGGTCGAGGTGGGGGACTACTCGCAGGACTCCGGTGCCGCGGCCATGGAGCGGCTGCTGGAGCGCGCTCCCGACATCGACGCCGTGTTCGCGGCATCCGACCTCATGGCGGCGGGCGCCGTGCAGACGCTGCGCCGCGCGGGACGACGGGTGCCCGACGACATCGCCGTCGCCGGCTTCGACGACTCGGGACTCGCCGCGACGCACGAGCCGCCCCTGACGACCATGCGCCAGCCGTGGGAGCAGCTGAGCGAGCGCATGGTCACCCTTCTGCTCGACGCGATCGACGGTCGCGCGGTCGAGCCGGTGGTGCTGCCGACGACGTTGGTCGTGCGCGCCTCGGCCTGACCGCCCGTCACACGCGCGGCCGTGTCGGAGCCTCCCCGTAGAATCTCCGAGTGACTTCCGGCCGATCCTTCTACATCACGACGCCGATCTACTACCCCAGCGACCTGCCCCACATCGGGCACGGGTACACGACGGTGGCCGTCGACACGCTCGCGCGCTGGCACCGCCAGGCGGGCGACGACACCTGGATGCTGACCGGCACCGACGAGCACGGGCAGAAGATGCTGCGCGCGGCCGCCGCCAACGGCGTCACCCCGCAGGAGTGGGTCGACAAGCTCGTGTCCGAGTCGTGGTTCCCGCTGCTCGAGACGCTCGACGTCGCCAATGACGACTTCATCCGCACGACGCAGCCGCGCCACGAAGAGCGCGTGCAGCAGTTCGTGAAGGCGCTCTTCGACCGCGGCTACATCTACGCCGGCGAGTACGAGGCGCTGTACTGCGTGGGCTGCGAGGAGTTCAAGCCCGAGGCCGAGATCGTCGACGGCACCGGACCCTTCGAGGGCCTCAAGGTATGCGCCATCCACTCGAAGCCCCTCGAGCTGCTGCAGGAGAAGAACTACTTCTTCAAGCTCAGCGAGTTCCAGGACCGCCTGCTCGAGCTCTACAAGACCGAGCCCGACTTCGTGCGGCCCGAATCGGCCCGCAACGAGGTCGTCTCGTTCGTGCGCAGCGGTCTGAAAGACCTCTCGATCTCGCGCTCGGCATTCGACTGGGGCATCACCGTCCCCTGGGACCCGTCGCACGTGATCTACGTGTGGGTCGACGCGCTGCTGAACTACGCCACCGCCGTCGGCTACGGCACCGATCCCGAGCAGTTCGCGCGTCGCTGGCCGGCGTTCCACGTGGTCGGGAAAGACATCCTCCGCTTCCACGCGGTCATCTGGCCGGCCATGCTGATGGCCGCCGGTCTCGACGTGCCTCGCGGGGTCTTCGCGCACGGCTGGCTGCTCGTGGGCGGCGAGAAGATGTCGAAGTCGAAGCTCACCGGCATCGCGCCGACCGAGATCACCGACGTCTTCGGTTCCGACGCGTACCGCTTCTACTTCCTCTCGGCCATCGCGTTCGGCCAGGACGGCTCGTTCTCGTGGGAAGACCTGTCGGCCCGCTACCAGGCGGAGCTCGCCAACGGTTTCGGCAACCTCGCGTCGCGCACGGTCGCGATGATCTCGAAGTACTTCGACGGTGTCGTCCCGCAGGCCGGGCCCTCGACCGCGCTCGACCTCGCGATCCAGAAGGTGGTGGCGGATGCCGCGACCGCCGCCGACGCCGCCATCGAACGCTTCCGCATCGACGAGGCGATCTCGGCGATCTGGACCATCGTCGACGCGCTCAACGGCTACATCACCGAGAACGAGCCGTGGGCGCTCGCGAAGGACGAGGCTCAGCGCGAGCGTCTCGGAACGGTCCTCTACACCGCGGCCGAGGGACTGCGCTCCCTGGCCGTGCTGCTGTCGCCCGTCATGCCCGCCGCGACCGCGAAGCTGTGGGTGGCCCTCGGTGCCGAGCAGGGCCTCGGCGCACTCGTCGATCAGCCGATCCGCGAGGCGGGCGCGTGGGGCCTGCTGCCGACGGGGGCCACGGTGACCCCGCTCACGCCGCTCTTCCCGCGCGTCGAGCAGGCGTGACGGCGATGCCTTCCGAGTCGGCGGCGGCCCCGGGGGCGTCGGCCGCGGAGTCGGCGTCGGCCCGGGGTGCAGCGGCGGCTCCTGAGCCCGTCGACGCCTCCGCCCCCCGGCCCGCCGCCGGTTCCGCCCCGGTCGAGCGCCCGCGCGGAACGATCGACGGCACCGACCCCAGTCAGTACGTCCGCGAGCGCTCCACCGACGGTCGGCGCGACGTCAGCTATCCGCCGGTGCCCGAGCCCCTCGGCATCCCGGTCTACGACAACCACACGCACCTCGAGATCGAGGATGGCGAGACCGGCCTGTCGCTCGACGAGCAGCTCGAACGCGCGCTCGCGGTCGGCGTGCACGGGGTCGTGCAGGCGGGCGGCGACGTCGACTCCTCGCGCTGGTCGGCGTGGGCGGCGCGGTCCCACCCGCGCGTTCTCGCGGCGGTCGCGATCCACCCCAACGAGGCCCCCGTCTACGAGCAGGCCGGGGAGCTGGATGCCGCGATCGCCGTCATCGACGAGCTCGCCGCCGAACCGCGGGTGCGCGCGATCGGCGAGACGGGACTCGACTTCTTCCGCACCGAGGCCGACGGCATCCCCGCCCAGATCCGCTCCTTCGAGGCGCACATCGCCCTGGCGAAGAAGCACGGCATCGCGATGCAGATCCATGACCGCGACGCCCACGAGGCCGTGCTCGAGACGCTCGAGCGCGTCGGCGCTCCCGAGAAGACGGTGTTCCACTGCTTCTCCGGCGACGCCGACATGGCCCGGATCGCCGCCGACCGCGGCTACTACCTCTCGTTCGCGGGCAACGTCACCTTCAAGAACGCGCAGAACCTGCGCGACGCCCTCGCGGTCACCCCGGTGGATCGCATCCTCGTCGAGACCGACGCCCCGTTCCTCACGCCGGCTCCGTACCGCGGCCGCCCCAACGCGCCGTACCTGATCCCCGTGACGCTGCGCTTCCTCGCCGCAGAACTGTCGATGGATGCCGACGAGCTCGCCGCCCGGGTCGCCGCGAACACCCTCGAGGTCTACGGCGCGTTCGAAGACTGACGCGAGCGCGGATCTCGGCGATTCGCGCATCCTCAGCCGAATGGCGATGGATGCCGCTGAGCTTGTGCAGATCGCAGAGATCACGCGGGCGCACACGACGCCCGAACGACGGAGGCCGGCACCCCGCAGGGCGCCGGCCTCTCGGCATCCGGGCTCAGGCCTTGGCGGCGTCCTTCGGCTTGCGGACGAACAGCGTCTCGGTCTGCTCGAGCTCCATGCCCTTCGTCTCCGGGATGCGCAGCAGCACGTAGACGAAGGAGAGGGCCGCGAACAGGGCGTACATGCCGTAGGTGAGCGGCAGCGACCAGCTCGACATGGCCGGGAACGACACCGTGATGGCGAAGTTGGCGATCCACTGGGCGCCGGCAGCGACGCCGAGCGCCTTGCCGCGGATGCGGCTCGGGAAGATCTCGCCGAGCAGCACCCACACCAGCGGTCCCCACGAGGCGCCGAATCCGACGACGAAGACGTTCGCGGCGACGAGCGCGACGCTGCCCCAGGGGGCAGGGAGCGACACGTCCTGGCCCGAGCCGGTGGCGAACGCGAACGCGAGGGCCATCGCGCCCAGCGACAGCGTCATCAGCAGCGAGCCGGTGATGAGGATCGGCTTTCGGCCCACCCGGTCGACCAGGAAGATCGCGACGAAGGTCACGACCACGTTCGTGACCGAGGTGATGACGGAGATCAACAGCGAGTTGCTCTCGTCGAAGCCGACAGCCTTCCAGAGGGTCGTGGAGTAGTAGAAGATCACGTTGATGCCCACGAACTGCTGGAACACCGACAGCAGGATGCCGGTCCAGACGATGCCCTGCAGGCCCAGCACGGGACCTCGCAGCGAGACGTTCTTGTTCTTGCGGTCGGCCTCGATCGTGTTCGACAGCTCGTTCATCGTCTTGTCGAGATCGGCGGGCGGCACGAGGCGGGCGAAGATCGCCTTCGCTTCGTCGCGCTTGCCCTTCGCGAGCAGGTAGCGCGGGGATTCGGGAACGGTGAACGACAGGATGCCGTACACCGCCGCAGGGATGACGCCGACGAGGAACATCCAGCGCCAGGCCTCCAGACCCAGCCACAGCTGGTTGGCCGCGCCGCCGGCGGAGTTCGCCAGGAGCGCGTCGGAGAGCAGGGCACCGAAGATGCCGAGCGTGATCGCGAGCTGCTGCAGTGACGCCAGCGAGCCGCGGATCTGACGCGGAGCCACCTCGGCGATGTAGGCCGGGGCCACCACCGACGCGATGCCGATGCCGAGGCCGCTCATGACGCGCCAGAGGATCAGGTCGGGGACGCTGAAGGTGAGAGCGGCACCGATCGACGAGACGAAGAACAGCACGGCGCCGAGGAGCATGACCTTCAGTCGGCCCCAGCGGTCCGACAGGGCTCCGGCGACCACCGCGCCGACCGCGCAGCCCAGCAGCGCGACCGCGACGACGAATCCGGTCAGCACCTGGGTCAGTTCGAAGTTGCCCTCGACCGCGTCGACGGCACCGTTGATGACGGAGGAGTCGAATCCGAAGAGGAAGCCGCCGACCGCCGCCGCGACCGACAGGCCGATGGCTCGTCGCCCGTAGGGGCTTCGCAGGGTGAAGGCGTTTGCGGGGATCGACTGCGTTTGACTCACCTGATTACGCTACTCCCGGCTCGCGCTCGGCAAGGGTTCTGGCGGAGCCCTGACTACAGTGGAACAATGCCTGTTTCGCTGCTCGGTGCCGCCGAGATCCGTCGGCTCGCCGCCGACCTCGACGTGACCCCCACCAAGAAGCTCGGGCAGAACTTCGTCGTCGACGCCAATACGGTGCGCAAGATCGTGCAGGCGGCCCGGGTCACGGCATCCGACCGGGTCGTCGAGATCGGTCCGGGCCTCGGATCCCTGACGCTGGCGATCCTCGAGACCGGAGCCTCGGTCGTCGCCGTCGAGATCGATCACCGGCTCGCCGAGCGCCTCCCCGTGACCGCGGCGGCGCACGACGTACCCGAGGGGCGCCTCCAGGTCATCGACGCCGACGCGCTGCGCGTCGACGAGTTGCCGGGCGAGCCGAGCGTGCTCGTCGCGAACCTCCCGTACAACGTGTCGGTGCCGGTGCTGCTGCACTTCCTCGAGACCTTCCCCTACCTGCAGCGCGGCGTCGTCATGGTGCAGGCCGAGGTGGGCGAGCGTCTCGCCGCCCCTCCGGGGTCGAAGGTGTACGGCGCACCGAGCGTGAAGGCGGCCTGGTACGGTTCGTGGCGCCTGGCCGGAACCGTGTCGCGCCAGGTGTTCTGGCCCGTGCCGAACGTCGACAGCGTGCTGGTCGCCTTCGAGCGGGATGCCGAGCCCCGCGGCACCGAGGAGCACCGGCTGCGCACCTTCCGGATCGTGGACGCCGCTTTCCAGCAGCGTCGCAAGATGCTGCGTCAGGCGCTGGCCGGGGTGCTCGGTGGCACGGCGGCCGACGCGTCCGCGCGCCTCGAGGCGGCGGGGGTCGACCCGACCCTGCGCGGCGAGCAGCTCACGGTCGACGACTACGCCCGCATCGCCGCCTCGTCCTGACGCCCCGGCCGCCCGCGCCCCTCGCACGACTCGCCGAGAATCGTCGCTTCGGGCTCCGCTCCCGCGACGATTCTCGGCGACTCGCGCGGCTCGCCGGGAGGGGAGACGCCCGTCAGGCAATTCTTGACGTGTTCACCACGCGTTCCTGAAACATGCCGGTAACATTTCGAGCCAACCGGGAGCATCACGCCGGTGACGAGGTCGTACCCGACGGCCCGAGAGGAACGAGATGCGCTACGCCGAGTACCCCCGCGCCGAACGGGTGCTGCTGCACCTGAGCGACACCCACCTCCGTGCCGGCGGTGCGCCGCTGTACGACGACGTCGACTCCGAGGCATACCTCGCCCGGGCGGTCGCGTCGATCGAGGCCTCCGGCATCCGTCCCGACGCGCTCGTGTTCACCGGCGACCTGGCCGACTTCGGCGAGACCGACGCCTACGACCGGGTCCGCGCCCTCGTCGAGCCGCTCGCGCAGCGCCTCGCGACGCGCGTGGTCTGGGTCATGGGCAACCACGACGACCGGGCCGCTTTCCGCTCTCAACTGCTGCCCGGCGACACGGCGGAGCCGACGGCCCCGGTCGACCGCGTCGACGAGTTCGACGGCCTGCGCATCGTGACCCTCGACACGTCGGTCCCGGGAGCCCACCACGGCGACGTCACCCCCGCCCAGCTGCGCTGGCTCACCGAGGTGCTCGCCACCCCCGCGCCCCTGGGCACGATCCTCGCCATGCACCACCCGCCCGTGCCGAGCGTCCTCGACCTCGCGGCATCCGTCGAGCTGCGCGATCAGCGCAGCCTCGCCGAGGTGCTCCGCGGATCCGACGTGCGCGCGATCCTCGCGGGGCACCTGCACTACTCGACGTTCGCGACGTTCGCCGGCATCCCCGTGTCGGTGGCCTCGGCCACCTGCTACACGCAGGACCTCATGGTGCCCGTCGGCGGAACCCGTCCGCAGGACTCCGCCCAGGGATTCAACCTCGTGCACGTCTACGACGAGACGGTGGTCCACTCGGTCGTGCCGCTCGCCGCCAGCGCGGCCCTGCAGTACGTGGATGCCGAGGAATCGCAGCGACGGCTGCGCGACGCCGGCGTCGTGGTGCCGGCGTCCCGGGCGTTCAGCGGACCGGTGTCGCCGCCGACGACGCCGTTGCCGATCCTTCGCTGACCGCTTCCTTCTCCCACGGCGCCGCCACGGGGAAGTACCGCTCGAGGCAGGCGCGCAGCGCGGGCACGCGCACCTCCTCGGGGATCTCGGGCACGCTGCCGTCATTGAGGCAGAACATGTCGGTGTCGCGACGCGACACGAGGCGCTCCATCGTGCGCAGCGAGTCCAGCTGCGTCGTCTGCACGTAGCGGGTGCGCGGCTCGGTCGTGACGATCGCGCGGCCGGTCGCCAGGGCGTAGTAGTGGTAGAGGCTGTTCGTCACCGAGATGTCGGTGGCGGAGCGGAAGCGGCTGGCCGCGGTGCGGGCGTAGTCGTCGGCGAACTCGCGCTCGAGCTCGAACGCGACGGAGCGGCGCAGCGGGGTGGCGCAGTGCTCCAGATCGAGCGTGATGACGCGCCCGAAGCGCTCCTTCAGCAGCGCGCGGTTCACGCGCAGGCCGTTGTCGTGACCGGAGCGCTCGATGTGCGCCGGTCCGCTGCCGATGCGGACACCGCTCTCGACGAAACGGCTCACGCCGCCGCCGCTGAAGAACAGTTCCGGCGTCACCGGGCGACCGAAGAACATGTCGTCGTTGCTGTAGAGGAAGTGCTCGGCCAGCCCCGGGATGCGATGCAACTGCGCCTCGACCGCGTGCGAGTTGTGCGTGGGCAGCACGGAGGGGTCGGCGAAGAAGTCCTCGCTGCGCACGATCGTCACCTTCGGGTGATCGGCGAGCCACTCGGGGGTGGGGGAGTCCGTCGCGATGAAGATGCGTCGCACCCACGGCGCGTACATGTGCACGCTGCGCAGCGCATAGCGAAGCTCGTCGACCTGGCGGTAACGGGCGGCGTTGTCGTCGCCGTCGCCCACGACGTAGCCCTTCATCCGCGCCGCGCGCTGGCGCTGGAACTCGCTCGACGAGCCGTCGACCCACGAGAAGACCATGTCGACCTCGGCGGTGAACTCGTTCGGGTGCGGGTCGAACATGCCCGACACGGTCATCCACCGGCGCCCGTAGCGCTCGATCTCGACCAGGTCGAGGTCGGCCGCGGCGAATCGCCGGCGGGTGAGGGCGCTGGGGCGGGGAGCCTCGATCGTCTTCTCGCCGAAGCGCCAGAGTTCGAGCCGCGGCGCGAGCGAGGCGCCGTAGCGGTAGGAGCCCTCGGTCGAGGTGCGCGGACGGAAGACGGCGTACGCCTGCACCGAACCGGCGGAGGGGTGCACGCTGTGCGCGGGCACCGGGTCTTCGCCGCGGGCCTTGAGGTAGATCGGCCCGAGCTCGGGGTCGCGCAGTGCTGTCAGCGCCGCCTCGGCGTCGGCGGTGTCGACCACGAGCTTCGGGCGACGGTTCGCGTCGCGCACGAGCAGCACGCGCACGCCGGCCGCTTCGATCGCGGATGCCGCGGTGAGCAGGTCGTCGCGCTCGGCGATCGAGGGGGTCGATGTGTCGTCGACGACGTGCAGGATGCCGTCGTGCATCCGGATATCGGAGCGGGAGAGCAGCGCGCGCCAGGGGTCGGTGTCGATCGACAGGGGGACCATCGGGCGCATACTGCCTCCTCGGGGGTGGGTGACGGGTTCCGGACACCGTAAGGTTCCGGGGTTACGAAGACGTTTCGGCGGCGACGCCGAACGGCGGGGAGCGGAGCGCTACTGTCGAAGAGTGACTCTCATCGCTCGCTCCGGCCCGGTCTGTCCCGAACCGCCCTGCGAGCGACGGCGGGAAGCGGGCCGACGTTCCAGTTTCGCACACGCCGGGGCCTCGCGGCGCACGGGTGAGCGGGGGCTGTCGTGAGCCTCACCACCCCCGCGTCCGTCCGCGTGCGCGCGCCCGGGAAGATCAACGTCTTCCTCGAGGTCGGCGACGTGCAGGACGACGGGTACCACGAACTCGCGACGGCGTTCCAGGCCGTGTCTCTCTACGAGGAGATGATCGCCACCCCGGCCGACGACTTCGCGATGTCGGTGAGTGCGAAGGGTCCGGTCGACATCGAGGGCGTTCCCACCGACGACCGCAACCTCGCGATCCGCGCCGCCCGGCTGCTCGCGCGAACGGCCGGTGTCGACCGCGGCGCGCACCTCGCGATCCGCAAGGCCGTTCCCGTGGCCGGCGGTATGGGCGGCGGGTCCGCGGATGCGGCGGCGGCCCTGGTCGCCTGCGATGCCCTCTGGGGGCTCGGGATGCCGACGAGCGAGCTCGCCCACTTGGCGGCGCAGCTGGGGGCCGACGTGCCGTTCGCCCTCCTCGGCGGCACCGCCGTGGGCACGGGCCGTGGTGATGAGTTGAGCCCGGCCCTGGCGCGCGGACGCTTCGACTGGGTGCTGGTCACGAACGAGGTCGGCATGTCGACGCCGGTGGTCTACGGCGAACTCGACGCCCACCGCGAACGCCACGCGGTCGACATCGGACCCGCCCGGCGGGTCCCGGCCGTCGACCCCGACGTGTTGCACGCCCTGCGCCAGGGGGATGCCGGAATGCTCGCCGCGACCCTGCGCAACGACCTGCAGGCTCCGGCGCTTCACCTGCGGCCCGACCTGGCCCGGGTCCTCGAACGCGGAGAGAGCTCGGGCGCTCTGGCGGGTCTCGTATCGGGGTCGGGGCCGACCCTCGCCTTCCTCGCCGCCGACGAGTCGTCGGCGATCGATCTCCAGGTGACGCTGAGCGCTGCCGGTCACGTGGCTCTCCACGTGCACGGACCGGTGCCCGGAGCCCGCGTCGTCTGACCCCGCCGCGCCCCCGGTCCCTCGACCGTATCGGGGGACCCGCGTCGCGGCAGAGGCGGCTGAGCCTGTCGAAGCCACCGGTCCCCATGTCCCCGGTCCCTCCGGCCGATCCGGGTCGCCTCGCAGGAGCCGGGCACCATAGCCCAGGTCGACACACGGAGCAATCTTCCGCTGACGCGTTCCGTACCTCGCTAGCCTCGACCGAGGTGGATCGTCACCCGTCGGCGCTGTGCCCGCGGGGCGCCACGGAGGGGGTACCCATGAAGGCAGTTCTCGACGGCGTCGTGATCGCCGAAGCCGACCGCGACGACCTGGTCTCGATCGAGGGCAACTGGTACTTCCCGCCGCAGGCGATCCGCGAGGGGGCTCTGCAGAAGAGCCCCACGGCCTACACCTGCCCTTGGAAGGGCGCCGCGCAGTACTGGAACGTCTCCCTCGACGGTGCCAAGCTGAAGGACGGCGCATGGTCGTACCCTGACCTGCGCGACGGTGCCGTCGAGCGCGTCGGGAAGGACTTCGCCGGCTACGTGGCCTTCGACCGCAAGGTCGTGGTCTCCGACTGAGGCGGCGATTCGCATGATCGAGTTCTCGGCCGTCTCCAAGGTCTTCCCTGACGGCACCCGCGCCGTCGACGACTTCCACCTCGTCATCCCCTCGCGCAAGACCACCGTCTTCGTCGGCTCCTCGGGCTGCGGGAAGACCACCCTCCTGCGCATGATCAACCGCATGGTCGAGCCCTCGTCGGGCACGATCTCCATCGACGGCGACGACATCGGCGGAAAGGCCGCCGTGCAGCTGCGACGCAGCATCGGCTACGTGATGCAGAACTCCGGTCTGCTTCCGCACTTCACCGTCGCCGACAACATCGCCACGGTTCCCGTGCTGCAGGGCCAGAACCGCAAGACCGCACGCACGCGCGCGCTCGAGCTGATGAAGACCGTCGGCCTCGACACGGCGATGGCCGACCGTTACCCGAGCCAGCTCTCGGGCGGCCAGCAGCAGCGCGTGGGCGTCGCCCGGGGCCTCGCCGCCGACCCCAACATCCTGCTGATGGACGAGCCGTTCGGCGCCGTCGACCCGATCGTGCGCGACGAGCTGCAGCAGGAGCTCCTGCGGCTGCAGAGCGAGATCGGCAAGACGATCGTCTTCGTCACTCACGACATCGACGAGGCCTTCCTCCTCGGCGACCAGGTCGTCATCCTCGAGAAGGGCGCCAAGATCGCCCAGGTCGGCACGCCGAGCGAGATCGTGGAGAACCCCGCGAGCGACTTCGTGGCGAGCTTCATCGGCGCCGTCAAGGGCAAGCGCGCACTCCACCTCAAGCAGACGCCGACCGGCACGGTCGTGGTGGATGCCGAGGGCCGCACGCAGGGCGCCCTCGTGGAGGATGCGCGCCCGTGAACTGGGTCGGCAACAACCTCGACCTCATCGGGCAGCTGACGCTGGTGCACCTGCGTCAGAGTCTGATCGCCCTGGTCGTCGGCTTCGTCATCAGCGTCCCCCTCGGCTGGGTCGCCTGGCGGTACCGTCTGGTGCGCAGCGGCGTCATCACGATCACGGGGCTGCTGTACACGATCCCCTCGCTCGCGCTGCTCATCCTCGTGCCCGTGGTCACCGGCTGGTACAGCATCGTCAGTGAGACCAACCTCATCGTCGCGCTCGCGATCTACGCCGTCGCCATCCTCGTCCGCGCCGTCGCCGACGGTCTCGATTCGGTGGATGCGGGCGTCCGCCAGGCGTCCACAGCCATCGGCTACGGCTCGTTCCGCCGCTTCATCGCGGTGGAGTTCCCCCTCGCCGGGCCCGTGGTGCTGGCGGGTCTTCGCGTCGCCTCGGCGAGCACGATCGCGCTGGCCACGGTCGGCATCCTGGTCGGCATCCAGAACATCGGCTACCTCTTCACCAACGGACTGCAGCGCCGGATCATCCCGGAGGTCTTCGCCGGGGTCGTCGCCGTCGTCGTGCTCGCGCTGGTCATCGACCTCGTGCTGGTGATCGCGGGGCGCCTGCTGATGCCCTGGACCCGTCGTGCCGCGGTGCCCTCGGCGCGACGCGCACGGACGGCGGTGGCCGCGTGAACCTTCTCGGAGATGCCATCGGGTGGATCTTCTCCGGCGATCCCGGCCGCGGGTTCGATGCCATCCCGCTCGCGATCGGCGTACAGCTGCTCTACACCCTCATCGCGGTGGTCATCGCGGGCGTCATCGCGATCCCGCTCGGGTGGTACATCGGCCACACGGGTAAGGGACGAGAGATCGCCGTTGCGATCTCCGGGGCCGCGCGTGCGATCCCGTCGTTCGGACTGCTCATCCTCCTGACCCTCCTGCTCGGCGTGCTGCACAAGCCCGAGGCGGCGGTCATCTCGTTCGTCGTCCTCGCGATCCCCTCCCTCCTGGCCGGGGCGTACACCGGCTTCGAGGCGATCGACCGGCGCGTCATCGACGCCGGCCGATCGATGGGCATGACCGAATCGCAGATCCTCTGGCGCATCGAGGTGCCGCTCGGACTCCCGCTGCTGGTCGGCGGCATCCGCGCCGCGACACTGCAGGTGCTCGCGACCGTGACGATCGCCGCCTACATCGGTCTCGGCGGTCTCGGGCAGTACATCATCGCCGCCATCCCGCTGCGTCGCTTCGACATCCTCATCGGCGGCGCGATCCTCGTGGCCGTTCTCGCCCTCGTCATCGACGGCCTGTTCGCCCTGCTCCAGCATCTCGTCGTGCCGCGCGGCATCCGCGCCGCCGGCTCCGCGCAACCGCAGCGACGCTCCGCGCGTCAGCGCCGTGCCGAGGCCATCGCCGTCGGCGCCCCCGCCGCGCCGCCCGCGACCCCCTGACCCACCCGAATCCCGCATCACCAGAAAAGAGAGCACCCATGTTCACAGCACGAACCCGGAAGGGCCTCGGCGTCTTCGCCGGCCTCGCTGTCGCCTCGATCGCCCTCGCCGGCTGCAGTGGCGGCTCGAGCGACCCGCTGAGCAACGGCGGCGGCGACGCGTCGGCGTCGTCCGACACCATCGTCGTCGGCTCGCAGGCCTACTACTCGAACGAGATCATCGCCGAGATCTACGCCCAGGCCCTCGAGGGCGCCGGCAAGACGGTCACGCGCCAGTTCCAGATCGGCCAGCGCGACGCATACATCCCGCTGCTCGAGGACGGCACCGTCTCGGTGTTCCCCGAGTACACCGGCAACCTCCTGCAGTTCTTCGACGCCGAGACCACGGCCCGCACCGCGGACGACGTGTACGCGGCGCTGCCGGCGGCGCTTCCCGAGGGCCTCGAGGTGCTCGACCAGTCCGACGCGACCGACCAGGACTCGTACACCGTGACCGCGGCCTTCGCGCAGGCGAACGGCCTCACGAGCATCGCCGATCTGGCCAAGGTCACCTCGGGCGTCACGCTCGGTGGAAACGCCGAGCTCGCCGAGCGTCCCTACGGCCCGACCGGCCTGCAGTCGACCTACGGCGTGAACGTGCAGTTCTCGCCGACCGGTGAGACCACGGTCGACGACCTCGTCGCCGGCACCATCCAGGTCGCGAACGTCTACACGGCCGACCCCCGCATCCAGACCGACGACCTCGTCACGCTGACCGACCCGAAGGGCCTGTTCCTCGCGTCGAACGTCGTGCCGGTCGTCAACTCGAACGTCGCCTCCGAGGTGTCCGACGTGCTGAACAAGGTCAGCGCGGCGCTCACCCCCGAGGGCCTCGTCGAGCTCAACGTGAAGTCGACCGTCGACCAGGAGTCGACGCCCGACATCGCCAAGGAGTGGCTCGCCGCCAACGGCTTCTGAGCCCGTTCCGCAGTGCGGGGCCGTCCGGTTCGCCGGGCGGCCCCGCCGTGTTTCCGCGGCCGGGTCGGCGGCATCCGCAAGACAGCAGTCCGCTGACGACTCGGCGCCATCCTGCGCCCGAGTCGCCGTCTCACGGCGTCGAAATCGCCCTTGCGTCGGCGCTGCCGCGTGAGCGGGAGGGAGGATGCCGCGACCGCGGCGCTCGGGCGGGTCACCGCACCGCGTAGCCTGGGACGGATATGGCACATCTGCTCGGGGGCGAAGCCCTGCACCTGGAATACCCGACCAAGGTCGTGTTCGACTCCGTCTCGCTGGGAGTGAACGAGGGCGACCGCATCGGCATCGTCGGCCGCAACGGCGACGGCAAGTCCAGCCTGCTGGGCATGCTCGCCGGCATCCGCGAACCCGACGGCGGGCGCGTGACGGTGCGCGGGGGAGTGACGGTCGGGGTGCTGGACCAGCAGGACACCCTCGACGACGACGACACGATCGGCCACGCGGTGGTCGGCGACCGCCCCGAGCACGAGTGGGCCGGCGACGCCCGCACGCGAGACGTCATCGCCGGGCTGCTCGGAGACCTTCCCTGGGATGCCAGACTCGGCGAGCTCTCCGGTGGTCAGCGGCGTCGCGTCGCTCTGGCGAAGCTGCTCTCGGGCGACTGGGACGTGCTGTTCCTCGACGAGCCCACCAACCACCTCGACGTCGAGGCCATCACCTGGCTCGCCGGACACCTCAAGAAGCGCTGGGCGCCGAGCGCCGGCGGCCTGCTCGTCGTCACGCACGACCGGTGGTTCCTCGATGAGATCTGCAACACCACGTGGGAGGTGCACGACCGCCTCGTCGAGCCCTTCGAGGGCGGGTACGCGGCGTACATCCTGCAGCGCGTCGAGCGCGACCGCCAGGCGGCATCCATCGAGCAGCGCCGTCAGAACCTCGCGCGCAAGGAGCTCGCGTGGCTGCGCCGCGGGGCGCCGGCGCGCACGTCGAAGCCGAAGTTCCGCATCGACACCGCGAACGAGCTCATCGCCGACGTCCCCGAGATCCGCGACAAGGTGGCGCTCCAGTCGCTCGCGGTCGCGCGGCTCGGCAAGGACGTCGTCGACCTGCTCGACGCGGGCGTCGCGTTCGGCGACAAGACGGTGCTGAAGGACGTCGAGTGGCGGATCGCGCCGGGGGAGCGCACCGGCATTCTGGGCGTCAACGGCGCGGGCAAGTCGACGCTGCTGAACCTGGTGACCGGATCCCTCGACCCCACCAGCGGACGCGTGAAGCGCGGGAAGACCGTCAAAGTCGCCACGTTGACCCAGCGCCTGGACGAACTCGACCAGCACCTGGACGACCCGGTGCGCGTGGTCATCTCGAACCTCCGCACCACCTACGCCTTCGGCACCGGGTCGAAGGCGCAGGAGCTGACCCCCGGGCAGCTGCTGGAGCGCCTCGGGTTCTCGAGCGCCCAGCTGTCCACCCCGGTGAAAGACCTCTCGGGTGGGCAGAAGCGGCGCCTGCAGCTGCTGCTGGTCATCCTCGACCAGCCCAACGTGCTGATCCTCGACGAGCCCACCAACGACCTCGACACCGACATGCTCGCGGCCATGGAGGACCTGCTCGACTCGTGGTCGGGCACCCTCATCGTCGTCTCCCACGACCGGTACTTCCTCGAGCGCGTCACCGACCAGCAGTACGCGATCCTGGATGCCAAGCTCCGCCACCTCCCCGGGGGAGTGGACGAATACCTGCGCCTGCGGGCGCTCCAGGATGCCGAGCCCTCCCGCCCCGCGGCATCCGGTGGGTCAGTGGCTCCGGCGGGGCTGCAGGGCGCCGACCTGCGCGCCGCGCAGAAAGAGGCCTCGGCCGCCGAGCGCAAGATCGAGAAGCTGCAGCAGCAGATCGACAGGGCGAAAGCCGCCCTGGCCGACCACGATCAGTCGGACTACGTCGGTCTGGGCAAGGAGATGGAGCGCATCAGCGCCTTGGAGGATGAGCGCGACGAGCTCGAGGGACGCTGGTTCGAGCTCACCGAGGCGATCGGCTGAGCCCGAGCGCCGCGACGCGCCCCGTTTCGGATCGCGAGCTGCTGCGGCATCCGGGTCGTCGCCCCGGCGATCGGATGCGACCCGCGGGCCTCAGTGGATCGCGTACTCGAGGATCGCGATGAAGACCCCGAGACACGCGGTCGCGAACCCGCCGACGAGCCGCCCGAAGAGGCGGGCGCCGCGACGACGGTAGGCGCTGTAGCCGAGCAGGAAGAGCACGACGAACGTCGACCACATAGAAAGGTCGGCCGCGTCGTCGATCGGCATCCCGGTGAGACCGGCGTACACCAGCACCAGCACCGAGGGCGCAGAGGCGTACAGCATGCCGGCGCCGTGGCGCATCCCCTCGCGCGTGGCGTGGCGTAGGCCGTGGTCGGCGTGCTCGGTGAGCGTGTGGGCGAAGACGTGGGCGATGAAGAAGACCACGAGCGAGGTCGACGCGCTCAGCAGCACCTCCCACACCGTTTCGGCGTGGTCGTCGGCGATCGTGACGAAGGCCGCGAAGACGATCAGGCCGTAGATGGCCGCGGGGGAGCGGAAGCGCACGTCGAACCACGCGCGCACGCGCGCCCATCGAGAGGGGGAGGAGACGGGGGTGCTCATGCGTCGAATCCCAGGCTCAGCTTGCGCAGCAGTGTCGCGAGGCGCTCGCGGTCGTTCTTCGCCAGACCCTCCAGCAGCAGAGCCTCGGCGTCGACGAGGCGCGTGATCGCGGCGTCCACTCGCACGCGTCCGTCATCGGTGAGGGTCACCAGGATGCTGCGACCGTCGCCGGGGTCGGCCTCGCGCCGCACGAAACGGCGGGCAACGAGGCGGTCGATGCGGTTGGTCATCGTGCCGCTCGACACCAGCGTCTGCTGCAGCAGCTGCTTCGGGCTCAGCTGGTACGGCTCTCCCGCACGCCGCAGGGCCGAGAGCACGTCCCACTCCCACGACTCGATGTCGCTGCGGCGGAACGCCTCCTTGCGCGCGATGTCGAGGTGGCGCGAGAGCCGCGCCACGCGCGAGAGCACCTCGAGGGGGGAGAAGTCGAGATCGGGGCGCTGCCGCATCCACGCATCGACGATGCGGTCGACTTCGTCGCTGTCCCGGCTCACTCCCTCATTATGGCGAGAGGACGCCGTGGTCGTGGCGTCGGGAGGGTGCGGAGGGCCGACGTCTGGCAGACTTGACCGGTGCCCGCGGGCACGGTCCGCCGTGGTGTAACGGCAGCACGACAGCCTTTGGAGCTGTTAGGTCCAGGTTCGAATCCTGGCGGCGGAGCATGACATCACCGACCGAGTTGGCCGTCGTCGTCCTCGCTGCGGGTCAGGGCACCCGCATGCGGTCGCGTCTTCCCAAGGTGCTGCATCCGGTGGGCGGTCGTCCGCTCGTCGGACACGTGCTCGACACCGCGGCATCCCTCGACCCGGCCCGCATCGTCGTCGTCGTGCGGCACGAGCGCGAGCTCGTCGCCGAGGCGGTGTCGGAGCTCGCCCCCGGCGTCGTCGTGGTCGATCAGGACGAGGTCCCGGGCACCGGGCGCGCCGTCGAGGCCGCACTCGACGCGCTCGACGGGTTCGAGGGCGACGTGCTCGTGCTCAGCGCCGACGTGCCGCTGCTCGAGACCGGCACCCTCACCGAGCTGCTCGCGACCCACCGCACCGGCGGAACGGCCGTGACGCTCCTGAGCGCGCGCGTCGACGAGCCCTTCGGCTACGGCCGCATCCTGCGCGACGAGACCGACGGTGTGCGCCGCATCGTCGAGCAGAAGGATGCCACGACCGACGAGGCCGCGGTCACCGAGATCAACGTGGGGGTCTACGTCTTCCAGGCGGCACCGCTGCGCGCCCAGCTGGCGCTCGTGGGCACCGCCAACGCGCAGGGCGAGAAGTACCTCACCGACGTGATCGGACTGCTCCGCGACGCGCAGCTGGGCGTCGCGGCATCCGTCACCTCCGATGCGGCGGCCGCCCTCGGCGTGAACGACCGCGTGCAGCTGTCGGAAGCCGGACGCACCCTCAACGCCCGGACGGTACGCAGATGGCAGCTCGAGGGCGTCACGGTGGTCGACCCGGCGACGACGTGGATCGACGTGACGGCGACGCTGGCTCCCGACGTGACGATCCTGCCCAACACGCACGTGCGCGGAGCGACCGTCATCGCCTCGGGCGCCACGATCGGCCCCGACACCAGCCTCGTGGACTGCGAGATCGGTGAGGGTGCCACGGTCACGCGCACCGACGGGACTCTCGCGGTCGTCGAGGCGGGCGCAACCGTCGGTCCCTTCGCCTATCTCCGCGCGAACGCCCGCGTCGGCGTCAACGGCAAGGTCGGCACCTTCGTCGAGGTGAAGAACTCCTCGATCGGAGAGGGCAGCAAGGTCCCGCACCTGTCGTACATCGGCGACACCGAGATCGGCCGCGGGGTCAACCTCGGCGCCGGCGCGATCACCGCCAACTACGACGACATCGCCAAGCACCGCACCGTCATCGGCGACGATGTGCACAGCGGATCGCACAACGTCTTCGTGGCGCCGGTTACGATTGGAGCCGGTGCCAAGACGGGTGCCGGGGCGGTGATCCGCAAGGACGTTCCGGCCGGTGCTCTGGCGCTCAGCGTGTCCCCCCAGCGCAACATCGAGGGGTGGGTCGAGAAGAACCGACCGGGCACCGCGGCGGCCGACGTGGCTGCGCGGGCTCGGGCTGAACAGGAAGCGGCCGATGGCTCGTAAGAAGAATCGTGTAGACCTCGACCGCGACAACGGCATCGCCCCCGGGCTCGTCGCCAAGACCAAGAAGCGGCTCGTCGTCGCCTCCGGCCGGTCGCATCCCGAACTGGCGAAGCAGGTCGCCGAGCACCTCGGCACCGAGCTGGCCCCCACCGAGCACCGCACCTTCGCCTCGGGTGAGATCTACACCCGCTTCGAGGTGTCGATCCGAGGATGCGACGTTTTCGTCGTGCAGTCGTTCGGACCGCCGGTCAACGAATGGCTCATGGAGCTGCTCATCATGCTCGACGCCCTCAAGCGCGCCTCCGCCAAGCGCATCACCGTCGTCGCGCCGTACTTCCCGTACTCGCGGCAAGACAAGAAGGGCCGGGGACGCGAGCCGATCAGCGCTCGTCTCGTCGCCGACCTGCTGAAGACCGCGGGCGCCGACCGGATCATGAGCGTGGACCTGCACGCCGCGCAGATCCAGGGCTTCTTCGACGGCCCCGTCGATCACCTCTTCGCCAAGCCCGTGCTGCTCGAGCACTTCGAGCAGGGGCTCACGGGGGAGGACCGCGAGACCCTCACCGTCGTCTCTCCCGACATGGGCCGTGTACGCGTGGCCGACACGTGGTCCGACAGCCTCGGCGCTCCGCTCGCGATCATCCACAAGCGTCGCGACCCGAAGGTCGCCAACCAGGTCTCGGTGCACGAGATCGTCGGTGACGTGAAGGGCCGCACCTGCCTGCTCGTCGACGACATGATCGACACCGGCGGCACGATCCAGAAGGCCGCGCAGGCGCTCAAGGCGTCCGGAGCCCGCAAGGTCATCGTCGCCGCGACCCACGCGATCTTCAGCGATCCCGCCACGGAACGGCTTCAGGATGCCGCGATCGACGAGGTCGTCGTCACCGACACCGTTCCGCTGTCCGCCGAGCGCCGTTTCGATCGCCTGACGGTGCTGCCGATCGCACCGCTGCTGGCCCGCGCCATCCACGAGGTGTTCGAAGACGGCTCGGTCACGAGCATGTTCGGCGGCGACGCGTAAGCGCCCTCCCCGCCTGTCGCGACGCAGCCGCCTCCCCGCCGGGAGGCGGCTGCGCCCGTTTTCCCACGGTCGCCAGGTGGCTGGGCCTGTCGAAGCCACCGGTCCTCGCTGGGTGAGGTGGCTGCGTCCGTTTTCCCGACGCTCGTCAGGTGGCTGAGCCTGTCGAAGCCACCGATCCCTTCGACAGGCTCAGGGGCCTCCGTCTGTTGTCGGCTCGAGGAGGCGCTGCTGGGCGCCGGTCCCTTCGACAGGCGCGGAGACCTCCCGCGTCGCCTCCGCTCATAGCCGGCACAAAGGTATGAACCGGGGAGCCGTGAAGGTCGTGTCCCTACCGTGAGCATGCACGCGCCGCGAGGCACGACCGAAGGAGGACCCTCCATGATCCGCACCACAGCCGTACCCCGTCCCGTCCGCGTCGGGACCGCCCTCCTGGGCGTCGCCGGCATCGTCACCCTGGCCGGGTGCGCGGGCGGCACGACCGACGCCGCCGCTCCCGCCGAGACGACCGCGGCCCCCGCCGCCTCGTCCGCCCCCAGCGCGAGCGCGAGCTCCGCCACCGGCTCCGCGACCTCGGGCACCTACGCCGACGGCGCCTACGAGGCCACGGGGCAGTACGCGACCCCCGAGAGCGTCGAGACGATCGACGTCACCCTCACGATCGCGGGCGACACCGTCACGGCCGTGGAGGTGACCGGCGACCCGCAGGCCGCGGAGTCCAAGCGGTACCAGAGCGAGTTCATCGGCGGCATCCAGGACGAGGTCGTCGGCAAGAAGCTCGACGAGATCTCGGTGAGCAAGGTCGCCGGATCCTCCCTCACCAGCGGCGGCTTCAACACGGCCGTCGAGACCATCAAGACCGAGGCGAAGGCCTGACCGAGATGAGCACTCCGACCGCGACGGGCTCGACGTGGGCCTTCGACGCGATCGGCACGTCGTGGGCGATCGACTCGGCCGCAACCGTGC
Source organism: Microbacterium sp. NPDC089190 (assembly GCF_040701795.1). Taxonomy (NCBI): domain Bacteria; kingdom Bacillati; phylum Actinomycetota; class Actinomycetes; order Micrococcales; family Microbacteriaceae; genus Microbacterium; species Microbacterium sp. NPDC089190. The sequence goes on along the minus strand of NZ_JBFBHF010000002.1, from coordinate 20,155 downwards.
CGCCGGTCGCCCGCGATGCAGTGACCGCCGTCGTCGAGCGGTTCGACCGCGAGTGGTCGCGCTTCCGCGACGACTCGGTGGTGTCGGCCCTCGCGGACGGGCGTGCGGCATCCGTCGACCTTCCCGGTGACGCGGATGCCATGCTCTCGCTCTACGACGAACTCGATCGGGCGACCGGGGGTGCCGTCAATCCGTTGATCGGCGACGCCCTCGCCCGGCTCGGCTACGACGCGCGCCTCTCCCTCGCGCCGCAGGGCGCGCCTGTCGCGGCACCCGACTGGCGCCGGGACCTGTCGTGGTCCGACGGGAGGCTGCGGCTCGCGCGTCCCGCCACGATCGACGTGGGGGCGCTCGGGAAGGGGCGTCTCGTCGACCTCGTCGTCGAGGCCCTCTCCCCGCACGTCGACGGCGACCTGATCGTCGACGCCTCCGGAGACCTCGCCGCTCGCGGGGACCCCGTGCGCGTCGGCCTCGAGCACCCCTACGACCCCACGCGGGTGATCGGCGTCGTCACGGTGGAGGATGCCGCCCTCTGCGCCTCGGCCATCAATCGCCGCGCGTGGGGCGACGGCCTCCATCACGTTCTCGACGCGCGCACCGGCGCTCCCGTCCGCGCGTATGCGGCGACGTGGGCGCTCGCCGACACCGCGATGCGCGCCGACGCCCTGGCGACGGCGCTGTTCTTCGACGGCGGGCCCGAGCTCGCGGCATCCTGGGATGCGCAGTGGGTGCGCATGCGCACCGACGGCCGGGTCGAGTGGTCGCCCGGTTTCTCCGGTGAGATCTTTGCCTGACCCTCTTCACCCCTCGGAAGGGACCCCTGTCATGAGCACCACACTCACCGCCGGCTCCACTCGCGTGCGCGGTCTCATCGGCCGTGTCTCGATGTACCGCCTGGTCCTGTCGTCGCTCGGACTGCTCGCGATCTTCTCGCTCGTGCTGTCGTTCGCCGGTCTGGTCGTGCCGGAGCCGCTCGAGCTCGTCGTCAGCGCCGTCGTCCTGGTCGCGGCGTGCGCGGTGACCGATCTCGTCGCGCAGAGCGTGCTCCGGATGCCGCGCCGCCTGGAGTCCTCGCTCATCACTGCCGCGATCCTGCTGTTCGTGCTGCGCCCGAGCGTCGAACCGCTGGGCATCGCGGGTCTCGTACTGGCCGGGGTCGTGGCATCCGCGTCGAAGTACGTGCTGGCGTGGCGGGGGCGCCACATCTTCAACCCCGCGGCGGCCGGTGCGACGGTTCTGACGATCGTGAGCATCTGGGCGCCCGATCTGGGGTCGTCGGCGTGGTGGGTGGGTTCGCCGTGGCTCGCGGCGCCGGTTCTGGTGCTGGGAGTGCTTTTGCTGCTGCGCACCGACAAGCTGCCCGTCGTCGCGACGTTCTGGGTCGTGGCCATGACGGTCGCGTTCGTCCGCACGACCGTTCAGTTCACCTCCGCGGGGTTCCCGGTCGACGTGCCGAGCGTGCTGGTGCAGGTGGCCTTCTCGTCGCCGTTCCTCTTCCTCGGGGCGTTCATGCTCTCGGAGCCGCTCACGCTGCCGCCGCGCCGCGCTCAGCAGCTCCTCGTCGCCATCGTCGTGGGCGTGCTGGCCGGGTGGCCGCTCGCGGTCGGGGGGATCACCCTCGGCCAGGAGCGGGCGCTGCTCGTGGGCAACCTCGTGGCGTTCCTGTTCTGCCTGCGTGCGGCCGTGCGGTTGCGCGTCGAGGAGCGGCGCGATCTGACCCCCACCGTGCGCGAGCTCACCTTCCGCGCGGCGCGTCCCTTCTCGTTCGCCCCGGGCCAGTACCTGGAACTCGACGTGCCGCACCGTCGGCCCGACCGCCGCGGTACGCGCCGTGAGTTCTCGATCGCTTCGGCACCCGAAGACCTGCCCGAGGTGCGCATCGCTTTCAAGGACGGGTCGCAGTCGTCGTACAAGCGCGCCCTCGCCGCCGTCGCGCACGGCTCCACTCTCGCGGTCACGGGCGTGTGGGGCGATTTCGTCCTTCCCGCGCGTCCGACCGCCCCGGTGCTCATGGTCGCGGCCGGCATCGGGGTCACCCCCTTCGTCGCGCAGCTGCGCCACCTCGTCGCCACCGGCCAGGAGCGCGACGCGGTGCTGGTGTACGTGGTGTCGGAGGCGGCGGAGCTGGCCTTCCGTGACGACATCGCGGCCAGCGGCATCCCCGTCGTGGTGTTCTCGCGCGACGAACCGGGCGACCTTCCGGCGGGCTGGACGTGGGCGGGGCCGGATCGCGTGGATGCCGGTGCGCTGCTGCGCGCGGTGCCCGACATCGCGCAGCGCGCGGCGTACGTCTCCGGTCCGCCGCGGCTGATCGCGGCCCTCGCGCCGGCGCTCGCGAAGGCGAAGTCGCTCACGACCGACGCCTTCGCGGGGTACTGAGCACCGGTTACAGTGAGCCGGTGCCCACACCGGACTTCGTTCTCGAGCTGCGTCGACACGTCGGTACGGTTCCGCTCCCCCTCGTGGGGGTGACCGCCGTCATCCGCCGCGGCGACGAGGTGTTGCTGGGGCGCCGCAGCGACAACGGCCGGCTGACTCCCCTCACGGGCATCGTCGACCCGGGGGAGGAGCCCGCCGACGCCGCGGCGCGCGAGGCGCTGGAAGAGGCGGGTGTCGGAATCGGCGTCGACCGCCTCGCCTGGGTGCATCAGATCCCGCGCGTGACCTACGCCAACGGCGATCGTGCCGACTACCTCGATCTGGTCTTCGCGTGCCGGTGGCTGTCGGGGGAGCCGACGCCGGTCGACGGCGAGATGACCGACCTCGGGTGGTACGACGTCTCGCGCGTCGACGAGGTGCTCGACGCCGAGATGGCGGCGCGGGTGCGCGCTGCTCTCACGCCGGGTGCGACGCGGTTCGAGGGCGGCGGGCGGTGACGTCCCGCCTCCGCGTCGTCATCGGCGTCGCGCTCCTGGGCGCGCTGTCCCTGCCGGGGTGCACGGCGGCCGACGACGACGTGGCCGCCTACGTCGACCGCGCCGTCGCCGAGATGCGCGACGGCATCCATGCCGACACCGCCGAGTTCCAGGATGCCGTGACCGCGGCGGAGGGCGAGCTGAAAGCGCGGGAGACGATCAGCGACGCGCACGCCGGTCTCGGCGAACTGGTGGTGGCGGCGGGCGGCATCCATTCGTTCTTCCTCACCCCCGCGGAGGCTATTGCAGCGCGGTCGGTGGATCAGCCGGGCGCGACGTTCCCGGTGCCGTCGGTGTCGACGTTCGAGGGAATCTCGACCGTGTCGCTGCCGTCGTTCAACGGGCAGTCCGCGGAGGCCGAGGAGCGGTACCGATCCGCCGGGCTCACGGCGATGAAGCGGGCGGCGGACGCCACCACGTGCGGGTGGATCGTGGACCTGCGCACGAACGGCGGCGGCAACGCGTGGCCGATGCTCGCCGTGGCAGCCCCGCTGCTCGACGACGGCGACGTCGTGGGTCTGCGCTCGCGGGAGGGCGAGCTGGCGTGGGCGCGCGTCGAGGGCGGCGGCGTCGTGTCGACCCCCGGAGACGCCGGCACCGAGACGCCGGGCGGCTTCACGATCGACGCCCCCGTCGCTCTGCTAACGTCGACGACCACCGCAAGCGCCGCCGAGATCGTGGCGATCGCCTTCGCGGGTCAGGCCGACACCGTGCGCGTCGGCGCGCGCACGGCGGGGTTGACCACCGGCAACGAGGTGCGCGAGCTCAGCGACGGCGCAAGGCTGGTGTTGACCACCTCGTACGACGTCGACCGCACGGGCACCGTCTACGACGGCCCCCTCGAGCCCGATGTCGTCGCGCCGCCCGGCAGCGTCCCGAGCGACATCGAACGGGCCCGCGCCGAGCTGCGCGCCCGCTGCACCTGACGGCCCGGGCCGGCCGACGCAGCGCGGACCGTGTCGACCCGCGCCGAACGCTCCCACCCGGTCGCCCAGACCGTCCGGCTCGCACCGGGTGGGCTCAGACCGTCCGGCTCACGCCGGGTCGGCCGGTTTCGCGGGCAGACGCACCTCGAATGTCGTGTCGCCGGGAGCGCTGCGCACGGTGATGGTGCCGTTGTGGGCGTCCACGATCGCGCGCGCGATCGAGAGGCCGAGTCCCGTGCCGCCGGTCTTGCGGTCGCGCGAGCGATCGGCGCGGGCGAAGCGCTCGAACAGTTGCGAGGCGACGGAGGGGTCGATGCCGGGGCCGTCGTCGTGGACGCGCAGCACGGCCTCGGTGCCCTCGTGCGCGACCGACACGGTCACGGTGCTGCCGGCGGGCGTATGGGTGCGCGCGTTGGCGAGGAGATTCGCGATCACCTGGTGCAGCCGTGACGCGTCGCCGGCCAGCTCGACCGGCTCGTCGGGGACCTCGATGCTCCACGAGTGGTCGGGGCCGGCCGGGCGGGCGTCTCCGACCGCCTCGACCGCGAGCTGCGTGAGATCGACCGATCCGTAGACGAGCTCCTGCCCCTCGTCGAGCCGCGCGAGCAGCAGCAGATCCTCGACGAGGGTGGTCATGCGCAGCGACTGCGCCTGGATGCGCTCGAGCGACTGTTCGGTGGTCTCGACCGCGAGAGCGGTGCGCTGGCGGCTCTCGTCATCCTGGGCCTGCCGCATGGCGCGCAGCGACAGTTCCGAGAATCCTCGGATGGATGCCAAGGGGGTGCGCAACTCGTGACTGGCGTCGGCGACGAACCGGCGCATGAGTTCCTCGTTGCGCTGGCGGGCCGACAGCGAGGCGTCGACGCGGTCGAGCAGGGTGTTCAACGCCAGGCCGACCTGTCCGATCTCGGTATGGTCGTCGACCTGGTCGGCGGGGACGCGCTCGGTGATCGACACATCGCCCTGGTCCATGCGCAGCGAGGCCACCCGGGTGGCGGTCTCGGCGACCGAACGGAGCGGACGCAGACCGAGGCGGATCACGATCGCGATGATCGCGCCCAGCAGCAGCAGACCGCCGGTGGTGACGAGGGCGACGGTGGTGAGGATCGCTCCGATCGTGCTCGTGACGCTCGAGAGGGGCAGACCGACGAGGAAGAGGCTGTCGCTGCCCGGGGACTGGAACGTGCGGACCAGATACTCGCCGAGATTGGGGAGTTCGACGGTCTGAGCGTTCGAGTCCGCCGCCGCTTGCAGGCTGTCGGCGATGCGACTGAGGTCGTCCGTCGACAGGGCGCGGGCGCCCTCGTCGCCCACCACGGCGCCGGTGATGCCCGTACCGCGGGAGTTCATGACGAGCAGCGTGCCCGGATCGAAGAACCCGGATGCCAGCACTTCCTCCGCCGAGCTCTGGAACGCCGCGCGCGGCTGGATCGAGGCCGCGGCCTCGTCGACCTGCGCCCCCAGGTTGACGTAGAGAACGCCGCTGAGGATCGCGCTGGTGGAGATGCCGATCATCACGAGGATGAAAGCGACCATGCCGATGACCGCCGTCATGAGGCGCGCCTGAAGCGTCCAGGGTCGCCGCCGCAGCCGCTGGAACCGGGTCTCGGTCGCGGATGCGCGTGGGGGGACCGGGGGAGCCGGCCGCGGAGGCGGGGTCACTGGGGGGCTTTGATCATGTAGCCGACGCCGCGGACGGTGTGGATGAGCGGCTCGTTGCCGGCGTCGATCTTCTTGCGCAGGTACGAGATGTACAGCTCGACGACGCTCGAGCGACCACCGAAGTCGTAGTTCCAGACGCGGTCGAGGATCTGCGCCTTCGAGACCACGCGGCGCTGGTTGCGCATCAGGAAGCGCAGCAGCTCGAACTCGGTGGCGGTGAGCTCGATCTCCTTGTCGCCGCGCACGACCTCGTGGCTGTCCTCGTTGAGCGACAGGTCGCCGACCCGCAGGATGGGCTCGGAGTCGCGCGTCAGCGCGGTCCCGGCCCGCCGCATCAGGCCGCGCAGGCGCGCCACCACCTCCTCGAGGCTGAAGGGCTTGGTGACGTAGTCGTCTCCGCCGGCGGTGAGACCGGCGACGCGGTCGGCGACGGCGTCCTTTGCGGTGAGGAACAGCACGGGCACGTCGTTGCCCGAGTGGCGCAGGCGCTGCAGCACGGCCATGCCGTCGAGGTCGGGCATCATGATGTCGAGCACCATGGCATCCGGTTCGAAGTCGCGGGCGGCGGACAGCGCATCGAATCCGGAGCCGGCGGTCTTGACCTCCCAGCCCTCCATGCGCAGAGCCATCGAGAGGAGGTCGGTGAGCATCTGCTCATCGTCGACGACGAGCACGCGCAGCGCGCTCCCGTCGGGGCGGGTGAAGGCGGGGGCGGCGGCGGTCGCGGTCATGGAACTCATTGTGCGCCCCTATCTATGAGCTTTCTATGGCGCGGCTTATGGGATTCCTGAGAGCGAACGATCCGGCGGCTGAGGACGATCGCGACCCCCACGCCGACGGCCGCCCCGAGCGTGTTCGCGATGACGTCTCGCGGGTCGGCGACCCGGGTCGGCAGGAACGCCAGCTGAGTGATCTCGATCGCGGCGCTCAGCACCAGGCCGAGGAGGATCCCCTGCCACCACCGTCGACGCCACGCGACGACGAGCACGCCCAGGGGGACGAACAGCAGCACGTTCGCGCTGAACTCCACCAGGTCGAAGGTGATCCACGCCGTGCCGGGCCACGACGCCAGCGCGCGGAACACCCGGTGCAGGATGCCGCCCACCCGGTCGTCGTAGATCGAGGGGCGCAGCGTCATCCACCACACCGCTGCGGCGTAGACGCACGAGGCGGCGACGAGCAGTGCCCGTCGCCGCCTCGCCCGACCGATGGTCAGTGGGTGTCTTCCGCCTCGATCTCGGTGCGGTCGCCCGACCAGAGGGTGTGGAAGGTGCCCTCCTTGTCGATGCGGCGGTAGGTGTGCGCCCCGAAGAAGTCGCGCTGACCCTGGATGAGCGCTGCGGGCAGACGCTCGGCGCGCAGGCCGTCGTAGTACGCCAGCGACGAGCTGAAGGCGGGGGCCGGGATGCCGCTCGCCGCCGACAGCGAGACGATGTGGCGCCAGGCGTCCTGGGCGCGACCGAGCGCCTCGACGAAGTACGGGGCGGTCAGCAGTACGGGGAGGGTGGCCTCGGCGTCGTACGCCTCGGCGATGCGGTTGAGGAACTGCGCGCGGATGATGCAGCCGCCGCGCCAGATCTTCGACACCGCGCCCAGGTCGATGTTCCAGTCGTACTGCGCGGCGCCGGCGCGGATCTCGTCGAAGCCCTGCGAGTAGGCCACGATCTTCGAGGCGTACAACGCGAGGCGAACCTGCTCGATGAACGCGTCGGCATCCTCGCCCGACAGCACGTCGGTGCCCGAGGGGCCGGGGAGCTCGCGCGAGACCTCGCGCTGCTCGGGGTGGCTCGACAGCGAGCGGGCGAAGGTCGCCTCGGCGATGCCCGAGACCGGCACGCCCAGGTCGAGAGCCGTCTGAACGGTCCACGCGCCGGTGCCCTTGGCCCCGGCCTGGTCGAGGATGACGTCGACGAGCGGCTTGCCGGTGTCGGCGTCGGTCTGGCGCAGCACCTCGGCGGTGATCTCGATGAGGTAGGACTCCAGCTCGCCGCGGTTCCACTCGGCGAAGACGTCGGCGATCTCGGCCGGCGACTTGCCCGTGGCGCGGCGGATGAGGTCGTAGGCCTCGGCGATGAGCTGCATGTCGGCGTACTCGATGCCGTTGTGCACCATCTTGACGAAGTGGCCCGCGCCGTCGTGGCCGACGTGCGTGACGCACGGCTCGCCCTCGGCGACCGCGGCGATGGACTTCAGGATGGGGCCGAGCGTGGCCCAGGCCTCGTCGGAGCCCCCCGGCATGATCGAGGGGCCGCGCAGCGCGCCCTCTTCGCCGCCCGAGACGCCCATGCCGACGAAGTTGATGCCGGTCTCGCGCACGGCCTTCTCGCGGCGGATGGTGTCGGTGAACAGGGCATTGCCGCCGTCGACGATGATGTCGCCGGGCTCGAACACCTTCACCAGCTCGTCGATGACGAAGTCGGTGGGGCGGCCGGCCTTGACCATGATGATCGCGGTGCGGGGCTTCGACAGCGACGCGGCGAAGTCCTCGTACGAGAACGAGGCGACGAAATTCGCCTCGGGGTGCTGCTCGAGAACGTGCTCGGTCTTGTCCTTGCTCCGGTTGAAGATCGCGACCGTGTTGCCCTCGCGGCTGGCGAGGTTGCGGGCGAGGTTCGAGCCCATCACGGCCAGACCCACGACGCCGATGTTGGCGCGGCCGTCGCCGTCGCCCTCGGGGCGCGAGTCGGCCTCGGCGGTGGGGCGGTCCACCTCTTCGATACCGGGCGCACCCTCGTGCACCTGTGCGGCCTCGTGAGGGGCCTGATCCTGGTCGGTCGAGGGTCCGGTCGGGGAGGGGGTCGACGTCATTCGTTGCTCCGTAAATCGGCTGCGAGAAGGGGTTTCGGGCGCACATGGGGTTGCCGATGCCACTTTATCGGCTCGACTCCCGCGTGTTTCAGGCGGGGGAGAGGCTGAGGCGGTCGACGACCTCCTGCACCTGTTCGCCGGGGGTCAGGTCGAGGTCGACGCGGATCGCCCGCTCGTCGGCATCCGGCATCTCCAACGTCTCGAACTGCGAGGTCAACAGCGACGGCGGCATGTAATGCCCCTGGCGGCGCAGCAGACGATCGAGCACGAGCTTCGGGTCGCCCATCAGCAGCACGAAGGTCACGTCGTCGCGGCGCAGCACGTCGCGGTAGCTGCGCTTGAGTGCCGAGCACGTGATGACGCCGGGCCGTCCGGCGGAGATCTGACCGTCGATCCATCCGGCGACCCGGTCGAGCCACGGCCAGCGGTCGTCGTCGGTGAGGGCGTGACCGGATGCCATCTTCGAGACGTTCTCCGCGGGGTGCAGGTCGTCGCCCTCCTGGAAGTCCCACCCCAGCCGGCCGGCGAGCATGCCGGCGACGGTGGACTTGCCGGTGCCGGCGGGGCCCATGAATACGAGGACGGGGACGGTCATGGCTTCTCTCTTCGTCGGGGGAAGGGGTCAGATGGAGCGGCGCACTTCGGTGAGCACGGCGGCGACGTACAGCCGCGTGTGCTCCTCCGCCGCGTCGGCGTCGGCCCGGGCGATGGCGGCGGCGGTGGCGACGTGATTGTCCAGCGCGTCGGGGTTCGGGATGCCGGGGGTCAGGCCGTGCATCGAGCGTCCCTCGATCGCGGCGGCGATGGGGGCGCGCGCGGCGGCGAGCATGAGGTTGCCGCTGGAGACGAGGATCAGGTCGTGGAAGGCGATGTCGGCTGCGAGGTACTCGGGCGAGTTGCCGAGACCGGCGGCGCCGAGGCGCTCGAGCTCCTCGGCCAGGCGCAGGATCTCCCCGCGTTGCAGGTCGGTCGCCCGACGCGCGCTCAGTCGCGCGGCGACGGGTTCGACCGCGGCGCGCAGCTCCGTGGTGTTCGCGATGAGCTGGTCGCGGCGCTTGCCGGCGAGCTGCCAGCCGATGAGCCGGGTGTCCAGAGCGCTCCAGTCGGAGGCGGGCCGCACGGTGATGCCGACGCGACGACGCTGAGCGAGCATGCCCATGGCCTCGAGCACGCGGACGGCTTCGCGCACGACGGTGCGCGAGACGCCGTACTCGGCCTCGAGCGCGGCAAGGGTCAGAACGTGGCCCGTGGGCAGGTCCCCGTCGACGATGCGCATGCCGAAGGCGTCCAGCAACGATCCGTGCGATGCGCGGGCCATGACCCCTCCTCAGGTCGTTTGATACGACCTTATCTTGTCAAAGATACGATCTTTATGTGAAAATGCCTTCACTCACCCGTGGGTGCGGGTCACACACAGCTTGCCCGATGCCGCGCCCCCCTGAATCAACGGAGATCTCGTGGACGACTGGACCCAAACACTCGGCACGGCGCCCTTGCTCGCCATCGCCGCGGGCGCGATCGCGCTCATCCTGGTGCTCATCATCTGGCTGAAGGTGCACGCGTTCCTCGCGCTCATCATCGTGTCGCTGGTGACGGCGTTCGTCGCCGGCATCCCGGTGTCGACCATCGTGACCACCTTGACCGGAGGGTTCGGAGGAACGCTCGGAACGGTCGCGCTCCTGGTCGCCCTCGGCGCGATGCTCGGCAGGCTCATCGAGCACTCCGGCGGCGCCCAGTCGCTCGCCGAGACCTTCGTGCGCATCTTCGGCGAGAAGCGGGCGCCCTTCGCCCTCGGCATCGTCTCGCTCATCCTCGGCTTCCCGATGTTCTTCGACGCCGGGCTCGTCATGATGCTGCCCATCATCTTCGCCATCGCGCGTCGCGTCTCGGGCAACAACGTGCTGCTGTTCGGCCTGCCGGCGGCCGCCGCCTTCTCGGTCATGCACGTCTTCCTGCCGCCGCACCCGGGCCCGGTCACGGCGAGCGGCCTCTACGGCGCGAACCTCGGCCTCGTGCTCATCGTCGGCCTGATCATCGCGTTCCCGATCTGGTACCTCTCGGGCTACCTGTGGGGCAAGTTCATCGCGCGCCGCATCGTGCTGCCCGTGCCCGCCCTCTTCGGCGACGTCGACGCCGATCAGCCGGCCAACCCGCCCAAGCCGCTCACGGTCATCGCCGTCCTGTTGCTGCCGATGCTGCTCATCTTCCTCAACACGGGTCTGACCACCCTGGGCGCCGCCGGTGTCGTGCCGACGGACAACACGGTCGTCCAGGTGCTCATCCTGCTCGGCAACTCGCCCGTCGCGCTGCTCATCACCGTGCTCGTCGCGACCGTCGTCTTCGGCTTCCGCCGCGGCGAGAACGGCACCGCCCTCGAGAAGGTCGTCGACTCGGCGCTCGGACCGGTGTGCTCGGTCATCCTCATCACCGGCGCCGGTGGCATGTTCGGTGCCGTCCTGCGCGCCTCGGGCATCGGCGACGCGCTGGCCGACAGCCTGGGCGACCTCGGTCTGCCGGTCATCGTCGCCGCTTACGTCATCGCCGTCATCCTCCGTCTCGCGCAGGGCTCGGCGACCGTCGCCCTCGTCACCGCCGCGGGCCTGGCGGCCCCGGCCGTCATGGCGGGCGACTTCTCGCCGCTGCAGGTGGTCGCCATCACCCTCGCCACGGCCGCCGGCTCCGTGTTCGCCGGTCACGTCAACGACTCCGGCTTCTGGCTGGTCGGACGCCTGATGGGTATGGACGTCAAGACCACCCTGAAGACGTGGACGGTGCAGCAGGCCATCGAGTCGGTGCTCGGCTTCCTCGCGGCGCTCCTCGTCTTCGGCATCGGCGCGCTGCTGTGACCGGCTCGAACGCCGACCTGTTCGACGTCTCCGACCGACTCGCGCTCGTCACCGGCTCATCGCGGGGCCTCGGCCGCGCGCTGGCCCTCACCCTCGCCCGCGGCGGCGCCCGCGTCATCGTGCACGGTCGTGACGAGGATGCCGTGGAGCGGACCCGCGCCGAGGCCGAGGAGCTGTCGGGGCGCCCCGCCCACGCGGTGGTGTTCGACGTCACCGATGCCACCGCGGTCGAGACGGGCGTGACCGGCCTGCTCGAGGAGGTCGGGGTTCCCGACATCCTCGTCAACAACGCCGGCGTGCAGCGCCGGGCGCCGATCCACGAGTTCGCGGTCGCCGACTGGGACGACATCGTCGCGGCGAACCTCTCGGGCGTCTTCTACGTCTCGCGGTTCGTCACCCCCGCGATGGTCGCGCGCGGATCGGGCAAGGTCGTCAACGTCGCGTCGGTGCAATCGCGCCTGGCGCGGCAGACGATCGCGCCGTACTCGGCCACGAAGGGCGGCGTCGCGCAGCTCACGGCCGGCATGGCCGCCGACCTCGCGCGGTTCGGCATCCAGGTGAACGCCCTGAGTCCGGGGTACTTCGCGACGGAGATGAACCGCGCCCTGGTCGACGATCCCGAGTTCACGCGCTGGTTGACCCAGCGCACGCCCGCCGCCCGATGGGGCGACTTCGACGAGCTTCGCGGGGCTCTGCTGTTCCTCGCGTCCGACGCGTCGAGCTTCGTCTCGGGGCAGAACATCTTCGTCGACGGCGGGATGACGGCGGTCGTCTGACCGCGGAGAGGGAGACCGATGAAGTCGCTGCTGATCGAGAAGGCGCTCACCGCGCAGGTGCAGGACGTCGCCGTTCCCGAGCCCGGGGAGGGGCAGGTGCGCCTTCGCGTGGAATACGTCGGCATCTGCGGATCCGACCTGCACTACTACTACGAGGGGGCCAACGGCGCCTTCGTCGTGCGCGAGCCGTTGGTTCCGGGGCACGAGCTCTCCGGGCGGGTCGACCTCGATCCCTCCGGTGTTCTGGCGGAGGGGACGCCGGTCACCGTGCACCCCGCCCGCTTCGGCACGCCGCGAGAGGGCATCGAGAACGCCCCGCACCTGTGGCCGGGCGGGTCGTACCTGGGCAGCGCCTCGGCATGGCCGCACACCCAGGGCGCGGCATCCGAGTACCTGATCGTCGAGGCCGACATGGTGCGCGTGCTGCCGGAGGAGCTGCCGGTGCGCCGGGCGGTGCTGGCCGAGCCTCTGGCCGTGGCGCTGCACGCGCTCGGCAAGGCGGGAGACGTCGCGGGACTCGAGGTCCTCGTCACCGGCTCGGGACCCATCGGCCTGATGGCCGTGGCCGCCGCGGCGGCCGCCGGGGCGCGCGTCACGGCGACGGACGTGTTGACCGGGCCCCTCGAGCGCGCCGCGGACCTGGGCGCTGCGGCGACCATCGACGTGTCGAGCGAGCAGGTCGAGCCGAACGCGTACGCCGTGGTGCTCGAATGCTCGGGCGTGCCCGTCTCCATCTCGACGGCGCTGAAGGCCGTACGCCCCGGAGGCACCGTCGTGCAGGTCGGCATGCTGCCGGATGACCCGCGCCCGGTGAACCTCGCCCCCTTCATCTCGAAGGAGGTCCGCTACCTCGGCGCGTTCCGATTCCTCGACGAGATCGACCGCGCGGTGCAGCTGCTCGCGTCCACCCCCGGTATCGAGAGCGCGCTCACGCACGAGTTCGCGGTGACGGATGCCGAGGAGGCCTTCGCCACGGCGCGCGACTCGCAGCGCTCGGGCAAGGTCGTCTTCGCGCTCTGACCGACGAGAACGCCCCGGTCGCCGCCCGAGAGGACGGTGACCGGGGCGTTCGAGCGTCCGATGGGCCCGGGCCGGCCGGGATGCGTCGTGAATGCGCGCGCGGACGCCGTCAGGTCGCGGCGACGATGGTCTACGGGCTCGGCGCGTCGAATCCGTCGGAAGAAGCCGGGGCGCGCGCCGGGGACGACCCCCGCGCGGACACCTCGACGCGAGACCGGGGCTCGAGGAGCAGCCCGTGTGGGCGTCAGTGCTTCTTGTACGAGGCGTTGCGGCCGAGCGAGAAGAGCGCGCCGATCGCGGCGACGCCGCCGATCGCGGCCAGGCCGCCGACGACCCAGATCACGACGTGAGAGAAGAAGCCGCTGTCCATGATGATCCTCCGGGTCGGTGTGGCCCCTCGATCCTACCGTCGCCGTCGCGTGCTCCTGTCCGCCCCCGCATCGCGGGGGTCGAGAGCGCGGGCCGTCGCTGGTAGACTTCCGGGGTACTTCGGCGAGGGATGCCATCGCTGTGCGCCCGCAGGGAGCACCCGGCATCCGTGATCGACGCGGTGATGCAGGCTCCCGGCTTTCCTCACGCGCTCGCGTTCGAGTCGAATCCAGACCACACAGGTGCGGACACCGTCCGCTCACAAGCTGCGGGACATGAGCCCGCGAGGAGAACAACATGTCGGAAGACAACAAGGTCGTCGCGGAGCTCCGCGAGAACTTCGGCAAGGGCTTCGCCCGTCGCCTCCGCGCCGCGGGCAAGATCCCGGCCGTCATCTACGGTCACGGCACCGAGCCCCAGCACGTCGCGCTGCCCGGTCACCAGACCGCGCTGCTCATCCGTCGCGCCAACGCGCTGCTCGACCTCGACATCGCGGGCAAGAGCCAGCTCGTCCTGGTGAAGGATGTGCAGAAGGACCCCGTGCGTCAGATCATCGAGCACATCGACCTCATCGTCGTGAAGAAGGGCGAGAAGGTCCAGGTCGACGTGCCCGTCGTCGTCACCGGTGAGCCCTTCCCCGGCACCATCGCGATGCTCGACGCCACCTCGGTGTCGCTCGAGGTCGAGGCCACCCACATCCCGCAGAACATCGAGGTCGACGTCGAGGGCGCCGAGGACGGCACCCAGATCACCGCCGCCGACCTGACGCTCCCCGCCGGCGCCTCGCTGGTCACCGAGCCCGAGACCCTCGTCGTGGGCGTCTCGGTTCCGCTCGACACCATCGCCGCCGACGAGGAGATCGCCGAGGCCGACGCCGAGGTCGCCGAGGAGCAGTCGGAGGAGGCCGAGACGGCCGCCGAAGAGGGCGACGAGAACTGATCCTGCGCGGGTCCTCCGAGACCCGCACACGACGAGGGGACGCGGATTCGCGTCCCCTCGGTCGTTTCCACGGGGTCCGCGCGCGGATCCGGAAGGATGGATGCCATGGCTGACACCTGGCTCATCATCGGTCTCGGCAACCCCGGACCGCGATACGAGGCCACGCGCCACAACATCGGCCAGATGGTCGTCGACGAGCTCGCCGCCCGCCGGCGTGAGGCGTTCCGTGCGCACAAGGCGAACGCGCGCGTGGCCGAGACCTGGGTGCGCCCGGGCGCGGCGAAGCTCATCCTCGCCAAGCCGAACAGCTTCATGAACGTCTCGGGCGGCCCCGCGGCGGGTCTCGCGCGTTTCTACGGCATCGACCCCGATCGCGTCGTCGTCGTCCACGATGAGCTCGACATCCCCTTCGACACGCTCAAGCTCAAGACCGGCGGCGGTCACGGCGGGCACAACGGCGTCCGCGACGTCGCGAAGGCGCTCGGCACGGCGGACTTCCCGCGTGTGCGGGTGGGCATCGGCCGACCGGCGGGTCGCCAGGATCCTGCCGACTGGGTGCTCGACCCCTTCGGCGCCACCGAGCGCACGACGCTGCCGATCCTCGTCTCGGATGCCGCGGATGCCGTGGAGCTCCTGGTCGAGGAGGGACTCGTCGCCGCGCAGCAGCGATTCCACGCCCCGCGCGCCTGAGCGGCGCTGAGCCGACGCCCCGTACGCACGACGGCCCCGGTCCGTGAGGACCGGGGCCGTCGTGGCGGTGAGGGGGTCACATGCCGGAGCCGACGCCGATCCCGATGCCGCTCACGAACGCGACGATGACGGCGATGCCGCCGAGGACCGAGATGGCGACGGCGGCGAAGCCCCATCCGCGCCCGCGGTTCTTGACCGCGGCGACGATGCCCTGGATGAATCCCCAGAGCGCGAAGATCCCGTAGACGGCGAACGCGGCGATGCCGAGCACACTGGCGGCGATGGCCTTCTGCGAGGCGTCCGGCGGGAAGGTCGTCGGGTCGTTCTGACCGTCCAGCCCGGCGTACTGCTGCAACCCGCCGGCCTGCACGCCGGCGATGACGGCGAGGATGATGCCCACGACGACGCCCGCGGCCGCGGCGAGGAACGCGATCAGCCCGAGGGTCGTCGATCGCCGACCGCCGTCGTACACCGGTGCCGAGGGCGCCCGGCCGGCGTCGGGGTAGGCGTTCGCGCGATCGTAGGGCGGGGGAGTGGTGCTGCTCACGGGATCCTCCTCGGATGGGTCGACGGGCCGTTGCCCGGACCCCAGCCTAGGAAATCCGCCGTCGCCGCTCACCGGGTGGACGGCGGGCGCGCCGACCGGTAGCGGGGTCAGACCGCGACGCCGGTTCCACCCGGCAAGGTCGCGATCCCGCCGACGAGCGCGAGGGCGACGAAGATCCCGAAGAGCACAGGTCCGAGCACGCCGATCACGATCGCCGCAATGCCCGCCCCGCGTGCGGAGCCGCGCACCGTCGCCACGATGCCCATCGCGACCGCGGCGACGCCGATGACCGTCGCCGTCCAGAAGGTGATCTCGCCGACCAGCACCAGATCGCGGACGGGTGAGAGCACCCGGAGATCGATGGTCGAGGGGCCGGCGGCGAGGAGACCGGGCCCGGCACCCCGCGCGATGCGGAACGCGACGAATCCGGCGACGGCGGATGCCAGCACCCCCGCGATCAGCGCCAGCAGCAGAGCCCACGTTCCCAGCGGCCGCCCGCGGCGCTTCGTCGGCACGGGAGCGAGCAGGGTCCCGACCGGCGGCGCGACGTGGGGCGCTGTGAAGACCGGTCCGTCCGGAGCGCTGGGGGAGGACATGCCGCCACTCTACGCAGGACCCTCCCTCCGGGGTGGCTCAGCCCGTCGAGCCCCGTCCCGGGTGGCTTCGCTTCACCCGGAGGTGGCTGCACCCGTCGACATCACCGGTCGACATCGCACGAATGACCGTGCCCGTGTTCGTCCAGCCCCGCCCGGTGTCGGTGGCCCCGCGTAGACTTTCCCGAGTGACAGTTCCCGGGATCGTCCGCGCCCTCGAGCAGGCTGAGTCGTACCGCGAGGCCGCGTCCGCGGCCTCCGCCGACCTGTCTCTCTCCCTCGTCGACGGCCTCGACGCGCCCGTCATCGCGGGCCTGATCGAGCGTCGTCGCGCCTCAGGCGACCCGGGCGCCGTTCTGGTGATCGCGCCGACGGGTCGTCGGGCCGAGTCGCTCGGTCCGGCACTGGATGCCGTGCTCCCCGGCGCCCAGGTGCTGCACTTCCCCGCCTGGGAGACGCTTCCGCACGAGCGGTTGAGCCCCAGCCCCGAGACGGTCGGGCGCCGCCTCGACGTCCTCCGGCGCATCGCCGCGTGGAACGGCGAGTCGCCCTTGGTCGTCACCGCGTCCGTCCGCAGCGCCCTCCAGCCCCTCGCGCCCGGGCTCGGCGACGTCGAGCCCGTCGAACTCGTGGTCGGCGGACGCGGGCACGAGCTCGAGAGCGTGACCACCCGCCTCGTCGAATTGGCGTACCACCGGGTCGACATGGTGTCCCGGCGCGGCGAGTTCGCCGTGCGCGGCGGCATCCTCGACGTCTTCCCTCCGGTGGCCGACCACCCCTATCGCGTGGAGTTCTTCGGCGATGAGGTCGATCAGATCCGCGCCTTCTCGGTCGCCGACCAGCGATCGCTGCCCGGCGAGGTCACCGAGGTCACGCTCGTCCCCAGCCGCGAACTCCTCCTCACCTCGGAGGTGCGCGCCCGAGCGGCCGCGCTGCGCGACGGGTACCCGGGCCTGCGTCAGCTCCTGGAGAAGATGGCCGAGGGAATTCCCGCCGAGGGCATGGAGTCCCTCATCCCCGTGCTCGTCGACGATCTCGTCACCCTCGTCGACTACCTGCCGGGCGGCAGCGCCGTCGCCCTCGTCGATCCCGAGCGTTCTCTCGCCCGCGCGACGACCCTCGGCGACACCAACCGCGAGTTCCTCGAGGCCGCCTGGTCGGCGGCGACCGCGGGGGCCGACACCCCCGTCGATCTCGACTCCGGCGACTTCGTGACGCTCGACGACCTGCACGAGCGCGCGAGCGGCCGCGGAGGCGTGTGGTGGCAGCTCAGCGCTTTCGATTCCGGAGCGGCGGATGCCGAGGACGAGGGCCTCGTGATCGGCGACGACTCCGCTCAGCGCGTCAAGGCCGACGCGGTGCCGTCGTTCCAGGGCAACGTCGAGGGCGCCACCGCGCACGTCGGTCAGCTGCTCGCCGACGGCTGGTCCGTCGTGGTCACGGCATCCGGACCGGGGATGGTGGATCGCGCCCGAGACGTCCTCGCGGAGCGCGGCATCGCGGCCCGACGGGTCGACGATCTGCGCCTCCCGCCCGAGCCCGGGGTGGCCCACGTCGTGTGCGCGCCGATGGAACGGGGCTTCCAGCTCGTCGAGGCGCGGTTCGCCGTGATCACCGAGACCGAGTTCTACGGCCGGTCGGTGGGTTCCGACAACCGCGGCGCGAAGAAGCTCGCATCCCGTCGGCGCAACGTCGTCGATCCTCTGCAGCTCAAGCCCGGCGACGTCGTCGTGCACGCCACGCACGGCATCGGCAAGTTCCTCGAGCTGACGCAGCGCGAGGTCTCCAGCGGAGGCCGCAACGCGGTGAAGACGACGAAGGAGTACCTCGTCCTGGAGTATGCGCCGGCCAAGCGCGGCTATCCCGGCGACAAGCTGTTCGTCCCCACCGACCAGCTCGACCTGCTGTCGAAGTACGTCGGCGGCGAGGCGCCGACGCTGTCGAAGATGGGCGGCAGCGACTGGGCGGCCGCCAAGGGCCGTGCCCGCAAGGCCGTGCGCGACATCGCGGTCGAGCTGGTGAAGCTGTACTCGGCGCGTATGGCGTCCAAGGGCTACGCCTTCGGGCCCGACACGCCGTGGCAGCGCGAGCTGGAGGAGGCGTTCCCCTTCGCCGAGACGCAGGATCAGCTGCAGACGATCGACGAGATCAAGGCCGACATGGAGAAGCCGATCCCGATGGATCGCCTGCTCTCCGGCGACGTGGGCTTCGGCAAGACCGAGGTCGCGGTGCGCGCCGCGTTCAAGGCCATCCAGGACGGCAAACAGGTCGCGATGCTCGTGCCGACGACCCTGCTCGTCAAGCAGCACCTCGAGACGTTCGCCGAGCGCTTCGCCGGGTTCCCCGTCACCGTTCGCCCGCTCTCTCGTTTCCAGACCGACAAAGAGGCGAAAGCGACGCTCGCGGGCCTCACCGACGGCACGGTCGACATGGTCATCGGAACGCACCGCATCCTCACCGAGAAGGTCGTCTTCAAGGACCTCGGGCTCATGATCATCGATGAGGAGCAGCGCTTCGGCGTCGAGCACAAGGACCAACTGAAGAAGCTGAAGACCAACGTCGACATCCTGGCGATGAGCGCGACACCCATTCCGCGCACGCTCGAGATGGCGGTCACCGGGATTCGCGAGATGTCGACCCTGGCCACCCCGCCGGAGGACCGGCATCCGATCCTGTCGTATGTAGGCCCGCGCAACGACAAGCAGATCGCCGCGGCCATCCGCCGTGAACTGCTGCGCGAAGGCCAGGTGTTCTACGTGCACAACCGCGTGTCGTCGATCCAGCGGGTCGCCGCGCACCTCGCCGAGCTCGTACCCGAGGCGCGCATCGTCGTCGCCCACGGGCAGATGGGTGAGCACGCCCTCGAGCAGGTCGTCGACGACTTCTGGGAGCGCCGGGCCGACGTGCTCGTGTCGACCACGATCATCGAGACCGGTCTCGACATCTCGAACGCGAACACGATCATCATCGACCGTGCCGACAAGTACGGCCTGTCGCAGCTGCACCAGCTGCGCGGGCGTGTGGGGCGCGGCCGCGACCGGGCCTACGCGTACTTCCTCTACGACGACATGAAGCCACTGTCCGAGACCGCGGCCGACCGCCTCGAGACCATCGCGGTCAACAACGACCTCGGTTCCGGAATGCAGGTGGCGTTGAAAGACCTCGAGCTGCGCGGAGCCGGCAACCTGCTGGGAGCGGAGCAGGCGGGCCACATCGCCGGCGTCGGGTTCGACCTGTACCTGCGCATGATCGGCGAGGCGGTGTCGACATTCCGCGGTGAAGACGTCGACGGCCCGACCGAGCTGCGCCTCGAGCTGCCGGTCGATGCGCGTCTGCCCGAGTTCTACATCGACAGCGAGCGGCTGCGCCTCGAGGCTTACCAGAAGCTGTCGGCCGCGGCATCCGCCACGGCGAAGGACGATGCCATCGACCTCGTCGTCGAAGAGCTCCGCGACCGCTACGGTGAGCCCCCGGCGGAGGTCGAGGGTCTCGTCGCCGTGGCGCGTCTTCGTCGCCGTGCCGCCCAGGCCGGACTCGCCGACGTCGTGGCGATGGGGTCCAACCTGCGTATCGCCCCCGCCGACCTCCCCGACTCCATGCGCGTGCGTCTCCAGCGCCTCTACCCGAAGGCGAAGCTGGTGGCGGGAGGGGATGCCATGGTCGTCCCCCTTCCTCAGGATGCCGACGACGCGAACCTCATCGCCTGGGTGCGGCAGCTGCTCGATGCGCTCCGGCCCGCTCCGGCGCAGAAGAGCGCCGAGGCCGCGAACGCCTGAACGGTCACGGTCCGCCGAGGGATTCCCGGATGGCCCGGTCGACGACGCGTCGGCCGGGCCATCCCGCGTTTCGGGCCTGTTTCCGCGGCATCACGATCGCGACACGCCCGGGGTGTGTGCTCGATTCGACGGGGTGGTCGTTCGGGCGTAACTTATTACTTGTTCGCCCCACAGGGGAGAGCGGAGCGGCCGGAAGGCCCCGCAGCCCCTCAAGTAGCGAACCACCCCCAACATCTGTTCTTGAGAGTTTCGGTTCTCTGGTTTACAGTTGGGGTTCTGCCGTTCGGC